>JAXHSW010000020.1:48981-67564 GCA_034190295.1 Cyanobacteriota bacterium | reverse complement strand
ATTTTGAAAATGTCTGCTTTTCGAGAATGTCAAGAGCGTTGCTGCTTAGTGCTATAACTAGAACTTTTAAAAGTAGAAAAATGCTGAGGTTTATTCTGTGTGACTTCACATTTAATTGATTTCAGCAAAATTAAAATTAATTGTATAGTAACTTCCATGACTACTGTTGATTTATAGAGTATCTCAAACCAGGAAATATCAATAATTAATCTTCCTTCTTCCTGAATTATCAACAAATAGATAAGACAGAGAATTAAGGATTTTGAAACAGTATGATATTTTGAAAATGTCTGCTTTTCGAGAATGTCAAGAGCGTTGCTGCTTAGTGCTATAACTAGAACTTTTAAAAGTAGAAAAATGCTGAGGTTTATTCTGTGCGACTTCACATTTAATTGATTTCAGCAAAATTAAAATTAATTGTATAGCAACTTCCATGACTACTGTTGATTTATAGAGTATCTAAAAGAAGGAAATATCAATAATTAATCTTCCTTCTTCCTGAATTATCAACAAATAGATAAGACAGAGAATTAAGGATTTTGAAACATTATGATATTTTGAAAATGTCTGCTTTTCGAGAATGTCAAGAGCGTTGCTGCTTAGTGCTATAACTAGAACTTTTAAAAGTAGAAAAATGCTGAGGTTTATTCTGTGCGACTTCACATTTAATTGATTTCAGCAAAATTAATTTTATAGCAACTTCCATGACTACTGTTGACTTATGGAGTATCTAAAAGAAGGAAATATCAATAATTAATCTTCTTTATTTATCCTTTTTCCTGAATTATTAACAAATAGATGAAACAGAAAATTAAGGATTTTGAAACATTATGATATTTTGAAAATGTCTGCTTTTCGAGAATGTCAATAGCGTTGCTGCTTAGTGCTATAACTAGAACTTTTAAAAGCAGAAAAATGCTGAGGTTTATTCTGTGCGACTTCACATTTAATTGATTTCAGCAAAATTAATTGTATAGCAACTTCCATGACTACTGTTGACTTATGGAGTATCTAAAAGAAGGAAATATCAATAATTAATCTTCCTTATTCCTTCTTCCTTATTCCTTATTCCTTATTCCTTATTCCTTCCTCCTTCTTCCAACCAAGCAAAACCAGCAGCAAAAGTTTCAGCTAAAACACTAATCAACCGATAGAGTGCTACAGCGCTCAAAACAATACCAGGAGAAAATTTTTGCTCCAGTAAAGCCAAAGTAGTAGCTTCAAATACCCCAATTCCTCCAGGCGCTCCTGGTATAACTAAACCTAATAGCCATGCCAAACTAAAAACACCATATATTGATAAAACTTGATTAAATTCAACAGTACTTAAAGCTAATATAGTCAACAAAAACCCAGAACCTCGAATTATAACAAAACAAATTTCCCCAAAAAAAGGCTTAATTGGATAACCTTTTAATTTTAATTCCAGAGGTGGATATGAATCAGATTTAACAGTTTTTAACTTAACCTTTTCTAAGAATTTAATTACTGGATTTAAAATTCTTGGGTGAAATCCACTCAGAATAATTACTAAACACAAAAACTGTAAAATCCAACTTTCTTGAGTCGCAGCAACTAGAGCGATCGCTAAAGCTGCAGCAGCCATTAAAAGCGGTTCTATCAAAACACTTAAAATTGCCACTTCAACTTTTATTCCGACTTGTTTTGTTGCAGCAATACGACCATAAAAATGCCAAATATTTCCAGGTAAATACTTAGCAATATTTGTCAGTAGATATACTCTAATAGCCCATCGTAGATTAACAGTTTGATTAAATTCTTGAATAATCCAAAACCATACCCATCCCGACCAAATGTGAGCCATAATAGTCACAAAAAAAGCGACTGCAAGACTTGCCAACCCAGAATTGCTAATCCTAATTTCCCAAACTTCTAGCCAATTATCTTTGAGAGCTGTAGCTAGAAAAAATAAAGTTCCCCCCAAAATAATCCAGCGCAGATAAGGTTTTAGGTACGAGAAAACTTTTTTCATAAACCACAAAATTTGCTCGGTTGATAACTTCTCACCACTCTTGTTGCACTCCGAAATTGTTGATAGTATCTTTGACTAACTTCATCCCCCACTTCAGACAATACATCAATGCCAATGCCATTACGACCCTGACTTTTTCCAGAACTATGAATATAACCTCCTTCTCCCAAATATAACCCTACATGATCTGCCTTTTCACCAGTGCCAAAAAACACCAAGTCTCCGACTATGAGTCGATTATTTAATTGATATTTGTCAACAGAAATCTTCTGACAAAAAGCTTCTTGTTGATGAGCATCTCTAGGCAACCAAATACCAACAGAAATAAAAGCAGCTTGAATAAGGCCAGAACAATCATAATTAGGCCCTACTGTACCTCCCCAGAGATAATAGTTAGGAATGCTCATAGCTTTATAAGTAAAAGCAATTATTTCTGGTAATTTCTCTCTAATTTCAGTCTCACCAAAAATGTGAGGTTGAAAAGGAGTTTTTGCTGGTTGAATCTTATCAATATCTGTATATTTTAACCACCCTTGATAGTCATCTTCTTGTAACTTGACCAAAATTGCACTGTCGAATTTTTCCTGTAACTGGATAACTTGTAAATTTCGCCCAATAGCGGCTTGAGTTGCCAAAATATTGCATTCAGAAGAATCATAGATATTGATATTATCTTGGCACTGATACTCAATAACATTAGATAATTGGTGGTCGAACACTATATTTGCCTTGAATAATTTATGAAGTTATTTTAGATATAAATTATCACCTTAGTTATCAGAATCACTGAGGGATTAGGGAGTAGGAAGTAGAAGGAAAAAATTGATGAATAAGAGTGGGATAATTGATTTTATTTTTTATTATTGGAGGTCTCTATTATTGAAATAGCAGTCAGCACCTCAGCGGTCAGCTATCAGCTTCTAGTTGCGTGTATAATGGGGGTTTTAATCCACCATAAAAGGCGCACCACTAATTTTTTCACCCTAAGGGTGGGGGACGCCGAACCCTCGAATTTTTAGCGCTCCAGCTATCAATTATTGCTTTTATTTTTAGATAAAAACTTTACTAATTGAGTCAGAATTTATACTTACTATAAAAGCTGGCTGAAACAGTCTATATTTAGGGTTTGCTTATGGAAAGTTTTTTGGTAGGGGAGGAGTCTACCCACCCCTAACCCCGACCGTGGAGGACCGAGTCAGGAGAAATGGGAATTAATTATAGAGGAGGTAGTCGGAAAAATTGTCGATCGTGATTTTTCTGCCATAATCGTCCCAAAATACTAGCTTTTTGAACTTTATTCCACCGAAAAGCTGACACTTTTTTAGACAAAAAAATGCTACAACCAATATCAGTCAATGCTTTGATATTAGATCGGTAGAGCAATATTTATTAAAACCCCCGATAGCTTACAGCTAATAGCTGTTAGCTCCGCATTCGGACCTAAATGTTTACTTAAAGATAGCTTTGATTTTCTATAACTATGGAATAATTAACGGATAATTTTGCACTCATTCCGTATATTATTAAATACAGCGGTTTCCTTTGCTATGAGGTACAGTCCAATCTTCTTAGTTTATGACTTCTGACTTATACCTTTAACTGATAACTGATAACTTAAATGACCTAATTCTCCTTATGTACCTCCTTAATTTCTGTATGACTTTTTTTGAACGAGATGAACAGTTAAATATCCTGGGTAAAGACATTATAGAGGCGATCGAACTAGAGTTTTCAGAATTAACTAATGAGCAAATTGCTATAACTTGGTTAGTCTACGATTTACCAAGGGTAGGAAATATTAAGAACCCTACAGAGTTTTGGCAACAGCAGGTGCGTGGTTGGAGCGATCGCGGCGATGAACGGATGTATGCTGGTGGAATGGTCCATTTATTCTATCTTATAGCTATCTATGAGTGGTTAGAGAAAGGAATGGTCAAAACTTCAGCAGAGTTAGAAAGAGCAATTCGAGATATGGTCGTTTATTCTAGTAACGATGCTACTGGTCTAGTTGTAGATGTTTTAACTGGAACTACCAGTGGACCTGAAATCTCATCAGGACCTTTTCAAACCTGGAAATATCAACGTAACTTTGTCAATCGTTATTTTCAATCTCTGAAGTGGCCAGAGTTAAATTCTATTAATGTTAATCAAAAAACATGGTGCGATGGTCCTTATGGTCGAGAAAGGATGTTTCAAGGACTATTGATGGAAAATCGGAATATACTGACTACTCATAGCACAGCTCGTTTGCTACATAGTATTGTCGCTGGGGTTGCAGTATCTCCTGTAGCTTCACAGAAAATGATGAACTTGTTAAATAAAAATTCTGGCCAAGATTATTTAAGAGATAGAGGTAAGGAACGAGCTATAGGATTTTTGGATGATGGTCTACCTGAAAATGCTAATTTATGGTGCAAGGGAATCTCAGATTCCCAGGTGCGTCATAATTTTGCTTATATTGAGTTACCAAATATTAAGCCATATCTTTTAGTTGTATTTACAGAGGGCAAGAATCTTAGTAAGAATGAAAGGATAATGCCTTATATTTCCCAAAGGTTTGTAGAGGCAATGAAAAAATTAGATTAAAGAAGGCAGAAGGCAAAAAGGATAATTGTTTATGGATAGTCTTCGACAAGGGACTCCGTATCTACAAACCACAAATAATTTTAAGCACTGTGTAGATGGTGGAGTATTAAACCCGTCACTATATATATAGATATATAATAGAGGAAGAAAAATTCTCTTCTGCCTTCTGTTTACCGAAAAATTGTGAAAGTTTTTCCTTTGAGTCAATCCTCTTCTTTTAAAGGAGAGATAATTCTCAATTCTTAATTCTTAATTCTTGAATGCCTTTCCTGATAACGGAGAAGGAGGGATTCGAACCCTCGGTACGGGGTTCTCCCGTACAACTCATTAGCAGTGAGCCGCTTTCGACCACTCAGCCACCTCTCCATTGACATCCTCTCCAGCCTAAAGGCGCGGGGATTCTTACTAAGCCGTAGCTCCTCGGCGGGTTGACACTTTGCGCTCCGCATAGCTGCGCTAACACAGGGTGCTGCTTCCTTGACGGTAGTCTAACGCTTCCCTCCACGTCCATTTAGAGTTTCCGAGTGCCCCGGTAACTAATAACACTGTAGCATATATTCAATTCACTTGCAAATCAAATAAAAAGTCTCCTTCAAAGGCGAGGCTTTAAACCCAATTTTTCGGTAATTATGATTATTTACTTTGACAATCTCACCGTTAAATCAAAGATTATAACGGAAGATTCTTGCGAGTGCTAACGCAAAGCTACGCCAACCCTGATTCGTAAGCTAGATAACAAATCAAACAAGTTGAATTGTACCCCCGCTACTACCATCTCCACAAGCTTTGTTCTTTAACCTTGTGCCCCACGGCTATTAATAACCATAACAGATGCTTCCTTAATTTGCAACCCCTCAATTAACTTACCACTTTGAAATACCGAATCGCCGTTCAATCAGCGCGATTATATTATTATAACGGGAGTCTTCTTTCAACATTTTTGTAAGCATTCAGCAGTCAGCTTTATAGAATTAAAAGTATGGGTTAAAAGTCCATCACTTAATCTTAGAGCAAACAGCTATTAGCTGTCAGCTTTTCGGTGCGGACTGCTGCGCAAACAGCTCTCATCAGGGTGTTTTAATGAATATAGATTTTCAACCCAGTTTTGGTAGTCAGATTTAAATCTGACTCAATTAGTAAAGCTTTTATCTAAAACTAAAAGCAATAGCTGATGGCTGATAGCTGACAGCTGAATGCTTACACATTTTTGATAAGTAAATTTAACAATTGACAATAGCTCATACTATGTTAAAATTTTTGAGGTTAATTAACTATTGTTGATTTATTAAAATGAACTAACAATAGTTAATATATATTGATATAGTTATACTGGTCTAATTGTATATCTAATTGTATGGATTATGCTAAATTCTGACAAACACAGAAGTTTGTGGTGCGCTCACTAGACCACTATGTAACCGCTATCCCGATCTGTCACCCCTAGTGCCGCTACGCGGAAGTCAAAAGTCAAAAATCAAAAGTCAAAAATCAAAAGTATTGATTGGTAAGGCTTTTAGTATTTTTTAACTGGTCAGTTATTTCCGCCATCCTGCCCTAGTATGGCTCGCGTAATTAAAACTTATGCCACAGCCGAAAATTAAGGCGACTTCATTAATGGATAATGGATAATGGATAATTACCTCTGGTTAAAACCGTTACGGAATTGAATATAAGGAATATTCTCTTTTTTTTCCCCTAAAAAGGGTCGGCTTTAAATCAGAATTATTTAATTATTAATTATTAATTATTAATTATTCAGTAAGTGTTTAAAAGTTTCTACAGGTTTTTTTGTAGACATTGGGAGATACCCCCTCAGCAGGTCTCACTTGCTGTGTATTGTTAGTAAATGGCTCGCAAAATAGTATCGGGGAACAATCATTATTCTTGTAATGTCTAGGTTCACAAGGGTGAATTTTTCCCTATAAACGAAGATATAAAAGAACGAAAAGGCCATCTATACAGAATCTAAAAATTAGCTCTTTGAGCAAATCACAGATAAATCAGCAATAGTAAATTCTAAAAAACGAGGTAAGCAAGTGACACAAATATCAAACCCAACCACACCATCAGTAGATGTAACTAACCCAGATGCCACTGATGGGGGACGTATCCGAGTCGGAGCTCCTGGAGCAGACCGTCTAGCGGGAACAAGTGGATCTGACAATATTTCACCCTTGTCAGGTGATGACTTCGTGGCAGCAGGTGGTGGTAATGATGTAGTTGCATTAGGTGGAGGTTCTGATACTGTAACAGGTGGTACTGGTAGCGACTCCGTCCAAGGTAACCGAGGAGCTGACTCCATACTTGGAGGTGCAGGAGATGATTGCGTCAGAGGTGGAAGAGATGATGATACTGTAGAAGGTGGTGAAGGAGGAGACGTTCTCTTTGGCGATCGCGGAGACGATGTAGTAAGCGGTGGTGCAGGAGAAGACCTAGTAATAGGTAATTTGGGCAATGATACCCTAAGCGGTGGTATAGGTGGTGATACTATTCAAGGAGGTAAAGGTGACGATAATCTTGATGGTGGTGCTGGTGATGACTTCTTAACAGGAGAAAGAGGGAATGATGCTTTAACAGGTGGCGCTGGAGCTGATGATTTCTTCTTATACTATAGTGCAAATGGTAGTTATGGAGTTGACACTCTAACAGACTTTAATAGAGGTGAAGGAGATAAGATAGTTCTTGCTGCTAACTTCCCACTGCCAGCAGATGCCACCTTTAGTGCTTTAACAGGTACACCAAATGGCGACCCAGTGGCAGCAGACCAGTTTGCAGTGATTGAGAATTTCAACCCTGCAGTTGATGGAGCAACCTCTGCAGCAATTATATATGACCCTGGTAGTGGTTTAGTTTACTATAACCCATCAGCAACTATTGGTGATGAAAATCAAATTGCTCGGGTTGATAATACTGTATATGATGCGGATAACCCATTACAAAATACTGACTTTGAAATCTTCTAAGTCTGGTTAATATTATAGATGCGGTTTAACATATTGGTATCACCCTAAGAATGAAGATTCTGAGTCCCTCCTAACCTAATTTTAGGGGGGATAAATTTTTAATGCGTTGCATATTTGGGTAGTGGAGGGGGTGTGGGAAGTGTGGGAGGTGTGGGAAGTGTGGGGAGTAAGAATCTTGTCTACAGTTCTCAAAAAAATGTACTTTTCTATATATAGCAGAAGGAAAAATCTGGCGAAGTCTTTCGTTTTCAGCTTTTGATATGTCCTTGCCGAATAATTAAGGTTTAAAGCTTCTCCTTTAAAAGAGACAGGACTTACGCGCGGACACTAAATCCAGTGAGTAGGAATGCAATTTACCCCTACATATGGCGTTTAAAAGGTGAATTTGTGTAAGTCCTGAGAGAAAAAAGAAAAAATTTTTCTTAAGCGTCAATCCTATCCGTTTTCAAGGAGAGGTAATTGTTAATTATTAATTATTAATTGTTGAACCTTTCTTTCAACTGCTATAACCTTTAAATTTGAAATAAAAGTAAGTATTCCGCAGGAAATGCTTACAAATAAAAAGCTAAATATTCAATGATTAATTATTAGTTAGCTAAGGATGGGAATAGAAGAATATCTCAGATTAGCAAAATTCTACTTGAGTGAAGGTAAATTAAGTCAAGCTATAGCAACCTGTCAAGAGGTTTTAGAATTACAATCAAATTCTGAGGATGCCTACAAAATATTAGGAGAAATTTATCAAGTTCAAGGCAATTTTCAGGCAGCTATGTATGCTTATACAAAAGCTTTAGAAATTAAGCCTGAGTTTGCGGAAGTTCATGCTTATCTTGGTCAATTATATAGTCAGAAAAATTGGTTGATTGAAGCGGCAAGTCAATATCAACAAGGAATTAATTTAGGGCTGAAATGGCCGGAAGTTTATTATAATCTGGGTGATATAAAGTATCAATTTGGTTATTTAGATGCTGCTATTGAATGTTATGAAATAGCTATTATTCTGAAGCCGAATTATATTAAGGCTTATTTGAGTTTAGGTGTTATTTTTGAGTTGCAAATAAATTATCAAGCTGCAGTTGATATTTATAGAAAAATTATTACACTCAAACCTAATTCTATAGAAGCATATAATAATTTGGGTGGTGTTTTAGCTGATATGAATCGAAGGTCAGAAGCTATTGAGGTTTATCAGCAGGGGTTAGGTTTAAATCCAAATTCAGCAGATTTATATAATAATATTGGTCATGTTTTATCAAGAGAAAATCCGGCACGAGCGATCGCTGTTTATGGTCGTGCTATAGAGTTAAATCCTACTTTTATTAAGGCGCATTATAATTTGGGTAAGGTATTACAGGTTATTGGGGAGCATGAGTGGGCGGTAAAATGTTTTGAAGAGGTTATTCGACTAAAGTCAGAAGAGGATAATGTATTAGTTTATAGCGATTGTGCTTTTTCTTTGATGGCTATAGGCAAGTTTAAGGCTGCTTTTGTTTATTTAAAAAAGGGGATTATTAATGATAAATTTGTGGATGGTTTTTGTCAGTTATGGGAGGGGAAGTTGGAGAGTGCGGAGGAGATAGTTTCTGATGAATTGTATTTGACAAAGGTAGCTGGTTGGAATTTTATTAAGGAGCTGAAAAAATTAGATGGTTATTCGGAAAGTTTTCAGCAGCAGTATGAGAAAATATCTGAATATTTGCTGGAATATTATGTTCATTTTGGCAATGTATTGATGGAAAATGAGTCTTATGCTACTGCAGAGACAATGTATGAAAAGGCTTTACAAGTTAAGGCAGGTTTACCAGATGTTTATTGTTTATTAGGGAATTGTCTGGTTAAGCAAAAACGGTTAAGTTCAGCGATTATTAGTTATCGGATAGCTATCCAAATATTGTTAAGTGAAAATAGAGTGGCTGAAACGATAAGTATTTATTTTGATTTGGGAAAGGTTCTGGAAAAGCAACAACGATGGGAGCAAGCGATAGATTGTTATGGTAAAGTTTTATCTGAAAAAGCAATATTAGAGTCGCGGATATTTAGCAATAATTTTCAGTTTTATCGACAATTAGAAGGATTACATTTATCTACAAAAGATTGGATAGATGGGTTGGATAGTAAGAACGACCTACCAAGATATATAGAAGTAAAATTAGAAAAATCCACCGCAGAAGATATAGAGAAAATTACTAAACTTTCAATTCAGGATTTAAGCTCTAAAAATCAGCAGAAAAATCAAGAATGTCTTGGATTAAATTGTGGCAAATGTTTATGGGAAATTTATCAGTATTTTGAACCTAAATACCTTGCTCCAGCAGTTTATAGTCTGAATGGTAGGAGTGGGTTTAGCCAAGATACGGATTTTTTGAGTAAGAGTTTAGGCAAAAAAAGCTCTTTCCTCAAGCAACCAGAAAAAGGGGATATACCCTCCTTGACAGAAGACTCAAAAAATAGTAATTATTCCGATTTTTCTCACTTTCAGAAAATTTCTCAGACTCCCAATTTTGTAACAATAGTACCAGAGGGAAGAGCTTGGATGATGCCTAAGAAAAATTACTGGAGACTATGTTACGCGATCGCGATTATGACTCCAGATAATTACTTACTTGCAGATATTTCTAGGGAGTATCCATCCCCGTTACCCGGATGTACGAACCATGACCCAAGTAAACATCGAATATTTGGTTTAGAAGAGCTTCCGTCTCTAGAGAAAATTCATGGTAAAGTAGCAGTATTATCGGTACTGTCGGGAAATGTGTATTTTCATTGGATGGTAGATTTGTTGCCCAGAATAGAGATATTACGTCAGGGGATAAATTTAGAAGAGATAGATTGGTTTTTGGTTAATAATTATCGGCAACCTTTTCAGCAGGAGACCTTAAAAATTCTTGGCATTCCCGAAGAGAAAATATTGGCAAGCGATCGCTATCCTCATATTCAAGCAGAAGAGTTGGTGGTACCTTCGTATTCTAGTTATTTAGGATGGTTACAACCGTGGGGATTAAAATTTTTGAGAGAAGAATTTCTCAAAGGTCTAGGTAATAGTAATAGTAAGTCGAATTTTTCAGAAAGAATATATATAGGTAGAGCGAATGCTAGATATCGACGAATAATGAACGAAGCAGAGGTAGTAGAGATATTATCGCAATTTGGTTTTACCTATATTACTCCAGAGTCAATGTCCCTAGAAAATCAGATTGCCACTTTTGCCAATGCCAAGATTATAGTAGCTCCTCATGGAAGTGGTTTAACAAATATAGTATTCTGTAATCCAGGGACAAAAATTATTGAAATTTTTTCACCCCACTATCTGAGATACTATTATTGGCAGATTAGTCAATTATTAGGACTAGAGCATTACTATCTAATGGGTGAAGCATTTAGTTGTTATCCAATTAGAAATATAATGTATGAAAGTTCTTTAGTAGAAGATATTTTTGTGAATTTAGGGTCATTAAATTTAATGCTTAAAGCTGTAGGTATTATTTAAGAAGAAGGAAGAAGGAAGAAGGAAGAAGAAGGAAGAAGGAAGAAGGCAAAAGGTATCCCTCCTACCCTCCTTTGAAACCCACATTCCGCACTTCAATTTTTCTTATGGAAATGAGTATAAAATCCGTAGCTTGCTGAGGTATTTATACTATATAAATTATCTTCATTTACCAAAAAATGAGGTCCACGCGTCTCCCCTTTTAAGGGGATGAAAAAATATTCAGTAAGCGTATTTTCGTAAGCTGCAAGCTTTAGTGGTCGGTACTGATAACTGTTAACGCAGTTCCTCCGGAGGAGGCTAACTGATAACTGAAATGACCTCGATCGGGAGTCAAATTTTCAGTTAAATATTAAGCATAAATACTTGCTGAATCGTTGACTTCTATTGACCAGTATAATTTTCTTCTAACTTTTGACTTTTGACTGTAATGAAGTGCGTCTTACATTCTGTTTGCGTAGCATTTCCGGAGGAAAGGAAACCTCGCCAATTAGCACTCGATGCATGACTTATATTTTAATACGATATTTTGTCGTGCGGAATGTAGGTTGAAAGCTATCCATTACCGATAAATTGTGGTTTAAAGCTTCTCCTTTAAAAGAGAAAATTTTTTCTTTGAATCAATCCTCTCCTTGAAAAGAAGAGGTAATATAATAATTAATAATTAATAATTAATAATTAATTGTTGAACCACATCTTTATTAACATAAACCTTGACAAAATAGACAAGTCATGGATGAGTCTTGGTTAGGCTTTTTCGGGAGAAAAAATGTATTTTTCCATAGACTTTTTTTAGACAACTTCAGTAGTTTTATTTAGCTACTATGATTCTTTCTCCTTTCTCCCCTGCTCCCTGCTCCCCTGCTCCCCACAAGGGTTTCAAGACTTATGGGTAAAAGATAGCTTTAAAAGGGGGGAGGCAAAAGGAAAAATATTACTTTGTCTGAGTTTTAAACTTTCTAAAAAAAAGGAAGAGAGAAAATTAAAAATATGGTGCATCTCTTATGTGCAAAAATACTTTTTTCCTATATATTCCCTGTTGCTTTCCGGAGCTGTTGCCTGTTGGCTAAAAGCGATAAATTTTTGGCTTTATTCATGGATTGAGATGCACTCTAAAAATATTGCTTTATCTGAGTTTTAAGCTTTCTAAAAAAAGGGAAGAAAGAAAATGAAAAATAAGTAAAAATTCAGCTTTCAGGAATTAATAGTTTGAGGATTTAAGTAATATTAAGTCGCGAGCAAGTAGCGAATTTGTTTTATACTTTTAATTCTGTTAAATCTTTCAACTATGATTCCTCCTTCAAGGGTAATTAAGTTAATAGCTGATAGCTGTTTGCGCAGCATGACCTAGGAAATGCTTACCGAATTATTAATTATTAAATAATTCGTAAGCATTCAGCTATTAGCTGTCAGCTATCAGCAATAAAATCCTATGTTTAAGGATAGGTTTTAAGTGAATATAGACTTTAGAGTTGACTTTTATAGTAAAATTTTTATAGCTCAATTAATAGAGCTTTTAGTGAGTGATAAAAGCAATAGCTGACCGCTGAATGCTGACTGCTGAATGCTTACAATAATTCTGGTTTAAAGTCTCCCCTTTTAAGGGAAAAAAGCGGTCGAGGGATGGATGGGTTTCCTAACCATATCCAATCGACCAAGAGAAAAGAGAATATTCCTTATATTCAATTCCGTAACGGTTTTAACCAGAGGTAATTATCCATTATCCATTATCCATTATCCATTATCCATTAATGAAATATAGCCAGATAATTTGAGTTGTGAGATACTCTATAATTTGAGAGAACAAATAAAAGTGAAATTCTCATAATTTATTCCCGATCGCTATATTGTTCATTTGATATTTTGTACAGAGATGATTTTGCGATTCGCCATCTCAAAGCCATCTCAAATTAGACAGTAAAATCTGAATTAATCATAGGAAACAAAAGAGAGACAATGACATCAACAAATCCTCCAGAAAGTGCAGCAGAAAAATTCCACCAAAAAGCAGAAACTTATGTAGCCGAAAAAAAATTTGATGAGGCGATCGCTTCTTGTGAATTAGCTATAAAAATAGAAGAAAATTATGCTCCAGCTTACAAAACTTTAGGTAATGCGTGGCAAGCACAAGGAAAATTAGAAACTGCCGAAATTTACTATAAAAAAGCATTAGAAATTAAATCAGATTGGCCGGAAGTATATGCTAATCTCGGCAGTTTATACGCCATGCAGCAAAAATGGCAAGAGGCAATATCCTATTATCAAAAAGCTGTAAATCTCAAGCCAGATTTTGCCGGAGTTTATCGGAATATGACTAAAGTATGGTTATGTTTGGGTAACGAAAAATCTGCTACATATTGTCAATATAAAGCATTTTCTCTAGAACCTGAAAAAGCCACCCTAGAAGAAATTCTTAACTTAGGTAAAAAATTACAGCAACAGGGTAGTTTAAATGAGGCAATATCTTGTTACCGAATTGCCATTAAATTAAATACTAATTCAGCAGAAGCTTATCAAAATTTAGGAGAAGCTTTAAAACAGCAAGGAAATTTAGATGAAGCAACAGTTTGTTTGCGTAAAGCTATCGAACTTAGAGCAACTAATACCAAGACAAAAGTAGAAACTTCAACAGATATTAGAGCTAATGAATATAATTTAGTTTCTAGTCAAGAATTAGAAGCCCAAGATACTTTAGTAGGCAGTTTAAATAATAATCAAGAAAATGCTAATGATACTCTAGCTGCGGCAGAACAGACAAAAAATATTCCACCTCAACCAACTATTCCTGCCATTAATACCGAAGATATAGAAACTTATATGATGGTGGCAGAGACTTATGTGAATCAGAAAAAATGGCAACAAGCAATTACTGTAAGTCAGAAAATTATTTCAATCAAACCAGAACCCAAAGCTTATAAAATAATCGGTAATTCTTTACAAGCTATGGGAAAATTACCAGCAGCATTAGATTGGTACAAAAAAGCATTAGAAATTAAACCAGATTTTGTAGAAGTTCATGCAAATTTAGGAACTATATTTGCTCAACAACAACAGTGGGAACAAGCAATACAATATTATCGTAGAGCAATTGCAATTAAACCAGAATTTGCCGGAGCATATCGTAATTTAGCCAAAATTTATACTCAACTTAATCAGTCAGCAGCAGCAGCAGAATGTTTATTTCAAGTATTAAGACTAGAACCAGGAAAAGCTACAGCAGAAGAATTTTTATTTACCGGAAATACTCTGAATGAAAATGGTCAATTAGAACAGGCGATCGCTTGTTATCAAGGAGCAATTCAATTAAAGCCACAATTAGTAGAAGCTAGTTATAAATTAGGAGAAATTTTAATTCAAAACGAGCAGTGGGAAGAAGCAGTTGCTTGTTATCAAAGAGTCATATCTGCAAATCCAAATAATATAGAAGCTTATCAAAAATTAGGAGATGGTTTATTAAACCAGGGACAGTTAGAGTCAGCTTTACAAAATTATCAAAAAGCCAAACAGCTAGAACCAAATAATACAGAAATCAAGCAAAAAATCGGAGAAATTTATTATAAATATGGAGAAGATTTCCAAGAACAAGGAAAAGTAGAAGAGGCAGTTAAAGCTTATAGTAAAGCAACGGAAAATTATCCAGAATTTGATATTCCTTATGGAAAACTAGGAGAAATTTTCTCACAGCAGGAAAAATGGTCAGAAGCTGCCAAAGTATATAAAAAAGCAAGTGAAATAAAATCAGATAATTCTTGGTATCACAATAGCTTAGGAGAAGCTTTCAAGAATTTAGAAAAATGGTCAGAAGCTGTTGAAGCATATCGCAAAGCAATAGAATTAAATCCTGACTTTTCTTGGTCTCATAATAACTTAGGAGACTGTCTATTAAAACTAGAAAAATGGTCAGAAGCTATTGAACCTTATCGTAAAGCAATAGAATTAAATCCTGAGTTTACTTGGTCTCATATTAACTTAGGAAAATCTTTGTGGTCAACCGGAAATTGGCAAGAAGCAATAGACCCATATCGTCGCGCCATAGAATTAAAAGCAGACCTACCAGAAGCTTATCAAAAATTAGGAGATGCACTGAAAAAACGCGCTCAATTAGATTTAGATGAAGCCATAAAATGGTACGAAAAAGCCATAGAAAATAACCCGGAAAATGAACAGCTTTATCATAAAGCATTAGAAATCAAACCAGAAGACCACAAACTTTATTTACAACTAGGCAATACATTAGTAAAAAAAGGGAAAACTCATGGAGCGATCGCCTTTTATCAGTTAGGTTTACAAATTAATCCAGATGACCATGAAATTCAGGCAGAATTAGAAAAGATATCGCCTAAAAAAAAGGTTTTAAGGGAAGAGGGAACAGGGAAAAGGGAACAGGAAAATGTCACTCTTTTGAAAAAGGAACAGGAAATAGTAAATAGAGTAAATAAGGAACAAACAAATATTGCTATTTCTCCCTCCACTTCTCCTGTCATGGAAAAAGAAGATACCTATCAATTATGGCTCAAAGCAAACTTACCTAGTTCAGAAAAACTCAAGAAGATGTCGGAAAATTTAGACACCTTTCGATATCAACCATTAATTAGTATTATCTTACCCGAAAAAAAAGCATCTCCAGAGTTCCAAGAGACAATTGAATCAGTTATAAATCAAATTTATCCAAACTGGGAAATCTGTTATATTGCCGATAAACTTCCGCAAAATCTAGAAACAGAAAACAGAATAAAATTAGTCTTGAAAGATGAAAGTGGAGATATTGCCACAGACTTAAATACTGCCTTAGCATTAACAACAGGAGATTTTGTCACCCTCTTAAATTCTGACGATATCTTAACACCAGATGCTCTTTATGAAATGGCGCAATTGCTAAATCGATATCCCCAAGCAGATATGATTTATTCAGACGAAGATAAATTAACAAAAGAAGGAAAATTAACTCAACCATACTTTAAACCAGATTGGTGTCCAGACTCATTTTTATCTCGAATGTACACTGGTCATTTATGTTTATATCGCCGAGAATTACTAGAAAAATTGAACGGTTTTCGAGCAGGATATGAAAATAATTATGAATACGATTTAATTCTGCGGTTAAGCGAAACAAGTCAAAAAATATTCCACATTCCCAAAATACTTTATCACAGCAGAATTTCCGAAAATGGAGTAGCCATAAATCAGACAATTTCAGCAGAAACAGGCAAAAAAGCATTAGCAGAAGCATTAGAAAGACGAGGAGAAAAAGGAACAATTTCTAGTTTGCCTCAACATCCCGGTTTCTATCAAATTCGTTATCAAATTCCAGAGAAAAAGCTAGTCAGTATTATCATTCCCACCAGAAACTTAGGAGAAATTTTAGATAGATGTCTAGAGTCAATATTTAGCAAAACAACTTACCCAAATTACGAAGTAATATTGATAGACAATGGCAGCGACGAATCAAAAACAAAAGATATTATCGAAGGGTGGAAAAATCAAGAACCACAACGTTTCAAATGCTATGAATATGATATTCCTTTCAATTTTTCCAAGCTCAATAACTTTGCCGCCGAAAAAGCAGAAGGTGATTATTTACTATTCTTAAATAATGACACAGAAGTAAAAACTCCTGACTGGTTAGAAGCAATGGTCGAACAAGCACAAAGAGAAAAAATAGGAGCAGTAGGTGCTTTATTATTATACCCAGATAATACAATTCAACACGCCGGAGTAGTACTAGGAATGCGAAGCGTAGCAGACCATAGTCATCGTGGTTTTTCTCCTACTGATAGTGGATATAATGGTCAAATTATTTCTGTGAATAATTATTCCGCTGTAACTGCCGCTTGTTTAATGTGTCGGCGAGAAGTTTTTGAAGAAATTGGAGGTTTTGATGAAGAATTAGCCGTAGCATTTAATGACGTAGATTTATGTTTAAAAATGCTAGATAAAGATTATCGAAATATTTATGTACCTCACGCTGTTTTGTATCACTATGAATCGAAAAGTCGGGGAGTAGAAAATACAGGAGAAAAACAATTACGTTTCCAACAAGAAATTCAGAAGATGAAGCAAAGGTGGAAATATGTAATAGATGAAGACCCTTGTTATAACCCTCATTTAACTCGACAACAAGAAGACTTCAGTTTAAGGATTAAAACAAATGTAGAAGTTGATGTTTCTTTGTATGAAAAAGATACAGAAATAGTTGGTTGTTCTATTGATGTACCAAAACCAGGAGTAGAGCAAAATATTACTTCTATTTGTATAGGTGGGTGGGTAGTAGGAAAAAAATATCCCCCAGTAACAGTCAAACTAATTTCTTTAACTAAATCGGGTGAAGTTTTACGAGAAGTTCCTGCTAATTTACATCGTCCAGATGTAGGTCAAATTCATCCTGGGTATCCTGATGCTCAACATTCTGGTTTTTGGGGAGAATTAGAAGTAATTGAATTTGCGCCAGAGATGAAAATTTCCTTAGAAGCTATTCTCAAAGATGGTTCTCATGTGCGGCTGGGAATGGTTAGTTTTAAGTGTCCTAATTTGATTTAAAAGGAAGAAGGAAGAGGGAAGAAGGAAGAAGGAAAAATTATCAAGATATTTGTCTGAAATGAATGAGTATTTCCTATTCCCTCTTTACTGAAGAAGCAAGAAGGAAGAAGGAAAAATTATCAAGATATTTGTCTAAAATAAATGAGTATTTCCTATTCCCTCTTTACTGAAGAAGCAAGAAGCAAGAAGAAAAAATCATCAAGATATTTGTCTGAAATAAATGAGTATTTCCTATTCCCTCTTTACTGAAGAAGCAAGAAGCAAGAAGCAAGAAGCAAGAAGGAAAAATTATCAAGATATTTGTCTGAAATGAATGAGTATTTCCTATTCCCTCTTTACTGAAGAAGCAAGAAGCAAGAAGCAAGAAGCAAGAAGAAAAAATCATCAAGATATTTGTCTGAAATAAATGAGTATTTCCTATTCCCTCTTTACTGAAGAAGCAAGAAGCAAGAAGCAAGAAGGAAGAAGGAAAAATTATCAAGATATTTGTCTGAAATGAATGAGTATTTCCTAATTCCCTCTTTACTGAAGAAGCAAGAAGCAAGAAGCAAGAAGGAAGAAGGAAAAATTATCAAGATATTTGTCTGAAATAAATGAGTATTTCCTAATTCCCTCTTTACTGAAGAAGCAAGAAGCAAGAAGGAAAAATTATCAAGATATTTGTCTAATATCATGTTCGGTAGAACAGTTATAATTAGGCTCGTAGTTAGGCTTTAGCTCCAATAGTAAGTATTGTAAGGGCTAAAGCCCAACTACAAACAAAAATTTTATTATAAGTAATTATCCGAACATGATATAAAATGAATGAGTATTTCCTATTCCCTCTTTACTGAAGAAGCAAGAAGGAAGAAGCAAGAAGCAAGAATAAAAAATCATCAAGATATTTGTCTAAAATGAACGAGTATTTCCTATTCCCTCTTTACTGAAGAAGCAAGAAGGAAGAAGCAAGAAGCAAGAATAAAAAATCATCAAGATATTTGTCTAAAATGAACGAGTATTTCCTATTCCCTCTTTACTGAA
>JAXHSW010000020.1:0-48881 GCA_034190295.1 Cyanobacteriota bacterium | reverse complement strand
GAAGCAAGAAGGAAGAAGCAAGAAGCAAGAATAAAAAATCATCAAGATATTTGTCTAATATCATGTTCGGTAGAACAGTTATAATTAGGCTCGTAGTTAGGCTTTAGCTCCAATAGTAAGTATTGTAAGGGCTAAAGCCCAACTACAAACAAAAATTTTATTATAAGTAATTATCCGAACATGATATAAAATGAATGAGTATTTCCTATTCCCTCTTTTAATAAACAGGACTTATGCACGGACACTAATCCAGTGAGTAGGAATGCAATTTACCCCTACATATGGCGTTTTAAAGGTTAATTTGTGTAAGTCCCGATCAAAATTATCCATAAATTATCAATTAATTCTCCCTATTCCCTCATTTGGTGGAGATTTCTAATTTAGTATTTAAAATGGTAACTTTAACTGAATTGGAAAATTATTATCCTCACTTTTTCTTTCAGTTTTTTCCCTGAAGTTTTGATGATTATCCCTACTAGAAAACTGCCCAGGAATAGGATTAATTTCTGCACCTGTTAAAACCTTAATTATGTAAGAACCAAATGCTTTTGCTAGAAGTGGTGGTACAGCATTACAAACTTGTGTGTAGTTCTCAATTGTCGTACCCTTAAATATAAAGCGATCGGGAAAAGATTGAATACGAGCACATTCTCTAGGTGATAAAAATCTATTCTCTTCAGGATGAATAGAAGTCATTCCTCTTGTCCAATAAGCAGTATAAGAAGGTAGATCCTTTTTTGCTCTTCTATATCCTCCACAATAAGTTACTTTATTCTCTTCATACTTATCTATAAATACTTTCATTCCTTCTCCCATAGGAACAGAACTAATTTTTTCTAAAACTCTTTGACTATGATTTTGAGTAGTGTGGTTTTCTACATTTTTCCTGCCTTCTCTCGCCCAAACTTGATATGCAAATTCAGGCAATTTATCATAATCAAAAATCCCTACTTTTTCCCCAATTCCTACTTGAGGTAGATCGGATATTGCTTGCCAAATAGTAATTGCTTTTTCTGTACCCAAAACCTCACCAAATTCTGAATGAGTTGCCTTTGGTTTTTCCGGTTTAAATTCTTTTGCTCCTATCACAAAAAATCTTTGACGTTTTTGTGGAACTCCATAATGACTTGCATCAATTAAAAATGAATTCCAGTAGTAAGACATTGAATTAAGGCGACTTTTAAGAGCTTGATAATAAACACCATTATATAGTCGTTTAAAACCAGGTACATTTTCAAATATCCACACTTGAGGAGAAAGCATTTCTACAAGATTAAAAAACGTCCAAACTAGACTATTTCGAGGGTCTTTTTCTTTTTTATAGCCCTCATTACTAAAACCTTGACAGGGAGGACTACCTACAATTAAGTCAGGATTAAATAAATCTTTATTTGGATTAAATTTAGTTAAATCTAGGCAAGATATTTGATTACCTAAATTAGTTCTAGCTGTCCGACAAGCTGATTCATTTATATCATAAGAACCTAAATGCTTTAATCCCAGCATTTGTAATCCACAACCCCAACCACCTGCACCACTAAAAAAGTCAATATAAGTAAGATTCATCAATACCATTCCTATAGTTTGATTTATTTTTTTGAATCACCCTAACCATAAGGAAGAGGTAAAAATCACCCAATTAGGGAGTGTTTATAATTTTTACCCGGAACTTACTGTCTCATCTTAGAAGTATCAAAAAGAAATAAATAAACCAGTTAATTCCTAGAGAACTTTAGATGAATATTCAAACTAACCTCAACAAAATTATTAGTCTCAGTTTGGTTTCTTTAACCGCTACTTCTTTATCATTTGCAACTATAATTCCCACCAAAGTTGCTTTTGCAGAACCAATACAGCAAAGAAGTGTAAGTCCAGGTCCAATCAACGAAGGGATGAATGGAGTGTGGAATTTGCAATGGAGAGTAAATGGGTGGTTACACAGGGGACGTTTAAGAATGGATGGAAATTTTGGAACTATGATTGTCAATGTCACTGGACCTAATGGTAGAAAAGTTTATGCCGAACAACAAATGAATATGGTTCCAGATACTAATGGTTATACTCTTCAGGGTAGTAAACCTACTTATCCTGGTAGTAATCAAATAAACCCTGACTATCAACCTGATACTTTTTATGTTAAGTCAGATGGTAATATTGGTTGGAGAATGGAAAATTGCTCTAATTATCATGGTTGTATTCCAGTTAATATAACAAAATAGCCTTGGTAAATTAAATCAAGTTCAATCAAGTTATTCCAGGGGTAAGTTTAGCAAAAAACCTATCCCTAATTAGTTATATATAATTTCTCAAATAGATAAAAGTTGTTGATTTTAGGGAACACCAGAACAGGGAATAGATAAAAGGTAAAAAATACTGTATCTCATTAACATGAGAATACCTAGAAATTAATATTTATCACAATAAAGTTTATCTTAATGTTTGCTTAATAGCACAATCAAAAAAAAAGATTTTTCCCTCCTGAATTATGACAACCGATAACTAAAATGACTCCTACTTAACTAAGGCTTACCGATCTAATATCAAAGCATTGACTGATATTGATTTTAGGCTTTTTATGTCTGGAAAAAGTATGAGCTTTTCAGAAGCTATTGTGAAAAAAGTGAGCATTTTCACCGAAGCAAAAGCCGAAAAATCACTCTTACTATTGTTTTGGCCACTGACTCTGTAATTCGCATTTATTCTACGTCCTAACTACTGCCTACTGCCTTTTTCCCCTCCTGGGATGGGTTAGGGATGGGTCCCTACAAAGAGCAAAAAGACTTTCCATAAGCAAACCCTAACTAATTATTAATTGAACCATCAGGCATAATTGTTCCTTTCAGAATTACTCCATTTAAATCTACATCAGTAATAATTGCACCTTCCAAATTAGCATTACTTAAATTAGTTTCTTGTTTATAACCCCGGAAATAGAAACTATGAAAATCTGTTCCATTCAAATTAGTATCAGCAAGATTAGCATATTCTAAATTTGTACCACGGAGACTAGCATTACTTAAATTAGCCTTTTGTAGATTTGCTCCCCAGAGTCTTGCTTCTAACAAATTAGCATTAACTAAATTGGCATTACTTAAATCTGCTAAAGTTAGGTCAGCTTCCAACAAACGAGTGTTACTTAAGTTTGAATTTGTTAAATTAGCTCTATTAATATCTGCTCTATATAAATTAGCTCCTGTTAAATTAGCTCCTGTTAAATCAGCTCCCGAAAAGTTAGCACCATTCAAATCTGCACCCTGAAAATTTACACCAGTTAAATTAGCTCCCGAAAGATTTGCATTGCTTAAATTAGTTTCATGTAAATCTATCTCACTTAAATCGCACTGTTTCCATAAAAATGATACGCACCAATTATCTTGTAAAAGATGATTAATATCTTCAGAATTAGCTGCTATAACTGGTGCGGATAAACTAAAATAAATTAAATAAATGACTAAGGTAATAGTGGCTAAAAAATTCATCATATCTTGTTATTTTGATTGAATTTAAATTACATTTTTTTGAACCTATGAAAGTAGAAAACATCAGGACAGAGAAAAATTATCAATTTGTTCGATCTACTAGACTTGGCATATATAGTAGGGAACAGGCAACATTGGGAAAAGTATTTCCCTGGGTAAGGTTCATCATCAGTCTACGTCCTAATCAACTCGTTCCTTGCTATAGTAGTTGCCATTACTGTATTTAACTTATGAAACAGCTCAAACAACAGAATATAAATAATCAAACTTCTTCCTGATGCTATAAAAAAGAAATTTTATCCAAAATCAATATAATATAAAATTCGCTAGTACAACTTTAAACATAATCATAATATGTAAAAATTGTCTAGCGAACTAAATAACTCTTTTAATCTTACCGAAAAATTGTGGTTTAAAGCCTCCTCTTTTAAGAGGATAAAAAGAAAAATTTTCCTTTGAGTCAACCCTCTTCTTTTAAAGGAGAGGTAATTCGCGCATTCGCGCATTCTAAATTCTTGAACATCTTTTAACCAAGACGGAGAGCATAATCATCAGGATTTACTGCAACAATGTTATTTTCAACATCTTCTATGGAAGTATCTGAAATTACTCCTAATATAAATCCACTGTCGGACAGTCTAATTACTGTGTCATCATCGAATAATTCATAATCTAGCGCTTCAGAAGGAGTGAAATTAGCAACCACGACAATTCGATCGCCCTCTGCGACATTAAAATCAGTAATCATGTCAGCTTGGTCTATTTCTTCTATGCTATCAATAATATTAGCTCGCAGAATAAAACTATCTGCACCCAAACCACCAGTCAGGATATCAATACCATGATCGCCAATTAGAATATCGCCTCCTTTGCCACCGATTAATTCATCATCACCTTTTCCACCTCGCAGAAAGTCTTGACCGTCACGACCACTAACTATATCATTACCTTCATTTCCACTCAGGATATCTGTACCATTACCACCAGATATTTCATCGTCACCTGCCAAACCCATAATTGCGAAAGATGAATCAGGTTCAGCATCGCTTATTTCTAGAGCATCAATAACATCATCACTCTCTGTTCCAATCCTGGTTGTGAAGGAAGAATCAACAACATCTATATCCAGCACGCTCTCACTGTCATCATTTTCAGCTACCTCAGTTGCTTCTTCTGAGTCTTCATCTTCATCAACAGCGCTAGCTATTTCATCATCACCCTCATCATCATCTTCACTGTCTGAATTTTCTTCTGCTTCTTCTTCCCCTTCTTCTTCTGCTTCTCCTTCAACTTCTTCATCAATAGTTTGCGCAATTTGACTGGCAAGGATAGTATCATCTAGTATAGATGCCTCAATAGTATCATCCTGGGCAGTATTAGCATTGCTATCATCATTTTCATTTTCAGTATCTTCATCCATAGAAAGAACATAAGATACCTTCACTTCATTGTCCGCATTAACCCAATCATTGAGTAAATCTGAGTCAGTAGCTATCTCTGAAGTTCTGCTAGATATATCTCCGTCAACTACCCTAGCAACAAGAATGCGATCGCCCTCTCTCAGGTCTTGGACAAAATCAAAACCATCAGTAACTTCACCAAATACGGAATAACCGCCATCCAGTTGATCGGCAACATTATCTAAGGTGAAGTAAAATTGTGAAGAAGCTGTATCTAGTGCTTGAGAGCGGGCCATAGCTATTACCCCTGTTTCATGGGATAGCTCTACTGGATCGGCAACTACCTCGTTATAGACAATTTCTCCTGTTTCTGCAACTTGAATTTCCAAAGGTATTTCCCGTGGTGCCTCTGTTGCAGGGTTAATAAATTTCCCTGAACCTAAATCTTCAATCAAAAAATCTGGATCTCTGCCTTGGGGGTCGCCACCTTGAACTACAAAACCATCTACAAACCGATGGAATGCCAGAGCATCATAGAAATTTTGCTCTACCAGATCGACAAAGTTAGCTGCTGTTACTGGAGCACCAGCAGAGTTGAGTGTAACAGTAATTTTTTCTCTCTCACCAGGTTCTTCTTCATTCTCATTTTCCTCATTTTCCTCATTTTCCTCATTTTCCTCTTCTTCCTGGGAGACCCTCTGTACCACCATTTCTACTGTGACTTCTTGGCCTTCTAGATCGGGTAGTTCTAGTTCTTCTAAATATTCTTCGGTACTTTTTGTTTCGTCCATTGGTTAATTAGTTCCTTAGTTTCTTGAGTTGTCCGAAATTTGCCATTTCATTATATTCTATTCTCAATTTTGCTGACTACAAAACTTCTTAAATACAGGAAGAAGATTATTTCAAAGAGGATAAACTTCTTTTAATTATTGTCAATCGCTCCCTAATTTTTTGCACTCTTGCATAGCAAAGTCTAAGAAATCGATATATAGCAATCCTAAATTGATTTTCAAGAATTTAGAATTTAGAATTTAGAATTTAGAATTACCTCTCCTTGAAAAGAAGAGGATTGGGTTAAAAGGAATTTTTTTCTTCTCTTGGTCGATTGGATATGGTTAGGAACCAATCCATCCCTCGACCGCTTTTTTCTCCATGAATGGAGAAACAAGAAAAAATTTTCATAATTAGTCAATCCTATCCGTTTTCAATGTGAGGCAATTATTAATTATTAATTATTAATTATTAATTGTTGAAATTATCCAATTCTCAAAGCTGCATCTCCAAAAGGCAGTGCATCAGGAACAGAAATAGTAGTCAAATCAACAAAAAAACTAGCACTTGTAACTTCTTCTGCTGTGGAATTATTTACCGTACCAAGAATTATATTATTTTCCTCTGTTTCACCTTCTAATTGAATTACTGTATCATTTTCTACTTGAGTAAAAGATAGAGAAGATATTTGCACCGAAATACCTATTCTATCCCCTTCCGAAAAATTAAAATCCTCTATTGTATCTGCATTATCTTCTTCATTTTCTATTAAGGTCAAAATAAAAGTATCTGCACCTGCTTCACCTAATAAATTATCCGTACCAGCATCACCAATTAAAATATCATCTCCTTCCCCACCAGTTAATAAATCGCTATCTTTACCACCGCGTAAAAAATCATCTCCTGTACCACCAAATAAAGTATCATTATCTAAGTTGCCATTGAGAATATCACTATCGGCATCACCAGATAATAAATCAAACCCTTTTCCACCCCGAAGATAATCAGAACTATCTCCACCATCTAAACTATCATCTCCTTGATTACCATTAATTACATCATTAAGTATTGAACCTGTAATTTCATCATTTCCTTCTAATCCCAATACACCAAATACTTCTTGAGATAATTCTGTAGAAATGGGAAAAATATCGTCTCCTTCTGTTAAAACTTGAAAGAAATCAATAGGTAATGGAATATTTGCACGATTAACAATATTAATAAAATTATTGAGCAGAGAAGTATCAGTAATAACTTGTGAAACTCGACTAGGAACTATTCCTTGAGTAACTCTCGCAGCAGTAATACTATCGCCTAATTCGAGTTCTTCTATAACATCTAACCCATCTATTACATTACCAAATATGGCAAAACGACCATCTAATACTGATAAATCATTCAAGGGAATATAAAATTGAGAAGATGCAGAATTTAACTCCGTTGTACGAGCCATTCCAATTGCACCTACTACATTTGGAAGTTGTAATGGAGGAGAAACTATTTGATTGTAAATAATTTCTTGCCCAAGTCCTAACGGCCGAATTTCTAAAGGAATAAATCTAAATTCATTTGTGAGTGGATCGACAAAATTACCACTTCCTAAAAGTTCTAAAGGAATATCTGGATTTCGACTAAAAGGATCTCCTGCTTGAACTAATGAAAATTGTGGTTGATTTTCGATGCGATGAAATCTCACACCATCATAAAAATTTCGTTCTACTAGATCGACAAAATTACCTCCAGTTATTGGTGCATTTATACCATCAACTTCTATAGTAACTATTTGATTGTTGATAACCATTAATACTGTTGCCGGACTAGAAATTTGTGGTAAATCTTCTTCCATTTTTTCTGATTTTATGGGTCAAGTTTTTGTACAAGTTGCTTATTATATAATAAATTTTCTGGCTTTTCTGATAAACGCTATTTTTCCTCAAAATCCAAAATATTAGATTTGAACAATTTCCACAGGGAAAATTTGTTCCTAAATTTATGTAAACTTATATAAAGTAGAGTTTTCATCATAAATTATGACCACCCGTCGGAATCTAATTAGCATATTTTTAGCGAGCTGTTTAGCTTTGATAACTTGGTTTAACTTTATTCCCAATACTTGGGCACTAGGAGGCAAATTACCGGAGTTAAACCAACCAGCACCAGAGTTTACTTTACCCACAAATACTGGAGATGGAGAAATTTCTTTATCTGATTATCGGGGTAAGTGGGTAGTACTTTATTTTTATCCTAAAGATTTTACTTCTGGTTGTACTATTGAGGCGCGTAGGTTCCAACAAGATTTGCCAAAATATATTTCTAGAAATGCTCAAATTTTAGGTGTTAGTGCAGATGATGTAGACTCTCATGAAGAATTTTGTGATTCTGAGGGATTGAAGTTTCCATTGTTAGCTGATACGGATGGAAGTGTTAGTAAAGCTTACGGTTCATGGATGAATTTTTTCTCAATGCGACATACTTTTATTATCGATCCAGATGGGATGTTGCAGGAGATTTTTCTAGGGGTAAGACCGCCTATTCATAGTCAAGAAGTTTTGGCTGATTTAGATGAGTTGCAGCAGAGTTAATTAAGTTAACAGGACTTACGCAAATTGACGTTTAAACCACCATTCGTAGGGGCGAATGGCATTCGCCCTCCCCATAAGTAGAGTCTCTGCGTAAGTCCTGGTTAATTAAGTAGGGAGCTATGCACCACTCCCTACTAATTTTAAGTAGCAGATGAATTATTGCTACATATAGGTTTTTTTCCTTTCAGTATTATTTCTGGCGTAATTAGGGAATGCTCTCAAAAGTCTTATGGGTGAGGGTAGGAGACAGGAGACAACCCACCCCTAACCCCTCCTGGGAGGGGAATGAGCGAGGAGGTAGGATTCAACAATTAATAATTAATAATTAATAATTAATAATTATATTACCTCTCCTTGAAAAGAAGAGGATTGATTCAAAGGAAAAGTTTTTTCTTTTTTCCCCTTAAAAGGGGAGGCTTTAAACCACAATTTATCGGTAAGAATTGTACCAATATTTTTCTGCCCAACTATGTGCCTAAAATACTAACTTTTTGAGCGTTTTATACTGAAACAGGCGCACTTTTTTCGACTCTAAAAAGGCTAAAACTTTTATCTGTAAATGCTTTGATATTTGATCGGCAAACCCTAATTATTTCAGGTTCTTTACTTATACAAATTATTGAATTAGTTGTATTATCTCCTTCTATAAATACTGCACCTTTCAACAATTAATAATTAATAATTATATGTAAGCATTTCCTGCGGAATACTGCGCCAACATATTTCACTCCTTGAATACTAATTCCTTCTTCCAAGATAATAACTCATAGCTGATAGCTGATAGCTGATAGCTGATAGCTGACCGCTGAATGCTTACGTTATCAGTTATAAGTACCTCTGCAATAAGGAAGAGAAAAAAATGCTGTACCTGATGAATGTGAGAAGCGCTATATCATTGATTTGATAATTAAATATCAACACCTTTTTCCCAAAAAATCATAATTTTTAAGTTAATCTATTAATCTATGGAAAAGAAATAACTAAAAATTATGCTGAATTTACTAAACAAAAGATTATTGTGGTACTTAGCATTACCAATAATTGTCATAAATGGTTGGGCTTTACTCCAAATATTTCAATATTTTGGTCGAATAATTACAATAGTCGTCTCTGCAACCTTACTCTCATTTTTGTTAGATTACCCAGTGCTTTTTTTGCAGAAACATAAAGTTAAACGCACCAGAGCAGTTATTTTAGTATTCTTAATAGCATTAGTAATTATATTAGTTTTAGGGGTTATTCTAATTCCCCTACTATTAGAACAACTTACCGGATTTATTGAAAAATTTCCTAGTTGGCTTGCATCAGGAAATCAACAATTAGAATCATTTGACAAATGGGCAGATAAACGTAAATTACCGATTAATTTAACCCTTTGGACAAATCAATTTACAGAAAGTTTATCTTCTCAATTGCAAAATATTACAGGAGACATTATTAGTTTTATTGTTAATACATTAGGCAGAATTTTTGATATTTTGATCGCCATTATTATCACTTTTTACCTCATGTTACATGGCGATAGTTTATGGGATGGGATATTTAATTGGTTGCCTAATCACTTAGAGATTCATGTACGCAAATCATTAAGACAAAACTTTCAAAATTACTTTATTGGTCAGGCAACATTAGCTTGTTTAATGGGTGTAGCTATGACTATAGGTTTATTATTTTTAGGAGCTCCTTTTGGTTTATTATTTGGCATCGGAATTGGTTTAATGACTTTAATCCCTTTTGGTACAGCTTTAGGCGTAACTCTCGTAAGTTTATTGATAACTTTAGAAGATTTTTGGTTAGGGATAAAAGTTTTAATGGTGATAGTTTTAATAGAGCAAGCAATTGAAAACTTTATTGCTCCTAGAATACTTGGAGGTTTTACCGGTCTTAATCCTGTCTGGATTTTAGTAAGTTTATTAGTGGGGGCACAAGTATGGGGAGTTTTGGGTTTATTAATTGCTGTCCCTGTAGCAGGTTTTGTCAAAAATACTGTTAATTACCTCCGCTACTATTGAGAAATTAATTAACTAGCTATCAGCATTTCAGCTATCAGCTATCAGCTTTTTGACCTTACCGAATAATGAAGGTTTAAAGCTTCACCTTTAAAGGAGAAACAATAAAAAATTTTCATAATTAGTCAATCCTATCCGTTTTCAAGGAGAGGTAATTATTAATTATTAATTGTTTAAAAGTCTTTCTTGCTCTTTAATTTATGGGTTTTGTTCTTCAATTTATGGGTTAAAAATGTAGTATAATTTAAACTAATTTTTACTTCATTAAAAAGCTGAATATGAGGGAATTTCGCAGGAAATGCTTACCTTAAAACTTATACTATTTCTCTGCAACAATGTACTTAATAATTGCTGTTCAAACCTTATTACACTAACTATTTTTATCTATATATTAAGTATAAATTCATGGATAAATAGTATCAGACAAAGTAAAATTTTTCCTTCCTCCTTCCTCCTTCTTCCTTCTTCCTTCCTCCTTCTTCCTTCTTCCTTCTTCCTTCTGCTATAAAAAGAGTTTTCTATTTTGCTCTGTAGAGCTTAACTTTTCTTCCAGAGTCTGCCAATCTTCTTGTTCAATTTGTTGAATAAACTGGTCAATTTGTTCCCGAAAAGAATAGAGCGATCGCAACACTTCTACACTATTATATTTGGCCATCATTAGTCCTAATTCAGGATGACCTCCTCCCACGCGACTGGTATCACGGAAGCCAGAACTAGCCAAATCTTGTGTTAACTTGAAAACTGTAGGATTAGTCTCGCTCATACAAGCAAGAATCAAACTAGCACTGGCCATAACAGGCAAATGAGAAATCCAAGCAACAGCTCGATCGTGTTCATAAGGGTCACAAAAGTAAATTTGACTCTTGAGCGACTTAGCTATTGCCTTAATTTTTTCCACAGACTCTAGGGGAGTATTTTCCGTAGGGGTCAGCACATAAGGTCTATTTTGAAATAAACCCAACTGAGACACTTCAATTCCATTTTCTGCTTTGCCAGCCATAGGGTGTCCACCTACAAAATTAGGCCAAACGTGGGAAACAGCTTCCACAATAGGAGCCTTAACCGAGCCGACATCGGTTAAAATTGTAGTGGGAGAAAGAATTGGAACCAGCTCTTCTAAAGTAGGAATAATAACAGCTATGGGAGTACAAATAAATATTACATCAGCAATAGATAGTAAAGATATATCCAAACTGGCCTCATCAACAGCCCCAAGAGCGAGTGCCTTTTGACAAGTTTGTTCTCGACGAGATACCCCAAAAACACGATAACCTAGGGTTCTTAAATCCAATCCAATTGAGCCACCGATTAAACCTAATCCGACAATACCTATATTAATCATAATCAAATGGGGATTATACCAGAGTCCGCCCTAATGATAATCGAAGAACTTCAAAAAAAATATGCTGCTGGTGAAAGAGACTTTACTGACTTCAATCTTTTTGAGGCCAATCTTAGTGGTATTAATCTCAGTGGTGCAAATCTTAAAGGAGTCAATCTCAGCGTTGCTAACCTCAGTGGCGCAAATTTAAGTGATGCTAATCTCAGTAAAGCTAAACTTAATATTACTAAACTTAACGGCGCTCATCTTAGTGGCACAAACTTAAATGATGCTGACCTTAATGTAGCTAATTTAGTTTTAGTTAATCTAAAAAAAGCTCAATTAGTTGCTGCTAAATTGATTAGAGCAGAGCTGATCAGGGCAGAATTAAGTGAAGCTAATCTCTCTTTTGCTGACTTAAGTGGAGCAAGTCTGGTAGAAGCTACCCTCAGAAAAACTAATCTTAGTGGTGCCAATTTAAAGGGAGCTAACCTGCGTTTTGCTTCTCTGACAGGAGCTAATTTAATAGAAGCTAACTTGCAAGGAGTAGACTTTAGTGGCGCTGACCTTAGTGGTGCTGACCTTAGTGGTGCTGAACTCAGACAAGCGAATCTTAGTGGTGCTAACTTGAGTGGAGCTGATTTAAGTGGGGCTAATTTACGTTGGGCGACTCTGATTGGGACTAACCTCAAGTGGGCTAATCTTAGTGATGCCAAGCTTAGTGGTGCTGACCTAAGTAGGTCTGATTTGTCCCAAGCTAATCTTTTAAATACTAGCTTAGTTCATGCTGATTTATCAAATGCTTGTTTAATTGAAGTAGATTGGATTGGAGCAGATTTAACAGGTGCAACTTTAACAGGTGCAAAAATTTATGGTGCTTCTCGCTTAGGAATTAAAACAGAAGGAGTAATTTGTGAATGGTTTGACTTGAGTGTTAATGGAGATAAAAGTAAAGTCCATTATCTCAATTCTGATAAAATCACAAGTTTTTTTCACGAAACTCTTCCTATAGTAAAAATTATTGTTGATGCTCCTTTAGATAGTTCTAGTCATTATGCTCTAGCAGCAACATATTATCAAATTAGTAAGTATTTACCAGACCTAAATCAACCACCTTCTATACAATTTAACTCTTGTCGAACAATAATCTCGTTTCAAATGAAAAGCGACAAGAAGTTATTTGCTATTGCTTATGCTGCTATTATCGCTTTTAATGATGCTGCTAAGACCCAAGAGAAAATTAGCAATATTATGACAATGCTTAACTCTCAAGATGTAAACTATTTAACTCCTGTATCAGTTCAAAAAATTCAGCAGTTAACTACAGTTTTAAACCAATCTATTAAACAAGTCGAGCGAGTTAATAGAGATAAGGAATTACTGAAGTTTTGCCACGGAATTAAGTTTTTTCAAACACCAACAAAAATCACTCTTGTTAATTCAAGCAATCAAATTTTTAATGTTTATCATCATCCTACATTTGGTAAGCGAATAGTTAATAAAATTAGCAAAAAGAGTGAAGTAGAAACTATAATTCAAGTACCTCAAGCAGATTCATATTCTATAAATACAATTATGGATTTTCTTGGTGGTTTTCATAGTTTTGAAAATTAGGGTGCATCTCAGTTTTGAAGAAAGCCAAAAATTTATCGCTTTTAGGGAACACCGGAGCTGGGAACAGGGAATAGGGAATAGGAAAAAAGTATTTTTGTAAATTATTGAGATGTACCCGAAAATTAGTTGATTAATGCCAAATTATTCTTAAACATTATTATCTCAAATTTAAAAGTTTTATTCTTACCGAATAATTAAGGTTTAAACCCTCTCCTTTAAAGGAAAAACAAGACAAAATTTTCCTTTTAGTCAATCCTATTCTTTTCAAGGAGAGGTAATTATTAATTATTAATTATTAATTATTAATTGTTGAAAACGCTTTTCATTTAAGTAAACTACAAAATTATTTTTGCTTAGGGAGTAGGGGAGTAGAAAAATGCTTTTACCACTGTAGTCTATCTATGTGAAAATTGCTATAAGAGCTGATTTCTAAAGTAAATATTAAGAGGCTGAATTTCTCGCTATACTTAAGTTTAGCGAGTTATTTTCCTGTAGTTACAAAATTCCTGAAAGCTAAGTGATGTAAAACTTTTAACTAAGTTGATAAATTAGTTACTCTTTATTCTTCTTTCTTTACCAAAAAATGAGGTCCAAAGCCTCCCTTTTTAAGGGGATGAAAAAATATTCAGTGAGCGTATTTTCGTAAGCTGCAAGCTTTAGTGGTCGGTACTGATAACTGAAATGACCTCCTGACTCCTGAGTTACCGAAAAATTGTGGTTTAAAGCCTCCCCTTTTAAGGGGATAAAAAAAAGAGTATTCCTTATGTCAAGCCTCTTGCTTTAGCTAGAGGTACTGATAACTCATAACTGATAACTGATAACTGAAATGACCCTCCCAGGAGGGGTTAGGGATGGGTTTACTCCTAAATAATTAAGATTAATATCATACACGCGCTTTACCAACGCCAAAAAATCATATTAAAAAGTGTTTCCTAACGGAAAATACCGATCGCTAGTTAAAATTCAGTAGAAAAAAATATTTAGTCAACTTGACTTAATCAACAACAGATGTCAGAAGAAATATTAAAAAGATACGAATTAGTCAAAAGATATGCACAAGGGGAAAGAAATTTTACTGCCATCAACCTGACAGAAGCTAACCTAAGTAAAATGAACTTAAGTCAAAGTAATTTCAGTAATGCTAACCTATTTGTCTCTAATCTTAGTGCTGCAAATCTTAGTGAAACCAATTTGAGTAAAGCTAATCTTAATGTAGCTCGCCTTAGCGGTGCCAATCTCAACAAGGCAATATTGAATAAAGCTACTCTAAATGTGGCCAATCTAGTCCAGGCGAATCTGACTGAAGCTCAATTAGTAGAAGCTACAGTACTCAGAGGAGAATTAGTCAGAGTAAATATGACTCAAGCTAATCTTCGGCGAGTTAATCTCAGTGGTGCTGATATGAGAGAAGCTATCCTGACAGAAGCAAACTTAAGCCAAGCTAATCTTAGTAATGTAAATCTACGAGTTGCCATAGGACAAAGAACTAATCTAGAACAAGCTATCCTCCATAGTGCCGATCTAACAAAAGCAGATTTACAAGGAGCTGATTTTACCAATGCTGAATTAAGACAGACTAATCTAAGTATGGCTAATCTTAGGAATGTCAATTTCAATGGAGCTAATCTGAGATGGGCTATTTTTAATGGAGCTGACTTAACTAATGCTAACCTGAGTAATGTTAAGTTGAGTGGGGCAAATCTTCGTGGAGCAAATTTAACTAATACAAAATTAACTAATGCCAGTTTAGTTCATGCTGATTTAACAGAAGCCAATTTAATTAGAGCTGATTTAGTGGGAGTAGATTTATCAGGGGCAATTTTGACTGGGGCCAAACTTTATGAAGTCCCCAGATTAAATATTAAAGCTGAGGAAATTGTTTGTGAATGGATTGATACTAGCCCCAATGGAGATTGTAGCCAAGTCTATTATTTTAAATCATCAGCAGAGTCTAAGAGATTTTTTAACCAAAAATCCCCAACAGTTCAAATTATTGTTGATTCACCTTTAGACTTCAAAGCTAATGTAGCTCTTGCTACAACTTACTATCACTTGGCTAAGGATTATAATTTTATTACTCACCCTCCCAGCATTGAAGTTAACTACCGAAAAACTATTTTGAATTTTAGAGTAGATAGTGATGAACTTTTATTTCTGCTAGCATTTATTGTGATTTTTCCTTTTGCTGATGCTAAAAAAGCTCAAGTTAACGTGATAGAAATTGTCAAAAATATTCCTTTACAAAAAATGAATACCAAAATATTAGAATTAGAAATAGGAATGGAAAAACTTGTCAAAAAAAATCAGCGAATTCAAACAATTATCGAGTCTGTTAGACGCAAAATTACTTTTTTTTCCAGCCCTACTCAGTTGATTTTAAATAATTCAAGTGGTCAGAGTTTAGTAGTAAGTAGTAATCCAGACTTCGATCAAAAAAACTCTCAAAGGAGCGTAGAGCAAGCATTTTCTTTGCCTCCTAAAAATAAGGTGGTTGATTTTATCAACAGCTTTAATTATTTGGGTTAAAGTTTGTGATCGAAGTAGAAGTCCATATATCCCTGCGTAATTTCCTGCGATCGCAAAATGAACCTCACTGGCCTCATAATTTGACGATGGCACGTTTAGTAGCGAGGGCCTTGCGACTGGGACGTAGTGCTTTGATTCAAACAGGGTCTCCACCAGGTAGTCATAATCAACAATATCAGTTAAGCTACCTACTACCAATTTTAATGTGGCCTCAAAAAACAATATTAGTTGCTCCTCAGTCAGTACAGGAACATTTACTTAAGGTAGAAATTCCTAAATTGCTTGCCAATAATTCATACAGTAGCTCATCACTGCCCAATAAAGCAATTCAGACTTATCCACAACAAGACTCTGACTTTAATGGACTACTACTGATAACTCCTGAAGCTTGGTTAATTAACCAATGGTCAGATGGACAGTTTTCTCAAGGTATTCCCACAATTATAGATTGGGCAGACGATCTAGAAACTTGGGTTCAAAATCATTTAACTACCAGTTTTTTACCTGCTGACTGGAATCAACTGATGGAAGTTTACTCCGATCGAGCTGACTTTATTCGGGAAGCTAGGATAAATTTAACACGATCGCTCTTCCAACATCCAGCAAACCCCTACAGTTGCTATTTAATAGAACAAGATGAGGAGCAGATTTTACAAAATCTCATCGAATGTTTGTCATTGACCCCAACAAACAAGGAATTACATCGTAATAATTTGAATAATGATTTTTGGTTGAAGTGGCAGAGCGATGGACAACTAAGGTGGGCAGAAATTCATCGCCAGAGAGGGTCATTTTCTTTATACTGCACTCCTTGTGATTTATCTGAAGCTCTCAAGAATATTTGGACTAAACAACCTGTAGTGATTATTGGAGGAGCATTAGACCTAGATGCTCAAGCTGCTAACTATAGAAAGATGATGGGGTTAGGGGATGTTACCTGCGTTAAGTTTTCCCCCGATCGCCGCAATGAGATGATTCAACTATATTTGCCCAATGGTTTGCCCATGCCAAATACACCTAAATTTCAGGAAGCATTAATTCAAGAAATTAGGACTTTATTGTATATCAGTTCTAATGCTGTTGATGGATTAATCGCGATCGTCATTGGAGATGTACCACTTAAAGCTCAAGTGGGGGCTGTTTTGGCCTCTGAATTTGGTTCCCGAGTTCAAGTAGAAACAAATTCTCCTGGAGTACAAGGCATTTTGATTACTGGTTGGGAGTTTTGGCAAAAGCATCAAAGAGAATTAAAAGCACCTAAATTATTGATAATTGCTACTTTACCCCTTCCATCTTTGGAAAGTCCCTTAGTATCTGGACGAGTAAATTTTTATAAGCAACGGGGTTTAGATTGGTTTAGATTATACCTTTTACCAAAAGCGCTACAGGAATTGCAACGTTCTATTGCCTCTGTTAGAGAGTCTCAAGGTGTTGTTGCTTTGCTGGATAGTCGTGTAATTCGTCGTAGTTATGGCAAGCAAGTTTTAGCAGCTCTTAGTCCTTTTGCCAAGATTGATTACTTAGATACTACATGGTTAACTTAAGAAAGTCAGCAAGTCTGCAAGTCAGCAAGTCTGCAAGTCAGAAGTCAGATAGGGGAGCCGTCGAATTGGTGACGTACAATGGTATTAATATCTCATTATTTTTGTCACGGTTAAGCTTGTGGGAGCATCTTGCTCCAATTTTAACTTAACTAATTGATTAAGAACTAATTCTTAAAGTTAACTTTTTTGATTTTTTCTTAAATAGATTTAACAGAAAAAGTTTATTCTTGTCGAGGCTCACTGTTATGATCTAAATTAAAATTACTTAAATAACTATTGAAATAATTATGGGCGAAGCAAAGCGTCGTAAAGAATCACTAGGAGAACAGTATGGCCAAGAAGCACGGTTTATTTCTTGGCTGCCAATTACTAAAAGTCAAAGTGAGAAATTTATGCAGTTGACTTCAACTGGTGCATGGATTGGTATTGGATTTCTGATTGTTGGCTGGTTAACAGTTAGATTTATTGGTCCTGCTTTGGGATGGTGGCAAATTCAATAATTCCCGGTCTATGAAGTTAAGAACGCAACTAGAAAAATTTAATAGCTAATAGTTAATTTTTAATTAGCAAGCATTAATCATAGTATTTTCAGGGTAAAATATTTCGTAGAATATTTATTTAATAATATTAATTAGTATTAATTTAGCATCAAGGTTAAATAGATTTTAACTTGATGCTAACTTTTGATATTTTAAAAATAGTAAGTAATATCATGTCCGGTTGAATAGTTATAAATAAATTACCGAAAAATTAAGGTATAAAGCCTCTCCATTCATGGAGAAAAAAGAAAAAAATTCCTTTTAACCCAATCCTCTTCTTTTCAAGGAGAGGTAATTCTAAATTCTAAATTCTTAATTCTAAATTCTTGAAGGAGGAGTCAGTCGGACCGAGTCAACCCACCCGCGAGCCCAGACGGTGGAGGGGAAGGAAGAAGGAAAAAGCAAGAAGGAAGAGGAGGAAAAGGAGAAAGTTTTTTTATAACTAATTATCCGGACATAATATAACAACTATATCTAAAAGATTAAACAATGAATGATTTTCATGAGAGTTTGATTTGCGATAAATTTAATTTTATAGCAGTCTAAGGAAAGGTAATAATTAATAATTAATAATTGAAAGTAACTTTCATATATATTGAGACTATACTAACTTATAACCATGATTAATTATTTGTATAATTTGTAGATTTGAGGAACTCAAATTTCTAATTTAGGAACCTAAATATAGTGTTTGAATCTTTGTAAAGTAAAGAAATAGGGCATAGGTGGACGTTGCTCTTGATATCTTGCTCAAAAATTATATTAGTTAACCTAATCAAGTATCTGGTATTCAAGGCTACTCAAGAAATTTGCTAAAAAAAATATTAAGGATATACTTAATGTTTAAAAGCCAAACACCAAATTTTCATAAGACCTTAACAAAGTCTAAAATTTAACGGTGTGGTGATAGGAGGATAACAGTGTTTCTGAGACTTGCAGAACAACATCGTCAATTTGTACAAGACCTAGTAATGAACTTGCAAGCTCTGGCAATTGTGCTGGAGAATAGAGGATATTTGGCATCTTGTTATACCTGCGGAGGTAAAATGAATAGTGCCTCATTTATGGTCAGCTTGGGAGAGAATCATCTGATTCGCTTTCTAGTATCAGATTATGGTATTACATGGACAGAGATGCGAGACGATCGCGAACTAATGAAATTAGAAGGAGCTGAAGCAATTAGTCAGTTACAAGAGCTAGCTAATTTACTGAAAAATCAGATTCAGCCTTGTCCAAACTCTAGTCAACTTCCCCAGGAAGATTTAAGTCTCAACCAGGTTATCTAGTTTATCATAAATGTTGAAAGTTCTCGAGCCGTTATAATCGCACTTATTTAACGGTGAGATGAATTTCAACCAGAAAAATAATTGAGCAATAGGTGCGCACATTTTTGATGTTATAATCTTATCAATAGCCGTGGGGAAAACGTCAGTTTTGAATCCCCCATTAAATCATAGATTATAATGGGGGAAAAATTATGGAAACAAATTTAGTATTTCATATAAATCTCTCTTCAATTCCATCAAGTCTGAGTAGATCGGGAAAATTTTTCTGAAATTTGTATAAAAATTAGCAACTTACCGAATAATCGAGGTTTAAAACCTTTCCTTTAAAGGAGAAAAAAGCGGTCGATCTTCGGAGCTTCCCGTAGGGTAGTATGGCAAGGTCTCCTCGCTGACCTCCAATCAACCAACAGAAGAAAAAATTTTCCCGATCGCGTCAATCTTCTTCTTTTCAAGGAGAGGACTTATGCAGAGACTCTACTTATGGGGAGGGCGAATACCATTCACCCCTACAGATGGTGCTTTAAAAGTCAATTTGCGTAAGTCCTGAAGGAGATGTATTTGTTAATAATTAATTATTAATTATTAATTATTAATTGTTGAAAATATCTGTAATTCAGAGAAGAAAAGCTACTTATGTCGTATTTATCTACATCTAGCTTGAACAGATGTTAATCTAGAAATAGATAAATTAAAAGTTTAATATTAACCAGACAAAACCTACTACTAAATTAGACAAGTCTGGTGGTAATAGAGGAGAGTTGATTGCAAATTATGAGTCTTATAGAGTCTCAATGGCAACATTTTTTCGTAGACACTAATAATGTACGGCTACATTATGTTACTCAGGGCGAAGGAGAATTAGTTATACTCCTTCATGGGTTCCCTGAATTTTGGTATTCTTGGCGCTATCAAATCCCTGCATTGGCCCGTCATTATAAAGTTGTAGTACCAGATTTACGAGGGTACAACGATTCCGAGAAACCAGATAACGGCTATGACTTAGATACTCTAGCTGCTGATATTCGGGGATTAATTGAACGTTTGGGTTATGTTAAAGCTCATATTGTAGGCCATGATTGGGGAGGAGCGATCGCGTGGCATCTGGCCCAAAAGTTTCCTCAATGTCTTAACCGCCTAGCAATTTTAAATGCGGCCCATCCACAAAAACTGATTCAAGAAATAACAGGAAATATAGATCAACTATGGCGAAGTTGGTATATATTAGCATTCCAAGTTCCTGGTATTCCAGAATGGCTGATTCAGCAAAATTTAAGAGAATTTATTAAAGGGGTTTTTCAAGGGCAAGCTATTCGCAAAAGTGTCTTTACTACTGAAATTACTCAAATTTATCAAGCAGCTCTGGAAAAACCAGGAGCGCTGGTATCGGCAATTAATCACTATCGTCAATTTCTTTTACCTCAAAACTGGCTAAAAAACTTTAATACTAAGCCATCATTAATAACAGCACCTACTTTAATTTTGTGGGGAAAAGAAGATTCTTTTTTAAGTCAAAAACTGACAGAAGGTTTAGATCGACTAATTGCAGCTCCTTTTTGGTTAAAAGTCATCCCTGAATGTGGCCACTGGATTCAGCAGGAAGTACCTCATACAGTGAATAGAGAGTTGCTTGATTTTTTACGAAAGAAATAATGGTGTTGGTGAAGAGCGTGTATGATATTAGTCTTAATTACTTAGGAGTCAGGAGTCAGGAGTCAGGAGTCAGGAAGGAAGAAGAAATAAAGATTAGTAGTGCTTGGAGTGTCAAAGTTGCATAATCTGTAGATTTATCATTAATCAGGACTTACGCATAATTACCTTGAAAACACCATATGTAGGGGCGAATGGCATTCGCCCTCAGTCAATATAGTGTCTATGGATAAGCCGTGATTAATAAAATAACTGCAGCTTTGAAATACTTAATCAAAGCTAAAATTTACTCTTCTTCTAAAATTTCTACTTCATCTTCTTCCTCTTCCTCTTCCATATCATCAGGTGGTGCCACAGAATTAGCAGAAACCAAAGCACCGTGATTTAACTTTTCCCGAACTTGGTCTTCAATTTTTTTAGCAAAATCAGGATTTTCTTCCATATAAGCGATCGCTTTCTCTCTACCTTGAGCGAAATTACTTCCTCCGTAGCTATACCAAGCACCTTTACGCTTAATTACTTCTGTCTCTTCAGCTAGGTCAATAATACAACCGAAACTAGAAATTCCTTTACCAAAAATAATATCAAACTCAGCAATACGGAATGGAGGAGCTACCTTATTTTTAGCAACTTTTACCTTAACATGAATACCATATTCCTCTGAAGATTTTTTCAGAGTTTGTGTACGACGAATATCAAGTCTTACCGAAGCATAAAACTTAAGAGCATTACCACCAGTAGTAGTTTCTGGATTACCATAAACAACACCTATTTTTTGTCGAAGTTGGTTGAGAAAGACAACAGTACAACCAGACTTACCAATATTACCTGTAATTTTCCGTAACGCTTGACTCATTAAACGAGCTTGGAGACCCATGTGAGAATCTCCCATGTCCCCCTCAATTTCAGCTCTAGGAACTAATGCTGCCACCGAGTCAACAACTACAATATCAACAGCTACAGATCGAACCAGATGATCCACTACTTCCAAACCCATCTCCCCAGTATCAGGTTGGGAGACCAGTAAATTTTCGATATCTACCCCTAATGCAGCAGCATAAGTGGGGTCAAGAGCGTGTTCCGCATCTACAAAAGCTGCAACACCTCCTGTTTTCTGAATTTCGGCGATCGCGTGTAAAGCAAGGGTAGTTTTCCCCGAACTTTCTGGGCCATATATTTCAATAACTCTGCCCTTGGGCAAGCCACCTCCCAATGCTAAGTCTAAAGTCAATGCTCCACTGGGGATGGTTTCTACCTTCATCCGGGTAGCATCTCCCAAACGGACAATTGACCCTTTACCAAAACTTTTTTCTATAGTTTTCAGGACTGAATCTAAAGCTTTTTGTTTTTCTTTGTTATCTGTAGCTGAAGCCATTTATTTTTTTCCCAATAAAACTAACACTAGATATCGATATTCTCTGAGGTTAATCCGCTCAACTAAAATCACTCAAACTTACTCAAAAGTCTGAAAGTCTAGTCATTCGTAGTGGGTCAAACACTACAGGATTAAACGGCAAACCCTTTATTCCCCAAAAGCATCGGGAATTACTTTTCTAATAATATTAAATGCTCCTACTTGAAAAAAGTGGGCTGGACTAACCATTTAAACACAAATAAGGGTTTTGATTAGATTTGTGGTTAGTCTACAGAATAGCTACCCAAGTTGTAGTTTGGCATACTGCATCATAGTAACATTTTAAATTTTCTATTATTATAGAATACATATAAATATTATTAAGACCCTACCGGTATAAAGTTTCTGCTTATATAAACAATAATTATTTGTAGCAATAATAAAAATATTTGCTGAAGCTCATTGGCTATCTTGCCCATTCTCAATAGTTATTTGTGCTATCTTATACTTGGTAACATAGTCAAAAAAATGTATAAAATATTACTTTTAACACTTAAGAGATTGTAAATCAATATTTGGTGGTGGTGTATTGTAATGGTCGTGCATTGTCCGGCAATGTTTGTGACGAGAACAGTGGGAATATCTTGCTCCCATGACTGGTATTCTTTTTTGCTGTATACCATTACCCTCCGCAGGACTACCCGATATTTCAGTTAGCTAATTCATCTGAATAAATTTTTAGTCATCAGCACTATATGAATAATGGCAAAAAATATTCCTTTCGTTGACCTCAAGCTCCAACATCAACCACTAAAAACAGAGCTAGAAAATGCCATCCAGGAAGTATTAGACAGAGGAGACTTTATACTTGGTCAAGCAGTAGAAAAATTTGAAAATTCATTTGCAGAAGCTTGTGGAGTGAAAAATGCTATAGGAGTTGCTTGTGGGACGGATGCTATAACACTAGGACTTCAAGCTTGTGGTATTGGTGCGGGTGATGAAGTAATTTTACCTGCTAATACATTTATTGCAACATTAATTGGGGTACTTCATGCTGGTGCTATCCCGGTTATAGTGGACTGTAATCTTGACAGTGCCTTAATTGACTTAAAAGCAGCTCAAAAGGCCATAACCCCCAGGACTAAGGTAATATTACCAGTACATCTTTATGGTCAAATGGTAGCTCCTAGTGAATTACAAGATTTTGCTCAAGCTAATAATTTGATTATATTTGAAGATGCAGCCCAAGCTCATTTGGCACAAAGAGAAGGATATCGTGCTGGAAGTATAGGAACAGCTGCGGCATTTAGCTTTTATCCAAGTAAAAATTTAGGCTGCTTTGGTAATGGAGGAATGGTTATTACTGAGGATTCGGTTGTAGCAAATAAAATGCGAAGTCTCCGTAATTATGGCGCACCGCGTAAATATGTCCATGAGGAAGTAGGTACTAACAGTAGGCTTGATACTATACAAGCTGCGGTACTAAATGTCAAGCTTCCTTATTTAGAGAGTTGGAATAGCGATCGCTACCAAGCAGCCCAAAAATACGACCGCCTCCTCAGTCCAATGAAAGAAAAAGGTATTATTCCCATACAGAATTTGAGTGGGAGCGGGCATATTTATCACTTATATGTGATTCGAGTCACGGACGAATCTCCCATTAACCGGGATACCCTAAAAGAGAAATTAACAGCCGAAGGTATATCTGTTGGTATACATTATCCTATACCTTGTCACCTCCAACCAGCTTATCAAAATTTAGGCTACAAACAAGGGGACTTTCCCAATAGTGAAATTCTCAGTCAACAGATTTTATCCCTACCTATGTATCCTGTAATTAGTGAGGAACAAGTTAATCAAGTTGTTGAAACAATTAATAAGATTGTTAATTAATAACTGTTAATTTGATTGATTTATTTGATTGATTTTAAAATTCAGGGTCTTCTCAGAAAAATATCAGCTAAAAGCAATTAATTTTAGCTATAAAATAGAAAAAAATCAGAATAAATAATTAGCAGAAGAAGCATTTTTTTTTGCTATCTCCAAATCTTAATTATCCAAAAATTAAATTTAAAAATTGTTCGGCAATTGGTGCAGTCAGTATGTTCTAAAATCATGCTTCGCAAACAGAGAACGGTAAATAGCTGAAATCCAGGAAAATGGAATTAAATAGGATATTTAAACCCAAGTTAATAGCTGAAAGCTAGTTAAACTTGTGAAGTTTTTTTCTCAAATATTCATATTTTGTCTAAAACTTTAATGTTTTGAATTAATATCAATAAAACTAAAAAGTATGCAAACTCGCCAAAAATTTCCCATTGCTATTGAACAAAACCTACTCACAATAGCGATCGCTGCCTTAATATTTCTGATGTATATTCCTCTGCTTTTCTATTGGTATGAAGGCTGGCTAAATAAAAGTATAAGTATAGAACATGAATATTTTAGTCATGGAATAATAGGTCTACCTTTTGCAGGTTATATTGTTTGGAATAATCGCCATAAATGGCAACAATTACCCAATATATTTCACCCCTTGGGAGGCATATTATTAGGACTTGCAGGAGCTTGGTATGTAAGTGGTATCCCAGACCTGATCAACTTATCTTTTCCATTAATACTAGCAGGAATTTGTCTTTGGTTTAAAGGAATTCCTGGATTAAAATTAATGGTTATGCCACTAATTTTCGTTTTGCTTGCTAGTCCTAACCATATTCCTTATCTAATAGAACCTTATGCCTTGCCTCTACAAAAATTTATTGCTGCAATTGCTGGCTTCATTTTAACACAATTAAATATTGATGTTATTGTAGAACAAATATATCTATATGTAGGAGACAGAATTGTTGAAGTTGCCCCTCATTGTGCAGGTTTAAAAATGTTATTCACCAGTCTCTATGTTTCACTAATGCTACTTTACTGGACTGGTGCTATAGCTAGTCGTGCTAAAACAATTTTTTTACTTTCTAGTGCAACAGTGGTTAGTGTCACTGCAAATATTATCAGAAACACTATACTAACAATTTTTCATGGTACAGGTCAAGATGAAGCTTTTCATTGGTTGCATGAAGGATGGGGTGGAGATATGTATTCTGCTTGTATGTTGGGTTTATTAGTTTTGATGATGAATTGGATAGATTCTCATTTTACAACATCAGTTGAAACTGCAAATCAGGCTGATACATAAAGTCATCAATTGGGGTGCAACGATAATGCATGAATAAAGCCAAAAATTTATCGCTCTTAGGCAACAGCTCCGAAAGGCAACAGCTCCGTCAGGGAATATATAGGAAAATAGTATTTTTGCAAAGATTGAGATGCACCCATCAATTGAGTGTAGTTTTGAGATTTATCTTAACTAAAATAAATGTCAAAAAATCAATTACTGTCTACAATTAGTTAGGGTTTGTAGACATTAATTTCCTTGTAGAACTTAACTTCTTACCGAAAAATTCTGGGTATGCGCCTCCCCTTTTAAGGGGATAAAAAGTGGTCGATCTTCGTAGCTTCCCGAAGGGTGAGATGGTGCAGGTTTCCTCGCCATATCAATCGACCAAGAGAAAAGAGCATATTCCTTATGTCAAGCCTCCTTATTAGACATCTCCAGAAAATAAATCAACCTTTTAATTAGAGCAGGTTTTGGAAATAAAAATTCACCCTAAAAAATCATTTTTTCTGCCTTTTTCGCGAACATATCTTACCTGTTGCCTGTTGCCTACTCCTGCAAAAAATCTATATCTTTTTCGGAGAGGTCTATTGCAGAGGTAGTGATAACTGATAACTGTTAACTGATAACTGAAATAACCTCTTCAATATGGTTTATAGTTTAAAAAATCTGCAAAAGTATCAATTCCCACAAATAGTATTACTGGTATTTCTTTTAATCGTTTTAGTAGTAGGAACTGTACCTGGTTATATAGCAGGAAAATGGTCATGGGAAAATACCCCCAAAATTACCAATCTCAAAAGGTTAAAACAAATAAGAAAAGATGGATTAACTCTTCCTGATTTGACAACAACATCTCATCGAGAAATGACAATTGCCGATCGTAAGTGGTTGCTTCAAAACATTAACTATGAAAATAAATCTGTGACGTTGTTGCTGCTAACTCAAAATGGACCAAAAGACCAGCCTCAAGTAGAATGGATGGATATAAATGGGTATTATCGTTGGAAGAGTGATTCGTACAAGCGAGTTAGTTTTACCTCACAGACACTTGATAGAGATAGCATTACAGACTCAAGAAAACAAAATAGATCGGATATAGAAGCTAGATTCTTTAGAAGTTGGACAAATCAACAAACCTATGCAGTTATGCAATGGTACGCCTGGCCAGGAGGTGGTAGTCCAGAACCTGGTGACTGGTTTTGGACTGATAGACTAGCTATGATATCTCGGAATCGCGTACCTTGGGTAGCAGTAAATATTTTATTTCCAATTGAACCTTTAGGAGATATTGACCCCTATCTGCCAAAACTCACATCTATTGGGCAAAAAATTCAAGCATCATTAACAAAAGAAGTATTCAAATAATTTGCCAATGCTAATAGTAATGTAGGCAAATATTTAACCACACGACCGGGAAAACTTAATCAGATTAAGCGACTTCAAAACCTATGATTAACTTCTATTATCAAAAGGTAATTTCTTTATTATTAGCGAGTTTATACTCTACTTCTGTAACTACTTCCTTAGCAACTCTCGTTTTGGCCAAAAGAGCTTATGGACAAATCCAATTTCCAAATAACTCTCAGCAAAATATTTCACAGATTAAAGCACCATCCGTAGGTTCTCCCCCCTTAAATCCGAATTTTGACTCAGACCCAGATTTACGATTGAGACGTTACTTACTCGGACCTGGAGACCAACTTTCGATTCAAGTTCAGAGATTTCCAGACCTGAATATAGCGACAACTATTGGTCCCGAAGGTACTATTCAAATACCTTTAGTAGGAACAGTGCTGTTGCAAGATTTGACAATATTAGAAGCAATAGCAAAAATTACCTCTGAGTTAAGTCAATTTATCATTAATCCAGAAGTCTCCATATCCTTACTTGTTCAACGTCCAGTCCGAGTGACGATCGCTGGAGAAGTTACAAGACCAGGGTATTATCCAGTAGGAGGAAATTATCAAATTTCAGATGCTTTAAGTGCAGCAGGTGGTACCACTTTTACAGCAGACTTGCGAAATTTAGAAGTGCGTAGGACTTTAGCTGATGGGTCTGTAGTTACTCAGGGAGTTGATATTTTAACCCCATTACAAATGGGTGGTTCACCTCCCGAGCTGCGTCTAGAAGATGGAGATGTAGTGATTGTACCTTATCAAAATTCTATTGTAGCTCAAGATAGGGATCGAGAATTACTAACTAATTATAGCCAAGCAGGTCCATTAACTACTGGTACTGTGACTGTGAATGGGGAAGTAGAAAGACCTGGTTATTATGAGGCAAATCAAGTATCTTCTGCTTTACTCGCTGCAGGTGGTGCATCTCTAACTGCCGATCTACGAAACATCTTAGTACGTCGGAAATTAAGCGATGGTTCTGTCATTGAAGAAATAATAGATTTATACACTCCCTTGCAAAATTCTACGGAATTGCCTAATATTCTTCTTAAGGATGGGGATGCTGTAATTGTACCTACATTAAAACCAGGATCGGACTTTGGTTATGACCGCGATCTAGTTGGGAAATCGACTTTAAGTGCAGCACAGATTACTATCCGTATTTTCAGTAATCCTAACGATACCCTTGCTACGACTAATCTTCCGAACGGTAGTAGATTAATAGATATTCTTAATGGTATAGCATTGGAGTCAGCAGATTTGGAAGAAATTAATTTGATTCGATTCGATCGCGATACAAGAAAAATAGTTAGACGCGAACTAAATGGTAAAAAAGCAATATTTGGCGATACTTCTCAAAATATTTTACTTCAGAATGAGGATATAATTGTTATTGATAGAACATGGATAGATCAACTTAACTATTTATTTGAAAAGTATACACTGCCGATTAGGAGTGCCCTGGAATTTGTACTGTTTTTCCGTTCTTTGCAGAGAGATACTTCTAATGTGTTCCTTGGGGGGGGTAATAATCGGAATAGAAACAGGAATAATTAAGAAAAGAGGGAGTAGGGGAAAAGAATTGATAATTTCTGTACGATAATTAATTTGATTTTCTCTGATTGGAGAAGCTTAATAATTAATTAGGCAGAGTTCATTAATGGATAATGGATAATTGATAATTACCTCTGGTTAAAACCGTTACGGAATTGAAGATAAGGAAATATTATTTCTTTTTTTTCCCTTAAAAGGGGAGGCTTCAAGGCGCGAATTATTGAATTATTAATAATTAATTATTCGGTAAATAAATGAGCTAATATCAAATAAAATCTTCAACAGTTCCCAGAGTTAAAATTTCATTTCTAAATATAATAAATAAATACTAAATTATGGCTATACCAATTATTAAACGCTATTTGATTGCTTTAGGACTATACAAGTGGGTAGGAGTAGCAACTGTCACTCTAGCAGTAGGTGTTTCAGGAATAATTGCTTTGCAGCCAACTCCAGAAACAAAAAGTACAATTCTAGGTACATTGAGGAAAGTTAGTCCTGTTTTACTATTTTCAGACACTGGTGCGAAAATCCAACAAAACGCTCAAGCAGTTACTCCAGAAATGCTACTGAATGATGAAGTTAGACAGGCAGTAGCAGAAGAAATACTGGTAGACCCCAGAAGGCTCAGAAGTGTAAAATTAGCTGAAAAAGATGGTATTTTCTTTGTCACTTATGAAGAGACAGATGTAGAAAAAGGTATAGAAATAGTAAATACCCTGATGGAAGAAATAGTACAGCAAAGCCGAAAAATTAATAGTACTTCTCAAAGAGCAATTATTGATGAAGTCAGAAAACGTTTACCCGCAGCAATTGAAGAAGTGAGAAAAGCTCAACAAAAGTTACAGAAATTTGAGAGAGAAGAGGAAGCTTTACTAATTACATCAAGGGCGGCAGCTTTACCAGGGGCGATCGCAAGTAGCCGACAACAACAAACTCAGATTCAACTTCAGTTAGAAGGGGTAGAAGCTCAAATTAATAGTTTAGAAGAGCAGTTAGGGTTGACAGCAGATCAAGCTTATGTAGCGCGGGCGCTCGCAGCAGATCCAATTATAGCAAGTCTCCGAGTGCAGTTGTATCAAATAGAAAATGAGTTAAATAAATTATTATTAGATTTTACAGCAGAATATCCACCTGTAGTTGAGTTGCGTAGGCAAAAACAAGTTGCAGAGCAACAACTGCAGCAACGTGCGACAGAAGTTTTAGGGGGTAATGGCATAGCAGCACCATTAAGAAAGGTAGAGCAAATTCGAGTAGATGCTTCTTTAGACCCTACAAGACAACAGTTAGCAGAAGCCTTAATAGCTCTGAAAACTCAGCAGGAGCAACTACAAAAACAACTACAAACAACAATTCAAATTGAGCAGGACTTGCTAGCTGAGTATGCGACTATTCCTAATAAGCAATTAGAATTAACTCAGTTGCAAGAAGAAGTTGCCATCAAAAAGTCTCGTTTGGATAAGATGCGAGTCACTTTAGAAGATGCTGAAGCCGCCGAGGCAGAAATAATTAGCAGTCTAGCTATTGCTCAGAAAGCTGCTGTTGCCAAGAAGGGTGAAGAAGGAGGAGAAAAAAATATGCCTTTGATGTTGGCAATAGGGGGATTAGCAGGCATAGTTGTGGGTGGAGGCTTAATTTTTGTTTTGGGAATGCTTTCTGGCAAGTTCTACTCTTGGGAAGAAATTAAAACAGCATTAAAGGAAAAAGATGTACCGTTGTTGGGTTTGTTACCAGATGTGATGTTTTTTGACAATATAGAGGATGTAGAGGAAATGCCCTTATTAGTTGAGCAGAATTCTCCTTATCTGGAATCTTATGAAAAGTTACGGACAAATTTACAACGTCAAGGAACTAAACCTCTGAAAGTTTTGCTGTTGAGTAGTGGAGCAAAAGGAGAGGGTAAAACATTTTGTGCTTATAATTTAGCGATCGCTGCTGCACGAGCGGGTCGGCGGACACTTTTAATTGAGGCAGACTTAAGGTCTCCTTCAAAAGTTCAATCTCTTAAAATTGCTCCAGATCCACAGAGGACTATTGAACCCCTTCGTTATTACAGTGACATCAGTAATTGTATCCAACAGGTGCCACAGGTAGAAAATTTATATGTCATCCCTAGTCCCGGTCCGGTGAAACAAGCAGGGGGTATTATTGAATCAAGTGAGATGAAAAGGTTACTTTCAGATTCACGACATCGTTTTGATTTTGTAGTCCTTGACTCTCCTTGCGTTAGTAAAAATAATGATGCCTTTATGTTAGAACCTTATACTGATGGCATGGTTATTGTGGCTAGGCCATATTTCACTGTATCAGGTGTACTAGCAGAGGTCATAGAACAGTTAACGGGTGATGATGAAGAAGAATCTGATAAATATGTTCCTAAGCTTTTGGGAGTTGTGGTCAACGCAGCTGATATTCCTATAGATATTCCATTGGAACAATTTGATGATTTGGAGCTACCCGAACCACAGTTGGCTGACTCACGGAGAACATCTAGTCTTGAAACTGGAGTGGGAACATTGACACAGGTGCGCGATCGATGAACGAAGGAGTCAGTCCTCAGGAGTCAGGAGGAACAATTGCTTGAGGTATAATATCAAATCCGCTAGCATCGGTGTTATTCAGTATTTAGAGATAAGAGTAGGGGCGAATGGCATTGGCTAACGCCAAGCTCCGCTAACGCCCTATATTGTAGGGGCGCCCTTCGGCAACTCTACGTTAGCATAAGGCCTTATGCTTCGCATAACTATCGTTAACGCCCTTACATATTCAGGACTTATATCATGTTCCCCCTCCGGGGGAACATGATATTACGCAAATTTTGAAATAATACGCTATCTGTAGAGGGCAAATGCCATTTGCCCCTACCACAATCATCACCATCAGACTTTTTCAGCAAACCCTAATTATTAATTATTAATTATTAATTATTAATTGTTGAACCACCTTACTCCTAACTCTCTGTTGCAGGTAGGGGAGTTAAAGCAACTGATTCGGGTTTGTTACGTGCCACCGATCCACTAGCAGCAATATTCAGAACCCCCGACAAATCGAGAATGTTATCATAGCGCAGAATCACATCATTAGACTTCTCAGCCACATACAGACTATTCCCATCAAAAGTAATATCTACTGGGTTCCCCAACAGCGTGTTATCACCGCCGATTTGAGTGCGAACTGGCACATTACCGCTAGCCGAACTAACATTGTCGATGACAAACAGTTGCCCGTCATTCGGGTCCATCGCACTACCTACATCCGACAGCAGCAAAGTATCTGACGATTCGACGTAGATAATGCCGTGCAAGTTGACTGATATGGGATTTGTTCCCGATGGATCGAATGGAGCGATCGTTCGACTCGGACCACCTACACCTAAATTAGCAATATAGTTGTCATATATTAAAACACTTCCATCTGTAGCAGCTACAAACAGGCGATCGCTTGAAGGTTCATAGTCAACATCCCAAGGTCGCCTTCCACCAAGGTCGGTAGTGCTAAAGACTGGCGACACATTACCCTCAGCTTGGGTGCTAAAGGCAAGTATTCCGGGAGTAGAAGCATTATTTTCGGCGACAAATACAACTCCGAGGTCGTCGGCAACATCTAAACCTTTGGGAGAGACTAACCCGGTATTAGAGCCTAAAATTATGCGAAACCCGCCCCTACTACTGCACTGTTTTAGCTGTGTCAGTCTAGTAGTATTTATTTGACAAACACTCTTAAAGTACTGGCGAATAAAAAAATTGGCCTTTTGCACGTCGAATTGCAGTGCGCCTGTTTCAATTCACTTACCCTCAAAAAGTGAGAATTAGGGGGTGAGTATGGCAGAAAAATCACTCTAACAATTATTCCTTTTACTTTCTCTGTCTTCCCACACTTTGCTTTTTTCAGCAAACCCTAAGTATTTGTGTCTGGCGAGGAAAATAATCCAAACAGAGGACCAAGAATAGCTCCAAAGACAAAGCCTCCAGCATGAGCCCAATAAGCGATACCACCTCCTTCCATGCCAATATTTGCTGGTGCATTCAGACTTGCAGCACCATAAAATGCTTGCTGCAAAAACCAAAAACCTAAGAAAAAGAATGCTGGAATACGAACGGTGGTAATAAAAAATCCCAGGGGTAATAATGTGAGAACTTTAGCCTGGGGAAATCTGAGAATATATGCTCCCATGACACCCGCGATCGCTCCACTTGCACCCAAGGAGGGGATAGCTGAACCGGATGAGAAAAACCACTGAGATAAAGATGCTAATACACCACAAGCAAGATAAAAAATTAAAAATTTCACATGACCTAAACAGTCTTCTACGTTATTGCCAAAAATCCAGAGGAATAGCATATTTCCACCCAAATGCAACCATCCTCCATGTAGAAACTGGGAACTAAATAGAGTTAGCCATTCAGGAAGTGGGGAAGTTGGCAGTGGAACTGAACAAGTATTGCTGAGTTGACAAGGAACTACTGCCCAAGAATAAAAGAACTGCCTAAGTTGAATATCTGACAAACTAATCTCGTACAAAAATAATAGGACATTAGCTACAATTAAGCCATATACTACAAAGGCTGTTTTGCTAGTAGGGTTTTCGTCGTTTAATGGAACCACGGTTATTTTTCCTGTTTTGCAACTTGTTAACTAATTGAAGAAGGCAGAAGGCAGAAGGCAGAAGCCTTGTAGTCTACCTCGATCGAAACCGCTATAAAACTAAGACAAACCAAGATGTTTCGGTCTTTCGGTCTTTCGGTCTTACTTCTGCTATACAACTATTTACCGATTGTCTTTATTGCTAATTATAAGCAAGTTAATGTTAATTATTCTTACAGCATATTCCACCAAGCGTGAGGTGTATCCCAAAGATGGCTAGTGTCGCTACGCGGAAGTCAAAAGTTAAAAGTCAAAAGTATTGATTAGTAAGGATTTTAGGATTTTGTAATCCGTATCCGTGTATCCGTGCCATAATCGGTGTGAGCCACTCCCTTACTCCCTTACTGCTCAACCCCTTGTGCTCCCCAAGCTGGAGCTTTTTGTGCAGCTCTCAAAATAAATGCGCCCATCTGTTCTACTTCGGTTTGGGACATCCAGTTTTCGCTAACTTGACGACAAAAATAGGTATAATCACTACCGTCATATACCATAGGGTCTCTGAAGAAAGCAACTAAATTATTAATATTATCTCGTGGTGGTGTTGCTCCTTCTAAGTTTTTGAGGGATAGAGATATTGGAGGGTTGACTAAATTTGCTCCTCCTACATGACAGTTAAGGCAATTTTTGGCAAAAATCTGTTTGCCTGTAGATAAGTCTTCAGCAGAAAATTTCTTTGTTTCTCCTTGTTCATTTAGTTTAATTTCTACTGGTTGTTTAGCGTCTAAATATCTTACTACATAGGAGTCTACAGCAGCTTCGGCTGATTGAGTATCAAAAATTATTACTTGAATAATTATTAATATAGCTAGTAAAAAACGAATCAGTAACGATTTATTCAACATACTATTTTTCTGACTTTAGTTAAGTACAAATCTAGAATAATAAATAAGCGATTTTAGATTAAGGTTTAATGAAGAGAAAATCTAATTTTTTGTCTCCCATCAAAAAAACAATAATCTAAAATCATTAGTCAATAGACTTCTTGCAAAAGTGTTAATTAAATAGATTCAAGATCTGAAAGATATGGCGTTGCTGATTTTGGGTATAATTTGTATTTTTTGGTAATTGCTAAACTATTGAATAACAACTATTTGAAATTGTTTAATTTTTATTTTCATACCTTGATTCAGCAACGCCAAAGGTATGAAATCAACAATTTCATCTCCCTATTCCCTATTCCCTATTCCCTGACTTATGCAAGAAGTCTAATATTTCAAGAAAAAGGAATTTTAACTAGCTATTAGCTTTTCGTGATAGTCATGCTGCGCAAGAAGCATTTAGCGATCGGCTAAAAATCCAAGGGTTCGGTGTCCCCCACGCGAAGGCGTGAAAAAGCGCGTGGTGCGCCTTTTATGGTGGATTAAAACCCCCATTATACACGCAACTAGAAGCTGATAGCTGAGGTGCTGAGGTGCTGAGGTGCTATTTTAACGGAAGATTTTACCGCCGCCCCATCCTTTGCCTAAAACTTTAGGCTGTACGAGAATATAACCAGCGACCGCGTATAAATCATCCTCTGTGAGATTTCTCATTTCTGGATAAATATCGGCACTCCTAATACTGGGATGAAACTCAAATATCTCGATAAACCCATCATAAGTAGTAGGATTTTCCATGTAGTCTATCAAGCCTTCAATATTATCTCGTGGTGGATAGGCCAAAGCTAAAGCTTCTGGTCCTAGTCCCACATCGGGATTAGTTTTGGTTATTCCTCCGACATGACACTGGGAGCAAACATTATTAAATACCTGCTTACCTCTGGTGTATTCTTTAGTACTAAGTACAACTTGTTCGCCTTCATCATTCAGAGGTAGAGTCCGGTCGTTATCTGTTAATTCGGCGGCTGTGGCAATGTTAACGAACGTTTGAAACGTCAGAAATACAATGGCAACTACAGCTATGAAAAATTTTTTCAACATTCTTCTCCTTAAAACTGGCAAGTCGATCGACTAACACAGATACATTTATTACTTCAGATTTACTGAACTTTGATCTAATTTTTATTTATCAGTGGCAGCGTGTCAATTAGTCAAGTATTTATCAACTCCCATCAAGAATTAGATTTTTGTTCTTGGGCTAATAAATGAGACATAATTGCTTTAGCGTCCTCTAAGGCCAAACGAGTCTGAGGGTGCTTATAAGAAATCTTCATTTGGTCGCAAAGACGAATTACCTCGTCTACATGGACATTAAAGTCTTCTGCTATTTCCTGGATTGATATATCTGCAAAACCCATAATATTTTTTCAATTGATAAATAATTAAAAAAAAATCCCTGGAAGCACTCAGAATCTAATTCTGAGGCATGATTTGAATTTTGTTGTCGTTTGTAATGGAATTATGTTGTTCTGGCTGAAAAGGCAAATGGCAGTATGGCCCTGTTTCTAATGATTCAGTAGAAGTAGGAGCAGTAGGATGAGTTTTATGAAGGCGAATTAACTGAGCCAGAGTTTTCTTTAACTGAGTACGAGGTACTATTATGTCTATGAAACCGTGTGCCAATAAATATTCAGAGGTCTGAAAGTTTTCAGGTAACTTTTCACGGACAGTTTGTTCGATAACTCGTCGTCCAGCAAAACCTATTGTTGCTTTTGGTTCAGCGACAATAATATCTCCGAGCATGGCAAAACTTGCAGTAACGCCACCTGTAGTTGGATGAGTTAAAACTGGAATATACAGCAGTTTCGCTTCTCGATGACATTCTAAGGCTCCAGATATTTTGGCCATTTGCATCAGGCTCAACATTCCCTCTTGCATTCTGGCCCCACCAGAAGCACAAATAATTACTACGGGTAAGCGCTCTTTGGTCGCCCGTTCAATTAATCTAGTCAGTTTTTCTCCAACAACTGACCCCATACTTCCTCCCATAAATTGGAAGTCCATCACTCCCAAAGCTACGGGTTCAGCTTCGATGTTGCCGATACCTGTTTGTACGGCATCTAAAAGTCCTGTTTTTCTTTGATATTCTTCGAGACGATCGCTATAAGCTTTGCGATCGCGGAATTTCAAAGGGTCTGTCCCTCTAATTTTTTCGTTAATTGCCATCCATGTGTTACTATCTATCAAATGCTGAATCCGCTCATTGCCGGATATTTTCATGTGGTATCCACATTCGAGACAAACCATTTGATTAGCTTGGAGGTCTTTGGTATAAGTTAAAGCACCACAAGCTTCACATTTGATCCACAGTCCATCAGCAATTTCTCGTTCAGGTCTCTGTTGAGAGTTCTGGACTGATTTTCGGCGATTTGCAAACCAATCAAATAGAGACATTAAAATAATTTAGAATTAATATTAAGCGATCTAATTTTTTGCTAAAGCGTTGTTTTTTTCACCTATTCAGGTTAATAAGTATAGATAATATAGAACTATGACTATCGGCTAATAGAAGATAAACTAAGAGTGTTTTAATTCAAAAAAATTTTGTCATAGTTTTAAAAGTTTGGCTGAAAATTCTGTTTATTCTATTTAGTTTTTGTCTGTTTAGAAAAGTTATAGTCCTAAGTATCTATACTTGAGATATCCTGACCAATATGCTTCATCCAGAAAAATCAGGATGAGAATCCAGGGAAAAATAGATTGAAGTAAGTTGATAATATATCATCACCCCAGATAACAGTCAAACCAGCTCCTATTGCTAAAAAAGGCCCGAATGGCATTGGTTGTTTTCGGTCTAGCCAACCCAGAGCGATCGCTCCTCCACCTACAAATGCTCCCATAGTACAGGCGAGAAAACAAGTTAATAGTAAATATTTCCAACCTAACCAAGCTCCGATGGTGGCTGCTAGTTTGGCATCTCCTCCACCCATAACTGTTTGTCCGAAAGCTATTGAACCGAATATAGAGATTAAGTCAAACAACCATAAACCAACTACTGCGCCGATAATACCAACCATTAAAAAATTGATGAGATTATTTTCTTGAATATTTGTCTCTAATATGGTAAGCAACTGGAAGCCTAAACCCAAGACTAATCCAGATTGTGTGAGAGGATTGGGTAAAGTCATGGTGTCTAGGTCAATCATAGATAGAGCCAGTAGCCAACTGAAAAATGTCCAATAACCTAAGGTGGAAATTGTAGTTCCAAATTTCCAGAAAACGAGCAAAAATAGGAAACTTGTAATGACTTCTATTAAGGGATAGCGGATAGAAATTGGGCTGTGACAATGGCCACAACGTCCGCGTAAGCATAACCAAGCAAATATTGGGATATTTTCCCAGGGTTTTAATTTACTTTGACAACGGGGACAGTGAGAGGGGGGCAAAAGTATGGATAATTTAGAAGGTATGCGATAAATGACGACGTTGAGAAAGCTGCCAATGGATGCGCCAAGGGCAAATACAATTAGAATAACAGGCCATATTATAAGTAAGTCCATATTTGGTTAATAGATTTTTGATTCAATTAAGTCTACAGGGACGAAAAGTTCACCTGGTAATAAAATTGGCTGGTGAGAGAATATTAGACTAGCTCTGTAACTGACAGGACTAATAGCTACACCAAAGGGAGGTCTAAGTAGGTCAGGATGAGTTTCCAGATAAGCGCGATAGAGTAGTTTGGCCAATTTTTGTAGGTATGGGGGTAGTAATAAAGCAATAGTTGGATCTAAGTATTTTGCTGGTCTTTTTTGTGTAGCGTTTACCACGAGAAACCCTGATTTTAAAAGTCAAAAGTCAAAAGTCAAAAGTTAAAAGTTAAAAGTTAAAAGTTAAAAGTTAGAAGTTAAAAGTTAGAAGTCAGAATTTACCGAATAATTAAGGTAAAAATCCTCTTACTCGCGGTGGAGAAACAAGAAAAAATTTTCATGATTATTCAATCCTATCCGTTTTAGGGAGAGGTAATTGTCAATTATCAATTATTGAATGATGTTTTCAGTTGAAATTAACTACTATAAAAATTGTCACAATCAATTTAGGATTGGTATAGCAATACTAGACCGACACACCTAAAATGTTGCAATAGTAGGGGCGGGTTCCACGTTAAATTAATGAATCTTAACCAATTAGATGAATTCGCCCCCACCCCAAGAATTTAATGCACAAAATTAGCTGTGTCAGTCCAATCCCATTTCCCTACTTTACCGAAAAATTGTGGTTTAAAGTCTCCCCTTTTAAGGGGATAATAAATAAAATTTTTCATAATTAGTCAATCCTATCCATTTTAAAAGAGAGGTAATAATTAATTATTAATTATTAATTGTTGAATATTCCCTATTCCTGATTCCCTTCATATCTTTTTCATAGCATTTGGTCTCCACATCCCACATAAAAACACTATAGTTGTTAATCAAAAATACACTGTAATATTTACCAAGATTTTTTAGGTTGGATAACTTTGGCGAATATAGTGGTATTAATCTTAACTTTTAAATTAAAATATACAATAGATATCTCCAATAATCAAAAATAAAATTAATTATCGTGTATAAATTATCAATTATTCCTCCTACTCCCTACTCCCTCTTCTCTGGAGATTCTATTAATAGTTGTTCATCAAAAATGCACTGCTTTTACCGAGTTTTTTTAGGGTTGGATAAGTTGGTATAATTATAGTGGTATTATACCCATTTGGAAAAAGAATGTTACAAATAATTTGGGCGATTAAAAGACAAGTGCAGGAGATGTCCTTTTGATGAAAAAGATAAATTCAGACCTAATAAATGGTATAGAAGCTATTCATTCTGACTCCTGGCTCCTGACTCCTGACTCCTAAGAAATAACCTAGTGCCGCTACGCGGAAGTTAAAAGTCAAAACTCAAAAGTATTGATTAGTATGGCTTTTAGGATTTTTTAACCAGTTATTTCCGCCGTCCTGCACTAGCTAAAAGATTAGGACAGATCGACAGCTTAAAACTCAGACAACGTCAGATTTTTCCTTCTTCCTTCTTCCTTCTTCCTAACTTTGAAATTAAAATATACAATTGAGAATGAAAGCTGTCGAAGAAAAGATGAGGACAGATCGACAGCTTAAAACTCAGACAACTTCATTAATTGATAATGGATAATGAATAATGGATAATTGCCTCTGGTTAAAACCGTTACGGAATTGAATATAAGGAAATCTGATTTCTTTTTTATCCTTAAAAGGAGAGGATTTTTACCTAAAGCGCGATTAATTATCAATTTCAATTATCCATTGGTAAGATTTTTCCTTCTTCCTCTCTTGGTGCGCATTCCCTTGCGTCTGACGCCGACGCGGGGTCGCACCGCTTCTTTCTTCTTCCTTCTTCCTTCTGCGATACTACTAAAATTATTATGACAAAATTTTGTTTGCAAGCTCCTTTTCAACCTACTGGTGACCAACCAGGAGCGATCGCTCAATTAACTGTTAATATTCAAGCTGGACATGAATTTCAAACATTACTAGGAGCTACAGGTACTGGTAAAACTTTTTCCATAGCTTCTGTCATAGAAAAAGTAGGTAGACCGACGTTAGTTTTGGCTCATAATAAAACATTGGCTGCTCAATTGTGTAATGAGTTACGGGATTTTTTCCCTGATAATTCTGTGGAATATTTTGTTAGTTATTACGATTATTATCAACCAGAAGCTTATATTCCGGTGACGGATACATATATAGAAAAAACTGCTTCTATTAATGATGAAATTGATATGTTGCGTCACTCGGCAACTCGGTCACTTTTTGAACGTCGAGATGTAATTGTTGTGGCTTCTATTAGTTGTATTTATGGTTTGGGAATGCCTGCTGAATATTTAAAAGCTGCGATTAAGTTACAAGTAGGAGAAGAAATTAATCAACGACAAATATTGAGAGATTTAGCGACAGTTCAATACAGCAGAAATGATTTAGATTTAGGTCGAGGAAAGTTTAGAGTTAAGGGCGATGTTTTGGAAATCGGACCTGCTTATGAGGATAGAATTATTCGGGTAGAATTTTTTGGGGATGAAATAGATGCGATTCGTTATGTTGACCCTGTAACTGGAAAGATTATCCAGAGTTTAGAGTCTTTAAATATATATCCGGCGCGTCACTTTGTTACTCCTGAAGAAAGATTAGAAGAGGCTTGTAATGATATTGAAGCAGAATTAGATGAGCGATTAGAGGAATTAGAAAAGGCAGGAAAGTTGTTAGAAGCTCAACGTTTGGAACAGCGTTGTAGATATGATTTGGAAATGCTACGGGAAGTGGGATATTGTAATGGAGTGGAAAATTATTCTCGGCATTTAGCAGGTAGAAAAGCAGGGGAACCGCCGGAATGTTTGATTGATTATTTTCCGGAAGATTGGTTGTTAGTTATTGATGAATCTCATGTGACTGTTCCACAAATTCGCGGAATGTATAATGGCGACCAAGCTAGGAAAAGAGTTTTAATTGAACATGGATTTCGTTTGCCTAGTGCTGCGGATAATCGACCTTTAAAATCTGATGAATTTTGGCAAAAGGTTAATCAATGTATTTTGGTTTCTGCTACTCCTGGAAATTGGGAAATAGAGAAATCTGAGGAGAGAATTGTTGAGCAAATTATTCGTCCGACTGGTGTGATTGACCCGGAAATTTTTGTGCGTCCGACTGAAGGTCAGGTTGACGATTTATTGGATGAAATTAGGCAAAGGGTTAAGTTGGAAGAAAGGGTTTTAATTACGACTTTGACTAAGCGGATGGCTGAAGATTTGACTGAATATTTGCAGGAGCAAAATGTGAAGGTTCGTTATTTACATTCGGAGATTAATTCTATTCAGAGAATTGAGATTTTACAGGGGTTGAGAGAGGGAGAGTTTGATGTTTTAATTGGGGTGAATTTATTAAGGGAAGGTTTGGATTTACCGGAGGTTTCTTTAGTAGCTATTTTAGATGCGGATAAAGAGGGATTTTTACGAGCGGAACGTTCTTTAATTCAGACTATTGGTAGGGCGGCACGTCATGTCCGGGGTCAGGCTATTTTATATGCTGATAATTTGACTGATAGTATGACTAGAGCCATAGATGAAACAGAAAGAAGGCGAGGAATTCAGTTGGCATATAATAAGATGAATAATATTACACCGAAGCCTATTGTTAAAAAACAAAGTAATTCTATTTTGGCGTTTTTAGATGTGTCGCGCCGTTTAAATTCTCAACAGTTGGAAGAGGTTTATGAACAGGTGGATGAATTGTCTTTGGAGGAGTTGCCGGAGTGGATTAAAAAGTTAGAAAGTCAGATGAAAGAAGCGGCGAAAAAATTGGAATTTGAAGAGGCGGCTAAATTGCGGGATAGAATTAAATATTTACGAGATAAATTAGTGGGTAATTATTAATAATTACCTCTCCCTAAAAGGAAGAGGATTGACGATTAAGGAAAATTTTTTTTTGTTTCTCCTTTAAAGGAGAGGCTTTAAACCTTAATTATTCGGTAAGTATTCAGCCGTCCAGTAGGGTGTGTTAGCGGAGCGTAACGCACCATTTTTTAGGGAAGAATCACCCACCCACAGATTGCTTTTTCAACAATGAATAATTAATAATGAATAATTAATAATTAACAATTACCTCTTCTTTTCAAGGAGAGGATTGACTAATTATGAAAATTTTTATTCTCTTGGTCGATTGGATATGGCGAGGAGACCTCGCCATCCCTCGACCGCTTTATTATCCCCTTAAAAAGGGAGGCTTTAAACAACAATTTTTCGGTAATCAATTCCTTATGTCCTTATGTGATTTTTAAATGAATAGTGGTGCGTTACAGCTAGCGCCTAACGCACCCTACTGGACTATATTTATGCTAAAATTTAAGTATTTATAATCTTGAAGATAATAATCATGCTATCTATTGATGAACTAATAAAAGAAGCTTTATCTCTATCAAATACACAGAAATATTTTTTAGCAGAAAAACTGGTAGAAAGTCTAGAGTTTGATATAGATGAAAAAATTCAAAAAGCTTGGATGAGTGAAGCTAAAAAACGTCGATATGAAATCTATAATGGTAATGTGTTGCCCAGATCGGGAGAAGAAACTTTAGCTGAAGTGAGGAAAGTTTTAGAGCAATGAAATATGTTTTTCATTGATAACCTAAAGTAAATAATACAATACTTTCTAATTGATTTATGATAGTTAGACTTAGTTTTCCTAACTTGCGACCTAAACGAGTTTTATCTAATACTCTCAATTGATGACATAAAGCAACTGAATCTTGATTTAATCCACCTTCATTTTTGGGAATAAGTAAACAACTAGGTAAAGAACTTCGTCTTAAATTGGTGGTTAAAGGGATAGTAATAATAGTTGTAGTAAATTGAGAAATTGTGTCTTCTTGAAAGATAATGACTGGACGAATTCCTGCTCGTTCAGAACCTTGTGTAGGGTTAAGGGTCGCAATCCAAATTTCTCCTCGTTCAGTTTTCATAGTCGATCTTCTTGAGTTAATAGATCGGCATATTCATTGATTCCATCTTCTGCAAGTTGACGATCTTCATCTGCAAATTCTTGATAAAGTTGGGCTAATTTATCTGTATTTAGGTTAGGTTTAATTAACTTTTCTCTGAATTTTAGAAAGGTGATAAAGTCAGCAACTTGGCTAAGTTGCTCTTCATTTAATTGGTTCAATTGTTGATTTATTTGTTCTTTTGTATTCATAATTTTAGTTAGAGATAATACGTTTAGTTTTCATCATTGAGAATTGATTCTAAAATCTCTGGAGTCATTCCGTTAGCAATTGCTTGTTTACTCGCTTCTAAAGTTATATTGCTATAATAAATCAATAAATTCATTAATACTTAACTCACAATCTCGTAAAATTTGAGCAAATAATCCTTTTCCAATAGTTTCTTTTCCATGAACAGGAATAACAGTTCTTCTACCATCGGGATGAATCAAAATATGATGGCTTCCTTTAATTCTAGCAACACTAAAACCTGCTTTTTTTAAAGCTGAAATCATTTCCTTTCCGGTAACTGCTGGAATATTAGTCATTGCTGAATTTCTACTCGTTGTACACCCACAAACTCTAAGGGTTCAAATTCTTCGTTCTCCATTTCTAAGCAAAGTTCAATAGCTTCTTGGATACGTTCTATTAGTTCATCATAACTTTTTGCTTGTGTATGACATCCTTTTAATGCGGGAACGGATGCAACTAAATAGCCATCTGCATCTTTTTCGATAATTACATTAAAATATTGTCTCATTCGTTATTTCTCTTCTTCATAGTTTTGGTGTTTGATTAAAATAAAAATTATGGCAAGATTTCTAGATACTTAACCTGTTCTGATTGAATTAAGTAAAAATGTCTTCTGTCTAAAGTTAAAATTCTTTTTATTTGATGATGTTCTGCTAAAATAACTAAACTAGCATCAACAAATCCGAGTGGTAAATCTTTATACTGTTCCATAAGTTTTGTAATTTTATTAATATCGTCTAACTCGATAGTAAGGTAATTAAAATATTCATCTCCCTAGTCTTCTATAAAACTTCTAGCAACTCTTTCTCCTAAATATTTAGTGGCTAAATAATCAACTTCTGGCAAAACAGTTACAGGGATGTAAATTTGATAATTGGTGACAATATTAACTGCTTGGGAATGGTAGAGATCGTCCTTATCTAAAAAAGCAATAATTCCACTGGTATCTGCTATTACTCTTCTATCCATAATAGTTTTTCTGCTTTAGAGGATAAGTCCGATCTTCCACTTGAACCCATTCCTACTGATTTGGGTAATTTTTGAGGTTTTTCAGTAAGATAATTGGCAATTAATTCTTGGATAATTTCAGGAATAGATTTTCCTGTTTGAGTGGCTAATTTTTGTAGGTTAGCTTCAGTTTCTTCTGGTAAATAAATTGTTGTTGGTTTCATTAGTAAAATCCTCCAGAAAAACAGGTACTTTAATTATAGACTCAATGTGTTTGCAAAAATAGTTTTCATTCTTCTTGTTTAGGTGTACTGTATATATAATGGTCATGTTGTTCTGCTCCATTTGTAGGGAGTAGATTAAGTTCATCTTCTGTCATATCTTGAATTAAAGATTGTGCTACTTCCCAGATAGGTTGATTAACTTTTTTGCTGGCTTTTTTTGCCTGAGTTTGTAATTTTAATTGGATGGCTTTTTTGAGTTCTGCAAATATTATATCTAGAGAATCTCCTTCAAACTGCTTATCGGTAATTTCTGGGCAAGATGCAGAGTAACCAGATTCTTTTTTTTCTAGGGATATATATATTGATTTTATACGACATTTAAAATTTTTCTCCTGAATGGTTTGGAAATATTTTTATATTCCTCGTTTATGAGTAAATATTTTGTCTCTACTATATAATACTTTTTATACAAATAAAACTCAGGTATTTGACATTCCAGAAATCTATTAAAAAGCATGGGGGAATTTATACCCCCCATATTTTATTCGATACCTGTTTGTCGATCGCTCCACAGGAAAAGCTGATAGCTTCCTAAACCGTTACAAAATTAGTGTTAGTAAATACATTTGCATCTGCCACTCCTTGAACGATCGCTAAATAATCATTGTTTAGTCTGATAGCGGTAGAAGGTGTGGCCAACCCGGCATCAAGTTGTAGGTTAACAGGTTCAAAGGTAAGCTGCTCCAATAATAGATTGTTGGCCAAACCGATGATATCTACTCCTACTTCAAAGTCAGCGATCGCATCTGCTTGTTGGATAGGGGTTGTTACATTAGGGTCGGTGGCAATGACAAATATATCGTTACCTAGACCGCCAATCATAATGTCTTGGCCAGAATCACCCCACAAGGTGTCGTTGCCAAGGTCGCCTGTGAGAACATCGTTATCCCTGCCACCTCGGATGGAGTCATTACCATCTCCTCCGTTGAGGCGATCGTTATCCGAACTTCCCCATACTAGGTCATCGCCAGCTCCGCCATCTATTAGATCGGATGCTTCCCCGCCAAATAGGGAGTCGTTACCACCTAGTCCACTGAGGGTATCGCTTCCTTGGTCTCCACTAATATAATTTCCTCCTGCTGTACCCGTGAGGTTGTCGTTGCCAGCTAGAGCGAGGATAGGAGTTTCGGCAAACTCGGCAGGTATGCCAGTATCATCCAATTCTGTCAAATGGTAGAACCCATTGCTAAAGGTATTTTGGGGTCTGCCAAGATTGTTGGGTATGGGTGTGGTGATGGAAATACTGTTTAGTGGGGTGTTGTTGTCATCTGGTGGTGCTTGAATAGCTGAAATTATTACGTCAACGATTTCAGAAGCATCTAAAGCATTGAAAGATTGACCGCCAGTTGCAGTCGCAAGGCTTTGAAAATCAGCAGCAGTTTCTGGGTCATCGCCAATTAGAATGGTAAAGATTTCGACTGGAGTTGTAGTAGGAGCATCGGTTTGGAGAGCGAAGCGGGTGACAGCTAGATTATCTGCTATGTTGGTGGTTTCAATGTCTCCTGATATTGATAATGAGGAAAGACTGCTACCAGAAATTGAGGCGTTTACGTTAGATGCAAGTGCTGTTACTTGTCCACGAAGTTCAGTATCTTTAGGTGGAGCATCCCCAAAGAGGATAATACGTCTTGCTATAGCTTCCTCTCGCCATTCTCCTGCTCCACCAGACAGAGCGCGGAGTAGACCAGCATTAACAACTTCAGGAAAGTCACCGCCACCACTGACTGAAATACTATTAATTGCATTGAGAGCTGCTGTTTTGCGATCGTCAACTTTCGGCTCTTGAGTGAAAGAGAGGAAGGTATTTGTTCCTGGATCGTTGTAACCAACAACGGCAATGCGAGAGTCAAGAAAACCACCTTCACCTTCAAAGATTGAGTTTATTATATCACTGGCGCGGACTTTAACTGCATCAATGTCGTCTTCCATACTAGAAGTAGTGTCGATAACAAAACTGACATCTTGCCCTGGTGAGAGGTTTATTGTCCTGTCTGAAAATATTGCTTGCTCTACACCTTCAAGAGTATCAGAGCCATCCCGGCCTGCTACTCGATCTGTGATTCTAACAGTGTCATCAGGTAGAAATTCAATATCGTATTCGTCTAGTGTTCCTTCATAAACTGAGCTATCAGTTCCCTGGAATAGACCAAATATGAACGAGCCACCATTTATCCTGTCGTTTCCCTGACCGCCAACGAATGTATCATCACCAAGACCACCGTTGAGAGTGTCGTTACCTTCACCTCCTTGCAGTTCATCAGCAAACAGGCCACCATCTATATTGTCATTACCAGCACCACCAACCATGAGATATCCAAAATAGATATCAAGGCTTACCTCGGCATCAAACTCATTAATATCGTCACTTCCGGGGGTTCCATAAATTACTTTTAAGTCACCACGATCATAGGATAAGAATGTGTCTGAGGCAATATTAAACAGATATGATGGTGATAGTGCGATACTTCCAATACCCCGAGCATCTTTGGAAAGACGTCCTGGGCTACCGATAACGCTCACATCACTTTCACGACCTTGATCGGTAGCAAAATCATCTGTCTGAGTGTAGGTATCATAAGTTGCCCCCGACCCAGAAAATTTAATCTCGACCTCTCCACGACCCAATTTGTAGGGATCTAAAGTTGGTTCAAGAAAGAGATTGTTAATTGTCTCAACAAGTCGATTAGATGAATCGAAATCAAAATTGTCGTCAAAAGCACGTACCTCAATATTTCTAATAGTTTTGACACCATCAGCAATCTCAAAAGTTGCGTTTGAAGTGTCAAGTCTAAAACTGGTGCTGCCAAAGATATAAGAACGATCGGGATGGTCAGCGCTATCTATATCTGTACCATACTGAGAAATTCCAACTCTTAGATCGTTGTCAGATAAGTTCAGAATATCTGGACTGGATATCTCAGCGTAAGTATATGTGCCATCAGGAATATTTGCACTGAAGAATCTATCCACCGCAGGAAACAACGATGGATATGCAAAACGCCCACCACCACTACTCATATATGTGGCCATATCATAGGTTATGGTAGCTGGAGTAGCATTAGCAGGTCTAATGTGTTCGTTATAGTTGTCTGGTGATGGTGCATTTGTTCCGAATGCCAAGAGTTTAGTAATTTCAATAGGATCGTAGGTAGTTGCCCCTCCAGTTGTCTGTGATGAGAAGAGGTTAGCATTTTCTTTATCCATCAGCATAAAATATTCTTTTTTGTTTGATTAGTTAAGACAATAATAAATTAACCAACTTCTAATCATCTACAGACCAACGTTAGAAATAATGTTAGAGTTATGTTAGTAAACTCTAAAATCCAATAAAGATGGCCCAAATTGATAAAATCTTCAGTCAAGCTGCACAAGAATGGGACTTAGAAAGTCTTTATGCCGATCTAGCTTCTGCAAAAGGAAAACATCTCACTCCTATTGAAAAGGCTCATTTAAGAGGTTTATTATGTGGCTTTAGTCCTTCGGAAATTGCCGAACATTTAGGTAAAATTCCTAGAGGTGTAGAATCGGATTTATGTGCAACGATTTATAAATACGTTAAATTTCTTTTAGATAAGGTTGAAAAAATAGAAAATTGGCGGAAAATTTATGAATGGCTGGATGAATCTGGTTATAAATCTAAGGTAGAACAAGTGCCAGTTAAAAGTTTATTACCAAAACAAAGTGTTGTAGATATCAAAACTATTAATATTGAAAAAAATCAAATAGTCTTTCAATTTAATCTCACAATTCCCACATCAGAAGTGCCTGAATTATCGCTACAAGATTTGCAGGTTGACGAGCATCTAGATGAAAATCAAAATAATCATAAGAACTAGAAAATTTATACTTAATATGTTTGAATTTTCGGACTATTATTGGGAGTCAAACTCTCTAATGAAATATAGCATTTTAATTCAATAGTCTGAAGAAGATAAAACATATATTGCTAGTTTGCCTGACTGGGGGAAATATGCTCAAATTCATGGTAAAACTTATGAGGAAGCACTGCAGAATACTAAAGAAGTTTGAGAAGATTTAGTATATGCTTATAAGAAAATGGAAAAACCTCTGCCAAAGCTTCAGAAACTACAATTAATCTAGCTTTAATAAAGAGCGATCGCTATTAATAAATTGTCAATAAAACCCCTAATATGAACATGAAAAATGCAGGAGTGTTTTATATAGTATCCGAATAATTAGTTATCCCATAATTATGACAATGAAGTTTTAAACCCATCAAGGAAGGCAGCGATCGAGAAAATATAGAGAAAATTTACTAATTTAGCTAACCTAACTAGACAGTACAAAGTTCTTAGTAGAAAAAACGGCGTTGGTGAATTAAGGTATGATTTGAGAAAAGAGCGATCGCGATCTTAGGCAGAAAAATTATGGAATGTCCAAATGGGTCAATCAACTCACATCAATAAAAATGGCCAAAAGAAAGGAAAGCAAAACTATATTTGTGTAGAATGTGGTGGTCAATTTATTGATTGTGATGAAACTTATAGAGGTTATAGTGATGAACTCTCCAGATGAATGCTGAAAAATGTATGTTCATGGTATGGGATGCTTCAATTAAGACCTATTCAAAGTCTGTCAAACTGCTTGAAGGTTGGCATTTACCCAACTGTTGTTGACGTTCAAAGTGCGATCGCTCTGGGCACAACGCCAGTTCTATCACTAACTAAGTATACCTTTTCCTCAAAAGATACCACTCAGGGGTTCTATAGATATTCACAGCGATCGCTCCTTTCTCAAATCATAGCTTAATTGACCAATGCCGAAAAAACATTCCCCGCTCTCATGCACGGAGCCGAACAGAGGAAGCATATTTTAGTCAAAAGTAGGTCAGTTCTACTTTTGACAAAATTCTTAAGTACTCGATCGCCATTTATGAGACGGTCGAATCTGGAGCATTTTGTCACATGAAACCAATAGTATTTTGAATCAAAAAACTTTTTACTGTCCAGTCAGGAATATTTTTTTGATCAAAATCATCAGGGTCGCGCAACCCCGCCTTTTAAGGCGCAATATTTTTAGAGCTTTTCTCAAATCCCCTACTTCCCCTCCACGGTCGGGGTTATATAGAATCCGGTTATACAGTATATGTTTATAATTCTATCCACACTTCAATATTAAATCCCCCATCTCCCCATCTCCCCATCTCCCCATCTCCCCATCTCCCCATCTCCCCATCCCCCCA
>JAXHSW010000002.1:116996-136005 GCA_034190295.1 Cyanobacteriota bacterium | reverse complement strand
CCTACTCCCCTACTCCCCTACTCCCCTACTCCCACACTCCCCTACTCCCCTACTCCCTCACTCCCGACCCAAGGAATAATGTTATCCTCAGCTAACTGTTGAGAAACAGCGATCGCTCCATAAAGATTCAAATGACTGGGGTCAGAAAATTTACTATAAGCATCTGGCCATGCTGTACCTAAATCTCGGAATAAAAAGTTTGAATATTCTAGAGGTAACTGCTGCATATATTCTAGAAATTCTTGTTCATAGTTAGTTCGTGCCTCATCTAAATATTCTGTAGTTAAAGGCATATTTACAAATACGAAATTAATCCCTATTGACTGAGTATACTGTAGTAAATTTTTCAGTGCAGTTATTTGTTTTCCTGGCAACTGGAAGTTAGCATAATCTGCATCATATTTACCTGAAACTTTAGCATAGTTTTGATAGTAACTTTCTGGCTCAAACTTAATTGAAATTGGTAGAAAACCGTTAGTTTGAAATTCGTCTAATTTATCGATATCTTCCTCTTCTTCTGCTACATTTTTATCTTCTTTTTGCTGCCAAAAATTCCAATTTTCTTGGGGATTATTTATGATTGAAGTAATCAAACTTTTGAGGCGATCGCGCTGTTGATAAGTTGCCGATATTTCTTCAACTTTTTCCTGTAATTCTTTGAATATTTGTTTGTATTTTTTAATGCCAAAATTAGCAGACGTTTCTGATGTATTTGTCTCAATAGCAAACGTACCAGCATCTACTTCCTCATAGCCTTCAGAACTCGCAATAATATCAAAAGTTCGATCCTCTCTGCCACTATTAAGAGCGCGAACTCCATCAGCAAATATAATTAATGGTGGCAGTTGTTCCGGTGGTAAAACCTGACGTACAATTAAATCTACCACCTGAGCTGTTGCCCCATTTATGCCAAAATTATAAACTCTTAAATCTGGATATCCTGCTGTTGCTAAACTTTCCTCAAGTACTGTCGGATTCACTCCTCTCAATGCTCTAGAACTACCAACTATTAAAATATCTGGTGGTTTTTTTTCTACTTGTAAATATTGTTGATAACGAACTAACTGTTCATCTAATTGCGGACTATTAAAACTAGGATAAGTAGAAAATTCAGAACCTTCCACAGAATCTTCATTCACTTCTGTAGGAGTTTGACAATTCGCACCCTGACAAATATTTCCCGTTCTAGAAATATCTGGAAGTTCCTCTAATACTGCACCTAATTTTAGGTCGGTTTGAACTGTTAACAAAATACCCATAGCAGCACAGGCAAAAGCAGTAATCCATTTACCAGAATTAACAGTATTGTATGTTAATGAATTACCCATTTGTGTAGAGTATTCCTCATTAGGAATGAACAAACGAGAAGTAATAAGTAACTGTTGAAGAGCCGTAAAAAGTTGTTTTGTAACTGTGTAATTATGACTATAAGTTAACAGCTTTGAGTCAAATTTTTCAGTTTTCTGCGGCGTTAACTTGAGGAAAACACGATCTGCTCTTTTTCCTAATAACAAATTCATATCCGTAGAAGCAGCAAACTCCGGAGGTTGTTCCGAATACTGACGACTTCTGGCAGTAAAATTAAGACCATAGCGCCACAAAGGCAATTTTTGACCCGCACGACGGCCATATACCCTCACCCCACTAATTCCTGGAACTTGAAGTTGACGCAAAAACTTAGCGATGGGTGGTCCCACTTGAGATTGAGAAGGACAAGTAGGAGCTTCACTCATAACATGCAATAATTCTTGCTTAGGTAATATTAGTACCCGGATACCGCCTGTTTGCAGTTTATGATCGAGGTCTGGATTAAGTAATTTATTTAACAGAAAACTAATAGCTTCATAGTTTCCCTGACTTGCCAAAACTTTAGCACTTGCTGCCATCTCCGGATTTTCGGATGCTGGTAAATTCAACCAGTCGATCCAAAGAGGTGACTCTGACTTTTGTTCCGGTTCATTAATAATGCAACCATAGATGGTAGCAGCTTGGATACCTCTAGGTAGAATTTTGGATAATGTAGAGGCGATCGCTTCTTTTGTCTTCTTTTTATCTGGAGCTTTTTGGTCTGAGTTATGAGTATTAGTACAAAATAAATGTAATGTAGATTCCTTAAGAGTAGCTCGAATATTAATTTCCAGAGTAGCAAATTGTTCTTGTAGCAAACGTTCAATTGCTGCCACATCTCCCCAACTTGCCCACTCTTGTAGCATCAGATCGGGTGGAGTTAGGTCCACCCGCAACATCCAGTCAGGTGCAGTTTCACCCTGAACAAGTAGAGAAATTAAAGCTTCATGGAAATCTTTGAGTTTTAACTCTCGGAGCTTTTGAGCGATCGGTTCTGCCAACAGAGATGGAGCTGGACTATAAGCTGCTTCACAGGAGACCCATAAAATTTTCTGAGTTTTCAATTCAGGACTTTTGGCAGAATCTTCTGATTGTGGAGTGATTTCTGTTAATTTTTCCTTAAGTTGTTTTTCTCGAATACTGACATTTACAGAAACCCCTAACTCACCTAAAACTTCACTCAGATAACTAGCAATTGCATCTGGATGGCCATATTCGGCCAATCTTTGATAGGAAACTGTAAGGGGAGAATCAAGTATATATCGGTCTAATTCTTCTGTATTCTCTGACTCTACCTCTTCTTCTAAATTAGGCTGTTGTGATTCAGTAACAGAAGAATTTTCTGAGTCTAATTTTGGTGATAAAACCAGTTCTGAATGGTCTAATGTGTCATTTGTCAACACAGATGCCTTGTGGGGAGTAGAAAGTAATTCAGAGGCATTGTGATTAACATCTAGTTTCGGAGATTGTCCAGCAGTTACTTTTGTCAGATGTCCTTCTGGTAAAATTTGACTATCATTTTGATTTTGTGGGTATTTTGCAGGCACAACATAATTAGACTTCGAGAGAGTATTAACTTCTGAATCAGAGGAACTAGAAGGAGTACTTACCTGTTGAGTCTGAGTTGCTACCTTATTACGATCGAGTTTTACTGTCCAGTCAGGTCTTCTGCGACCTAAAGTTCGGCCACATAGAAACATCTGGTAAATTCGAGGTTGATTAGGAGGTAATAAAGATTCTAGATCGACCTTACCTAGTGCCTGGGAAAACTGGGCTAGGGCAAAGCTCATTTCTGGACATTTTTCGGCTTCACAGAGAATATGTAGATGATTGCCACGCAATCTTACCTGTACTTGCACTTCTGGAAGTCCCAAAGCTTTCTGTGCCCAATCTCCTAAAGGAGACTGATTTTCCGTCAATATAGTTTTATTCCCTTTCATCAACTTCTCCTGTTTGTGGGAGACTCCCTTCGCCTTAACTATTGGTTAGTGACTTCTTGGAATGTAGCGTATAAACATTTTGACATCTTCCCGACGCTGCTCTACCAGACAGCGCGGGATTCCCTAACATCGCTGTTAGGGGCTTTCTGTTTCATAGCACCTGCCTTCCGAGACTTACTCTCTTCGGGTCTTACAGTCGCTCCACAGACTGACACTGCGAGTCCCGCAGCCAAAATATTTATACTTGCGTTAAAATCACGGTCATGGTGAGTTGCACACTCTGGACAATCCCACTCTCTAATGTTTAGAGGTAATTTTTCTACTATATGTCCACAATTAGAGCAACGCTTAGAACTGGGGAAATATCTGTCAATTTTGATTAATTCCCGTCCATACCATTGAGCTTTGTATTCTAATTGCCTAACTAATTCTCCCCAGTTAGCATCACTTATTGCTCTGGCTAACTTATGATTCTTAACCATGTTTTTGACTGCCAAATCCTCAACTACTATCATTTGGTTTTCTCTAATCAGTTGAGTAGTCAGCTTCTGGGTATAATCAAGTCTTGAATCTTTAATTTGAGCGTGTATCCTAGCTACTTTTAACCTAGCTTTATGATAGTTATTAGATCCCTTAGTCTTTCTGGTCAGAGACTTCTGAGCTAACCTCAGTTTTTTGTGTAACTTCTGAAGATTCTTTGGGTTGGCTACTTTTTCTCCATCACTGGTAGTTAATAGGCTGGCGATTCCTAAATCAATGCCTACTTGCTTCTGAGTTGGCTTGAGTTTTAAATCTCTGGTATCATTAAATCTCAAAGATACAGACCATCTACCACTTGGGTCAAGTTTAATGGTTATCGAAGTGGGTAGACAGTTTTGGGGCAGTTGCCTACTCCATCTAATAGGTAACGGTTCTGCACATTTGGCCAAATAGACTTGACCATTTCTCCACTTAAATGCAGACTTTGTAAATTCGGCACTACCACCATTTCGTTTTTTCTTAAAATTAGGATATTTAGCACGTCCACTAAAAAAATTGGTGTTTGCGCAGCATTCCGCAGGAAAAGCAGTCTGTAGATGTCTTAAACTTTGTTGTAATGGTACACTGCTTACTTGTGCTAAAAAATCCAAGTCTTCCTGTTTTTTCCAGTTGGTAAGCATAGCTGAAGTTTGCTTGTAACCTACTCGCTCTTTCCTCTCATACCAAGCTTGAGTCCTTGCTGCTAAAGCTTTGTTGTAGATGAGGCGTACACAACCCAAAGTTCTCCGCAACAGATTTTCCTGTTCTGGAGTTGGGTAAAATCTGAATTTGTAGGCTTTTTCAACCATCTACTGTTGTTTGCTGAATCAATTTTCACACTCTAATCTAACATATTATGAACATATTATGTGTAAAACCACAATATTGATTGGCATTCCCATAGGACGCTCCCTTAGAGGAGAGCGCGGGTATAAATGCCAACATTTAGATAAGTTCTAGCGTATACACTTACTGAGGTAATATCAATGCAATCCTTTCGAGAAAATTCCTCTGAAAATCCTACACTAAAAACTCCCAGTTGGAAGATTTCCTCAGATATTTTACTTAGTTTGGCCACTGGTCCGGTTTTATTAGGTTTATTGGGCAATAAAGCCATTAATGAATTATTACCAGAAATTGGCCTCTATAGTGAGGAAATATTCCGGGGCGATCGCCTACCAATGCTTAATTTTCCCAAAAAATCGTCAGATTCCTAATTTTATTTAACTATAATTATAGTTTCAAAAGATTCCGAAGATTTCTTCAACTTAAGAACTAAGGATGCAGCAACTGCCATCCTTTTCAATAGGTTAGCTCAAAGCCTCTACTGCTATGTGATTAATTAACAAAAAACATTGCTGAAAGGCTAGCTATCAAAGGACTACTTGACTCTCAGGTGTATTATAAACATTTAAATCCCATTTAATGAGTCAGGACTTACGCAAAAGGTCAGGTTATACACCATATTTAGGGGCAAACGGCAGTTTGTCCCTACCACACATAGTGTTCGTGCGTAAATGATGTGAGTGTAACAGAATCAAACAATACATTTATTTTGATATCAGTATCTACTAAGGAATAGGTAATATGAGTTCACTACTAAAATCAGAGCAAACAACGCTAGAAGGGGTTAATAATGCCCAGACTAAAGTTTCAGGTCTGTTTCTGAGTAATCGAATTAAAATAATTGAAGATTTATGGGAATTAGTACTAGGGCAAGAGTGCGGCCAAGAATTGGTAAGTATACTCCAGAAAATGCGCTCGGTTAATTCTCCAGAAGGACAAGCTTTTAACTTTCTAGATTCAGAAATTGTACAACTTATTGAACAGTTAGAACTCAAAGATGCAATTCGGGCAGCTCGAGCTTTTGCATTATATTTTCAGCTAATCAATATTGTTGAACAACATTATGAACAAAGGACTCAACAACTAGCATACTCTAACAACAAAGGTCCGGGAAAACTAATCTTTAAAGACGACGAAGTTAAGGATGGTGAAGCTTGTTCATTGCGGGTTGGAAGTATTCCTATCTGGAGCGATAACAAAAGTAAACCAGAAGGAGAGGGGACATTTCATTATCTATTTCCCCTACTGCGGACTCTGAACGTGCCATCTCAATTAATTCAACGATTAATCGATCGCTTAGATATCCGTCTAGTGTTTACAGCACATCCTACAGAAATTGTACGTCATACAATCAGAACAAAACAGCGACGCATTGCCAAAATATTCCAACAACTCGACCGAGTAGAAGAAAGTTTGTCAGAATTTTCTGGAAATGGAGAACAGCAAAAATCAGTGATTTCATCTTGGGAAACAGAATCTCTCAAGGAACAATTAACAGAAGAAATTCGTTTGTGGTGGCGTACAGATGAAATCCACCAATTTAAACCTACTGTCCTTGATGAAGTAGAAACCACTCTTCATTACTTTGAAGAAGTGTTGTTTGAAGCTACTCCCAAACTATACCAGAGGTTTAAGCAAGCTCTGCAGGGTTCTTTCCCTTACTTAAAACCACCAACTTTCAACTTCTGTAAGTTTGGCTCTTGGGTGGGAGCGGACCGCGATGGTAATCCTTTTTGTACCCCAGAGGTCACTTGGCAAACAGCTTGCTATCAACGCAAGATAGCGTTAGATAAGTATATTGATATTACTGATTCCCTAATCGAACTTTTAAGTTTGTCATTGCATTGGAGTGATGTTTTACCAGAACTGCTGGACTCCCTAGACCGCGATCAATTGCAAATGCCCGAAGTATATGACCAATGGGCAATTCGCTATCGACGAGAACCCTATAGGTTAAAGTTGTCTTATGTGAGAAAGCGTTTGGAAAATACTCGCGATCGCAACTGGCGCTTATATAATGGTGATTCTCTTCAAAGAGAAATGGAAGTTCTCTCCCAACGTCGAGAAACAGCAGCAGTTTATCGTTCTGGTGCAGAATTTCTAGAAGAATTACTATTAATTCAACGTAACTTGATAGAAACTGGTTTAAGCTGTAGTGACTTGGAAAACCTCATTTGCCAGGTAGAAATTTTTGGCTTCAATTTAGCACGACTAGATATTCGCCAAGAGTCTTCTGTCCATGAGGCAGTAATTAATGAAGTTACTGAATACTTACAAATTCTGCCTAAACCCTATATCGAAATGTCAGAAGCAGAGCGCACCGAATGGCTATCAACAGAATTGCCCACTCGTCGCCCACTAATTCCAGCAGAACTACCTTTTTCTGAGAGAACTTGCGAAATTATTAACACTTTCCGAATGCTACGACAGCTACAAGTAGAATTTGGCCCGGAAATTTGCCAAACTTATATTATCAGTATGAGTCGTGATGTCAGCGATATGTTGGAAGTGTTGTTGCTAGCGCAAGAAGCAGGACTTTATGACCCCGCAACTGGTGCAAGTGAGATTCTGGTGGTGCCTCTGTTTGAGACAGTGGAAGACTTAAGAAATGCTCCCAGGGTAATGCACGATTTATTTGAATTACCTTTGTATCGGGCAGCACTTGCTGGTGGATACGATGAATTGCCAGAACAAGCAGAGTCTGAAATTAAATCTGAGTTAGAGACTCTTTATTTGCAAGAAGTGATGCTTGGTTACTCAGATAGTAATAAAGATTCTGGGTTCCTCAGTAGTAATTGGGAAATTCATAAAGCTCAAAAAGCTTTACATAAAATCGGTCAGGAATATGGTATCGCATTGCGGATATTTCATGGACGTGGTGGTTCGGTAGGACGTGGTGGCGGTCCTGCTTATAAAGCGATTTTGGCTCAACCTGGTAAGAGTATTAGTGGGCGGATTAAGATTACCGAACAGGGTGAGGTACTAGCTTCTAAATATTCTCTGCCTGAATTAGCCATGTATAATTTAGAAAATGTCACCACTGCAGTTATTCAAGCCAGTTTGCTACATACAGGGTTTGATGAAATTGACACCTGGAATGACATTATGGAGGAGTTGGCGGTGCGATCGCGTACTCATTACCGACATCTGATTTATGAACAAGAGGACTTAGTAGAATTTTTCTATCAAGTCACCCCGATCCAAGAAATTAGTCAACTACAAATTAGTTCTCGTCCAGCTCGGAGGAAGAATGATAAAAAGAAGACAATTTCTGGTTTACGGGCAATTCCTTGGGTGTTTAGCTGGACTCAGAGTCGCTTCCTATTACCTGCTTGGTATGGAGTAGGAACAGCTTTACAAGAGTATGTGCAAAAGCGACCAGAAGAACACCTGAAACTTTTGCAATATTTTTATCTAAAATGGCCATTTTTTACGACTGCAATCTCTAAAGTAGAGATGACTCTAGCGAAGGTAGATTTGCAAATGGCTCATTATTATGTCCGAGAATTATCTAATCCAGAAGATAGAGAAAGATTTGAGGCGTTGTTTGAGCAAATTTCTACTGAATATAACCTGACGCGGGATTTAGTTTTAAAAATTACTGGTCATCAACGACCTTTAGATGGAGAGCCAGATTTGCAGCGTTCTGTACAGTTGCGGAATGCTAATATTGTTCCTCTTGGTATGTTGCAGGTAGCTTTGTTGAAACGCTTGCGTCAGCATGATACAGGTACGCCAGGAGTGATTCATTCTCGCTATAGTAAGGGTGAGTTATTACAAGGTGCTTTGTTGACTCTTAATGGTATTGCGGCCGGAATGCGGAATACAGGTTGAGGAAGAGTGTGGCGGTGTAGGGGCGAATGGCATTCGCCCAAGGAGTAGGGGAGTAGGGGAGTAGGGGAGTAGGGGAGTAGGGGAGTAGGGGAGTAGGGGAGTAGGGGAGTAGGGGAGTAGGGGCGAATGGCATTCGCCCTCGCTATATGTAGAGTCTCTGCGTAAGTCCTGATATAAATAGCGATCGCTCTACCACTCACCAAAAGCGATCGCTCTTTAACATTAATTAGACTGATTTTGAGCAGCTTGTTGAACTTGCTCCACAGTTAACTCCAAGCGTCGTGCTATCTCTTCAACAGTCAACCCCGCTTCTAACAACAGAGGAACCATTTCCAACCTAGCCAAAAACTTCCCCTCTGCCAAAATTCCTTGATAAAGTCGAGATTTTTTAAAGTCCTCCATGCCTAACATTTCTATTACCTCCTCTGGTTCTAAATCTTTAAACTTGTATAAAATAATTGTTTTTACTAATTCTAGCACTTTTTGCCGTTCAGTTTCGTCTGCTAGTTCTGCCGTTGCTTTGGCCGCTAACATTTTTGCCTGTTGCACTGCCCTTGCTTCGTCTTCCACTATCAACTTAACTATACCTAAACCCAAGTTTTCATAAGCTTCATCGCCCAAATCTTCCAAATAAATTCTGGTAACGTTGCTGCTATTTAACAGAGCTTGATAGGGTTGAGTATCTTCGGGTTCAATCTTGCGGTTGCGAAATACTACTAATGCTTGCCAATGCTTAGTTTCCTCATATTGATCCAGATAGAGGAAAATCTGGGCAAAGAATCGACGGTAAAATGCTGTATCCTTTTGCATTTGCACTTCGCCAAAGTGGACTGGAGTAGTTGGGGACTCGGTATTAGGCACTAATACACCATCTAGACGAAAAGCAGTTTGCTTAATTTCTACCGAGCGAAACTGATATGAATTTGCCAGGGTTGGAGATTGACCAATGAGTTGAAAATAAACACCAGGTAGCTCTAAAAATAGTCTGTAAAATATGCTGTCTGTTTTCATTAAATCTTAATTATCAGGATTTACGCAAATTTACCTTGAAAGCGCCATATCATATGTAGAGGCGTTAACGATAGTTATGCAAAGCATAAGGCATTGGCTAACGCCAGAGCTGCCGAATGACGCCCTCACTCTTCGATTAATTTTGGCCATTAGACATCTCTAAATAACTTATCTGTAATCTTCAATGTTAATTGATGGAGAGGTTATTACCACACTCGTTACTAAATATTGTCGATTTTCGACAATATCTTAAAATTTTTTTGTCAATATTAGTCTTGTTTTTATAGTAAATTGCTTGTTCTGACTAAGTTTAAAGATTTTTTGAGAAAAACTAAAAAAAATTTGTCGATTATCGACAAAAAAGCTCTCGGTCTATGTTAAAGTACTTCAATTGAATTAGTTATTAGTTAAAAAAAACTGACTTATCCGAATATTTACTGAGATATTAATATCTGACATAACTAACTCAAAAAGGAACAAATATTGAGCTAAAAAATCTTTGCACGGAGGTAATTATGGATAATATTTTTGGTGAAGCATCTAGCAAGTTTGGGCAAAAGTTTAGCGACCCAATGTTAGCTGGAATAGATGGAGCAAAAATTAGTGATGAGTTGCGATCGCCTAGTGGTATTGAGTCGAGTGCAGAAAGCTCGGAAGTAAAAATTGAAAATTTGAATACAGGTAATGATGAATTATTACTATCTCAGAATAGTTTAGGAACATTGGGTTTAAGTGAATCTCAGGAGTTACGAGAGAAGACTTCAATTGAGGAAGAAGACCCACTGATAGGAAGAGGGGATAATGTAGGGGAAAAAGTCGATCCTCTAACTGGTGGCGAATCTAATGAGATAGAAACAAAAACCAGGACTGCTCAAAGGCGCGATCGAGCAGGTAATAGTCGAGGTAAAGCTTATAATTTCGGAGTGTTGAAAGATGATGAGAAGTTACAGGAATTTGTGGGTAAGTCGGACAAGAGGGACTTTTATAAGTTCAGGGTTAAGGAAAAGACCGATGTAGATATTGAGTTGCGGGGGTTGAGTGGGAATGCGGATTTGTATTTGTTGAATAATAAAGGGAAGGTGATTAAGAAGTCTACTAAGGGTGGTAAGAATGCAGAAGATATTGAGCGGACTCTGAACCCGGGGAATTATTATGTCAGGGTGCAGCCAAAGGGCAATGCAAATGCTAATTATACCTTGAGTTTGGATGGCGAGTTGCCAGATATGGCGGGTAATAGTCTGAAGAAAGCGCACAACTTGGGAGTGTTGAAGGATGATGAGAAGTTACAGGAGTTTGTGGGTAAGTCGGACAAGAGGGACTTTTATAAGTTCAGGGTTAAGGAAAAGACGGATGTAGATATTGAGTTGCGGGGGTTGAGTGGGAATGCGGATTTGTATTTGTTGAATAATAAAGGGAAGGTGATTAAGAAGTCTACTAAGGGTGGTAAGAATGCAGAAGATATTGAGCGGACTTTGAACCCGGGGAATTATTATGTTAGGGTGCAGTCAAAGGGTAATGCGAATGCTGATTATAACTTGAGTTTGGGGACAAACAGTCCACACTTCCATGTTGACGAACCAATAATTATCAACATCGTTGATACAGCAGCAGATGCACCTACTAGCTTAGATGACTCTTCAACAATAGATTTGATGGTTGCTTACACTCCAGAAGCTCGCCAAGCCGAAGGAGGTACTAATGCTATGAAGGACTTAATTGAGTTTGCTGTTGATGATGCCAATGAAGCCTTTGCTAAAAGCGGAGTAAAATCCCAGTTACGGTTAGTTCATACAGCAGAGGTTAACTATACTGAGTCTGGTAAGAGTCGTACAGAACTTTTTCGACTGCAAAACCCTTCAGACGGCTACATGGATGAAGTTCACGACCTGCGTGATGATTATGGTGCAGATATTGTAAGTTTATTTGTCGGCGGTCTTGATGATGCTGGTGGCGTAGGTTATGTGATGGGTACTCCAGCTTACGGATTTGAAAGCCATGCTTTTAATGTTGTTACCAATTATAATGCCAGGAATCGTCATACCCTTGCCCATGAAATAGGGCACAATTTAGGATTGAAGCACGATCGCGATAATGCAAATGGTCAAGGGGCTTTTCCTTATGGCTATGGTTACACTACCCCCAGTGGCGCGGGAACCATAATGTCTTATGCTCGGAACAGACTTCCATACTTCTCTAATCCCGCTATTAGCTATAACGGTGAAGCACTTGGTCGAACCAACTTTGAAAACTCAGCTTTAGCGATTAACAAGGTGGCTGAATACGCTGCTAACTGGCGACAATCAGTAGATAGTACAGCCAAACCTAAAGACTCCATCACCGTCAACTCACCCAACGGAGGCAATACTTTAGAACCAGGAGAAAGCTATACCATAACTTGGAACGATAACATTGACGAAAACGTGAAACTGGAATTGTACAAAGGAGGTTCTCTCAGCAGTACCATTGCCAGCTCTACTCCCAGTGATGGTAGTTACAGTTGGGCAGTACCAGAAACCATAACCAGTGGTGGCGACTACAAGGTGAAAATAACCAGTTTCAGCGATAGTAGCGTTTCCGACCTCAGCGACAGTAACTTTACTATCGAACCAGATGAAGAGGTAAACATCACCTCTCCAACCAGCAGTACCAGTCTGGAACCAGGAGAACTCCATACCATCCGGTGGACAGACAACTTCAGCGATCGCATCAGGCTCGAACTTTACAAAGGCAGTTCCTTCCAACAAACAATTTCTAGTTCAACTCCTAGCGATGGTAGTTACTCTTGGACAGTACCTACATCTTTAAGTAGCGCTAGCAATTACAATATTAAGATTCGCAATGTCAACGATAGTAGTGTTTATGACTACAGTAGTAATTTTACTATTGAAAGTCAAACAGGTGGGTCTTCTAACCCAGACATTGACATCCAACTGTATTACTCCAACGAAGAATTCACCAGTTATCAAAAAAGTATCATAGAACAGGCGGCTCAAAACTGGGAACGAATCATTACTCAGGATAAAGATAACAGTGGTATTCTACCGATAAGTGTTGCAGAGGGATCGACCGATATAAATGGTGAGAGTTGGGGAACTAGCTTGGTTCAAGCAACTCAAGAAAGAGGGCAAAACCCTCCTTGGATTATAGGCGGAATAAGGGTTAGTAAAATTAAATTTAATAGCTCTCTGGACAACTGGTCAGACAGGATGTTGGTTAATGTTGCAATGTATGGAATAGGTGTTACACTTGGTCTAGAGCATGAAGAAGGTAATCCAAATAGCTTGATGTCTTACACAATAGGAGAAAGCGAAAGAATTCTAACTACCGAAACATATAATAATTTGGAAGAAATGGGATACGAATTTGACAGAAACGCAACTATATACGAATCTTGAGAAATGTTGTTTGAGTTGGTAAAGTGCTGAAGATTTAAGGACTGAAACTTAATATACCTACTTGAGAGCGATCGCTCTTGCCAAAACCAACCACGTTTGAGGAGCGGTCTTTTTTTTGGGAGGAAAGGAGAGGAGCGATCGCCACCAGTCCCAAGTTGACAAAATCTAAATTATCTTTTACAATCTACATAAAAAAGTAAATAGACTATGACTACCGTTAACATCTCAATCCCAGAATCTATGCAAGAATTTGTTAACCAACAAGTTGCTTCTGGCAACTACAACAATACCAGCGAATACATCTTGCACTTAATATATAGACACCAGCAGCAAACTACCGAATTAGAAACCATGTTGTTAGAAGGTATCAATAGTGGCCCCCCTATTGAAGTCACAGAAAGTTGGTGGGAACAAAAACGTAATGCGCTTGTAGAAAAATTCAGCAATATAGACAGATGACACGAAAAGTTGTAATTAGACCAAAAGCAAGTGACGACTTAGACGAACAATTTGCTTATATTGCTGAAGATAATATGGATGCAGGATTGCGATTTTTTGATGCCACCAGAGAGACAATCTCGCAACTGGCAAAGATGCCTGGTATAGGTAGTCCAGTACAAAATGCTAGTTTAGCAGGTTTGCGGAAGCGGGCAGTCAAGGGATTCAATAAGTACCTAATTTTTTATCTCACTCAAGATAACTATATTGAAGTAATACGAATCCTCCATGCTGCTCGCGATATTCCTACTGTTCTCGATAGCGAAGAATAATAAAGTATCCTAAATTAAGACTTGTGCAAAGAAAGCCAGTTTCTAGGATAAATTATTGTTTCCAATTAAAGACATTTGGGGAAAAACTAGGTTTTTGGGACTCTCTGCGTAAGTCCTGTTTATATGATTGAAATCGTTACTACAAACAAGCGATCGCTACTGCCAAGACCAACCACGTTTGAGGAGCGGTCTTTTTTTTGGGAGGAAAGGAGAAGAGCGAGGAGCGATCGCTCCAACAACCCATCCGTTACATCTTCCTTTATAGGACTAAAGTCCTTACTACGAACTAGCGATCGCTTTCCTATTCTCCAAAATCGCCCTCAAACTAAAAAATTTCTCCAGATAAAAGACGACCATCCACGCGCTCGTAATCATCCTCAACTAACCAGGAGTGAGCTTCATCATAAATAGCGCTCTCAAACAAAGGTTTGTAATTAGCAGTAGCATCGTAAATACAACAATTTCCCTGTTTGCCACTAGCTAATATCATGTTCGGATAATTACTTATAATAAAATTTTTGTTTGTAGTTGGGCTTTAGCCCTTACAATACTTACTATTAGGGCTAAAGCCCAACTACGAGCCTATTATAACTGTTCTACCGAACATGATATAATATCAAAATTCGAGGTGGAAAAACAATTGGGTCTATCCATAACTCAATAAACTCCCAATCATCGCCTAGCTCGACGAGGTTTTGTGCGAGGGATAACATGATATTGATTACCTCCTTTAACAATTTTTATCTCAGCATAATCAAGTGCAAGACTGCTACCATCTGCTCGAAGGGGAGTTAATTCTCGGTTAATACCACTCATGGATACCTAGAGCTGTAGTCATTTTTCTACTATAGTACATTTTCATCCTTTCCTCGAATCCCTATTTTGTATAGACTGATTTTGAGCAGCTTGTTGGACTTGCTCCACAGTTAATTCCAACCGTCGTGCTATCTCTTCGACAGTAAACCCAAATTCCCAAAACAGAGGAACTACTCGCAACTTAGTTAATATGGCATTTGCGCTCCGCCAAGCAGCGATAATTTTTTGACTTTATTCATGCATTGATATCCACCCGATAATTACCTATCAATTTGATTTTTTTATTACTCTGAGAAATAAGTAATTCTTCGATTTATTTTGGCCATTAAACATCTCTAAATAACTTATCTGTAATCTTCAATATTAATAGATGGAGAGGTTACTACCACACTCGTTACTAAATCTTGTCGAAGATCGACAATATCTGAAAATATTTTGGTCAATATTAGTCTTGATAATAGATAGAGAGGTTACTACCACACTCGTTACTAAATCTTGTCGAAGATCGACAATATCTGAAAATATTTTGGTCAAAATTAGTCTTGTTTTATAGTTAATTGCTTGTTATGACTAAGTTAGAAGATTTTTCAAAAAAACTCAAAAAAAAATTGTCGATAATCGACAAAAAAGCTTTTTGTCTGTGCTAAACTACCTCAACTGAGTAAGTTATTAGTTCTAAAAAACTTACTTATCCGAATATTTACTGAGATATTAATATCTAACATAACTAACTCAAAAAAGAATAAATATTGAGCTAAAAAATTTTGCACAGAGGTAATTATGGATAATATTTTTGATGAAAAATTTAACAGTTTAGGACAAAAGTTTAGCGACCCAATGTTAGCTGGAATAGATGGAGTAAGTGATGAGCTGCGGTTGATTAGTAGTATTGAGTCGAGTGCAGAAAGCTCGGAACTAAAAATTGAAAATTTGAATACAGGTAATGATGATTTATTGCTGCCACAGAATCCATCAGAAGCATTTAATTTAGGTCAAGATGGGGATGAGGTATCGGAGACATCTTTAGAATTGGGTAAAGACATACTGACAAATGATACCAATAGTCTTACCGTTGGAGCGATTGATAGTTTAACTGGGGTTAATTCGGAGCGGGTTGAAATTCAGTCCAGAAGTTATGGTGGTTCTGACCTTCTAGGTAATAGTCAAAGTAAAGCTGATGAGATTGGGGAGCTTAACACTGACTCGGTGAGTAATAGCGATCGCAACGATACTGACCGGGAGTTACTCCAGACTAAGTTTAAGTCGCAACTAAGAGCGGACGAAACTGATAAGGGGGGCAATACTCTAGACACTGCTCGCAATCTTGGCACTCTCAAACAAAAGCAGCAAAAGATTAGCGACTTTATTGGTACTTCAGACCCTAACGACTACTACCAATTCAAAGTAGACGGTGATGGTGCTATAGTGAACCTCACTCTTAAAGGACTAAAAGAAGACGCAACTTTAATACTTTATGACAGTAGTGGGAACTGGGTAACGGGTTCCTACAATGAAGGAGCTAAAAATGAATCAATTAATCGTGCCCTCGATCGGGGTACTTATTACGCTCATGTTTACTACAACTTTGGAGCTAATACTGATTACAATCTGACATTGAAAGCAACACCAATTTCGCCAGACAGTGCGGGTAATACTTTAAACAGCGCTCGCGATATAGGTACTTTGAAGAAAAATCAAAATTTCCGCGACTTTGTAGGTAGCATTGACGGCGATGACTACTACAAATTTAAAGTAGACGGTGGGGGAGCAAAAGTAAATCTGACCCTTCAGGGATTGAGCGACAACGCAACGTTGCTACTGTATGACAGTAGTGGAAAACGGATAACGGGTTCCTACAACGAAGGCATTCAAAAAGAATTAATTAGCACTACTCTCGCTGCCGACACATATTATGCAAACGTATCGACATTCTACAACGGAGGTGATACAAAATATAACTTGGTTTTAAAAGCGACACCTATTTCGCCAGACAGTGCGGGTAACACTTTAAACAGCGCTCGCGATATAGGTACTTTGAAGAAAAATCAAAATTTCCGTGACTTTGTGGGTAGCATTGACGGCGATGACTATTACAAATTCAAGGTCAAAGAAGATGGCACAATTCTGAACCTGAGTCTCCAGGGATTGGGCGACAATGCTGATGTATTATTGTACCAGAGCGGTAGGGAATATCCAATAGCAAGTTCATATAACGATGGCAAAGAAAAGGAGCTTATTACTGAACCTTTAAAGAAAGGCACTTACTACACCAAGGTCTTCTCACCATACGATGGGGGAGATACCAAATACAACTTAGTCTTAAAAACTCAAGCAGATGGTGCGGGGAATAGCAAAGCTAACGCTCGCAATCTTGGTACGCTCAATGGCAATAAAAGCTCTAGCGATTTGGTTAGCTCTTTTGCCGAGGATAGCGATGACTATTACCGCTTCAAGGTCAAGAATTGGACTAATTTAGCTCTCGACCTCAAGGAATTGCAGGGCGATGCTAACTTGGAACTGCTTGACAAAAAGGGCAATGTCGTTGCTAGTTCGACTAAAGCGGGTACTAAAAACGAATCAATTAATAGCATTGTTAAACCAGGCAATTATTACGCGAGAGTTAAGATCGGTTGGGGAGAAACTGATTACAAACTGAAACTGTCCGCTAAAGCGGCACCAACAAATTTAGTTAGCATTAACAATCTCTCGTTTAGCGGGAAAGAAGGGGATGAGGGAACTTTCCAAGTTCGATTGAATAAAGCACCTAAATCAAAAGTCACACTAAAGTTCGATCCTAGTAATTTCTTGACTTTGGATGCAGATAATGATATCAGAAGTGGTCCTCAAGACAGTATTACCTTTACGCGATCGAATTGGAATCAAGCACGGACGGTTAGCTTTATTGCTGAGAAAGATGACTCCAATCGCCCTCGCAAATCTGGCAATACTATCGATTATGTTCTCAGTGGAGGTCTCAAAGGTGGCGGAACTTACGATGTAGGAAAAATTGCCAACACCTACGCCCCAGATAATAATAATTTTAATATCGACCTAGATTTCCGTACCGACTATCTGGGTTACTGGACTCCCAAACGTCGGGAGATTGCCCAACAAGCAGCAGATGATTGGGCGAGACTGATTGATAATGAACTTAAGGGTCTCAAATTAGAAAACCAAACAATTTGGCCTGTTACTGGCGATGGGGAAAAAAGTTTTGAAATTGCAACTAATCAATTTATAGACGATATGGTTGTATTCGTCGGTGCTTATGGTAACGATGATTGGGGTGGTCGTGGTGGTCCTAGAATTGGTGGATATAGTCAATCAGATCCTTTAGTGAGAGTTGGCAGTATTACTGTGAACTCCAGTATTTATTCAACAACAGATAGTTACGACAGTCTCTATTCTACTGTTTCCCACGAAATCGGTCATGCTTTAGGAATTATGGGCTTGAATTACGCTAGCAAGCAGTTAATCTCAGGAGGATACTTTACCGGAAAATATACGCGAGAATTTAATGGTGGTAAGAATATTGCTATAGATGGCGGCCATCCCGACCACGATCTCGAATCGCAAATGTCATACCATCACAGTGGCTATACGGTTACAGAATTAGATAAAAGATTGCTAGCTGACAGTGGTTATAAAATATATGGAGTCAATGCTAAAGGTCAGCCACGACCTATGTCTGAGTTTGGGAAGTTATTAGAGAAGAAAGAGGAAGAGCAGGCAGATGACTTCCTTACAGGAGCTAACGATGTTGGTACTCTCGGCAGCAAGCTGCGAAGATTTAATGGCTTTTTAGGGGATATCGATCCCAGGGGCGACTACTACCGCTTTGAGGTGGGAAGCAGTGGAGGTACTTTAAAGCTGAATCTCAATGGATTGAGCGGGGATGTAAATGTGGCTTTGAGAAACAGCGACAATGACTGGATTGACGGTTCCTACAATTCTGGTAATCAAGCCGAATCGATCGGCGTTCCCCTTGTACAGGGCACTTATTATGTAGATATTTCCTTCCCGTGGGACTCTGAAGAGCAAAAACCCATTGTTAAGGATACTGATTACAAGCTGACCTTAAAATTGACGTAAGCGCTTGTAGTGGTAAGCTAGAGCGATCGCCTCTCCCCAAAAAACTGTATGTGAGGAGCGATTATTTTAATTTCAAAAAAAAACCTCCACCAATTACGGCGAAGGTTATCTATCAGGGTGCATCTACCATTTCTTTTTCCCATATTCATATACTTAATCCGGGCATTCTCAATTTAATTTTCTCTTATTTTAGTGCAAAAAAAACCTCCACCAATTACGGCGAAGGTTATCTATCAGGGTGCATCTACCATTTCTTTTTCCCATATTTCTATACTTAATCCGGGCATTCTCAATTTAATTTTCTCTTATTTTAGCGCAAAAAAAAAACCTCCACCAATTACGGCGAAGGTTATCTATCAGGGTGCATCTACCATTTCTTTTTCCCATATTCCAATACTTAATCCGGGCATTCTCAATTAATTTAATTTTCTGTTATTTT
>JAXHSW010000002.1:116668-116896 GCA_034190295.1 Cyanobacteriota bacterium | reverse complement strand
ATCAGGGTGCATCTACCATTTCTTTTTCCCATATTCCAATACTTAATCCGGGCATTCTCAATTAATTTAATTTTCTGTTATTTTAGTTTCAAAAAAAAACCTCCACCAATTACGGCGAAGGCTATCTATCAGGGTGCATCTACCATTTCTTTTTCCCATATTCCAATACTTAATCCGGGCATTCTCAATTAATTTAATTTTCTGTTATTTTAGTTTCAAAAAAAAACC
>JAXHSW010000002.1:116256-116568 GCA_034190295.1 Cyanobacteriota bacterium | reverse complement strand
TCCACCAATTACGGCGAAGGCTATCTATCAGGGTGCATCTACCATTTCTTTTTCCCATATTTCTATACTTAATCCGGGCATTCTCAATTTAATTTTCTATTGTTTTAGTTTCAAAAAAAAACCTCCACCAATTACGGCGAAGGCTATCTATCAGGGTGCATCTACCATTTCTTTTTCCCATATTTCTATACTTAATCCGGGCATTCTCAATTTAATTTTCTATTGTTTTAGTTTCAAAAAAAAAACCTCCACCAATTACGGCGAAGGTTATCTATCAGGGTGCATCTACCATTTCTTTTTCCCATATTTCTA
>JAXHSW010000002.1:115983-116156 GCA_034190295.1 Cyanobacteriota bacterium | reverse complement strand
TACTTAATCCGGCAATTATCAATTAATTTAATTTTCTCTTGTTTTAGTGCAAAAAAAACCTCCACCAATTACGGCGAAGGTTATCTATCAGGGTGCATCTACCATTTCTTTTTCCCATATTTCTATACTTAATCCGGCAATTATCAATTAATTTAATTTTCTCTTGTTTTAGT
>JAXHSW010000002.1:105399-115883 GCA_034190295.1 Cyanobacteriota bacterium | reverse complement strand
GCAAAAAAAACCTCCACCAATTACGGCGAAGGTTATCTATCAGGGTGCATCTACCATTTCTTTTTCCCATATTCCAATACTTAATCCGGCAATTATCAATTTAATTTTCTCTTGTTTTAGTGCAAAAAAAACCTCCACCAATTACGGCGAAGGTTATCTATCAGGGTGCATCTACCATTTCTTTTTCCCATATTCCAATACTTAATCCGGCAATTATCAATTTAATTTTCTCTTGTTTTAGTCAGGACTTACGCACAGACACGCTTATTGAGTGAGTAGGAATGCAATTTACCCCTACATATGGCGTTTTCAAGGTTAATTTGTGTAAGTCCTGTTAGCGTCAAAAAAAACCTCCACCAATTACGGCGAAGGTTATCTATCAGGGTGCATCTACTATTTCTTTTTCCCATACTCCTATAGTTAATCCGGGAATTATTAATTTGATTTTCTCTTGTTTTAGTTTCAAAAAAAAACCTCCACCAATTACGGCGAAGGTTATCCATCAGGGTGCATATAATCGATCTTTCTCCAGGTAATTGAAGTATTCTGGAAAATTCAGAAAAATTTTAACTTTTTTTCCTATTCATGTCGATGAACCATAGTTGCATTAGCCTGATCTGTAGGTACTACCAATAGTTCGCTGATATTGACATGGGGCGATCGCGTAACGCAGAAAAATACCAAATCTGCTATATCATCTCCGGTTAATGGTGTCAAGTCTTTGTAAACATTCTTAGCTTTTTCTGTGTCCCCATGGAATCGGACATCGCTAAATTCTGTCTCTACTAAACCGGGTTGAATCTCAGTTACTCGCACGGGAGTTCCTAATAAATCCTGTTTTAACCCCTCAGAAATTGCTCTAACGGCAGCCTTAGAAGCACAATAAACATTACCTCCAGGATAAGCACCACGACCAGCAATAGAACCAATATTAACTACATGACCCTCCCCGCGATTAACCATTCCTGGCACCACATAGCGAGTCATGTATAGTAATCCTTTAACATTAGTATCAATCATTTCTTCCCAATCGTTGAAGTCCCCAACATGGAGTTTCTCTAAACCACGACTTAAACCAGCATTATTAATCAAAATCTCAATACTTTTCCAAGAGTCAGGCAAAGAATTTATTGCTGATTCTACTGATGAGCGATCGCGTACATCTAGCTTTAATAAATAAGTTTTACACTGAAATTTTTTAGTTAATTCATCAGCAAGTTTTTCTAGTTTTTCTTGGCGACGAGCAGCCAAAATTAGATTTGCACCTGCTTGAGCAAATACATTGGCACAAGACTCTCCAATACCACTACTAGCACCTGTAATTAAGACTATTTTATTCTCAACAGAAATCATATTTACTATTCTATAAATTTACCAGTTTGATTTAATTATTTATACTATTTTTAATTGTAATATTTCTGTGGTTGTTAGGAGTCAGTACTCAGGAGTTAGGATTCAGAATTTTTAAGATTTTTCGTCAATCTTAACTATTATAAAAATCATCACAAATCGTTTAGGATTGCTATATAAAGCCAAGTTATACGATGTCCGGATAATTAGCGATAGAACTCCGTTCCGCGCTCCGCGACCAAAAAACTTTCTCCTTTTCCTCCTCTTTATTCTTTACTTCTTTATTCTTTATTCTTCTTTATTCCCCTCCAGGGAGGGGTTAGGGGTGGGTTCTCCACGGTCGGGGTTAGGGGTGGGTTCTCCACGGTCGGGGTTAGGGGTGGGTTGACTCCGGACTCCTGACTCCTGAGATAAATCATCACTTATCCAAAACTTTTAAACGATAGGTACTAATAGTAATACCTCCTTTTCGCATCAAAACTGCTGATAACCATCGATCCTCAGAATTTTCTGTAGCTTCACCAATTTTAAAAATCCCCCCAGAAGGCAATAGTTCTAATTTAAAATTAGCAGACTCAAAATTATAAGAATTTTCATTAATTGGTTCTTTCCAAGCAGCTCCTATCATAATTTGTTCGCCTAAAGGTTCTGCAACAATCACATCAAAGTTATACTTTTCACCTACTTCTACTTCTTCTGGTAAATTGACATTAATAGTAGGTGGATTTTTGCCTGATGTCAGTTGATTACGCTCGGCTAAAATTTCTTGTTCAACAATTTTCTGATCTTCATAACGTTGTTGAGAAGTAATCGTAGACTTTAATCTTATATTTCTGTCGTTCATTTCCTGAATACCAGTAATGTAAGTAACAGTTTCAGCCACAATTGCATCGCCATCTGTTTCCCAGGATTTAACTTCGGTACGATATTCAACTGATTGATAAAGTTGCCAGAATTTAGATAAAGCTTCTGACAAATTTTCCCGATTTAAACCATCAGAGTTAGTAAAATCATTACTATAGAAATCCATTACATCTTCTAAGTCTTGACGACTGGCAGCTCGATCGATTTTTTTCAAAATATCTGTCAGTTCATCAGGGGTTTTATCTCGATCTTGAGCTAAAGTCAAATTAGGAGATAAAACTATTCCAGAAGAAACAGTTAAACCCAGTAATAAAGAACTAAATAATGTTGTTGATAATTTCTGAAATTTAATCAAAAATTTGCTTTGGGAACGAAATATAATTTTAGAAATAATCATTTTTAACTTATAAAAGTTGTTAGATATGGAATTATCTTTTCTGTGGGGTATTAAACCCCCCACCGTCAACGGGGGTGCTGAAAATTGTTTGGAGCGATAAGACACAAAGTGGCTGGTCGTTGACTATCCATAAGCAATTAGACCTTCTGCTTCCCCCCTTTCAAAGTCTGCTTCAAATGGCCATGAGTTTGATTTTGGCCTAATGTTACTGCTTTAAGGACTGATTATAAAATATTAGACCTTCTGCAAAACTGAAAGTTAGATAATTTACAATACACAAATTATCAATTTTTATTACTATTGCAGGATGGCAGAAATAACTAACCAGTTACAACATCCTAAAAGCCTTACCAATCAATACTTTTGACTTTTAATTTTTGACTTTTAACTTCCGTGTAGCGGCACTATGGCCTTTTGATTTGAGATTTTTGACTTATTTGATTAGACCTCTTGCAAAAGTGTTAATTAAATCAATTCAAGACTATGAAATAAACAATTTCATCTCTCTATTCCCTGACTTCTCAAAGAAGTCTATTGTTATACCAAGGAGAAAGAAACCTTGACCAAGAGAAAGGGAATATTCCAGGTTTCAAGCACTTTGCTTGACCTTTGTCATGCTGCGCAAACAGCTAGTACTGATAACTGATAACTGATAACTGAAATGACCAATACACCAATTAAATTGTTAATCGCGGCCAGTGGCACTGGCGGACATTTATTTCCAGCGATCGCTACTGCTAATGAATTAAAGGATTATCAGATCGAATGGTTAGGAGTACCTAATCGTCTAGAAACTAAGTTAGTGCCATCCCAGTATCCTCTCCATACTATATCAGTTGAAGGTTTTCAGCAGAAATTGGGCCTGGGGACTTTAAAAATTTTGAGTGGACTTATTGGCTCTATTCTAAAGGTAAGACATATACTTAAGCAGGGAAACTTTCAAGGATTGTTGACAACTGGCGGTTATATTGCTGCTCCGGCCATTATTGCTGCTCGTTCCCTGGGTTTACCAGTTATTCTCCATGAGTCTAATGTTTTGCCTGGGAAGGTGACACGTTGGTTTAGTCGTTTATGTAATGTAGTGGCAGTGGGTTTTGAGGAAGGAGCAAAATATCTCCCTAATGGCAAGACGGTTTATGTAGGTACTCCTGTCAGAGAGCAATTTTTGTCTCCCCAAGTGTTAGATATACCTATTCCAGAGAATGTCCCTGTCATTGCAGTTGTTGGGGGTTCTCAAGGAGCAGTGTCGGTTAATCAATTAGTGAGAGAATGTGTTCCTGCATGGGTTGATGCTGGTGCTTGGATTATTCACCAAACTGGGGAGAATGACCGAGATGCTTTTAGTGTGGAACATCCCCAATATTTTCCCATGACATTTTATCATAACATGGCTGGTTTATTTCAGCGGGCAAATTTAGCGATCGGTAGAGCAGGAGCGGGTACTTTAACAGAGTTAGCAGTTACTCATACACCATCTATTTTAATTCCTTATCCTTATGCTGCTGATAATCATCAAGTTTATAATGCTAATGTATTTGCTAATCGGGGAGCAGCAATAGTTTTTTCTCAATCAGAATTAACTTCTGAAAAACTTCAAACAGTAGTTTTAGAGTTATTAAATTCACCAGAAAAATTGGAAAAAATGAATCAGGGTTCGGAAAAATTAGCAGTAAATGATAGTGCTAAAAGATTAGCAAATTTAGTCGATAAATTATTGAATGATTACTCATAATTACTTAGTCCTCAGTCCTCAGTCCTCAGTCCTCAGTCCTCAGTCCTCAGTCCTCAGTCCTCAGGAGTCAACACCCCTAACCCCGACCGTGGAGAACCCACCCGCGGGCCTCGACCGTGGAGGGGAAGAAAGAAGAAGAAACCCCGAGTATAAGGAGAAAGTTTTTTGGTCGCGTAAGGGTCACGGAGTTCTATCGCGCTCCGATCCGGACAGATATCATACCTAAAATCACCAACGCCGATATATATTATAGTAAACTCAAACTATAACGTATTGCATAAGTTGCCTTTATGTCAAAAAATCAATAATTAGTAAGGGAGATTAAGGAGAGTGGTACATAACATAATTTTGAGTATTTCATATTAAAATTAAAAAAAATCGTAAGTCCTAATCAAAAAACTTAAATCTGCTAGAAAAAAGTTTAGGAGTAAGATGAGAGTACCAATAAGTTAACAAATTTAGTGCGTCAATTTTTCCACAACAAATCAGTCGATAATTAAATGTTCATTGAGGTTTTCGAGGGTGGCTATGTGGTATGAATATTTGTGGCTAAAGTTGAAAAAACTGGCAAGAGGCGAACAAACAAATCGCTCTCTAGCAATTAATAACATGAGGATTTTTCCACTACGGAGAAAAACAGCTACAAAAAAGATTTTCAAAATATTAATAATTGCTTGTTTGTTACCTTTATTATTTTTCATAGTACCAGCTTGGGGGCAATCTACTAACAAGATTTTTAAAACAGCTCCAGTAGAACTAAATGGTCAAATTTTATTTCAAGTAACAGGTAATAATGAGGAAAATTTGACATCTACTAAACGGGCTGAAATCATCAGTTCAAAATTAGAAAATCTCTTAAATTCAGGTGAATCTATAGAGGTAGATATAGACCAGCAAAATCAAGAAACAATTCTGCGTGTTAATAGTAACTATCTACTCACAGTAACTGCGACAGATGTCAAAGGAAGAATGAAGATAGAAGAGCAAGCAGTAATCTGGAAATATAAAATTGAAGAAGCTTTGGAGTTAGCTCAAACAGAACGTCAGCCACGTTATATTTTCAAAGTATTAGTCATCAGTATTATTCTAATTGTAGCTGCCTTAGCTCTAGAGTTATCTTATCGGTTTTTTGAATTCAAAATCAGCAATTTCTTTGAGAAAAGATATCCTCAACTTGTCAATTATTTACCTACACTTTTGCCATTAACTGGAATTGCTGTTAGAGTCATAGTCTGGATAGTAGTTGCCCTCTATATAACCGATTTAATACCATTAATTCGCAACTATCGTAATCAAGTATTAAATATTTTAATAGAGAGCTTTACTTCTTCTATTTTTAATCTAGGTAACAAAGGTTTTTCCATTTTAGACTTAATGCTTTTAGTCGGATTAACCATTGCAATGTGGAAAGGAGTCGGATCTTTTATTAAAATCTTCAGAACTAAAATTATTGGATTAACAGGAGCAGAGCAGAGCGTTCAAGATACAATTAGTTTCTTAGTTCAATATGGCTTGATTTTCTTGGGCCTACTTATTATTCTGCAATTTTGGGGTGTAGATGTCAGTTCTTTGGCAATTATTGCTAGTGTCCTTGGTGTAGGTATAGGTTTTGGTCTACAGAATATTGCTAACAATTTTATAAGTGGCATTATTCTAATTTTTGAGCGACCTATTCAAGTGGGGGATTTTATTGAAGTGGGCGATCTAGAAGGTACTGTTAAGCGGATTGGTTTACGCAGTACTTACATTACTACTTTAGACCAAATTTCTTTAATTGTTCCTAACTCTCGTTTTCTAGAAAATGAAGTTTTAAACTGGAGTCATGACAACCCAATTTCTCGGGTAAAAGTATCCACAGGAGTTGCTTATGGTTCTGAAATTAAGTCGGTTAGAAAAGCTATTTTAGAAGTAGCTAAAAGCCATCCAGAAGTATTATTACATCCATCGCCAGAAGTTTGGTTTCAAGAATTTGGCGATAGCTCTCTAAACTTTGATTTACTTGTTTGGACTAGAGAACCTAAGAAAAAAAATAGGCTCAAAAGCCAACTCAATTATCGCATTGAAGCAAGTCTCAGAAAATATGGGGTTGAAATTCCTTTTCCTCAGCGAGATTTACATTTAAAATCTCCAGAAATAGAGCAAATGATTCGGATTTGGATGCGGAAAAATACCCCCCAACCTGTAGAACTTTATTATCCTGATAGTTTTGTACATAAACTGGAAAGCAAAATTTCCGATTTAGAGCTGGATGAAGAGAATAATTCAACTGCTTCAACCATAGATTATATAGAGAGTGAAATTCATAAAAATATAGATATAGATACCTTGATTAAGGAAATGCGTGGTTCTCATGGAGTAACAGTAAAAGACCGCCGACATCGATGGGGTACTTACTCAAATTGCTTTGTTGGTTCTGAGGCAGTAAAATGGTTAATGAGGACTCAAAATTCAAATTTAAAAGAGGCAATTTCAATTGGTCAATTATTAATTGACCGTGGGTTAATTCATCACGTCTCAGATAAACATGGTTTTAAAAATGAATATCTTTTTTATCGTTTTTATGAGGATGAATAGTAGGGGTTATTTCAGTTATCAGTTATCAGTTATCAGTATCTCAATTTAGTTGATACATCTAAAATTAAACTTACAGCACTTTTTAAGATCGGGACTTACGCACCAAGCGCCATATCTAGTAGGGGCGAATGGCATTCGCCCCCCTACGGATAGTGTATTGTCTAAGAATTTGCGTAAGTCCTGTAAGATGATGAGGTACAGTTCAATATTAATATCCCCTCTTCCCTCTTCCCTACTCCCAAGATTTACTTCATCCACTAGAAAACGGCATTTTTGAGGGGCGAAAGGGAATATAAGTGGTAAGTGGGGGCAAGCATCCTGTCTGTCCCTGCCAAGGAGTGAAAATATCAGGAACGGGAAAATATAAACGGGCAAGATGCCCATTCCACAACGGGATGCCCATTCCACAACGGGATGCCCATTCCACAACGGGATGCCCATTCCACAAAACTGCTGTAAATTAAAGAGGAGAATAGTTTATAAGCTAGCTGTTTTCCTCTTACCGTTAAATTAAAATTATAACCGGAGTTCCCAACAGCTATTATCAGATGGATATCAGGCGATCGCTTTCTGCCAATGGACTCCAAAGTAACTCAAATACTAATAAATAATCTGGAGTAACTTTGCCTAACTTTTTCAACGTTTGCTTTAAACTTTCTCCATCATTAACTTCATCAAATAAAGGATAATCATCCTCCGTTCCTAACAACAAAGTCACAAGAATATGACTATCGACTTCCGCATTATCATCAACAGTATTAACCTCAAACTTACATCTCTCAGCAAAAGATAACTGCTCAAAAATTCTTTCAGCTTCCTGTCTAGTCTCTACAGTTTCCGAACTAGCAGCAACATCAGTCCAATATTCCTCCGTTTGCAGCAGAGCGATCGCTGACTGCAATAATAATTCTACCCTACCTTCTGGGGTGTCAATATCAATCTCTTGACTCATTCTTGCTAAGTCAGATTGAATATTATTTGCTGGTGCAACCATTGCCACCTGTAACTTACTCACAGTTACAATATCATTAACCAAATCTTCTGGTATAGTTGCCACTGGCAATGTTTCCTCAATAACCTCTATATATCCTGGTGACTCCTCAATAACTTCCACATATCCTGGTGACTCCTCAATAACCTCTATATATTCATCTTCCTCAGCTACCAATACTTCTCGACGACCGCCAAAAGCAGGAGCGATCGCCATAATTAAAACATAAAAAAGACATACCAGCAAAATTCCAATTAAAAGTATAGTGAGATACATTGTTAAAACTGTTCCGGGTCCATCGTAGTAGCTGTAAACAACTTGTTCGCGGACAGTAGGTTGGTAGTAGTAGCGCACCCTCGTAGTTGGATGCACATAATAAAATCTATCTGTACCAGGTTGTTCGTAATAATATCGTCTAGCGCTACTATCAATAAAATAACGTTGCCCACTATCAACATTCATGTAATAACGTCGTTGGGTTGTTGGTTGTACATAATAAAATCGCCCTGTACCTACTTCCTGATAATAACGTTCTTGAGTTCCTGGACGTAAATAATAACGTCGTCCGGTAGCAGGTTCCACAGAGTAACGTTTTTTTGTAGTTGGAGCAAATGAACCACTGCGAGTCCGTCCACCAGTGTTGATGTTATTGGTAGTGGGGCGAGTATTATTGTTTGGTTTGGTATTGTTGCTTGGTTGAGAAAATGAACCACTGCGCTGAGAATTACTACCGGATGTGGGGACTGGTTTTGTCGTGGGGCGAGCGTTATTGGTCGGTGTAACTCTATTATTTCTGGTAGGTTTGGGTTTTGAGTTACGAGGTTTTGATTGAGAACGGATAGGTCTACTACGACTGGGGGAACTACTTCTACTTCTACTTGAACTTCCAGAACTACTTCTACTCGAACTTCCAGAACTACTTCTACTTCTACCACCACCTCTTCTACCTGCGTAGGCAATGGAGGTATCTGTATTAATTAATTCGCTGATGTCATTACTATGGAGGTTAATACTAACTTCATTAACCAAAAATAATGAGACAATTGTAGCTAAGATTAATTTAGATTTACGCATTTCCTGATTTCTCCTAATTTATCTTTTTATTTTGGGTTTAATACCCCACAGTCTACACCGTGTAGATAATTGGTTAGGGTTTGAGTCCCCATCCATTTTTTCTTCCTTCTTCAACAAAGTAATTGAGTCTAAAATTATGCCTTTTAAGGTGAAATATTTTGATAACGGAGATTTTGAAAAACCCTCCAAAAATAACTTCTAACTTCTGACTTTTGACTTCTGACTTCGTTAAGAGCTAGCCTTTTTTTTAGCAATTTCTCGATTATTTCGATATAAATCAATTCTGTTTTGGGCAACTTCATATTTAGTATGAGATTCAGGAACTTCTTTCATTAAAACTAAAGCTTGATGCCAAGTCATTGCTACTTCATTCCACTGTGTTTGAGTATTAGCTGTTTGGGCAAGTTCGGCTGCTTTTGTTGCTGCATTTATTCCTTCTCTAAATGGGTCTGAAATAACTTCGGTTGTTTCTATCTTTGTTGAAGTATTTTCCGAGTTAGTAGTATCGGAGCTAGTAGTAATAGTTGGTTTTTCGGGAATATTGGCAGAATTAACCACAAAATTATTAGTTATATGATTTCCTAAAGCTCCACTCCCTACAAGAGACAAAATCAAACCAATTATCATCAAGATAAAATTTTTTCTGATTTTTGTTTTACTCCAATTTTTCAGATAAAAAATGACAAAAGCAAAAGGAACAAATAAATAAGCAACACCCCATAATGTGCCTTCACTAAAAGCTTGAACTAAGCCCCATATTCCACTTACTATTGCTAATATTAGACCCATAATTAAGAGTCCAATTCCTAGAAAAAACATTTGCTCTAAGTATCCTTACGCAATGTATATTGGTACGAGATTTGTTTTTTTGTCTGTTATTCTATTTTAGGCTATTGAAAAAAAATATTCTACATTAAAAAAGCGGTTAGCACTCAGCACTCAGCACTCAGCAAGATTATTTTTCTAAAGTTTAGAAAGGGATTTTAACCAGAGCTGCTAAAAGCTGATAGCTAGTTAAATATACTGAAATTTACAAATGGACTAAGTTGTTTAAATACATAGCAGGAAATAGCGGTGCGACCCCGCGTCGGCGGCAGACGCAAGGGAATGCTGACCAAGAGAGACAATAGTGGGAAAAACATTCCCTTGTAATTTGATTCATTATTACTCTATGCCAAATAACAACTTGTTTTTGCTACTAAATTGATAATATTCAGTTCAAAACGATCTGAAATTAACATTTTTTAGCCGTGTTAATATAATGTATTTCTAAGTGATATTTAACATATGCAGATAAGAATCAACCACCAATATCATGTCCATTTGATTAGCGATCGTAAAGTTATATCAAATTAACTCGGTCTAAAAAATGTTCCACCACAAGCGCCATAATCAGTGTGAGCCACTCCCCCAATTCCTTCGGTATCCGTGTATCCGTGGCAAAATCAGTGTGAGCCACTCCCCCAATTCCTTCGGTATCCGTGTATCCGTGGCAAAATCGG
>JAXHSW010000002.1:53951-105299 GCA_034190295.1 Cyanobacteriota bacterium | reverse complement strand
TGTGAGCCACTCCCCCAATTCCTTCGGTATCCGTGTATCCGTGGCAAAATCAGTGTGAGCCACTCCCCCAATTCCTTCGGTATCCGTGTATCCGTGGCAAAATCAGTGTGAGCCACTCCCCCAATTCCTTCGGTATCCGTGTATCCGTGGCAAAATCAGTGTGAGCCACTCCCCTACTGCACTCGTTGCCACAACTTTTGAATTTCTCCCAAAACAGATGGTTGTGGTGCTGGTAAAGTGGTAATTTGTGGATTAACCTGAGCGCCAGGAATATTTTGATTCCAAGGACTATTGGTAACTGAGAGCAAATCTATATTGCCACGGGAAGGACGGAAACCATACTGCACAAATACTTTTTGTTGTTCTGGTTGAGTCAAGAAATCTACAAATTTACCAGCAGCATTAGCAGTTGCCCCATTTACATCCCGACGCACGACCGCTGCTGTTGCTACAGTTTCTACGGTGGGGTTGAGATAATAAATTTGATAAGGTTTATTTTGAGCTGCACCTGACTGTTGCCAACGGTAGAGGGCGATGCTTTCGTAAACTGTTGCTACATCCGCATCATTAGGCCCGCGAGCTATAAATTCTTGTAACAATATATCGGTGGAACGGGGAGGCAAATAAACTGAGCGTTTGACTTTACTAAATAATGATTCAACGGCGGGTGTATTCAAGTTTTTGCCACTTTTTGACTGTGCCCACAAATTCATGGTTATTTGTCCACTATTGGAACGAGTTGGGTCGGTGGTGACGAAATCAAAACTACCCCATTGTTGTTTACCGCCTATTTTTTGCCAGCTACCTGCTGCCATTGCTTTTTCTAATTGTTGCCAGGAAAATTTGCCATTGGGAAATAAGATTTTGCCACGTTCGGGCCAAGCAACACCTACTAGGAAAGTTTTGGCGATCGCTGTTGGTTGTTGATAGAATGCTTGGGTATTATTTTGACTTTGCCAGCGTTGGTTTAATTCATCTAATAGTGCTGCATTTGTCGGGATTAAAACTGTAGGATTAAAGTCGTTTTTTTTGTCTATGTAATTGTTGATAATATCTTGGGAACCTTGGAATTTTAATTCTAAGTTTATCTGGGGATATTTTTGCTCAAATTGAGTTTCTATTTGTTGGAGTGGTTCGGCAAATTCTGTGCCACTAACTACTATAATTTTTTGATTTAATCCTGGAATTGGTGCGTAAGCTAAAGCTAATGCTGTGCAAGTAAGTATTCCAGATAAAATGCGACGATTTTTGATAGATTTCTGATTTGTAATTGTCATGGTTAAATATTCTCCTAGTGTCAATTCAGTTAACAGTTAAGTCTAATTAAACGTTGAAATTTTGTAGGGGCTGGTTTAACCAAAAGCTTTGAGGTCAGCGCGATGATTTATAAAAATAATATGGGTCTAAAACCCCGCCTGTTAAAGCGAAATATTTTTGGAGCGAAGCTCAAATCCCCTAGTTCCCCTCCTGGGAGGGGTTAGGGGTGGGTACACTTGCTGACTTGCAGACTTTTGATTTCTGACTTCGTTAAAAAACCCGCCCTCTAATATTGCTGTTTTTTTTACTGTCAAAAGACTATTGTTTTTCGTAAATTTTATTCTCTGGGATTTTCTTGGTGGGTCAAGTACATATTGTTAGAAAATTTCTCATATTTTATTTGCTACTTATGGCATCGTTAACTCCTAGTTGTAATCTATATATAGCAAGTCTTGACTTATGGAATCTCTAAAACAACGGAATATCAATCATCAATCATCAATATTCTATCCTAGATAACTAAAGCTTTTTTATTCCTTCTATCCTAGTAGATAACTAAAGCCTTCTTCCTTCTTTCTTCTTCCTTCTTACTTCTGCTGATTAATTTTAACGACTGCCAGCATCTTTATCTGGAACAGGTGGTTGTTCATCCTCTTGATGATTTTTTTGTTGTTTAATAATAGCTATTTCAGCTTCAGGCAAACTATCATTCAACTTATTTATTAGTATTTTCTCCTCTCGTAAAAAAGTCATAGTTGTTGTGAAAAGTGCTACCAACAAAAGAGAATCAAGTTTATTTTTCATAATTTTCTTTCTGGTACTTATAAAAATATCAGAAATAATTTAATGATTTATGCAAACTTAATTCTTTTTAGGGGGACAATCAAATCAATTTACTTAGGGCTTGCTGAAAAAGTCTTTTTTAAGGAGTAGGGGAGCGGGGGAATAGGGGAGTAGGGAAAATAGAAAGATTTACTGTTTAAGCAAGAGAATAAGTTTTTCGATCGCTAATTATCCGGACATGGTATAATCTTCTATCTTAGATAAATAAAGGTCTTCTTCCTTCTTCCTTCTTCCTTCTTCCTTCTTACTTCTTCCTTCTTACTTCTTATCAAAGGAATATTTTCATATTATTTTGATAGCTATTTAACTCATCACTTAAACTGCGTAATTCTTGAATTTCTGCCAAATCATTCAAGTTAGCATTCCGCAATTTATTCTCTAGTTCTTGCAATAATCCTGCCGAATCTTGAACCATTGTATGCAGACTAAGAATTTTTGCTTGCCGAGTATCTTTTCCAGCTTTTGCTAACTGAATATTTCGTTTTAAACTAGCAGCTAATTGTTTTAATTGCTGTTGACTAATATCAGATGTTGACCTTTGCTTACTCCTAACTTCTAATAGTTGTCTTTCCAAATCCTCCACAGATAATAATGCCTCATTTGTCGGTAATTCTCGATACATTTCTTGAATTTTATGGGGCAGTTCAATAGCGCGATCGCATACTGATTGAACTGTTACTAATAATTCCATTTGAAACGCTTCACCACCTAACAATTGATTAGCTTCTTGACGCAAGACTTCAGCTTTTTCTGCCAAATTTTTTGCCAGTCCAGAAATAACTTCTAACTCTTGTTCTAACTGTTTTTTTGCCAACTTTTCAGCATCGGGTTCTTTCGACTTCAACACTGTAGCACTTGCCACAGAAACAACCGCCGTAGCAGGTAAAATTACAAAATTTGGCAACCTCACAAACCGGACACCAGTTATTAACAAAAATCCACCTATTAATATAGATATAGGATAATCAAACGGATTCACTAATTTCATATTTCCCTCCAAATAAAAATTAAAATTCGGGTGCATCTCATACCAAGCAAAAATACTTTTTTTCTATATATTCCCTGTTGCCTAAAAGCGATAAATTTTTGGCTTTATTCATGCATTATCGTTGCACCCTAAAATTCTGTTTGTAGATCGGACATTAAACTAACAATACTTTCTGGGTCTCCCTGACGATAATAACCACCATTTAAGCTAGCAATTTGTTTCAAAACTTTAGCATCAAATTCTCCCTCTTTCCCATAACCAACAGTAAAAAAAGCAATCCTTTTGTCAGAATTAAATCCACTATTTTTCAGATTATCGCTCAGTTGTTGGAGAGAAGTTTTAGAACCAGAATCTTCCCCATCAGTTAAAATAACTACAGCATTAATAGCATCAGAACTGAGATTTTCCTGTAATAAATTTCTGGCATTCAAAGCAGCATCATAAAGTCTCGTACCACCATTCGCTTTCAAACTACTAATAAACTGCATACCGCGAGCGCGACCTTCAGTAGTACCATCAACCCAAACCGGAGCTTGAATTTCAGAGTCAAAATCAATCAGAGCAATTCTTTCTTTTGGTCCTAAACCCTCAAGATAGTAGCGCAAAGTATTCTGAACAGCAGGTAATTTGTCACCCTTCATAGACCCAGAAGAGTCAACTACCAAAACCACCTGGGATGGTTTCTTCGCAAATTCCTGCCAAGACTTAATCATGGCATTAACTACTTCTGGTTGGGGAGTCCGCAGAGAATCATATTGAGCATTGGGGTCTACTCCGTATTGGGGAGAAAATTTTGCTCCCAAAGAAACCCCCGGTATCCCTGGTCTGAGACCTAAGTCTGTCAGAATTTTTTGGGCGGTTGGCGATCGCAAATATTCAATGACTTTTTCTGCTGCTTCTTGCTCATCCTCACTCACCCAGGGTGCAGTTGGTAAAATTGCTCTCATATTAGAAGTGAAAGTAGAACTGGGATAAATTGCCTCATAGCGAGTTTGAGTATTATCAGTATTTGCCTCTATTACAGAAGACTCATAAACAGAAGCGATCGAAGCCCAAAACGGACCATTTTTCACCATATCTTCAGCTAGGGAACTGGTGGAAGCTCCGTAGCGAGTGACTTTGCTCTGAATTTTTTGGATTTGGGGTTGATATTGTTGTATGTCAGCAACAGTGAGTTGTTCGGGGCGTTTATTGGCAACAGAGGCAAATTGAGCTACCAAGGTTTGCAGACCAGAATTGGAACGAGTGGGAGCAGTGTGAACATAATGTATTGGCAGTTGAGGACTATTAGGGTCTAGGTCTTGGTGAGTTTTAGCATTGACGAGGGAGCGGTATATATCTGGTTGTCCCCGTAATCCTGCTGCTATTTCTTGTGACACCATGAATACCATGGGACTGTTTGCTAACAAAGGGGCGTCAGTGATTTGAGGAATATAGTTTTGTCCGGGATAGATTTGATTGATTTGATATAAGAGTTGGGAATGATAAATTTCTCCATCTACGGAAATTAGGGTGGGAAATTTTGGGGAGTCTGGTTGGGTGGTTCCACTTTTGAGTTGTTGGGATAAAGAAATGATATCTGTGACTACATCCCCGCTACCTTTAGCTTCACATTTTAGGTAAAAAGATTGACCATTATCGAGTTTTGGTTGTTGTTGGTTTAGTTGGGTGGCAGCTTGGTTACAGAATTTTGCTAAAGCACTGCCAACTAAAAATTTGACTTCCAACCCTGAAGTATTTGAGGAATTATTAGCTGGAGCACAAGCTCCCAGAAACAGAAGTCCTAAGCTGGGAATTAGACTGATTTTTTGCCAGTTGATTTTCATTTTTATATGATAGTTAATTTAGCTATAGTAACGGCCAAGTTGGTTAGGAAAATTAGTGCGAGCATCTTGCTCGCGTTATGAATCATCTTACCCGATGTCCTAACTATAGTGGCGACTACTATATATTTATTAATCAGCCTTTTTCTCCCTATTTATGCAAAAAAAAAAAGGCATCCCGTGGAATACCTTGATGAATAATCAGCTTTTGTCTCTATTAAAAAAAGGGACTCTACATATAGAAAGGGCGTTACGAAGTATGCGAAGCAAATGCCATTCGCCCCTACAGGTCAATTTGCGTAACTCCCGTAAATGCTTTTTTCCTTCTTCCTTCTTCCCCTCCAGGGAGGGGTTAGGGGTGGGTTTTCTTCCCCTCCAGGTCGGGGTTAGGGGTGGGTTTTCTTCCCCTCCAGGTCGGGGTTAGGGGTGGGTTGACTTCCCCTCCAGGTCGGGGTTAGGGGTGGGTTTTCTTCCCCTCCAGGTCGGGGTTAGGGGTGGGTTTTCTTCCCCTCCAGGTCGGGGTTAGGGGTGGGTTTTCTTCCCCTCCAGGGAGGGGTTAGGGGTGGGTTGACTCCTGAGGACTCCGTAATTTATTTATAACTATTCAACCGGACATGATATAACTTCCTTCTTCTATATTTAATCAATTACCCAATAACCATTTTCTCGCCAATATTGTTCTCTTAAAGCGGCTTCTAAATCATCTTCTCTAATCCAACCTTGAAATAATAAAAGCTCACCAATTTTTTCACAGCATGAAGCTTGAATATCTATTACTTGATTTAATTGAGCTTGAGAAATTAACTGTCTGCGGATTAGAATTTCACCTATTTTCATCATCATATTTCACCTATTTGAGATTGATATAATTTTCTATAGCCACTCTAATAATTGAGGTCATATATTAAGTGTCTATTTTTTCTTTATACTTATTAATCAGCTAGTTTCTGGAAAATTATGCAAAATTCGATCTAGCTTGGAATAAATAGTAATAACTCAAAGCGTCTTACTCTATTATTCATCAACAAAACATGGCAATTTTACAGATATTACCAGTTCCGTTTACAAAACTTAATATTTTAAATGTATAGACATTTCCGTTATACTAAACTCACTCAAACGCTGAAAAAAAATGATTACTCATTTGACACTTCTTTATAGGGTATCTCGATAAAATCAGCCACACCATTAGCTAATTTTTTAACTTTTTCAATGTCAGAATCACTTATTAAATTGATTTCCCGCTGATGATTTTCTGGTGGTAATACTACCTTTAAGCGATAGAGTTTATCTCCATCAAAATCTGTGTCACTTTCTAGGATGAATTCTTGAATTTGGGCAAAGGAATAGCGCTTGGTTTTGATACCCAATAAAGAAAATACTTTGTAGGTTAATTGTCGTTCTCTTTTGGTAAGTATTAGTGTTTGTAAGTAAAAAGCTGGGTATGCAATAAAGATTCCCATTCCAATAAAGGCAATGTGGAAAGCTAAAAATACCAGGTTTCTCCATTTCCAACGTAGATCGTAGTGAATAAGCAGAGATGGCTCAGTTGAATAATTGATAAATGTGTTAATTTTTACCACCATTTCCATTATTTCTTGAGGATATGAATTATTCTGCAAACTGACAACTTCTTTCCCTGTTTGACTTACTAGGGTAACAAAATAATCAAAATAAGTGTCACCATCACTGTCCTTCTTCTTCCGTGAGTTCAATTTAGTTTCTGTTACCCTAGTCAAGGAAGTAGAAGAATCTTTAATTAAACCGAAATACTTTGAGCTATTGATCTGACAATTAACTTGAGTTGGTTCGACTCGTTGACATGAAGCTTTAATTACTGCCCCCATCTCTGATAACCCCATCTCTGATAAAGTTATTAGAGAAATAAACAGTGGTCCTGCTATACAGGGAAAAACAATAAACAACAAGAGCCATAATTTATCTTTTAGAACCAGTTCTTTTTCAGTCTGCTTAACTATATCCATATAATTTCTCCTGTAATACCTGAATTGGGCAACTATATATCTACAGATAGAGAAGGTTCCCAATAATTTATCAGGCACTACCGAAAAAATTATGCAAAATTCGATCTAGCTGGGAATAAAAAGTCAGAAATCAAAGCGCCTTACTATCTTATTCATCAACAAAACATGGCAATTTTACAGATATTACCAGTATCCTTTACAAAACTTAATATTTTAAATGTATAGACATTTTCGTTATACTAAACTCACTCAAACGCTGAAAAAAAATGATTACTCATTTGACACTTCTTTATAGGGTATCTCGATAAAATCAGCCACAAAATTAGCTAATTTTTTAACTTTTTCAACATCAGAATCTTTTATTAAACTGATTTCCCGCTGATGATTTTCTGGTGGTAATACTAACTTTAATTCATAGACTTGATTTTCATCATTTTCAAGAATTAATTCTTGAATTTGGGCAAAGGAATAGTGTTTGGTTTCAGTATACAATTTCAATAAAGAACAGATTTTGTAGGTTAATTTTCGTTCACTTTTGTTAAGTATTAGTGTTTTTAGATACAAAACTGCAAGGACTAAAATTTCTGTTCCAATAGAGGTAATGCCGATAGCTAAAAGTAGTATATTTCTCCATTTCCAACGTAGATCGTACTGAATAAGCAGAGATGGCTCAGTTGAATAATTGATAAATGTGTTAATTTTTACCACCATTTCCATTATTTCTTGAGGATCATCCCACCAACTGACAACTTCTTTTCCTGTTTGACTTACTAGGGTAACAAAATAATCAGAATAAGTGTCAGCATCATTATCCTTCTTCTTCTGTGAATTAAGTTTAGCTTCTGTTACCCTAGTCAAAGAAGTAGAAGAACCTGGGATTAAACCTAAATAATTTGACTTATTGACCTGACAGTTAACTTGAGTTGGTTCGACCCGTTGACATGAAGCTTTAATTACTCCCATCTTTGATAAAATTGTTGAAGTAATAAGCAGTGATACTGCTATGAAGGGAGAAACAAAAAACAACGAAATGGCATAATAATCAAATAAATTATCTTTTAGGGCAAGTTCTTTTTCAGTCTGTTTAACTATTTCCATATAATTTCTCCTTTAATACCTGAATTGGGAAACCATATATCTACAGATAAAAGGTTCCCAATAATTTATCAGGCACTACCGAAAAATTTATGCAAAATTCCAGGAATTAAATTTATTACCATGTCCGTTGTGGCGCGTTTATGTAAACCCAAGGGTGAATATCTACAGGAAATTTAAGTTTTTTTCTTGCTCAATAGTTTTCCTCCCTCTTCCCTCTTCCTTCTTCCTTCTTCCTTTCAAAAAAAATGATTACTCACTTGACAAATCTTGATAAGGTATCTCGATAAAATCAGCCACAGTATTAGCTAGTTTTTTAATTTCTTCAATTTCAAAACCTTTTATTAAAGTGACTTCCCGCCGATCATTTTGATTTTCTGCTGGTAATACTATCTTTAACTTACGGGATTGATCTCCATCAATATCTGTGCTATTTTCTAGAATAAACTCTTTAATTTGGGCAAAGGAATAGTGTTTGGTATAAGTACCCAATAAAGAAGATTCTTGGTAGGTTAATTGTCGTTCACTTTTGTCAAGTATTACTGTTCTTAGATACAAAACTGCAACAATTAAGATTTCTATTGCAATCAAGGTAATGTTGATAGCTAAAGGTAGCAGGTTTTTCCGTCGTAGATCGTATTGAATAAGCAGAGATGGCTCAGTTGAATAGTTGATAAATTTGTTAATTTTTACCCCCATTTCAATCATTTCTTGAGGATATGAATCATCTGGCAAACTGACAACTTCTTTTCCTGTTTGACTGACTAGGGTCACAAAATAATCAAAATAAGTATCACCATCACTATCAACCCTCTTCCGTGAATTAAATTTGGCTTCTTTTACCCTATTCAAGGAAGTAGAATAACCTTGGATGAAACCTAAATATTTTGAGCTATTGACCTGACAATTAACTTGAGTTGGTTCAACCCGTTGACATGAAACTTTAATTACTCCCATCTCCGATAAAATTGTTGAAACAAAAAACAGTGGTAATGCTATAAAGGGAGCAAAAAACAACAACCCAAAAAGACGAGAAGATAATGAATCTTTTAGAACCAGTTCTTTTTCAGTCTGTTTAACTATTTCCATATAATTTCTCCTTTAATACCTGAATTGGGCAACCATATATCTACAGATAAAAGGTTCCCAATAATTTATCAGGCACTACCGAAAAATTTATGCAAAATTCCTGGAATTAAATTTATTACCATGTCCGTTGTGGCGCGTTTATGTAAACCTAAAGGTGAATATCTACAGGAAATTTAAGTTTTTTTATTGCTCAATAGTTTTCCTCCCTCTTCCCTCTTCCCTCTTCCTTCTTCCTTTCAAAAAAAATGATTATTCATTTGACACTTCTTGATAGGGTATCTCGATAAAATCAGCCACAACATTAGCTGGTTTTTTAACTTCTTCAATGCGAGAATCACTTATTATAGTGATTTTCAACTGATGATTTTGACTTTCTGCTGGTAATACTAACTTTAATCTATAGGATTTATCTCCATCACTATCTGTATCACTTTCTAGAATTAACTCTTTGATTTGGGCAAAGGAATAGTGTTTAGTTTTGGTACCCAATAAAGAAAATACTTTGTAGGTTAATTGTCGTTCTCTTTTATTAAGTATTAGTGTTTCTAGATAAAAAGCTGGGTATAGAAGTAAGATTCCTATTCCAATAAAGGGAATACAGACAGCTAAAGATATGAGGTTTTCCTCTTTCCAACGTAGATCGTACTGAATAAGCAGAGATGGGTCAGTTGAATTATTGATAAATGTGTTTATTTTTGTCGCCATTTGATTCATTTCTTGAGGATAACCCTTAACACCATTGGTATATGAATTATCTGGCAAACTAACAACTTCTTTTCCTGTTTGAGTTACCAATGTCACAAAATAATTACTGCCATCACTATCATTTTGGGAATTAAATTTTGCTTCTTTTACCCTATTCAAGGAAGTAGAATAACCTTGGATTAAACCTAAATATTTTGACTTATTGACCTGACAATTAACTTGAGTTGGTTCGACCCGTTGACACGAAGCTTTAATTACTCCCATTTCCGATAAAATTGCTGAAGCAAAAAACAGTGGTATTCCTATCCAGGGAAAAACAAAAAGCAACGAGGCCACAAAACGAGAAGATAATGAATCTTTTAGAACCAGTTCTTTTTCAGTCTGCTTAACTATTTCCATATAATTTCTCCTTTAATACCTGAATTGGGCAACCATATATCTACAGATAAAAGGTTCCCAATAATTTATCAGGCACTACCGAAAAATTTATGCAAAATTCCAGCAATTAAATTTATCTTTTTCTTTTGGGTTTAATACCCTACCGTCTACACCGCATCTTATGGGTTAAGAATGGTTTGGTTTCTTTTTGTCGAGAGATGGTGCGTTACATTTCATTAACGCACCCTGCTAGACTATCTGCTGATTGCTGATTGCTGATTGCTGATTGCTTATTGTTAACGAATAGGACTATATCCAGTTTCTTCAATTAATTTTTGCCCTTCATCTGTCAACAGTAATTTTCCATAAGCTTCTCCAGCTTTTTCATCAAAAGAATCATCTTTTTTCACAATCAGAAATAACCGTCTTGAAATCGGATATGTTGCATTTTCAAATACTTCTAAATTTGGTTGGTTACGTTGCCCAGGACAATTTTCTGGCGGTACAAATTCGCCTTTGTAAGGAGCAACAAAAGTACCTCCCGATCGATAGGCAATTGATAAAGGTTTCACCGCACATTGAGGAATAATTTCTGAAGCTGTGCCAAAATAAATTCCTCCTTTATTTGCTGTTACCTCTCGTAAAGCTTGAGTAGTAGTACGAATTGAAACTACATTTTCGCTAAATTTTTTGTTGTTCAAAATATTTTCTTGAAAGAAGAGAGTTGTACCACTATCAAAAGGACGAGTATAGGGAATAATTTCCATATTAGGTCCTCCTATTTCACTCCAATTTTGAATCTGACCAGTATAGATTTCTTGGAGTTGTTTTAAGGTTAAACCTGCAACATCAAGTTCTGGATTAACTACTATAGCAATTCCATCCATAGCAATAGGAATTTGCTTTAATTGAAAATTTCTATTTCGGGCAGTTTGCAACTCATTATCTGTCACAGGTCGTGAAGATTCAGCAAAAGAAATTTGACCTTCTAATAACATTTTAATTCCAGTTTCTGAACCAGGGGGTAAACTCGGGTGTTGTCTGTAATTTAACTGAAATTCTGGAAAAATTGCTTGGATTTTTGGATTAATTTTACTACGAATTGGTGCCCAAGTGGTGCTACCTCCATGTAACCATTTACCATTAGGAACATCAGGAACATAAGCAAAACATTTGACAGATTTGATAGAGTTTTCTGTGGCGGTTTGATTTGGGGTAGGTTGTTGGGGACATAGAGAATCTACTACCTTTTTTTCTGGTATTTTTTCTCGATTTATCAACAACGAAGTTACTAAAGCAACAACCAATAAACCGACCGCTCCTAATAATAAGAAAATTCTTTTATTCAGTAATGAAGTAGAAGTTTGGGGAGTCTGGATTAAGTTGCCAGTAATTTGTTGCCAAGTTAAAGGTTTATTTAATGCTGACTCTCGAATACATATTGTTGGTAACCACATTGCCCCTGGATAATCAGATTCAAAATATTCTAGACGTTCTCTAGCAGTATGAACAGAACTAAATAAGGATTTATTTTTAGTAAATTCCTCAAAAAAGTATTCTAAAAATTTGACTGCTACTTCATCAGGTATTGGTTCTCGCATGACAATACTACGAGGCAAACTTAACTGAGCTAATTGACTAGCTAATCCTAAACCATCACAGGAATTAAATATTGCTAATTGTAATCCTTTATCTATTACATATCTGAGAGAATTCTTGAATTCGTCAATGCTTAATTCATCATGGTCATTTAGAGAAATCCAGCCAATTGAACCATCTTCTTCGCTGCGACTATGACCGGAGAAAATAAAGATATGATAACCTGATTCTTCTCTTAGTGTATTAGCAAATTTTTCTCTACTGGGCTGTTTTAAACAGATAATTTCTGCTCCTTTTTCCTGTAATTTTTGCACTATTTCTACATCTAGATCGGTATTAATTCCGGCACTTTTTCCTACAACTAAAAGCACTCTGAGTTTTTCATAATTAGGATAAGGTTTTAATTCACCTTTTCCTCTAACTCTCATGGCAATTTCTGCTTGAGGAAACCGAGATGCTAATAAACCCCATTCTTGCCAAGGTAGTCGTCGTAGTTTAGGGTTTTTCGCATCTAGAAATACACGAATTTCTGACTCGGAATTTTGCAATGAGCTAAATACAGAAATTAATTCTTCTCGGATTGGTCGCCATCGACTATCGTCAGAATCTAGCCATTTATTAATCTGAGTTTTTACCAGTTTTCTTTGTTCTGAACTGGAGTAAGAAATAGTTTTTTTTGGACTAATTCTAGTAGAAATTTTACGAACTTTTTCTAATTGGTTATAAGCTAACTGCCAATTACTCAATGATGATTCTAATTCTGGTGGTAAAGCTGGTAAAAAACCATCAATAGAATCAAATTTTCCATCGTTGGCAGTGAGAGTAACATGAAATCCAGGGGCTTCAGTTTCCAGAAGTTTAATCTTAACAATACTCATAGTGGCATCCTATTTAATGTTTATAAGAAAGAAGGAAGTTATAAGTCAAAAATCAAAAGTCAAAAGTCAAAAGTAAGAAGGAAATTATAAGTCAAAAGTAAGAAGTCAAAAGTTAAAAGTAAGAAGGAAATTATAAGTCAAAAGTAAGAAGTCAAAAGTTAAAAGTTAAAAGTCAAAAGTTAAAAGTCAAAAGTAAGAAGGAAATTATAAGTCAAAAGTAAGAAGTCAAAAGTCAAAAGTAAGAAGTAAGAAGGAAGGAAGTTATAAGTCAAAAATCAAAAGTCAAAAGTAAGAAGGAAGTTATAAGTTATAAGTTAAAAGTCAAAAGTCAAAAGTAAGAAGTAAGAAGGAAGGAAGTTATAAGTCAAAAATCAAAAGTCAAAAGTAAGAAGTAATATGAAATACAAAAATTGTGCAAATATACGAATCTCCCCATATTCCCCTCCTGGGAGGGGTTAGAGGTGGGTCTCCACACTCCCCTACTCCCCTACTCCCCCGCTCCTCTACTCCCCTACTCCCCCACTTCTCTACTCCCCCACTCCCCTACTCCCCTACTCCCCCGCTCCTCTACTCCCCTCCTCCAGAATTACAAATTGATCTTTTCCAGATTTAGCATTAGGTTTTACCTGAACTAATACTGGTTTATCCTTCTCAATAAATTGTCGATCGCCTGACTCACTAAATCTAATTTTTCCTGTTACTCCTTCTAGGGAAAAATTGGGATTAGATAAGATTCTTTGTAATTGTTTACGAGAATAATTCCCCATCATTTCATCTACGGCTTTAATAATAGTTTGAGTAGCATCATAAGATGTGGCAGTACGCCAATTAATTTCTGCATTCCAAAACTTTTGAGCTGTTTGACTAAATTGAGAGTTAGGGTGACGATGCCAAGGAATAGCAAGGGTTAAATTTGCTTGGTTTGCTTGTTGGCCAGCATCTTTTAATACCCTGGGATTATAAACAGAATCTCCACCTAATAATTTTAACTCTTTAGCATTATTAATTATGCCGATAACATTACTCAAAGTTCTGTCTGTAGCAGGGACTAAAAACATTATTTCTGCCCCTCGATTTTGTGCTTCTTCTACACAGTCACTGGCACTAAAATTTCCGGATAAAATATTGCACTTATATACGAATTTTCCTGGCAATAGTTTATTAAATTCTTTAGCTAAAGACTGACTATAACTATTACCAGGTATATAGGCAACTGCTATTTTTTTCTCTGCCCAGTTTTGTCGCTCCAAATAATTTAATAGAGTTTGAGCTGCTAGGCGATCGCTAGGGGGAATTTTAAATACAAATTTGCCAAAGTTAGATAATCTAGTTGAGGTGCTAGTAGGAGAAATTACTACTAATTCAGCTTTGTTATAAATTTCTCCTGCTTGTAAAGTCATATCACTAGAAGAATGACCGATAACGGCAAGAATTTCTTCTTTTACTACTAAAACTTTAGCAATTTTTTCTGCTGTTTCTGGTAGATATTCATCATCAGCAATAGTAACTTTTAGAAATTTACCATTGAAACTACCAGAGCAATTTAGTTGATTTTCAGGATTTTTAATAGCCAGAGAAATTTCCGCTAAACCACAATTAAATTCGCTTTGAGCTTGAGCAACTCCTCGCAAAATTTCCTGAGAAATATCTGATTCCTGACTAATAGGAACACTAACTGCTATTTCTATCTTTTGTCCAATATTAGTATCAGATTTTTGTTGAGTAATTGCATTATTCAAATAAATCAAAGTTTCCGGGTCATTTTTATTGACTTGGAGAGATTGGCGAAATTTAGCGATCGCCTGAGCAAAGTTACCATTATAAAATTGTTCAATTCCTTCTTTTTTTGCCAGATTTTTATCGGCAGAAATTAACAACTTTTCCCCCTGACTAATATTTTGTAAAATTTCTGCTTGTATCCCGGTCGTTTTAGTTTCAGTGAATTTATTTTTAACTAAATTTATCGTCAAAATTACCAACAAAATTCCTGCCGTTAGTCCTAAAGGAAGCTTAAATTTATTGATAAGTTTCTGCCATAAATTGGGATAAATTAACTGCTGCCAACTCAGAGAATGAGACAAAGCTGTTTCTTGAATACAAAGAGTAGGTAACCACATTGCCCCTGGATATTCAGACTCAAAATGTTCTAATCTTCCTCTAGCTATTCTCATAGATTTAAACAGAGATTTATTATTCGCAAACTCTGCCAAAAAATACTCTAAAAATTTCACTGCTACCAGGTCAGGAACAGGTTCTCGCATAACAATAATTCGTGATAAACCAAGCTTCGCCAACTGATTTGCTAAACCCAAACCATCACAGGAATTAAAAATTGCCAATTGCAACCCATTATCTATTGCATATCTCAAAGAATTTTTAAACTCTTTAATACTTAATTTATCCCGGTCGTTCAAATATATCCAACCAATTGAACCATCTTCTTTACTACAACTATGCCCGGCAAAAATCAATATATGATAACCAGGTTCCTCCCGCAAAGTATCAGATAAAATCTCCTGTGTCGGTCGATTTAAAAATCTTACTTCTGCACCCTTTTCTTTTAACTTTTGAATTACTTCTAAATCTAAATCTGTATTAATACCATCACTCTTACCAACTATGGCAATAATTCTTACTTTTGAGGATTTACGAAGCCGTCTAATTTTTCCTTTACCTCGAACTCGAATAGCAATTTCTGTTTGAGGAAAACGAGACTGAAATAAATTCCATTCTTGCCAAGGAATGCGACATAAATTAGAATTTTGAATATCTAAAAATAGACGAATTTCTGAATCAGAATTTCCTAGAGAACTTAAGGCAGAAATTAATTCATCCCGTACAGGTTGCCAACTAATATCGCCACTATTCAACCATTGATTAAGAGTTATTTTTACTTGTTCTTTTTCTTCATAACTAGAATAATTAACTACTGATTGTGGGCTAATCCGAGTTGCTACTTTTCTCACATCTTCTAACTGAAAATAAGCTGACTCCCATTGATTAAACGATCTTTCTAATTTCGCAGGTAGACATGGTAAAAAACCATCAATAGACTCAAAGTTAGCACCGATTGAATTTAAAATTACATGAAATCCATTTTGACCGCTATCTATAAGTTTAATTTTAATAATTTTCATAACTTCTATATTTATCTGCGATAATCTTAAATGTAAGCAAACAGCCGTCAGCTATCAGCCATCAGCTACTGCTTTTTTTTTAGTTTTAGATAAAAGCTTTACTAATTGAGTCAGAATTAAATTCTACTATCAAAGCTGGCTTTAAAGTCTATATTCATTAAAATATTATTATGAGAGCTAAGAGCTGACAATTAATAGCTGTTTGTGCAGCATTCCGCAGGAAATCCTTACTCTTAAACTACAAAATTTTCTCTAATTATTTGCTCATTTAAACTCATTTCTATAGTAAATTGTTCTTGAGGTTTACAACCAAATTCTAATTGTATCCAATCATCTGCTTCCCTAGCTTCAGCTTCCATACAAGAATTACCAGATTCATCCAATATTTGCACTCGTAAACCAGGAGGTAAATATGGAATTTTATCCGTAGTAGAAAGTCGCACACAAATATCTATTTCCTCCTCAAATTTATCCGTCAATTTTACTGCTAATTCTGTAGTTTGTTCATTTGCTGCACTACCCCAATTAATAATTTTCCCACAACTAATACTTACATCATCTGTTGAAGATTGAGAAATACTATCTATGGAAACTCTCAAACTTCTTGTAGATGTAGATGTAGATAATGACTGTAAACTTTGCCATTCTGCCGGAAAAAAACCTTCAAACCACCGACGTAAATTCACCCATTTTTGACACCAATCAATTTCGTCAATTAAGGCATCCAAAGATTCTATTTGTGTGAGGGGAATAGAATCTTGAAACCTATCAATATTTCTCGCAGAAACAAATCCTAATATTTGTACTTGGTTTAAATCTTCTTCAAATTTAACCGCTATATAACCGATGCGGTTATCGTTAACCTCTGGAGGCAAAAATAATTCTTTTTCACCAGGAAATACCGGACGACATTCCACTTTGCCAATATTTGGTAAAACTAAATCAGCCACATTAAATATTGCTCTTGAACCAGGATGCCAACAATCACTTTGATGCATCGCTGTCTGAATATCTAGGCACTTTAAATAACTTTGAACTGCCACAACAGCCAGAGTATTTAGATAAACTTGTTTTCCTTTTTCAGGAGTTGCTTGTTCTGCTGCAAATTGCTCTGCATAACCATGAGCTTCTGCAGTAACAAAAACATTTAATGCTTGTGAAAAAGTCATATTCATAATTCTTCTCCAAATTGATTAGCGATTTCTCTTAATAATGGAATACATCTGCGTTTCCAGTGGGAATAAACAGTTTGATTACTAATATTGATTTCTTTGCAAATATCAGATATTTTCTTTGGTGGCTCTGTAAAATTTAACTGAATTGCCAATAGTTGACAATTACATTCAGGATATTTTTTAGGATGAGATAACCTGAGCTTTTCTTCTGGGTCTGTCTCAATATATTGCCTCACAGATTCACCTTGTCTTTGACGTTTTGCTTTCTGTAATTCAGCAATTTTCTGTTCCAGTAAACTTAGACTATTAGCTGGTAAAATTTCTCCTAAAGTTGTTAGTTTTTCTCCTTCATTACTAATAGGTTTATCCAAACTGTCATATCTATTATCTGGGGTATATAAGTCTTGGATACGCCATTTCAGATAACCATTAATCCAGACAACAAAGCTTCTTTCCCACGAAGGAGGCCGAGATTCAAAATTTTGAATGTTTTTGCAGACCCATTCTAATGTCCGATTAAAAGCCTCCAGATAATCCTGGTGGGACGAACTATATAGTCCAGGGAGTTGTTGAATTAATATCAATAGACGATTAATAGCTTTCTGGCGTTCTGGACTAGGATTTTGATATTGCTTGATTTGGGTAATTAGATTTTGTAATTGGTCCTCCACAGCGATCGCTCTCCTATCACAACAGTTGAAAGTTATGAGTTGAGCTTATCAAAGTTCTAACTATTTTGGCTTAGACCTAATCTTTTCCCCATATATATATATCTGCTCTGGAAAGGATTTTTATGCAAATTATTGAAGAAGGAAGAGGGAAGAAGGAAGAAGGAAGAGGGAAGAGGGAAGAAGGAAGAAGGAAGTAAGTTATAAGTCAAAAGTCAAAAGTTAAAAGTTAGATTTTATCGGCTTAAAACTTTGATACTACAGTAATTTACAGAAGTTATTTAATATTTAAAGGAGCAAAACTATTTGTGATATCTTTAAAATTAATTGGTATAAGAAAGAAGAAAGAAGGGGTCATTTCAGTTATCAGTTGTAAATTTTGAAAAAAAGGGAAATATGAAGGGGTTTTATGGCTGCCACAAAGAGGAACTACTAATTTTTGGAAATAAGCGTGGGGGTATTAAACCTAATATTAAAAATATAGATAAATGCAACTTCTGATGATTTAGAAAATAATGATAAATATTTAACTGCATATCAAACCACGCCTATTGATATCGTTTTTGTCAAACTTGAGAATTATCTACTTTTTCCCGTTCTAAAATATTCTGACTTTTGACTTATGACTCATAACTTCTTTCTTCCTTCTTACTTTTGAGTTTTGATGTTTGACTGATAATTTCCTCCTTCCTTCTTCCTTCTTCTGATGATTGAGAAAATAATGATAAATATTCAAATTGATATCGTTTTTGTCAAACTTGAGAAATATCTACTTTTTCCCGATCTAAAATCTTCTGACTTTTGACTTATGACTCATAACTTCTTTCTTCCTTCTTACTTTTGAGTTTTGATGTTTGACTGATAATTTCCTCCTTCCTTCTTCCTTCTTCCTTCTTCTGATGATTGAGAAAATAATGATAAATATTCAAATTGATATCGTTTTTGTCAAACTTGAGAAATATCTACTTTTTCCCGTTCTAAAATCTTCTTACTTTTGACTTACGACTTATGACTTATAACTTCCGTGAAACGGTATTATTTCTTACTTTTGACTTTTGACTTATGGCTTATAACTTCCGTGAAACGGTATTCCTTCTTCCTGACAATATATGATAAAATTATCTGAGGTTTAAATAATCGGAAATATGATCTATGAGTAAGTCCCCTAAATCATCAATAGGAATAACAGTTTTTTTATCTACACTAGGTCTAAGTTTAATAGTAATTTCAATAATTGTTTTACTTAAAGGTCTAGGAATCTTACCTTCAATTCCTTCCTTTGTTGTTTGGTCTCTCGTTCTTTTAACTGTGGGAATTGGAATAATAGCTGGAATTTTCAGTAGAAATAATACCTGAGTTTAGCAATAGCAAAATGAGTAAAAAAAAATAGGGATGCTCCATAGAACATCCCTGCATTATTTCTAGACCCGATATTTAATGAAAATTTTAAACTAAATTAAATAAGCAATCAGCAATTAGCAATTAGCACTCAGTAGTCATGGTAAAAGTTAGCGTGGATATCTACAGGAAATTTAAGTTTTTTCCTTGCTCTTAAACCTTCCTCCCTTTTGCCTGTTGCCTGTTGCCTACCTTATGCTACTTTTTGCTTAGACCAAATGCCATTTTCATCCTCTTCATAATCTTGGTGTATTTTATCCCAGGCCGCTTGTTCCGCTTTGGACTGGTCGTCTGTTTCATCTAATACAGAATTGTAACGCTCGATGAAAACTTTCTGAGCATCCTCCGATAAATGAGAGCGAACTTCCGGCGATAAATCTTCTGAACTATTGCAGCGACCAGGACAAGGACGAGGTAAGACGCGATCGCTCACATGAATTTCTTCTCCACCAGCACTTTCCATCAACAGTTGATATTCTCCTGACTTATCTGCAGGAACTTCTGCCATTACTAAAAATTCTCCAGCTTTCAAGCGAGTTTCATAAATGGCAGCTTTATCTTCTGGCATTCCCAAAGTTGTTAGCACAGAAGCCAAACCAGCACCAGCACTACCAGCAAGAGCGCCAGTCGCTGCACCCAATAACACGGAACTAATAGGACCCGCTGCAACTACCGAACCAATAAAAGGAATGAATAATACACCCACTCCTGTCAGCAAACTTAACAAAGAACCAAACAGGGAACCAAAAATTGCCCCCGTCCGTAAACCGCCCACAATTACATCTTTCTTGCTAATGAAACCAGTGATACGAGTTTGTGACTCAAAATTTCTCCCCATCACAGAAAGATGTTCTCTGGAAACGTTGCGCTTCAGGAGGCGGTCTACAACATCATTAACTTGACGTTCTTGTTTAAAAACTGCAGAAATTGTACGTTCTGCTTTATATTCTTCTACCATAAATATTTATTCTCCTTTTTTTTAGATCGGCGATCGCTAATAAAATGTATATATATTTCCTCTCATCTCCTCATCTCCCCACATTCCCCTCCCAGGAGGGGTTAGGGGTGGGTTCCCATCTTCTCATCTTTATAAATAGATAGCTATCAAATGGGTTCTATAACTTCCTTCCTTCAATTTACTCCTACAGCAGATGGAGTTTCAACACTAGGTCTTTTTCCATTACTTTGTAGTGCTTCGCCTTCAATAAAAGACCGTAGCATCCAAGCCATTTCTTCGTGTTGTTCCATTAGTCCAGTTAAAAAGTCAGCAGTTCCTTCATCGTGAAATTCTTCAGAACACTCGTCAATATGATCTCGCAAGTTACGAATAACTTGTTCGTGGTCTTTTACCAGTTGTGCTACCATTTCATTTGCTGTAGGTATATTACCTGCATCCTCTTCAATGGAAGCGTTCTCCAGAAAACCTTTTGCTGTACCCACTGGATAACCGCCTAAAGCACGAACTCTCTCAGCACAGGCATCAATATTAACTGTTAATGCTTCATAATGTTCTTCCCAGAGTTGATGTAATGTCCGAAACTGAGGACCGACTACATCCCAATGATATTTTTTAGTCTTAATTAGGAGTAAATATAAATCTGATAAGTCTTTATTTAACAGGGCGATGACACCTTGACGTTGTTCTTCTGTTAAACCAATATTTAACTTAGGCATAATTTTACTCTCCTTTCTGTTCATCTATTATTATTAAAACAATTTTTAGATTATTTTCACATCTATCAACAGTAGTAAGTTGAAAATCTTTGAAAAATCTCTAATTATCACTTCTGATAGGTAAGCATTCAGCTATCAGCAGTCAGCTATCAGCAATTAATACTGAATTTTGCCCCCCTAGCCCCCCAATTTTGGGGGATGCGCGGGGGCGCGTGATGTAGCAAATGGTAAGCATTTCCTGCGGAATGCTGCGCAAACAGCTATTAGCTCTCAGCTCTTATGAGGGGATTTTAATATATAGACTGTTTTAGCTAGCTAGAGAGCGTAAAATTTAATTCTAATCCATTAGTAAAGCTTTTATCTAGAACTAAAAAGAATCAATAGCTGATGGCTGATAGCTGACGGCTGATAGCTGACGGCTGAATGCTTACTCTGATAGATAACAAATATGGCGATTTTATAACTTACAATTCAATTTCCAGAAGGCTCAAATCTATTTCAAATTTTTTGGCGATCGCTTCTAAAATTGCTTGTTCTTCAGGGGTAATCATCCCATCTAATTTAGCAATACGATAACAATGAGCTAATACTGACATTGCTAAATCTGGAGAGAGTTTTTCTAAGAGTATTTCCAAAGGTTGAGGATTATCTAAATGAGCTTTAACTGTCTCTATCGAAGCGGGTGCAATTGTGTCTAATTCAGACATAATATCTGACCAAGATTTATTAGGATAACTGGCTATAATCATGTGAGCTAATATTTGGTCAATAACGACAAATTGTTGCTCTGTGTATTTTAAATTATCCTCTGTTTGTTGTTGGAAAGTTTCTAGTTTTTCTGTGTTTAAAGTTCCATTTAATTTAGCTTCATAAAATTGGCAAGCGGTATATCCTAAACTGTAGATCATCACAGCATTTGTCGAAGCACCAACTACAGGTCCAATACCGGGAATAATCTCTACAAAACTCAAGCTACCTTTCAACATACTCCCTCCTAGAGATAAGCCAAAAATGCCTAAAACTTCTCCTCGACGGGTGGGTTCATTTAAGTCTAAACCGTAGGCTCCAGCTATCTGATAAAGCATTTCTGATTGTAATTTTGTTGTGGCTGCTAATTCTACTCCAAATAAGGCTAAAGCAATGGGAGGAAGAATATTAGTTACCATGCCAACTTTACCTGCTTCCCAAGCTTGCTTTAATATCAGACGATTAGCGATTTTATTTGGTGTTTCTTGGGGATATTTTAGTTTAGTTTCTTTGACTTTAGTCTGAATTTTCTCTACATCAACTTCTCCCAAAATTGACATTAGCCATTGAGTTCCCCAGAGCTTATTAATAAATTTTAGTACAGGGTTTTCTGAGATGATTTGTAGAGTTTGTCCTGTTTGTTCTGTGGCAGATTCTAATAGTTGATGTGCCTCTCTGGAAGTCGTTTCTATAAAATCTTGAAGTAATATTCCGGCTCCAGCAACATTTTCTATAACTTCTTGAGTTGTTTTAGTAGCAGTATTAACTATTAATTCTCCTACTTGGCCAGCAGCATCAGTCAGACTGTTAGGTGATGTTAGTTCTTTTTTTACTTCAGCATTACTGTCAATATTAGTATCTGAGTTAGGCGTTGTTTTAGTTTTATTTTGATTGTTAATTTGATTATTTGTCATAATTTTTCTCCTTTAAATTTTAACTTTAAAACGATCGGCTTACTGAAATCAATTATAAGTTATAGCAATTCCCAAAAAGCGTGAGGTACAAAACTCGTTTGCTTTAGGCAACAGGCAATAGTGAATTCAAGAATTTAGAATTTAGAATTTAGAATTACCTCTTCTTTTCAAGAAGAGGATTGACTAAAAGGAAAATTTTTTCTTGTTTCTCCACGGCGAGTGAGAGGCTTTAAACCTTAATTATTCGGTAAAGATAAGAGTCTACCTCACGCTTACTGAGATACGCTATACTAACTCTAAAATAGTATATTTATCTACATTCTGTCCACCATGACCAGATAGATATTTTCCATTTATCGAATAATTATAAAATATTTCTTAAGATAGATTGACAAGCATAAAATGATTGTAAGTATTTCCTGCGGACTGCTTACTACTAAAGTCACTCAGATTTACCTAATTTTTTAATCTGAGGATAAGTTATTGCATACTTACCAAAAGCTTCTTTTACTCTCCAAGTCAAATCACTTTTGTATGCTAATTCAGCACGAGCATCTATAGGATAAGCTTTAATCTGAAAATGAGTTCCCCACATTTTTTCTTCTAAAGAAACAAAAATAGGTAATCGCATTTGAGTATATTTACTCGTATAAGCAGCTTGATATAAAATTCGACGGGCAAGCTTAACATCTACTTCATGACTCACATAAAAATCCGTTATTACTTGAGCTTCTAAATCGCCATCATTAACGTTAGTAATTGTATTTGTCCAAATATAATTATGAGGAACTGTAACATTATTATCCTCAGTTGTTTGGATAGAAAAACTTCTTAAACCAAAACGAACTATTTCACCATAATGTTCGCCGATTTTGACGCGATCGCCCACTCTATAGGGAGATTCTAAAAGTGCTACTATACCAGCAATTACAGAACTAGCATAATCTTTAAAAGCAAATCCTAATGCCACACCAACAACACCACTAAGGGCAATTACATTAGAAAGAGATAACTTAAAAAATATATTACTAATCCAGATTAAAGAAATAATTACTACTATAAATTGCCAAAATGGTAAAGACTGTTTTACACTCTGACGCAGTTGTAAAACCACCCGTTCAGAAAGCCAATTAATCAGCTTTTCTAAAATTTTTATACTGACATAAGCCACTAAAATAATTATTACAGCTTCAGTCAATTTTTCCACTGTAACTTCTGTGACAATATCTTGTATTTTTTTAGCTGTACCAGTGAGTTCACATAGGGTATAAATAAACATAAATTTTGCCCAGAGTTTTTTATTTAAAAATCTAAAAATTTATTCTGTTTTAAATCTGCTGCCAACTGAGGATAGTAAACTTGATTAATTTTCAATAAACCAAAATTTTCTTGAATTAAGTCTAATTCTTTTAATTTTCTGACATGAGAATTGACGAGATTTTTTTCTTCTCCTAAAGTGATAGCTAAACAATCAAGACTAAGTTGTTGATGAAGTAACAATGAGTAAATTACATAACGATCGTCTTCGGATATTTTGGGCTGTTTAGGCAAATTTTGCCATGCAATTTTTATTAGTAAAGAAGACTCAATATCTTCATCTTCTTGTTTTTGTTCTTGTTGTTCGCAACCGAGGCAAATAAACCATAATTCTTTAGCCACTTCACTCAACCCTAAAGAAATCTTTGCCAGCTTTTCAAAATCTTTTTGAAACTCATCTTCTTTTTCTTCAATATCGATATATAAATTATCTATAGCCGGTTTTAACCAGAGTTTTAGTTCATTACCATCAAGATTAGGTATAGAAAAAGTTTGTTCAAAGTCCGCCTGAATTTGATTAGTTTTATCCAAATATTCCCAAGCCCAATTATGACAGCCAATTATCCAAAACTTTTGTTTGTCTTCTGCTACTTTATCTCGGAGAATATTCATCCCATCTAAACCGCCAATGCAGCGAATAAAACAATTAGATAAATTAGGAATTAAATATAATTGTTGCTGTGATTCCGTTCGAGAATTTACAGAAACTTTTTGCAATTCTTCTACAAGTTGTTGTTGTCTTTCTGCCGGATTTGTAGCGGGTGGCAAACATAGACAATTTATTGGTAAATTTTGGGGAGTTTGCCATTGCTTTATCGCCTCTTGAATAAACTCGTTAATAGGTTCAACAGGGTTGCCTAAAATTATTAAACTATTAGGGGATGACGCAGAATACAACCACCTATCAGTTGCTTCTTCTATGGAATTTTTGATGCCTTCTATGATTTTTTGAGGATGAGAAATAGTAGATAAATATTCCTGAATTTTTGCTTGAGTTTCTGAAGGTAATTCCTGCAAAGAATTCTGGTCTTCAATTACTTCTTTTTGTCCCTTGAACCATCTTTGAATTTGCTTCAGCCATAAGATCATTTTAGTTAGTTTTAATTATTGTAATTAGCCAAACACTACTATTATAGCATTTCTAATACAGGTCATTTCAGTTATCAGGAAAAGCAGAGGGCAGGAGGCAGAAGGCAGAAGGAAATTTTGACTCCTACCCTCTGTCAAGGGCAGAGAATGCTGACCAAGCAGGTTGAAATTTGCTCCCATCTCCCCACACCTCTAATCCCCCCACCCCTCCCACACTCCGCACCCTTCCCACACTCTCCCTCTATAGAACCTATTTGGGATCTATAGAATCCGGTTATATGATATATGTTGATAATTTTATAATCACTTCAATCTCCCCCGCTCCCCTACTCCCCCGCTCCCCTACTCTCCCACTCTCCCACTCCACTTTTGTACCTCAAGCTTCTTGGGAATTGCTATACTAATAATATAAGTGTTTCGTAATGGTTTTTCAACATGGTAGTAGGTACAACAGAAGCAGCTTTTCTCCTAAATATCTCAACTGCTAGGGTGCGGGTATTGCTGAAAGAAGGTCGTATTAAAGGTGCTAATAAAAAAGGGCGGTCTTGGCTAATTCCTCTGAATAGTCAAGGGATACCAGAAATTATCCCAGGTAGTCGTGGTCCTGATGGTACTTGGAATAAGGGACAACGTACAAGTAAAACAGTTATTCAGATATTGTCTAATGTTGTTAATGCTAATCATCAAAACGGCACTGGTTTACCAGCAATTAATATTCAGCAGGGCGATCGCCATCATTTATGCCATGAAGCTGACATTCTCGGGCCTTGCAAAATTATCTATCAACCCTCTCAAGTTAATTCAGATCCTACTGAGGAAACAAATTTATGGATTGAAATTAACCCAGAAGTACAAATTATTCATAGAGTATTCTCTGAAGTAGATGAAAATTACCAAAAATCTACAGAAGCAGAGTAATTATCCATTAATTCAACCAAATATCTAAATCATTACCTTACTTGGTGAAATCATAAATTTGCTGTAATTTTTTTTCACTAACTAAAATCATGGGTAGAAGCAACTCTACTGCTTACCGAATAATTAAGGTTTAAAGCCTCATTAACATCAATATATTTTTAGAGTAATGGTCAAGTTTTATGAATATGCGATAAAGACAAGGCTTTGTTTCTCTGGAAATTTAGTATAAATTGTATTGATGAGTCTAACGTATCTCAGTTTTTATACGGTCTTTTCCTCAAATATATAAAGATTCAGTGAAGATGCTAATTTGCTATTGCTTTATTTCTGTTATTGGCTTTAGTATGTAATTGTAAATTTTCTGAAGTAACCATGAATTTTAAACAAACCTTAGCAGTTGCTGCTACTACTTTTGGATTAGCCATTATTCCTAATTCTGCCTCTGCTGCTATCATTGGGGTTGATTTCGGACCGTCAGGCTCAAGTACCCCTAATAATTGGACATTAGTAACAGGTGCTGGAACAACCAACGATCTCATTGATGAAACAGGTTTGACCACTGTTGTAGATATTGCACTTAGCTCTCCGGCCTTTATTGGAAACTTTGGTGCTAATGTTTTAGCTAGTACTGTTCCAACCGATCCTAATCCCATTGATAACATTGGTGGAAATCTTTTTAGTTTTAGTGGCTCTCCATTAGAAATTACTTTTTCCGATCTTGTTCCTAACCAAACCTATGATTACTGGTTATTTGGCCTAAGAGATGGATTTGATGGGACAAATCAAAATGTTATAGTCAATGGTACGTCCTTCAGTCAAACTGCTGGCAGTCGAGTGCTAGCTATTAACAATGAATTAGGTACGGACACTAGAACTTTAGACAGCTATGGAATCTCAGTAACTGCTGATGCTTTAGGACAAATTATCACAACAATCTCCCCAAATAATGGGTTGTATTCAGTTGCTGGAATTGCAATTGAGGCACCACCAGATGTTTCCTCTGTTCCCGAACCCACTAGCGTTATTGCTCTATTGGGATTAGGTTTAGGCACATTGGCTTCTAAACGCAAAAAACAAGCTTAATCAGCGACTATTTTAATCTAGGATAAATTGTGAAATATAGTTTCCATCAAAAAACTGTTCGAGCTATTTTTACAGGAGTCCTCAATGATTGTACCCATCGGCAACGCCTAACTATATAACCTTCGGCGTTGCTAAATTAAAGTATGATTAGCAGAAGGGGTGGTTAACTGTTCAACTTAAACTGTAGAAAGTTGTTGTTTTTTGTATAAAAGTTTGATATAATGAAACAAATGTTAAGTTAATGGATTACAACAAAGTGTCAAAATCATTAGTAATCATGTCATTAGTTAGAAAGTAGAGTACATGAGAGTTGTTGACAGACATATTATTAAACGAACACATCGGTATTGGCAGGTGTGCGATGAATTAGCCTTTAAGTCAAAAAACTTATATAATCTAGCTAATTATTACTGCCGTCAGCATTTTTTCACCACAGGCAATAGTCTTGATTTAACTAAACTGTATCACGCTACCAAAGATAGTGATGCTTACAGAGCATTACCAACCAAGGTATCAAAACAAATAATTAAGTGTTTGACGAAATCTTGGCGTGGTTATTTTCAGGCGCTAAGAGTTTGGTCAAAACATCCAGGGAAGTTTTTGGGTCAGCCCAAAATACCCAAATACAAAGACAAAAGCAAAGGTCGAAATGTAGTCATATATTCAAGCGAATCAGTCTATAAAGCTCCTCTAAAAGACGGTATTTGTCACTTATCCATGAGTGATATCAAAATACCTGTAGTAGTTGAGGCTGTAGTAGAAGTGAGAATAGTTCCTGCTACAGGTTGCTATGTAATTGAAATTGTATACGAAAAAGCAGAACGGCCACAGTCAGTGTCAAAATATGTAGCAGGCATTGATTTGGGGGTTGACAGATTAGTTGCTCTATCTACAAACAAGCCTGGTGTCAAACCATTGCTTGTTAACGGGAAGCCACTAAAAAGTGTTAATCAACTGTATAACAAACGCAAAGCTAAATATCAAAGTTTTCTCAAAGACAATATCAGAAGTAGTCGCAAGGTTGAAGGTTTAACTTTCCGTCGAAATCGCTTTGTTGATAATTATCTGCATCATACCAGCAAATTAGTTGTAGATTATTTAGTGACCAACCAGCTTGGAACTTTAGTAATAGGTAAAAATGATCGCTGGAAACAAGGGGCAAACATTGGTAAAAGAAATAATCAAAACTTCACGGCTATACCACATTATAAGTTAGTACAGCAAATTACTTATAAGTGTCAGCTAGCAGGAATTAAAGTGATTGAGACTGAAGAAAGTTACACCAGCAAAACTTCCGCACTAGACTTAGAAAAACCTTGTCAACATGAAACTTATGTAGGCAAAAGAGTAAAACGCGGTTTATTCAAAAGTTCAACAGGCAAGATTATTAATGCTGATATTAATGGCAGTATTCAGATAATTAGAAAGAAATTCCCAGAGGCATTTACAGCCGAGGGAATAGTGAGCTGTGCCGTACAGCCTATATTGGTTAATCCAATATCAAGATAAAAGCTGTTTCATTTTTCTACAGTTTAGTTCGTACGGTGATATAGCTGCAACACTTGCTCCGAATGGTGCTCATAACTAATAGCGATGGGAAATTTTTAATTATGTAGTGTCTCGAATGTAAGTTAACTTATATCAATAAAAATGGTCATAAAATAAGGGAAACAGCAACTTAATTTGTGTCAACTGTGGCAGACAATTGATAGACTGTTATCAACCCCAAAGAAGTTATAGTAAAGATATTAAACGTGAATGCCTAAAAATGTATGTTAATGGTATGGGAATCCTCGGAATTGAAAGGATTAAAAGGCGTTGGTGAATCAAACTATGAATTAAGATGTTTGGGCGAACCGTAATCAAGATCTGTAGGGACGCCCTTATGCAACGTCCCTACCTATTCCCTATTCCCTGTTCCCTAAGCACGAAAATCATAGCTAAATTCACCAACGCCGATTAAAAATGTTCATCATACAGCAATTATTAATTGGGTGAAAACTTGTAGGAAAACTTTATCCAAATAATAGACATCTCCAATAATAAAAAATAAAATTAATTATTTCCCCCTACTCCCTACTCCCTACTCCCTACTCCCTCTTTTCTGGAGATGTCTAATAATTAATTGTTGAACCACCCAAATACATTTTCATGTTTGAACAATTTACCTACCACAAAATACCCACATCCAATGCCACCATTAATTTAGTCAAAGGCGGAAAAGGCTACCCATTGCTACTATTACATGGCTATCCTCAAACTCATATTATGTGGCACAAAGTCGCTCCCGCTCTTGCCCAACACTTCACCGTCATCTGCACAGACCTACGCGGTTATGGCGATAGTGACAAACCACCCTCCGACCCTCAACATCTCACCTATTCCAAACGAGTTACTGCCCAAGACCAAGTAGAAGTCATGGCAGCTCTGGGTTACTCCAAATTCTTGGCAGCAGGTCACGATCGCGGAGGTAGAGTTCTCCATCGCCTTTTACTCGACCACCCCCACTGTGTGGAAAAAGCAGCAGTTCTCGATATTGTACCAACCAGGAAAATTTTTCAAACTGTCAACCAACAACTAGCTACTGCTTACTCTCACTGGTTTTTTCTCATCGAACCCGACAATATTCCCGAACGCCTGATCGGTTCTGACCAGGCATTTTATCTTGTCAGCAAACTAAAACAGTGGAGTTATAACCAAGCTGCTTTTACCGAGAATGCTATTGCAGAATACATTCGTTGTTTTAGTGACCCTGCCAGTATTCATGGAACTTGTGAAGACTATCGTGCCGCAGCTACTATTGATTTGGAACACGATGCAGAAGATATTAACAGTAAAATACAATGTCCGCTACTTGTGTTGTGGGGAGAGCGCGGGGTAATGGAAAAATGTTATGATGTGCTGGAAACTTGGCGAGAAAGAGCAATAGATGTGCGCGGTCAAGCTTTCCCCTGCGGTCACTTTTTGCCAGAGGAAGCTCCAGAGGAAACAACTCAGGCATTACTTGATTTTTTTATTCAATCCAGCACGCACTAAGGTTGGGACAGCTCTAAAAATTCAAAGTATAGCAAGGAGCAGGGAACAGTGGGAAAAGTATTTCTCTGTCGGTTCATCATTAATCGATCGGGGCTTACGCAAATTCACCTTTGAAACGCCATATGTAGGGGTCATTTCAGTTATCAGTTATCAGTTATCAGTTATCAGTTATCAGTACCTCTAGCTAAAGCGAGAGGCTTGACATAAGGAATACTCTTTTTTTTATCCCCTTAAAAGGGGAGGCTTTAAACCACAATTTTTCGGTAAATTGCATTCCTACTCACTGGATTTAGTGCCCTTGCGTAAGTCCTGTCGATGTCAAAAAAGCAGGAAATTTGCTCAAGAAAAATCTCAATAATCACAGAGGAACGATAAATCCATAAATAAACCGAATTAGTAAATCATTAAAAGATTTATGGTCTGATTTGTGCCAATATTCATCTACTAAATTTTCTTCACTTTTTATAGCTTTGATTTTGGCTTTTTTGTTTAAATGTTTCTTCGGTTCGATCTGCTGAGATTTTTTTTGCTCCGTATAGATAAGAGTAGACATAGAAATACCTCCTTGACTTGAAAAAAGTCTTTCTCTTTTGTCATTAGGAGAAGAGAAATTTATTTCTATGTACCTAGCGCTATTTATTTTGTTATTTTTTGTTAATACCTTAAGTGCCAGGTATTAATTCCTCTTCTCTATACTTATCTAGTATAGCATTTGGATAAATATTTGCTACAAATCTCCGCTCCATTTTCCTTATAAATCACAGTTTTGTAACATTTTTTAATCTAAATTAGTATTAGACTATAAAAATCAGGCGTTGCTTAACGCGCGTCAGAAGTCAGCAAGTCAGTAGGGGCGCCCTTCGATAGTTATGCGAAGCAAACGGCCGTTCGCCCGTACAGAAGTGTACCCACCCGCGGGCCCAGACCGTGGAGAACCCACCCCTAACCCCTCCGGTGGAGGGGAAGTAGGGGATTTGAGAAAAGCTCCAAAAATATTGCGCCTTAAAAGGCGGGGATTTTGAGCCATCCCATGTGATTTTGATAAATGCGCTTGGGATTTTAATAGTTTTGTGGAAGTGGAAGTGGAACGGGCAAGATGCCCATTCCTGATATTTTCACTCCTTGGCAGGGACAGGCAGTTGGTAAAGACTTTAAATCTTGCAGGACTTACGCAAAATATCAAATCACACACCATCTGTAGGGGCGAATGGCATTGGCGTTCCCTGTATGTAGAGTCTTTGCGTAAGTCCTGTCTTGGTAAATATTTGACTGTTGAAGTAGAACTGAAGTATAGCATTACTTTTGGGAATTGGTATGATAACTGATAACTGATAACTGATAACTGATAACTGAAATGACATATCGTAACCCTACTCCAACCGTTGACATTATTATTGAATTAATTAACCGACCGGGGCGACCTATTATACTGATCGAACGCCAAAACGAACCTTTTGGTTGGGCAATTCCTGGTGGGTTTGTTGACTATGGAGAACCCGTCGAAACTGCAGCGCGACGAGAAGCAAAAGAAGAGACGAGTTTAGAAATAGAATTAATCGAACAATTTTATGTTTATTCTGACCCCAGTCGCGATCCTCGTCAACACACCATGAGTGTTGTATTTATTGCCACTGCTACTGGAGAACCAAAAGCAGCTGATGATGCCAAAAATTTAGCCTTGTTTGAATCTTGGCAAATTCCCCAAAACCTCTGTTTTGACCACGACCGTATTCTCCGAGATTATTTGCAGTATCGTCATTATGGTATGAGACCGAGAGTCAAATGAGTATGATACAAACAGGCAAAATATGGATTTTGGGACGGATATACTCATCGTTAAAATGACAGTGGGATTTAACAATTAATGATTAATTATTACCTCTTCTGAAAAAGGATCGAATTGATTAAAAGGATTTTTTTTGATTTATTTCTTCTTTAAAAAAGAGGTTTTAAACCTTAATTATTCGGTAATGGTAAATTAATTTTTTTTCCCTCTCTCTCAGGTTTATTCCATCATTTGAATTAGACCGCTACTCAATTTATTATGGTTTGGGGAGATGGTTAATTTTCAGAAAGTTTGGGCTTTGTTGTTATTTTGCTTAGATACAGTTTTATATGCTTGCTGCGGATGACTAGGTTGGTTAGGATATTGAAGTTCTAAGCTACCTTCTTCTAGCATTGGATTTAGATAATGAGTTCTAATAGTATCTGGACTTCGATCTAAAAGTTCAGCTAATGTTTTGAGGTTTATATACTTATTCGAACATAGATTAAGAATCGTAGTTCTCATTAGTTCTGGTTTTGCCCGTTTCTTTTCTCTAACTGGAGCGGCAATATCCATTAATAGTTGCTTTTGATTATGCTCGGAGTTAGATTCTTTATGCTCGGAGTTAGATTCGTTATGCTCGGGGTTAGGTTCGTTATGATCGGAGTTAGATTCGCTATGCTCGGAGCTAGTCAATAACGAAAATAAATCTATAGTATCTTGGTTTGGTAGATTATAGCGCGTACCTTTACCTATACCTGATTTTTCCAGACAACCATTATCTACTAAACGTTTTAAACATCTGCCTATATCTGTAGGATGCTCTTTTCTATAATGCTGAATATCTGTATTACTAACTTCTCCAAATTTATGAGTAATTACTAAAATAATACGCTCTAATTCTGTTAAACTATGATAATTATCCCCTACTATTTCTTTTAATTCCTTCTCTATATTTTCTGGAATGAAACTGACCATTGGCAAGACTACAGATGTTACTTCTAGATCGAGTTTTTCTAATACTCGAGGAATCACCCATTGTTGTTCTCTCCACGCTCTAAGAATTTTCCCAAATCCAGAACCAGCTTTTTCTCCTAAACCTAACATTTGAAACATTTTTTGTAAGTTGGGATTACGAACATCGCTATCGCCACCTTCATAAAGACTTTTTAGAGAAATTCTGAGACGACCAGGGTTAGAAAATGCAAAACCTTGTTGAAACTTAATTATAACTAATGATTTTGTAGATAGATGATTCGCATGAATTAGAGCATTTACTAATGCTTCTCTTATAGCTTGGTGAACATGAGTTTCTCCTGCACGAATAGCATTTTTATCAAGCCTAAATGGTACATCTAAATCGTTAACTAGACGACTATAAACACTATAATAAAAGTTAAATAAATTTGGTTCCCATTTACCGTCGAGTGTTAAGCGATAATCCCACCTCTGCTCTGGATCTGTGGAGAAACGTTCTTGGTAATCTAGATGATAATGAGGAAAAGCATCTAAAATACTACGTTGGCGACCAAACATTAATAATCCTGCATTACTTAATCCCTCTTTATTTGTATTGCGATCGCGTCTCCATCCTCCCAACTGAGAAAGTAAATTTTGGTCGTCAAGCGCTAACCAAGGATGATCTGGTTCTCTATTAGTAAAGCGTTGTCTAAATGTTTTGAGAGTTTCTGGATCTAAGTCATTCAAATCAAAACCATCTAAAATTTGATAATCTTGGGGGTCATCACTAGCATCTCGCAACATCTGTTTTATTTCTACTTCAGTGCAGTGATAATCACCTGAATAGTTGCGCTTGTAAGTTCCTGTTATTGGATTATTGTTAATATAAACAGGACGTTGAGTGCGGGAAGCTCTAGGAATTTGAATAATCAAAACTTTACTACTTTCAATTTCTTTAATTTCCAGATTAGAGTCAGAACAAATAGGGGCATTTAACTTTTGAGAATTATTATGGTTATTCCAGAATTGGTTGATTAAGTGTTCGGGATTACGAACTCCTGAAACAATAAATTGATTGTTTTTTTCACTTACTCCTAATATTATATAGCCACCATCTGTATTAGCAAAAGCTGAAACTGTTTCCCAAATAGCTTTAGGTAAATCATTTTCAGCAGATTTAAACTCAATATCTTGGTCTTCCCCAATATCTATGTGTTCTAGTAAAGTTTCTAAATCCATTAGAGCAAATAACTTAATTGTTCAATAGTTGACTTGCTAATTATTTTAGCTCCTAAACTTTCAATTTGGTCAAATTATTCATTTATTTACAGTTAATCAAGAGATTTAAACAATTCTCCCACCTGTTTTAAATCCACATTTCCTCCACTAATAATTACCCCTACTTTCACACCATAAACTTTAACAATACCTTCTAACAAAGCTGCTGCTGCTAATGTTCCAGTGGGTTCTATTACTAATTTCATTCTCTCCCACATAAAATACATTGTTCTTAAAATTTCCTCCTCTGAAACTGTCACCATATCATCAACATAATTCAAAATTAATGGGAAATTTAACTTTCCTAAATAAGGTGTTCTAGCACCATCAGCAATAGTATTAGGATTAGATATAGTTTGTAGAGTTTGAGAATAAAAAGACCGAGTTGCATCATCGGCATTTTTCGGTTCCACGCCAATAACTCGACAGTTTTTTAAGAGGTTTTTAGTAGCGATCGCGCAACCGGAAAGTAAACCACCCCCACCACAACATACTAATAGTAAATCTAAACTTCCTACTTCTTCAATTAATTCTAAAGCTGTTGTACCTTGTCCGGCAATAATATCACAATGGTCATAAGGAGGAATAACAATCGAACCTTTTTCTTGAGCAATTTTTTGAGCTAATTTTTCTCTACTTATTTCATTTACATCATAGAAAATTATCTCTGCTCCATAACCACGAGTAGCTGTTTTTTTTACTTGTGGAGCATTATCGGGCATAACTATAGTTGTGGGAATATTTAATAATTTTCCTGCTAAGGCGATCGCTTGAGCATGATTTCCCGAAGAATAGGTTAATACCCCCGATTGTTTTTGAGTTTCTGATAGTTGAGAAAGAGCGTTGTAAGCTCCTCTAAACTTAAATGAACCTGTACGTTGAAAATTTTCACACTTGAAAAATACTTGACATTTAGTTAGTTGATTTACAGTTGTTGAAGTTATTACAGGTGTGCGATGAGCCACCGAAAATAAACGATTAGCTGCTGTGGTAATATTATTGTAATTAACTACAAAATTATCGGCTGATTTTGAGGGATAAATAGACATATTTTCAGATAAGATTCAACAATTAATAATTATCATTTACAGCATATTTCTGGCAAATGAAGTACAGGGTAAATGATGAAAATATTGTAGTGCGGGCATCTTGCCCGCGATGGGTGTACCTCATATAAGATTCAACAATTAATAATTATCATTTACAGCATATTTCTGGCAAATGAAGTACAGGGTAAATGATGAAAATATTGTAGTGCGGGCATCTTGCCCGCGATGGGTGTACCTCATAACAACGGGAAGCGCTGTATAATTACCTCTCCTTAAAATTAGAGGATTGATTAAAATGATTTTTTTCTTCTTGATGCGTAGAAGCTTTCAAGTTTAATTGTTCGGTAAAAATCAAAAACAAACAAACAAATTTTAAGTTGGGAGAGAGAAATAGGGAGTTTTAACAACGCCTATAATATCAAATAATTTAACCATTCATTACACTATTAAAAAATTACTCTCTCCAGACCTAATTCCAAACTAATTAATCATAATTTGAAGTGATTTTATATCAATAGTATGAGGTTTTATTCTTCAACCGAACTTCAAGATTATACCAATAGATAAGTAGGGAGCAGACTTATGCTGATGATGCTCCGAATCAGGGGAAATGTTTTTCCGACTGTTCCCTGTTCCCTGCTATAAGATTATTTGGCGTTGGTGAAAAGAGGTATGATATCATGTGCGGATAAGAGCGGGATAGAACTCCGTTCCGCACTCCGCGTTAACGTGCGTTGTGCGCCAGCAAACAAAAAACTTTCTCCTTCTATTCCTTATTTCTTCTTTTTTTCTTCCCTCCTGACTCCTGACTCCTGACTCCTGACTCCTAAGTAATTAAGGTTAGTATCATACCCTAATTTACCAACGCCGATTATTTTTGGTCTCCCAGACATTGAACTCGTGCTTGAGATAAAATTGGTCTAGGTTGAAATGATTCTAAACCACGGCCATCATAAATAGTGGCTCCATCAGGCATTTTTGCTCCTTCTAATATTACTCCTTCTGTTAAAGCACCCTCGAAAATAGCACCACTTAGATCGGTCTTGCTGAGGTCAGCACCTCTGAGGTCAACTCCACGGAGATTAGCATCGACTAAATTAGACCATTGGAGGTTAGTATTTTGCAGGTTAGCATCAGCTAAGTCAGCACAAGTAAAGTAAGAAGCACTAAAATTACTTTTGCTTAAGTCGGCATTTGTTAAGTTCGCTTGTCTAAGTTTTGCACCTCGTCGTCTGATATTACTAAGGTCAGCTCCACTGAGGTCGCATCCTTGACAAACTGCTGATGGGTTGTCTAAAAATCTTCGGATATCATTGGCATTTTCTGCTAGGATTGGCGTAGTTAATCCGGCAATTATTAATAGGGTAATAGTAGTAATTTTTGGCAGTTTCATAGTGGTTAAATTTTATCAATATTTACATTTATATATTATATAGCGATCGGGAATCAGATGTGAGAATTGAGATGTTCCTTTAAAGCATAGAATATAGCAGTTATCTTACTCTTATGTATTCGTTTTTTTCTTCTTCTCTGTTGCCTGTTGCCTGTTGCCTATTGCCTATTGCCTAAAAATATCCAATATCTCACAACTAAAATCATATTACTATATAGTGATGTGGCATTGGCAATACGGCACGATTGTTTTTATTAAAATTTTAAATCTCTGGATTTTTAATGACTTGCTACTCAAGTTCTATTCCACCAATAAACATCTCCTCCAAAAGAGGGAGTAGGGATTAGGGGAGAATAATTGATAATTTATGTGCGATAATTTGTCAACATTTTCTATTCATAATTAACATAAATTAACCTAAAAATAGAGTCTAAAAAATTGGTTATACTGTGGTTAGGGAACTAGGAGATAGGAGAATATATTTCTAGTAAACAACCAGATTTTTCATCAGAGTACGATTTTTTTTAAAGCAGTATAATCTTTAAGGAAACGTGGTTTAATTGAAAAATTTGTTACTAAAGAAGCATCCCTTTCGCCAATCCTATTATTTTAAGGATAGATAATAATTAATAATTAACAATTAATAATTAATAATTAATTATTCAAGCATTATACTACTTAATTCCTTTTTGAAAATACCATGAATCAACTATTACCTTTAGATTTTTCTCACCAAGACTTACGACATCGTGATTTTCAAGGTCAAGACCTGACAGGGGCTAATTTTAGTGGTTGCGATCTCAGAGGTTGCAATTTTCAGGGCGCTATTCTGACAGAGGCCAATTTTAGAGGTGCAACAATTGGACAATGTAGAAGAAAGATTAGGATTACGATCGCCCGTTGTGCTGGAGCTGCGATCGCTGTTACTATTGCGAGTGCTTTTGCGAGTTTTGTTGCTGGTGGAATGGCAGGGGTTACTGCTTTAATTGGAACTGGGGTTGTGGCAGTTGCTATTACTAATGCGGAGAATGAGATTATTGCTGCGGTTTTAACAGGTACTTCAGCAGTTATTGGTTCGAGTGGTATTATCTCTTTTTTTGCTGGAAATATACTCAAGACATTGTTATTATTTTTGGGTTCTGGAATAATTTTTGGATTGGCTATAATTTTGTTTTTTCAAGTTATTATCAAGTTGGAGAAGTTATCAAAAACATCCTTTGAGGATGCAAATTTAACTAATACTATTTTTGATGAGGCAATTATATTAAATCCGGTTAAACAGTTATAGATTGGTTAAGTAAGGAGGAGTCAACCCACCCCTAATCCCTCCCAGGAGGGGGAGTCAGGAGTCAGGAGGAGAGAGAATCTTCAACAATTAATAATTAATAATTAATAATTAATAATTAATAATTAATAATTACCTCTCCTTGAAAACGGATAGGATTGACTCAAAGGATTTTTTTTATTTATTATCCCCTTAAAAGGGGAGGTTTTAAACCACAATTTTTCGATAAATATGAGCGTAGTTATGACAATTGAAGTTTTTTTTATGTCCAATTAAACGGATTTAATATTATTGAAGATGCTAATTTTTTTGAGTTTGTTAGTAACTAGAAAAATAGTGAGAAAATCAACAATTTAAAATCAATAATTAATCATTACCTTTTTTCAAATAAGAGCATTTATTCAAAGGATTTTTTGCTTTTTTATCCCTGTAGGGAAATAACCAGTGGCGCAGTCAATAAGGTGCTTTAAGTGCTAATTATTCAGTGATTTTATCTAAAATATACTAATCCGGAATGATTTATGATAATTTTATTACTTCGGTGTTTCCTATTCCCTATTCCCTATTCCTCATTCCCTAAAATCTACAATATCTCACAACTAAAATAAGATTGCTATATTACTAAAATTTTAGCCGATCTGGAAAATATAATATCTGCTTAATTTAGCTTGACAGAATAATCATAGAGATTTATAATCCAGCAAGTCAAGTGCCGTTAAATAGGGGTAAAACTAAGTGAGTAATAATGAACCGATCGATTACGGTCGTTACTATTGGTATGTGCGGGTAACTAAAGATGTAGCAGAAAAAGGAGAACAATACGTTCAGGCAGATGAAGCACAGGTAAAAGATGGTGTTTTATTATTCCTTCAGCATAAAAATGAAGGAGCAACAATTAATATGGCTTTTGCTCCAGGGACTTGGTTTACTGCTCATGTAACTTCTTATCAACAAGAAAGTTAAATAGCTATATTAATTACTGCAAAATAACTTTTCAATATAAATAAGAAACAACTCTATTGTTAGTAAAAAGATAGGTGTTAGGTCTTGGTCTTATATCATGTCCGGTTGAACAGTTATAAAATAAACAGGACTTACGCACGCAGACGAAATTATACGCCACCTGTAGGGGAAAATTGCATTCCTACTCACTAGATGTGGTGCCTCTGCGTAAGTCCTGATAAATAACGACGGAGGAAGACCGAGTCAACCCACCCGCGGGCCCCGACCGTGGAGGAGAATTTGGGGAGATGGGGAGATGGGGAGATGGGGGGATGGGGAGATGGAGAGATTTGTATACTTGCACAATTAAATGTATTTCTTATGAATATTCTCTGACGACAAAGAATTAGCCCTGCTCCCAGGAGGGGAAGAAAGAAGAAGGAAGAGGAAGAACAGGAGAATATTTTCCTAATAAATACTATTTTTGATCGGATTTTTCTGTTATATCATGTCCGGATAATCAGCGATTAAAAAACCATTACCCTTAGAAGCAATATTCCCTTCTGCCTTCTGTCTTCTTTCCTCTGCCTTCCTTCTTCCAAAGTGTAAGTATTCAAGCGGACATGATATTACTTATGAATAGACGGTTTTTTCTCCAGTTAATATCGACAACATCAAGCTATATTGTTCTCAAGAATTTAGTCAGTTTTGCCACAACTAATCCTCAATTATCAAATCAAACATCATCTTCTATGTCATCAAAATCCTCGTTTTATATGCCAGATGAAACCGAACCTCATTTGTGTACTTGGATGGCATTTAGTGCAAGTAAAGATATTTGGGGACATAAATACTATTCTGGCGTACAAGATAATCTAGCAAACATCGCCAGAGCGATCGCCAAATATGAACCCGTAAAAATGTTAGTTCGTGAGGGAGACTATGATGTGGCCGCAGCTAAATGTAGTTCTAGTGTGGAGTTGATTGTTTGCCCAATAGATGACCTTTGGATTAGAGATACAGGGCCAGTTTTTGTGGTGAATGAAGCAGGTCAGAAAGCAGCTATTGATTTTAATTTTAATGGTTGGGGAAATAAGCAATATCACGACCGCGATGCTGAGGTGGCTAAGTTTGTGGCACAAAAATCAGGAGTACCGCTAATTAATACAAAACTTGTATTTGAAGGAGGCGGTATTGAAGTTGATGGTCGTGGTACGGCGATCGTAACTGAAAGTTGTATTATCAATAATAATCGCAATCCCGGTTGGAGCAAAATTGATTGCGAAACAGAATTGAAGTCTTTATTGGGGTTGCGTAAAATTATCTGGTTACCGGGTATCAGAGGTTATGATCTTACCGATGGACATACAGATTTTTATGCCCGTTTTGTTCGTCCCGGTGTTGTTGTTGCGGGATACGATCCAGACCCTGAATCTTTTGACCATGCTGTTACCAAAAAACATTTAGAAATTTTGCGGTCGTCAACAGATGCGGATGGGAAAAAACTAGAAGTTGTTGTACTGGAAGCACCGAAAAGAATACGACCGGGATACGAAAGTGATGACTTTGCAGTAGGATATATTAATTTTTATGTGATTAACGGTGCTGTTATTGCACCAGAATTTGGCGATCGCCAGACTGACCGTCGTGCCAAAGAAACTCTAGCAGAACTTTTCCCCAGTCGAGATATTGTGCAAATTAATATTGATGAAATTGCGGCAGGAGGCGGAGGAATACATTGTACGACTCAGCAAGAACCATTAAGTTAGGGTTTGCTTATGGAAAGTTTTTTAGTAGGGGTAGGAGACAGCTATACTGGAGACAATCCACCCCTAACCGCGACCGTGGAGAACCCACCCCTAACCCCGACCGTGGAGGGGAAGTCATATAGAATCCGGTTGAATACTTATTACATGAGATGGGGGGATGGGGAGATGGGGAGATGGGGAGATGGGGAGATGGGGAGATGGGGGATTTAATATTGAAGTGTGGATAGAATTATAAACATATACTGTATAACCGGATTCTATATCAGGAGAAAACCCACCCCTAACCCCTCCCAGGAGGGGAATGAGCGAGCAGGTAGGAGTAAGAATTGTAAGAATGATTTTTCTGCCCAACTATGAGCCTAAAATACGCTCCTTTTGGAGGATGAAGAGCTGAAAACCAGGCACTTTTATCGACCCCAAAAAGGTACTTGTCTTTATATGTCATATTATGTCCGGATAATTAGCGATAAAAAAACTTTCTCCTCTTCCTTCTTTCTTCTTTCTTCCCCTCCTGGGAGGGGTTAGGGGTGGGTTGACTCGGTCTGACTGACTCCTGAGGACTCCGTCATTTATTTATAAGTATTCAACTGGACATGATATTAGTGCCTAAACTTGCCAACTATATACCAACAAATACATTATAAAAGTATCGCCTGTATAACTCACAACTAGGCATAACTAAATTACCTTCTAACTGTACAACCAAACCTATACTTTTTAACTTAAATGCCAACGCTTGCTCTAATTCTACAGGGGTGATAGCTCGCAGTACCTGTTCAAAAGCTCTTTTAAGTTCTGGATATTGTTGCAGATTTTGTAAATATTGATGCAAATGGTTACTATAAATACCTGTGTCTGTAGCTGCTGTTTTGATTAAGCTTTCTAAACTGGCATGATGACATTTAATATGATAAAAAGTAATATTAATTAGATAGGGATGACCACCCAATAATCGCATTAATTTATGTAGTTCTTCTGGTAATAGCTCTATTTTATAACGTCGTGCTAATTCCTGGATTTGTTCGAGAGTAAACGGGGATAAATCTATAGCTATCCCCATATTAAAAGGTGATTTATTAATATTCATTGCAATATAAACTTCTGTGGATTTTACTAAAATTATCCGCAGTTTTTGCCAGAGTTTAACTTCCTTTGCTTCTCCATACCAAGAATGCAGCATTGACAGAAAATCATTTGCTATTTCTGGAGACTGAAAAATATAATCAACTTCATCTATTGCTAAAACTATGGGATTATCTATGATAGAAAGCAAATAATCTTGAAAATATAAAGTGCAGCTTTCTATACTACCAATATCTTCGTCCCAATATTCATTCAACTTTGATTCTAGCTGTAATTTTCTTGTTACACTAGCACAAAACCATCTTAAAAATTTATTGATATCTTTGATAACTGTACTATCAACTCTTCGTAAACTTAATCGTGCTGTCTGATATTGTTGTTTGATAGCATAATTAATAGTTCTCATTAATAGAGAAGTTTTTCCCATTTGTCTGGGTGCTTTTATACGCAGAAACGATCCTGGTTTATTAATTTCTGAATAACAAATTAATTGTTCCGCACGTTCTATATAATATGGAGAACTCATAGGGATTCTTCCATCTAGTAATTTACAATCGTTAATTTCATAAATTTCTAAATATTGGATTGTATTTGTATTAATTAAGCTAGTATGTGCCCCTTGCTTTATACTTGCTTGATAAATCAATAGTTTTCTTTCTAATACAGAAAGGCAGTTAGTTTTGCTAATCCTTTCTTTGAGAATATTACTTAGTAATTTCCATAATTTAGGAGCCACATTTTGGCTAATATAATCTCTAGAATAATCTGATTTATAGGCTATTTGGCTATAGGTTTTTCCAGACAAAGATAGTCGTAGAACTTCTCTTTCAATGTCTGACAGAGATTTGCCTGTTTTAACTCTTACTAACTGTTCAGTAAATAATGATATTGATTCGATGGCTGTCATGCTTAACTCTGTCCCTCCACTTGATGAGGGTATAGAGTGATTTTCCTAAAAATCATCAAAATTTATTTATGATGGGCATTATAACATATTTTTTCTGATCTCAAACTTGTTAATTTACACTTTTATGCACCAAAGATATAATTATAGCAGTCAGAAATAAGTTATGAGATAAGTATTCTCCCCTACTCAGTTATCATCTTCATTGGTGTCATTAATTATTCCCGATCGCTAAGGTAGTTATATCTTAGAACTATAATTTTTTGCCTTAAGTGTAAAATTTTCTCACTCGCAGATATTGTAAATATTTAATCTTTTTTTCTCTTTTTTTATCCTTCTCTTCCCCTAGTCTCTACAGATTTAGTATGTAACTTCCCTACTACGGTGTTCTGGTGCTAACTCTTCCATAAATGTAGCAATATTTGATGAAATTGGTATAAAACAACGGAATATCAATAATTAACCTTTCTCCTTCTTCCTTCTGCTATACAAATAATCTGGCCGAGTAAAATAAGATTTTTATATAATTCAAATAATAATAATTAATCTATTGAATAATAGAATTATTTATATATACAAATATTTGTCTTTACATAATTAATTTATTGGTGAGTGTTTGATTTTTTCAAGTTGCTGAATTTGAGGATCTTTTGTTAACCCTATTGAAGAAGACAGAGGGGAAAATTGCTTATGGACTCAAATCCCCTTGTCAGGTGGATCGTTAAAACCGCGACAGAAAAGATCGATATGTAGTTCCTTAAAAAAACAAATTGAATAAAAAAAGTTTCCAAATTTTTAACTTTTGGAAACCCTTATACTGATTAATTTTTGTATGACCACCAGTTTTTTTCAAACAAGCGGATCGATATAGATACTATATTTACAGAGAGCTATAAACTACCCAAACCTTTGATGTCAATGATTTTGATGTAGATGGTTCTTGAACCATGTTTGCTATTTTAGCTACAACCTTTACCTCCTGTATGTTCCGGAAATATCCTTTTCTCTTCGTTTTAACTATATGTTTTTTCCAAATACCTTCTTGATTATTTTTAGGTAAATTTTTCATATTTTTTCTTGAATATAGAGTCTCTTTTATTTCCACAGAAAGCATTGATGTTTTTCTTATTCAATTATGCCAATTACTGTTCAGGATGAAAATATATAAAAGTTGATATCTTTGATTTTTTAAGATGCTCTATTCCTTCATTAAATCTTTAGAAAAATCTCCATAATTTTACTGATTTTCTAAATAGTATGTTTGCTTTGATTAGTAAAATTACCGATTTTTTTTTGTTGACTCATAAAAATGTTAATTTGTCAATATATAAAAGTTGATAATATTTAACACTTTGAGCTATACAATATCTAGATTAGAGCCTGGTACCATAAAAATGTTAATTTGTCAATATACAAAAGTTGATATATTAATATTTATCCCTATTAAATAGTATCATACAAAATCCGGTTTTGATAAATCTCTTATTGTTATAGGCTAACTGTTTGATAGAAAAAGATTTAGTCAATATTGAAAAGTTGGTTTTAATAACCGGATTTAGTATCATTCAGGTATAGCAAAGAAATAGTTGGTGTGGAAATACTTTAGATAGGGAAATGTTTTCTCACTTTTGTCTTCTGAAACTGTTCCTTGGGATAGAAAAGATTTTGGCGATCGTATAGACCACTGATATTGGTATCCCATCTTTGTGAAGTAGTTCTACTTATCAAGTAAGGACTATAGTACTTTTCACTTAGTAGACGACAGTAGAGAGGTTCAATTGAAGGTCTATACAACCGTTTTTATTCTGATATGAAATACAAAAAATTGTGTAAATATACGAATCTTCCTATCTCCTTAGGAGTGCGTTCCATCTTTGAGAGAAACCTTATAGCAATCCTATTTAAGTTGTAATATTTTGGTGAGAGTTAGGAGGACCGAGGAGCGAGGACCGAGTCAGAATCTTGAAAGGTTTTCAGTTCAAATTAACTATTATAAAAATTGTCACAACCAATGCGCGGATTGCTATATATGGCAGAAGAAAGAAGGAAAATCGGCGTTGGTGAAAATAAGTAGAAAGATAATATTAAATCCGGTTAGCAAAACCAACTCTTAAATATTGACTCAATCTTTTTCTATCAATCAATTACGCTATAAAAATAAGAGATTTATGAAAACCGGATTTAGTATTATTAGTATACATATTAGAGAGAGATTGAATGTATCAGGAAATATAAAAAAGGGAATAGGACTTCAACAATTGAAGTCTGAACAATGAATAATGGATAATTACCTCTCCTTGCTCATAAGAGGATTGAACTTAAGGAAAATATTTGATTTTTATTTTCTTCATAAATGATAGCGAAGTGCGGTAGCGAGGAACGAGCGTCAGAGGTCTTAGACCAAATTCAGCAATTATCAATTGATAAAGGAGTTTTCTAAAGACACAACTATACTCTCTATTTGTCAGCATAACTTTTAGAAGTCTGAATATTGATACACTACTGTGTCATCGGGTGCATCTCATAGCAAGCAAAAATACTTTTTTCCTATATATTCCCTATTCCTTATTCCCTGTTGCCTTTCGGAGCAGTTGCCTGTTGCCTAAAAGCGATAAATTTTTGGCTTTATTCTTGCATTGAGATGCACCCATGTCATCCTTATTTCAATCCCTGGACTCCTTCCCACTTTTATATTAATATCCATCCATAATCTCTTAATACTTATTTGACAAACAATCTCTTAACCTTCTTGTTAAACCTAGAATTAATTCAGTAATAACTGTCATAATTTTTAATTTACTAATTGATAATTTGATAGCTATAATCTCCCGACCGTCAATTAATTAATACAGCACTTCCCGTTGTTATGAGGTAGAATAAGTGGACTTTTGACAGGGTAAATATTTTTTGCTTACTCCCCCACTCCCCCACTCCCTCACTCCCTCACTCCCTCACTCCCTCACTCCCCCATTCCCCTACTTCCCTACTCCCTAAAACCATCAATATATGTACCTTATAACTTCGGAAACTGCTGTATGTGGCAACCTCATAAAAAACAATCAACATCAACCATTGAAACTCGGAAATTAACCAACTTACTAATTCTGCTATTTCCAGCAACTATTTGGATCTTAATTTTCTTCATCATCCCTTTAATAATTGTACTTATTTATAGCTTCTTAGAAAGAGGTACTTACGGTGGCGTTGTTTGGGAATTTACCCTAGATAATTATCAACGACTAGCTCAAGGAATATATTGGGGAATATTTGGGCGGTCTTTATTTTTGGCTTTAATTACAACTATTATTTGTTTACTAATTGGCTATCCCTTAGCATATTTTATTGCTACCCGTAGACCACCTTGGCGTAATCTCTTACTAATGCTAATAATTATCCCTTTTTGGACTAATTTTTTAGTTCGTACTTATGCTTGGATTGTATTACTTCGTACCGAAGGAGTATTTAATATTGCTCTACAAAGTTTACAGTTAATAGATGAACCTTTGACTCTTCTCTTTACTCCATTTGCTGTGATTGTTGGTTTAGTTTATGGTTATTTACCATTTATGATATTACCCTTATATGCCACAATTGAACGTTTTAATTTTTCTTTATTAGAAGCTGCTCAAGATTTAGGAGCAAATGATTTACGAACTTTTTTTCGTGTAGTTTTACCATTGACAATCAAAGGAATAGTTGCTGGTTCTTTACTCGTTTTTATTCCAGCATTTGGCGCTTTTATTACTCCTGATATTTTAGGTGGTGCCAAAACTATGATGGTGGGAAATCTCATTCAAAATCAGTTTATTAAAGCGAGAAATTGGCCGTTTGGTTCAGCCTTATCAATTTTATTAATGGTAATTGTATTAATCCCAGTTATTATATATTTCCGGATTTCAGAAGACAAAAAAATCTCACTTTGAAATAGCAGTCAGCGGTCAGCTATCAGCTATCAGCTTCTCAAGCTGTATAATGGGGGATACTCAAGAGAAGCCGCTTCGCGTCTACAAACCCCCATAAAAGGCGCACCATCTGCTTTTTCAAATATAGTGGGGGACTTAAACCCTTGGATTTTTAGCTCATAGCTAGTTAAAAGCTACAATGAAACAATTAGATTTACTCATTCGTTCTCTTGGTAAATTTGGGTTATGGCTAAATGCTGCTCTGGGTTTTGCCTTTCTCTATTTACCGATTTTGATATTAGTAATTTACTCTTTCAATAATTCTCGTTTTAATGCTATTTGGCGAGGCTTTACTTTAGATTGGTATCGGAATTTATTACAAGGAACAACTAATGACACTATTACTGATGTGATGATTTGGGAAGCTTTGAAAAACAGTCTTTTAGTAGCAGTAATTTCGACAATCATCGCCACAATTTTTGGTACTATGATTGCCTTAGCATTGGAACGTTTTCGTTTTCCCGGACGGACTGTATTAGAGGCAATACTTTTTCTACCAATCATTATTCCAGAAATTACTATAGGACTTTCTTTATTAGTTTTCTTTTCTCTAAGTTTTCAATTAATAGAAAATTTTTTAGGCATTCGTCTAGTGTTAGGTTTACCGACAGTAATTATTAGTCATATAGCATTTTGTATCTCTTTTGTTGTGGTAACTGTGAGAGCGCGGGTAGCAGAACTTGACCCAGCTTTAGAGGAAGCTGCTTTAGACTTAGGTGCTAATGAATGGAGAACTTTTTTTCGTATTACTTTACCTTTGATTTGGCCGGGAATTTTTAGTGCTGCTTTATTAGCTTTTACTTTGTCACTAGATGATTTTGTGATAACTTTTTTTACTGCGGGAGTAGGTTCGACGACATTACCATTATTCGTTTATGGTATGATTAAATTTTCAGTAACACCAGCAATTAATGCTATATCTACTTTAATGTTAATAGCTTCTTTGATGTTGGTAATATCTGCCCTTTTTGTTGAGCAATTAGAGTAAGCATTTCCTAGCAAACAGCCGTCAGCTATTAGCTATCAGCTATTAATTTTGGGGAAGGTACTTTCAGTTATCAGTTATCAGTTATCAGTTATCAGTTATTAGTACCTCTGTAATAAGGAGGCTTTAAATATAAAATATTCTCTTTTTTTTTCTTAAAAGGGGAAGTTTTAGACCACAAATTTTCGGTAAAAATAACCTTTGAAATAGAGAAAGAATAATATTATGTTCCGTTGAATACTTACAGCAGTTTTCTAGTTGATGAGGGACAAAGTTTTATTGCTTTAGGCAACAGGCAACAGCTCATCTGGCAACAGGCTATAAAGGTTAAAGCATTTTTTAGTTAAAAAAAATCCAAGCTTTTAGGTCTCTTAGGTTCAAAAAATTAGCATTTATAGGCGCATAGTTGCGCAAAATAATCCCTTGATTATTCTTCCTCCTACCTCCTAATTAATTCCCATTTATCCTATCTTCCCCTCCACGGTCGGGGCCCGCGGGTGGGTTTTCTCCTACCCTTACCCATAAGACTTTTGAGAGCATTCCCTAATTATTCATTACTAATTGCTGTTTGCCTAGCATTCCGTTTGCAAAGTATTCCGAAGAAAAAGAAGCGCTGAATATTAATAGCTGTTTGTGCAGTATTCCGCAGGAAATTCTTACAAATTAGGGAATCAAAAAAACACCTAAAATGATTAAAAAAATATCTGTAAATATGAAAAAACTGATTACTTTTCTGCTGCTATTTACTATGGCTGTAATTTTACCAATTGGTTGTAGTAATAATAGTCCTAATACTCCAGAAATTAACAATAATAACGTCCTGAGTATTTATAATTGGTCAACATATATTGCTCCTGAAGTAATTACTGAATTTGAAAATAAATTTAATGTCAAAATTCAATACGATACCTACGAAAGTAATGAAGACCTCTATGCAAAAATCAAGCCAGGAAATCCTGGTTATGATGTAGCTTTTCCCGCTGATTATATGGTGAAAATTCTGGTAGCTGAAGGATTGCTAGAAGAACTCGATCGGGAAAATATTCCTAATATGAAAAATCTCAATGAAAAATTTATTAATCCTCCTTACGACCCGGGAAATAAATATAGTATGGCTTACCAATGGGGGACAATGGGAATAGGCTATAACATCAAAGCTACTGAAGGTGAAATTAATAGTTGGTCAACTATGTTTGACCCTAAATTTAAAGGCAGAGTTGCTCTATTAGATGATATGCGAAGTAGCTTTTCAATTGCCTTAATTTCCCTTGGTTATGACCCCAATACAACTAACCCTAAAGAAATTAATGAAGCTAGAGATTTTCTAATTAAAAATAAAGAAGCGATCGCTGCTTTTGCGCCCGACACAGGTCAAAATTTATTAGACCAAGGAGAAGTAGATTTAACCTGTGAATGGAGTGGGGATATTTTCCAGATTATGAAAGAAAATCCCAACCTTCGTTACGCTATTCCCAAAGAAGGAAGTATTCTCTTAACTGATAATATGGTTATTCTTAAAGGAAGTAATAATAAAGAGCTTGCAGAAAAATTTATCAACTTCATTCTCGAACCAGAAATAGGAGCAAAAATTTCCAATTTCATTAAGTATGCAACTCCAAACCAAACAGCAAAAGACTTAGGTTTAATCGAACCTGCCGATTTGAATAATCCTGCCATTTATCCCCCACCAGAATTATTTGCAAAACTTGATTATATTCAAGATGTTGGTCAAGCCACAATTCTATATGATGAAGCTTGGACAGAAGTTAAATTAGGAGTTGGGAATTAGTAAATTTTAGCTCAACTTTAGAGAGAGATTTATATTAACAAAAGCAGGGAATAGGGAACATTCAAAAGTTAATAATTAATAATTACCTCTAGAAAACTCCTGTAGATATAACGTAAGCATTCGATATAACAATAGACATATCCATAAAATAAACTTGCTCTTTATTTAAAATCAGCTAGGTTTGTAAAAGTCATTGAAAAATCCTTTTTCGTATCTTTGGCGTGAAAGTCTATTCCCTGTTCCCTGTTCCCTGTGCCCTGTTCCCTACTGTGTACAAAAATTATATATCTTTCTCAGAGAGGTCTAATGATATAATTAAGTAGTTCAATAATTATATTTATCAAGGCAAAACTATAATGACTTTCAAAATCCTTAGTTTCGATGGTGGTGGAATTCGTGGAGTAATTGCAGCACGAATTCTGATAGAAATTGAAAAACAAATTAAAGAACAAAAAGGTCAGTCTTTACATGAATACTTTGACTTAGTAGCTGGTACTTCCACTGGTTCAATTATTGCAGCGCTAGTTGCTACAGGAACAGAAAGCGCTAATATTCTCAAACTTTATCAGGAAGAAGGAATCAATATTTTTCCATATCAAAGTCGCTGGTCGTCTAAAAGATTACCCTTAATTTTTAAATATGGAATTTCTGCTCCTAAATTTTCCAATGAAGGCTTAATTAAAGTCTTAAAAAAATACCTTTTACGACAAGATGGAACGGCAATTAGACTCCAAGAAATTAGTAAAATAAACTTATTAATTGTGGCTTACAATATGTTCTTGGAATCTCCAACTATTTTTGTAAATTATCATCCAGAAATACCTATACAGACGATTTGGTATGACAATCTCCCTCTGTGGGAAATTTGTGCTAGTTCTTCCTCAGCTCCTACTTATTTTCCAGCTTATGAATTGAAAAATGGAGACTTGAGTCTACCACATATTGATGGAGGAGTAGCAGCAAATAATCCCACATTATCAGCAATAACCTATGCAATTAAACTAGGTCATAAACTAGAAGATATTTCGATAATTTCCATTGGTACAGGTGAAAATAGTCAGCCATATAGTTATAAGCAAATAGTAGGATGGGGACTAGCTGAATGGGCAATCAAACTAATTAATATATTGATGAATTCTCAGTCTTCAACTCAGAATCTTGCCACCGAACAAATTATGTCTACAAAGAATCCTGAAGGTTACTTACGTTTACAGTTTGAATTAAATAATATTTTTCAGGAAGGAACAGGTGAGAAAAAAGTAATTAACTCTTATATAAATGAAAAAGTGAGTCAAGCAATAGATGATGCTAGAGAAGCTCATATTAATCAACTGATCCGAGTGACAGAGGCATTTATTGAACAAGGTAGAGTTCCTTATATAGACTTAGAAAATCAACTAAATTATCCCTTAACTAAAGAAGCGATCGCTCGTTTTATTAATCTTAATTAGCAGATGATAAATCTTTAGATATTTGGTCTAGATAAAACTAATTTATGCAGGTCGAGGGAACAGAAAAAATTGCTAGTGGTATCGTAGTAATGGTAGAGGAAGTAGGGGATTAGGGGCGAACGGCCGCCCGTACAGGAGTAAGGGAGACCTGGAGTGGAAAAAACTGTGAGTAGGAAAAAAACCAAAATACATCCTCTTTCTTTTAATAGGAGCTGAGGTAATAAAAGCTGACATTATTAGCTAATTTGTCCTTAGTTCAATCAATACTATTACCCTTGCAGGACTGCCAAAATATTATACAGTAGAATTTGAAATTATTGAAAAATACAATACTTTCTAAAAATATTAATTGGCATTTATTGGCTGGCAAAAATAGGGATAATCCCTTATATATTTCTATATATGTTTCAATGGTTATACCATTTTCAAAAAAGAATGTTACGAATAATTTGGGTAATTACAAAGACTTTACCGAATAATTAAGATTTAAAGCCTCTCCTTTAAAGGAGAAACAAGAAAAAAATTTCATGATTAGTTATTCTTTTCAAGGAGAGGTATTGAAGAAGGAGTCAGTCCTCAGTCCTCAGTCCTCAGGAGAGAAAATTGCTTATGGATTCTAACCCCAAACAATTTTGAGCACCGCGGGTGACGGTGGGGTATTAAACCCATAAGGGAAATGATAATTAATTATTAATTATTAATTATTAACGGCTTTGTTGCATGAAAGTAGCGTTCTTAACATCCATTCGGCAGTTATATCGCCCTGGGAAGGCAGTTATTACTATTGGACAATAGTTATTGCTGTGCTGATGAGCGATCGCCCTGGGAAGGCAGTTATTACTATTGGACAATAGTTATTGCTGTGCTGATGAGCGATCGCCCTGGGAAGGCAGTTATTACTATTGGACAATAGTTATTGCTGTGCTGATGAGCGATC
>JAXHSW010000002.1:53701-53851 GCA_034190295.1 Cyanobacteriota bacterium | reverse complement strand
GCTCTGGGAAGGCAATGATTACTATTTATCTATTGGACAATAGTTATTGCTGTGCTGATGAGCGATCGCTCTGGGAAGGCAATGATTACTATTTATCTATTGGACAATAGTTATTGCTGTGCTGATGAGCGATCGCTCTGGGAAGGCAAT
>JAXHSW010000002.1:28958-53601 GCA_034190295.1 Cyanobacteriota bacterium | reverse complement strand
CTATTGGACAATAGTTATTGCTGTGCTGATGAGCGATCGCTCTGGGAAGGCAATGATTACTATTTATCTATTGGACAATAGTTATTGCTGTGCTGATGAGCGATCGCTCTGGGAAGGCAATTATTACTATTGGACAATAGTTATTGCTGTGCTGATGAGCGATCGCTCTGGGAAGGCAATGATTACTATTTATCTATTGGACAATAGTTATTGCTGTGCTGATGAGCGATCGCTCTGGGAAGGCAATGATTACTATTTATCTATTGGACAATAGTTATTGCTGTGTTGATGAGCGCTGGCGGAGCAAGTGCGGCAGCTATATACTTTCATGCAACAAAGCCATTATTAATTATTAATTATTAATTATTAATTGTTGAAATCGACCTTCCCGACGACCATAAAATGTATCCTGAGAAGGAATGCCATTTGCTACTACTTAAAAACTCTTTTAGCCATTAATACTTAGATTTCCATAAGATTCTATATCCAAAATAACCATGAGCAACAGTATATTAGACGATCGCTTTTTTACCAGACCCACCGATGGTCAAATTTTATCATTTCCCATATTAATAGTAGGTGGTTCCACAGCAGCATATTCAGCAACCCTGGGTGCATTAAAAGCAGGTGCTAATGTTTGCCTGGTGCAACCAAAACAAATATTAGGCGGACAATTTACAACTCAAGCATTACCCGCTTCCGACGACCCTCAACTAGACAAACAATTTAATCCAGGGGAAATATATGAAGATAAAGTAGACCGAGACAAATATGCTTTCTCCAAAACCCAATGGCAATTCCGCGAACGTAGTCGGGAACTCCAACCAGTCAACGGCGCAAAAATTGATAATCCTGGTGGAGGTTGGGTAAGTAATTTTGCCACAACAACTGTAGTTATGGCACAAGTACTAAACGAAGCTATAGAAGATTTTCTCAGCAACGGCAAATTAACCCTCATACCTTTTGCTGAACCTGTAGAAATTTTGTTTAATCAATCTCCCAATGAACGACGACAGGTAACGGGTGTTGTATTTCAGGATGTGGAAAATAATCAACGCTTCACTGTCAATGCTCAAATTACCATTGAAGCGACAGACTTGGGTGACTTACTAGAATTAGGAAATATTGAATCCCGAATCGGACAAGAATCACAAAATGATACGGGTGAACCACTTCTTCCCCCACAACCTTTTCCCGAATGTCAACAGTCAATCACTTTTTGTGCTGCTGTGGAAAAAACCGCTGAAGGAGCAGGTGTTCCCATCGGTAAACCAGAAGGTTATGGTGTCAAACCTTGGTTACAAACAGATAAATTTACCAGCACTTATCAAGGACGAGCATTTTTTGAGCGGTTTGCCATTTTTACTTATCGACGGATCAAACGTCTCAAGGAAGGGTATATCCCAACTACGAGTAATGGTGATGTGACTATCCTCAATTATGAGTCCAATGATTATAAAGTCGGTCTGTTGACTGGGGTGAGTCGGAGCGATCGCCAAAAACATCTTCAGCAAGCAAGGGAATATACCCAAGCTTATATTTATTACCTCCAGTCGCAAACATTAAAAACCAACAACTGGATATTAATAGGTAAGGTAGGGGAATTAAAACCACGGGGAGATTTGACTTGGACTAATGATGGTATTGCTCTGGAACCCTATATCCGCGAAGCAAGAAGAGGGATAGCATTAACCACTATTGTTTATCAAGATACTGCTCAACAATATTATGGCGAACAAGCACGGGGACGTTGTTTTGAGGATAGTGTTGGTATCGGTCATTATGCTTTGTTTGATATTCATCCCACCGATAACCCCAACCATCTTATTTTCAACAGTAAAGATGAGATGAAATGTTTGCCTTTTACTATTGCGTTAACAGCAATGGTACCTATAAATACAGATAATCTAATTTTATCGGCGAAAAGTATTGGTACGACTCATTTGAGTAATTCTGTATATCGGATGCACGCTGTAGAGTGGGCGATCGGGGAAGCAGGGGGTTATTTAGCTGCTTTTGCTCTGAATGAGGGGGTGGATATTCGGACTATTGCTACAAATAAACGACTGATTTATAAATTTCAGGGTTTGTTAACTCGTAATCAAATTCCCCTATTTTGGTATAACGATATTGCCCATGACGACCCAGACTTTGAGGCGATACAAATTCTTGCGGTGGCAGGTATTGTACGGACTGAGAATTACAATCATTTATATTTTCTACCAGAGGGAACGGTAAACCGAGCAGTTGTTTCGGTAGCGGTGGTAAATGTGATGGGTTTTGAAATGCTTAATCCTGAGTTTCCCACTTTTCTCGATGTACCGAAAGAGCATTTTGCTTATCGTGCAGTTGAAACTATGGCAGCAAAAGGTATTGTTTCGGGAGTAGGAAATGGATATTTTGCGCCAAATTTACAATGTACGCGAGAACAGTTGGCATTTATTATAGGTAAAAGTGGAGATTTTGATGTGTTTCAGTTATTTGGTACTTCTGGTACACCTCTAGATGCTCGACCTTTGAAACGACGGGAGTTGTCAAGGATTTTGTATATGGTGTTGCGATCGCAATATGGCATTGATTGAAATAGCAGTCAGCACCTCAGCGGTCAGCTATCAGCTATCAAGGCATAAAATGGGGAGTCAAACCCCCAGAAAACGCACACCACGAGCTTTTTCACGCCTTCGCGTGGGGGACACCGAACCCACCTATTTTAGCTAAAAGCTGATAGCTGATAGCTGATAGCTAGTTAAATATTCTTGTAGTGCGGGTATCCTACCCGCGAATAGGGTAGCAAGATGCTACGGGAGCAAGATGCTACGGGAGCAAGGTACTACGGGAGCAAGGTACTACGGGAGCAAGGTACTACGGGAGCAAGGTACTACGGGAGCAAGGTACTACGGGAGCAAGGTACTACGGGAGCAAGGTACTACGGGAGCAAGATGCTCCCACTGTCACACCCGATCGCAAAAATAATGACAATGCACCACCATTAAAAATTGAATATAACAATATTTTTTCCACTTTGGTAGAATATAATATCAGGACTTACGCATGAGGTACGAAAAACTAGGACTTGAGATTGCTTTCCGTTCCGGAATGCTCCGCAAAAGAGGGAGTCTCAAAAAAAATCTGCTGATTGCTGAGTGCTGAGTGCTGACCGCTTCTTTAAAATTAGATAAAAGACTCTATCACTATTTTCAGCAAAGGTAAAAAATTATGGTGACAACTAATTTAATTCAGACAATAGCAGTTAATATTCCGAAAGAAATTAATCTGAAAATTACTCACGAACAATTTGTTGAGCTAGCACTGGTTAACCGAGATTTACAATTAGAAAGAACTGCCAAAGGAGAATTAATTATTATGGCACCAACAGGAAGCGGTACTGGAAATCGTAACTCAAGTATTACAGGACAACTTTGGTTATGGAACCATCAAACAAAACTGGGGAAAACTTTTGATTCTTCTAGTGGTTTTCATCTGCCTAATGGTAGTAGTCGTTCTCCCGATGCAGCTTGGGTAAAACAGGAAAGATGGGATAGTTTGACTAGGGAACAAAAAGAAACTTTCGCGCCTTTATGTCCTGATTTTGTAGTAGAATTACGTTCTAAAAATGATACTATTTCCGAGTTACAGAAAAAGATGAAAGAGTATCAATCAAATGGTGCAAAATTAGGTTGGTTAATTGATAGTAAAAATCGGCAAGTAGAGATTTATCGCCAAAATAGGGAAGTGGAAATATTGGAAAATCCTAATAGTTTATCTGAGGAAGATGTATTACCTGGATTTGTTTTAGATTTGACAGAAGTTTGGGATTAGTAACAACATCTATTGCATAATAAAACATGATAAAATAGGAATAGAATTAATATTTTTCCTGCCTTGGTGGTGGTGCATCGTAATGGTTGTGCATTGCCATTATTTTTTTGACGAAGCACAACAGTGGGAGCATCTTGCTCCCGTGTCAGACATTCCTTTTTCCTGGATATCATTACCGAAAAATTGTGTTTGAAAGCCTCCTCTTTTAAGAGGATAAAAAGAAAGTTTTTCCTTTGAGTCAATCCTATCCGTTTTAAAGGAGAGGTAATTCTAAATTCGCGCATTCTAAATTCTAAATTCTTGAATATCCTTGGTGGTGGTGCATCGTAATAGTTGTGCATTGTCATTATTTTCTTGGGCGTTGCATAACAGTGGGAACATCTTGCTCCCGTGTCAGACATTCCTTTTTCCTGGATACCATTACCATTCAGGACTACCCCAACCTTAAGTCTAGTTGTAGTTAAATAGAATGCGATCGCTACCCTTAAATAGTTTGTTGTCGCAACCAAGTATCTGCCCAAAGAGCATCATTTTCTGATAATTTTGGTACTGATTTTTGAGTATAATCTATTTTTAAATCGTAACTGCCAACATCATAAATATTATTTAATAACCCTTGTAAATCTATAATTGGTTCTGTATCTTCTGGGCGTAATGGTAAAGGAAATTCAGGGATTTTATTTTGGATATTAAAGGCATATAAATCTGCTCTTGGTCGCTGCTTTTTGCGACTAACTAAAATCTGATAATGATTTTTAATTGTTTGATTTAAAATAGGCATTCGTTGACCGCTACGCAGTAAATCTATTTCAATAAAATTAGTCTGACTATCTAAAATTTTTTCTCGTTTTTCTAGATACATTTCTCTACCTTTTCCACCTCTTTTATTAGCAGGAGATAATATTTCTATGGTAGTTACAACTTCCTTAGTTGCTACTTCTTGAATTTCCAAATATCCTTGGCGAATAGTTATAGGTATTGGTAGAGTTACTGTTATAGGTTTTGTAGAAGTTGCTGTTGCTGTAACCTGAGATTCTGTAGAATTTGATTTGTTAGTTTGGCTTTTTTTCGATAGCACTGAAACATCTGGAATATCTACAAATAAAGATTCTATATCGTTAGTTTCATACATTCTTACTTGCAGGGAAACAAAATATTTAGGATATAGTTGGGGAGATAATAAATCAGCCGTCTTCACAGTTAGATGTAGATGTAATCCCGGCCATAAATCGGGATGTTCTAAATATGGGTCCATACCAGGAAATGGGGATGGCATAAATTTTTCTCCTTTAGTTTTAGATGTATTTATCAAATAAAAAAAGCAGGCATTATACCTACTTTATATACATAAATCAGAATATATATAATTTACTTACTATGATTGATTTTATTTTAAATATAAATGTCTTAATATTAATAAATCTTTTTTCGTATAAAGTTACAATGAGGTGTTAGCTTTTTGCCTAATCCTCGCTATTACCTCGAATTTGCCTTCGCTCTGACTCAGGTAGTATGTACTCTTTTAGTAATTCTGCTTTCATCTCTGATGCTTCTGAGGGAGGAATATATCCATAAACTTCAGACATATTTAACACCTGCCACCTTTTTTTTAAATTCTCCTCTTTTCGAGACTTCTCCTGGTTATCTTTCCAATTTTTGACAATCTCTTCCGATACTGGTGTAAGTAACTTCTGGCAACCACCGCCAAATAGAGCGCCAATAATTATGATCATCTCTAAAGGTACAGCAGGAGAGAAAAAACCTGGTAATAATAGATAAATTATACCCATTAGACCACCTCCAAAAAGTCCCCCTGCTTGCAGAGATCTGATAAAGTCTAGTATCTCGATTAGGTCTTTCATATAAGGTTATAAATTTTTTGCGTTGAGTTAAGCCCTATATTACCATAGTAGTCCATTTTCCTCGTACATTCCCGTATATATCATATCCACTGTGAAAAGCCGAGAAAAGTGGTGTTATTTTCAAAAAAACATTTCTTACATAAGATGTGCCCCCCATCTAGAAACAAATGTCCAGTATGAGGGGCAATACCTAATTGTCCAATAATTTAATTAGGAATTACTATTTAACTTTTTCCTGATTAGATTCTGTTTGCTCCTGTTCTGAAATAGGAGATACATTTTTTTTCTCAGTCATCAGAACCTTAAGCATTTCAGAGTTTTCATCATCACTATTTTGGTTACTTAACTTCAGTAAAAGCACAACCAATTCTAATACCACATAAATCCCTATCAACCAGATAATTGTTGATGTGAAACCTGGTTTTTCCTCAAATCTAGCACTGTATAAAACAAAAAACAGATACCATATAACGTTTATAAACAGGAGGCGAACAAAACTACTTTTAATCAGCAAAAGCCTTTCCTCTCTGTTAGATTTGAAAAAATTATTGGGTTCAAAATCTGGCTTCAATGATTTATCTAACACGACTTTTACCAATCCAATATATAACTACTAAACTATTTTTTTTATATTTGTTTTTTTATGATATAATTAAAATTTTTTTCTAATATAGCAATATGAAATGATTCGTGAAAAAAATGGGCGACTTTAAGGCAGGAGGCAGATGGTAGAAGGGAAGCGAGAAGCAGGAAGTTTTTAAGAAGTCCAGGAATTTTACAAATGATTTAGGATTGCTATATCTGATATATCTAACACTTAGTGTACTAGGTACAAAACTAGATATTGGTTCATATTTAGCTCACTATGCTAATCCCATCAAAATATGAGCCAAATATGAGCTACTATTTCATTAGTAGTGTAGTAAAGCTAAGGGAGGACTAATATGGCAGTTACTCTCAGGGCTTCTAAAGAGGGGTTGCAAAAGATTGATGTAGCTAGAAAAGAGAAAGGTTGGACAAAAACAGCGGGTGCTTGGTGCGGACTAGCACTAACTTCACAAGCAACCTTAAAACGTTTTTGGCGAGGACTACAAATTCAGCAAGATATCTTTATTAGGATTTGTCAGACGGTAGGGGTTAACTGGGAAGAAATTGTAGACCAAACTACTCCTCTATCCCAAAATTCCACAGTTGAATTTTTTGCTTATGATGATGCTTGGGTGGGTAGAAAAGACCTCATAGCTGAACTTACTACAAAAGTTAAAGAATCTTCTCGTTTACTCATTCTTGTTGGTATCGGTGGTATTGGTAAAACTGCTTTGGCCGAAAAATTGGCGGTGGAGTTACACCAAGAATTTTTGCAAGGAGATTGGAGCAAGCTTCACCAGGAAAATCTTGATAATGATGGAGAAACTAGAGACTTTCGCAATGTTGCCATCCGATGGTTGCAAAAGTGGGGAGAGTCTCTCACTCAAGATGATTATCAAGATGTGGAAAGGTTACTCTATAAATTAGTTAACCGTCTGCGACAACATCGGTATCTGATAATTATTGATTCTCTGGAAAATATTTTGGTGGGAAATGAGGATGAGGGATGGAGTGATTTTCAGGATGAGTTGTGGGTGAGATTTTTTGAGCAATTTTTGGCATCTCCAGAATGTCAAAGTCGTATCATCTTGACCTCTCAAGATTTGCCTGGGCAAATTCCTGAACGTTACCAGAATTTCTGGGAGTCTAAACCTTTAACTGGTTTGAGGGAGTCGGAGCAGTTGCAGTTATTCGAGAAAACTGGGTTAGAGGTTGAGGAAAATTCACCTAACCTACCCTATTTACAACGTATTGGTAAAGCTTACGAGGGTCATCCTTTGGCGTTGCGGGTAATTGCTGGGGAAATTGGCAGCAATCCTTTTGATGGTAATGTGGTAGCTTATTGGAAAAGGTATGGTAATGAAATTGAAGAGGTGGAAAAGGCAATTGAGGAAGCGAAGACTAGGGGGATAGCTGCTGGTGCTGACGATAAATTTCAGCTAGACAGATATACCCGTGAGTTGCGGAAAAGAGTCCGATCGCGACTAGATAAGACTTTTTCACGGTTGCATAAAGAAGCACTTAATGCTTATCGGTTGATTTGTGTTGGTGCAATATATAGGTGTGAAGTGCAAGAAAGTTTTTGGTTAAAGCTTTTGAAAAATTGGCCGTGCGATGAAGAAAAGCAAGAGGTGGCCTTGCAGACTTTGCGCGATCGCTTTTTGGTTGAAGATAGAGTTGATGAAAATGATGAGTTTATGCTCAGACAACATAATTTAATCCGTAGTGTGTCACTTGAACATCTCAAGAAATTAGATGAGGAAAATAGTTAATTTAGGAAAGTGAACAAAAATCTCCAACATCAAGTTATCTTACCTTCTTCTGAATCTGTTTTGGAATTGCTGAAACTAGACCCAGATTCTCTCATGTCCATTAAGCCACTTTCCAAACGTCTTCAATATCAAGCTGTTATTATGTGGTTGACTGACTACAAATGTCCGCAAGAAGTCAACAAAAACTTAGAGTTAGTCAAAGGTTATCTAGAGGCATTTTATCATCTTAGTCAAGTAGAAGATTGGGAAAAAGCTAGTAAAATCCTACAGATTAAAGTACCGCCAATTAATCAAGATTTAGACACTCAATTAATGAGGTGGGGTTACTATAAGGAATGTATTCAACTCTACAGTAGACTATTAGGTAAATTAGGCCAACATTGGGATGGTATTTGTTTAAATGGTTTGGGTGTTGCTTACCGCTCCCTAGGAAAATATAACAAAGCCATCGAGTATCATCAGCAGCATTTCCAAATAGCTAGGGAAATTGGCAATCGTTCTGGGGAGGGTATTGCTTTGGGGAATTTGGGTGTTGCTTACCGCTCCCTAGGAAAATATAACAAAGCCATCGAGTATCATCAGCAGCATTTCCAAATAGCTAGGGAAATAGGCAACCGTTCTAGGGAGGGTGCTGCTTTGGGTGGTTTGGGTCTTGCTTACCGTTCCCTAGGAAAATATCATAAAGCCATTGAGTATCATCAGCAGAGTTTACAAATAGCAATGGAAATAAGTGATCGTTATAGCGAGGGTAATGCTTTGGGGAACTTGGGTCTTGCTTACCGTTCCCTAGGAGAATATCATAAAGGCATTAAATATCATCAGCAGAGTTTACAAATAGCTAGGGAAATAGGCGACCGTTATGGCGAGGGTAATGCTTTGGGGAGTTTGGGTCTTGCTTACCGTTCCCTAGGAAAATATCATAAAGCCATTGAATATCATCAGCAGAGTTTACAAATAGCGAGGGAAATAGGCGACCGTTATGGCGAGGGTAATGCTCTGGGGAGTTTGGGTCTTGCTTACAATTCCCTAGGAGAATCTCATAAAGCCATTGAGTATCATCAGCAGAGTTTACAAATAGCTAGGGAAATAAGGAACCGTTCTGGTGAGAGTAATGCTTTGGGGAGTTTGGGTCTTGCTTACAATTCCCTAGGAGAATATCATAAAGCCATTAAATATCATCAGCAGTATTTACAAATAGCGAGGGAAATAGGCAACCGTTCTGGTGAGGGTATTGCTTTGATAAATTTGGGTAATGCTTACAATTCCATAGGAGAATACGACAAAGCCATAGAGTATTATCAGCATAGTTTACAAATAGCAGGGGAAATAGGTGATCGCTCTGGTGAGGGTCATGCTTTGGGAGACTGGGGAGAAACTCTGCTCAAGTTAGAAAAATATCCCGAATCTCTGGAATATTCACAAGCAGCATTAGAGATATTTCAGCAAATAGGAAACCCTCATCACCAAGCAATAGCCCTCAAGAATATAGCAGAAACCCATCAACACTTAGGCAATTTAGATGCAGCACGACAGTATTGCCATGAAGCGTTGGCTATTTTCACAGAATTAGGAGTGCCAGAATTGAAAGAATGTCAGGAGTTGCTTGAGGAAATTCAAAAGTCAAAAGTAAGAATATCAGTTAAAATCTGATTCTCCAAAAAAGAGTCCTCTGCACAGAAAAGCGATCGCTACTCCTACCAACATTTAAAAACCTTCTGGCCACTTTCTAGCACCATGAATCACTGCTAAAATCTCCAGGCGATCGCCCCTAACTCGATACGGTACAATAAACGGCGTACCTATAACAACCAATTCTCTCGTACCCACTACCTGTCCTAGTCTACCCATCTCAGGATATTGAAGCAACCTATTTATTGCATTTTCAATCCGCTCTATGGTATCTACAGCAGCATCAGGGTTATTAGCTGCAATATACTCGTAAGCATGGTTGAGATCCTCCAGAGCGAGACGAGTCCAAACTATCTTCATTGTCGCCACCTTGCTAAAGCAGCAGCAACTTCTTCCTCACTGGCAAATTCACCAGCATCCCCCTGGCGTAAACCTTCTTGAATATGCTCTACCTGCCATTCTTGCACTTGCAAATAATCATTGTTCGCGTCATTTTCTACCACTTTCCCCCCATCATTAACCATCTTTTGCAATGCTTCTAGTAATCTCAGTCGATCTGTAGTGGAAAGATTATATACTTGATTTAGTACCTGTTCATAAGTAAACATAGACTATCCATTTATTGTTAAGTTTAGCCATTTCCTACTATATCATTTATTTGCTAAAATTAAACAATTAAAATGTCACAATCAAATTATTATGGTAAACAACAACCAATTACTCAACCTACCATCAAGTGACGAATTACCTGATTCAGACGATAAACCTGTGGATCACGAAATACAAATTTTAATTCCTAACCTGCTAATGTTAATTTTAAATCAGTTATGGGGCGATCGCTATGATTGGTTTTTTGGCATAAATATGGGAATTTTCCACACCACGGGGTCAAGTCCTAGAGTTGCTATAGTTCCTGATGCTTTGCTCAGTCTGGGAGTTCCACGACTCAAAAATAATAAATTGCGATCCTCCTATGTTCTTTGGGAGGAAAATTATATTGTTCCCATATTCGTATTGGAAATTGTTTCTAAAACTTATGGGGATGAATACGATGAAAAAATGATTGATTACGCTCGGTTGGGAGTCTTGTATTATGTTATCTATAACCCAGATTATTCCAAGCGAGACAAACATGAGCGTTTTGAAGTGTATCGTTTGGTAGATGGAGCATATCAACGTTTAAAAGGAAATCCCGTGTGGATGCCAGAAATTGGTCTGGGGATAGGAGTTGAAGTTGGTAATTACCAGCGCTGCGAACGAGAGTGGTTGTATTGGTATGACTCTGAAGGGAATAGGTTTATGACTCTGCAAGAGCGAGAACTTCAGCAACGACAACGAGCTGAACAACTTGAACAAATGTTGCGTTCCCTTGGTGTCGATCCAGAGAAGTTGTAGCTATATAGCATTCAGCATTCAGCTTTGGTGCAATAAGTGTAGGTTGGGTTGACGTAGGAAACCCAACAACAACAACTGTTTGGCCGGATTTTATATGACAACTGAAATGAGGATTTAGCTAAGAATAATTGCTAATTTTTTCCCAATTTCAACCTTTCTTTTTCTGACAAATTTTCCTCTAAAGCACTAATATTTTCCACAGGAATATTAACTTTAACTTTCTCACCTATAGCATATTGATTCAGATGAAAAGGATTAATATTTTGCCTACGAATAACTATCTTAGTTTTATCAGTTAAACGCACCAAATAACGAGTATCCGTACCAATATAAACAATATTTTCTACTATCCCTGAAAAATCTGCTTCTTCTGTAGAAGTTAATGGGTAAATTTCTATTTGTTCGGGTCTGACAACTAAAGTAATAACTGTATCTATTGGCAGATGATGAACTGCGGATATTAACAATGGTAAATCTCCATCTATTAACACCAAACTTTTATCCTTTTGATGTGCAGTTATTCGCCCTGTTAAAAAGTTGCTTTCCCCAATAAATTCAGCCACAAAACGAGTTTTTGGTTGTTCATAAATCTCCACCGGAGTTCCAACTTGTAAAACTTCTCCTTGATACATAACTGCTATCCGGTCAGACATAGTTAAAGCTTCTTCTTGGTCGTGAGTAACATAGATAAAAGTAATACCCAACCTTTGCTGCATTTGCTTTAATTCCAACTGCATTTCTTTGCGTAATTTCAAATCTAAAGCACCCAAAGGTTCATCAAATAATAATACTGCTGGTTGTTTAATTAATGCTCTTGCTAAAGCAACTCTTTGTTGTTGCCCACCAGATAATTGTCGGGGATAACGTTTTTCCATGTCTGTTAATTTTACTTGAGCCAAAGTATCAGTTACCCGACGATTTATTTCTGGGCGTGAAATATTTTCCATTTCTAATCCAAAGGCAATATTTTCTGCCACTGTGAGATGGGGAAATAAAGCATAATTCTGAAAAACTGTATTGACTGGTCGATGAAATGGCGGACTATTTCCTATTAGTTGACCTTGAATATAAATTTCTCCGGATGTGGGCATTTCAAAACCAGCTATCATTCTTAATGTCGTAGTTTTACCACAGCCAGAAGGACCTAATATAGAAAAGAATTCCGATTTTTCTATCTGGAGATTGATGTTATTTACAGCGATAAATTTTTTTTGATTTTTACTTTTGAATACTTTGGATATGTTGATGAGTTCGACGGTCTGAGATAGCATATTATTATGATTAATACCAGTTTGATAAATATTTGCTGCTACAAATAGATAGGTTGTTTCTTAGGAGTCAGGAGTCAGGAGTCAGGAGTCGTATGGGAATGGCTTAGATATCATTTTTTAGTTCGATCGGAATTTATCTTTATAGTCAAAGGGAAATCTACTTTCAACAGTTAATAATGGCTTTGTTGCATGAAGGTGGCGATCGCAAAAATCACCCCTGTAGGAATGAACTAGAATTGTACTTTGTAACTTTCCGGCTTACAATCTTGAATCATACGGCCCTCGTAGAGCACATTGTACAAACAACTCTACGGCTTGATTGTTAAATTTCCGTCGTCGTAATTTACCTCCGAACATCACTTTGAGCCTAAACATTGTGGTCTCGGATAAGGAGCGCCGGTGGTAGCCACTTTCACGCTTCCAAATGCGTCCACAGATGCGAATTCGTCTGAGGTTCTCATCTCTGGGATGGGGTGGAGCTTTACAGTTGCCATGTTGCCCTGTGGCACGGCATTCTTTCGTGGAGGAATCGTGATTTTTGCTCCTCTTTGACTAGCCTTTTCATAACACTTATACTTGTCGTATGCTCCGTCACCTGATACTTGAGCTATCTCTCCTTCGATAGCATCTAGTAGCTCGGGAAATGCATCGTCATCACTAACATCGTTGGTACTTACCATAGCAGTAACTATCTCTCCAGTTGCCTGATTTACCCCCAAATGGAGCTTACGCAATTGTACACGTTTGCCCACACCATGAATTCTTGTTTTCCATTCTCCCTCGCCATATACTTTTACACCCGTAGAGTCTACTACCAGGTGCATGGCTTCTGTGGTTGGTAATATCGGTATCTTGATGTCCAGTTTACTCAAGCGACGACACAAGGTGCTATGGTCTGGGACTGGCAAGTCTATTCCCATCAATTCAAATATAGATTCCAAGAAACCCTCAGTTTGTCGTCCTGCCAAGCTAAACAAAGTAGCAAGGGTGGCCATTAGCTCCATGGCTACATTGCTATAGGTGTTGGATGCTCCCCTACGTCCAGTTTGATTCTGATTGAGCCACTGTTCTATCACTTCCTGACTCAACCAAAAAGTGAGACTCCCCCTGCGCTTCAAGGAGGCATCATATTCAGACCAATTACTTACCCGGTACTGAGATTTGGACTGGGACTTAGACTTAGATTTGGACTTGGACTTACTCATGTCTGCGTTGGTATAGGTTTTTTGTGCCACGCACTGTTATTTTTACCCTCTTTGCTCTCTTTGTGCAACAAAGCCATTATCAATTATCCATTGATAACCACCTATTCCTAAATAATCGACAATCCAATATTCATTAATGCCAATTTCTTCTCTTCGAGACGCTACGCGAACATAATCTCTTAATTTAGTTAAATAATCATCTCGCCAATTACTACTCACAATTTCTATTACTAAGGGAATTGATTCTCCTTTTGTTAGGGTAGAATATTTTTCCCACAAAGGTTCATCTTTAAGAGCATTTCTATCAACAACTAATACATCAGTTCAACAATTAATAATTAATAATTAATAATTAATAATTATATTACCTCTCCTTGAAAATAAGAGGATTGATTCAAAGGAAAAGTTTTTTCTTTTTTCCCCTTAAAAGGGGAGGCTTTAAACCACAATTTATCGGTAAATCACTATAGCAATCAGGAATCATATGTGAGAATTGAGATGTTCCTTTAAAGTATAGAATATAGCAGTTATCTTACTCATATATATTCGTTTTTTTCTTCTTCTCTGTTGCCTGTTGCTTTCCGGAGCTGTTGCCTAAAAATCTCCAATATCTCACAACTAAAATCATATTGCTATACTATTTTCATTGGGTACTTTTACTAATGCTTGTTTGGGTAAAAAATAGGATAGTTTAGTCTGTCTAAATAAAATAGCCAATTCAACTGCTAAAAATCCTGATATTTATTCATGTTTTCCTTTTGGTTGCATTTCTACAATCATTCCCTTATATAATTCATAATTTCCATTTTCTGGTTTCCAATCAAGAAATTCATTAAAGGTCATTAATTTAGGTAAAACTTGATTTTGTATCATCTTAAATTAGCCTCAAATTATTGATAGGGAATAGGGAACAGGAAATAGGAAGATAAAATTGTTGATTTCATATCTTTAATTGATTTAATTAACACTTTTGCCAGAGGTCTATCTTTGTTATTGATAGGGAATAGGGAACAGGAAATAGGAAGATAAAATTGTTGATTTTATATCTTTAATTGATGTAATTAACTCTTTTGCTAGAGGTCTATTTTTGTTATTGATAGGGAATAGGGTATAGGGAATAGTTGGAAAAACATTGAAAGTTTCGATCGTTATTTTATTGCTTCTTCCTTCTTCCTTCTTCCTTCTTTCTTCTTCCTTTTATATTGCAACTCTTTTCTTCCTTCTTCCTTCTTATACCAATTCACTTTAACAATGTCACAAATAGTTTCAAACTTTAAATGTTAAATAATTTCGGTAAATTACTGTAACATCAAAGTTTTGAGCTGAGAAAATCTAACTTTTAACTTTTAATTTTTGACTTTTAACTTTTAGCTTTTAATTTTTAACTTTTGACTTTTGACTTATAACTTCTCTCCTTTTAATGTTAAATAATTTCGGTAAATTACTGTATGATCAAAGTTTTGAGCTGAGAAAATCTAACTTTTAACTTTTAATTTTTGACTTATAACTTCTCTCCTTTTAATGTTAAATAATCTCGGTAAATTACTGTATAATCAAAGTTTTGAGTTCAGAAAATCTAACTTTTAACTTTTAAATTTTGACTTTTGACTTATAACTTCTCTCCTTTAAATGTTAAATAATCTCGGTAAATTACTGTAGCATCAAAGTTTTGAGCTGAGAAAATCTAACTTTTAACTTTTAACTTTTAACTTTTACCTTTTAACTTTTAACCTTTAATTTTTGACTTTTGACTTTTGACTTATAACTTCTCTCCTTTAAATGTGAAATAATGTCGATAAATTACTGTAGCATCAAAGTTTTGAGCTAATAAAATCTAACTTTTAACTTTTAACTTTTACCTTTTAACTTTTAACCTTTAATTTTTGACTTTTGACTTTTGACTTATAACTTCTCTCCTTTAAATGTGAAATAATGTCGATAAATTACTGTAGCATCAAAGTTTTGAGCTGAGAAAATCTAACTTTTAATTTTTAACTTTTAACTTTTGACTTTTGACTTATAACTTCTCTCCTTTAAATGTGAAATAATGTCGATAAATTACTGTAGCATCAAAGTTTTGAACTGAGAAAATCTAACTTTTAATTTTTAACTTTTAACTTTTGACTTTTGACTTATAACTTCTCTCCTTTAAATGTGAAATAATGTCGATAAATTACTGTAGCATCAAAGTTTTGAACTGAGAAAATCTAACTTTTAATTTTTAACTTTTAACTTTTGAATTTTGACTTATAACTTCTCTCCTTTAAATGTGAAATAATGTCGATAAATTACTGTAGCATCAAAGTTTTGAGCCGATCAAATCTAATTTTTGACTTTTAACTTTTAACTTTTGACTTATAACTTCTCTCCTTTAAATGTTAAATAATCTTGGTAAATTACTGTAGCATCAAAGTTTTGAGCCGCTCAAATCTAACTTTTAACTTTTAACTTTTAACTTTTAACTTTTGACTTTTGACTTCTCTTCCTTCTTCCTTCTTCCTTCTTCCTTCTTCCTTCTTACTGATACTCTCGCTTAATTGATTTTGCCCACAATAAAAATGGTATTACACCACCTCCTAATAATAGTGCTAAAGTAAATAAGAAAATGATTAGTCTAGTCAAAAAAGGTAAGGAGCGCGACACCCAAGGAAATACATAAGGTTGTTGTTCTGAATCTACTGAATTATTGGGTGAATTGAGACTAACTTGCACATTATGTAATGAACCACGGTCGGCATTTATTGGCTGAATATAATTGATTTGATACTCATCAAATAAAGCCTCTAAAAATTCAGTTAAACTACTAGAAATATCCTCAGCATTACCAGAAAATTCAGCAATACCATTAGTTACTCCCGCAATTTGTTGTAGTCGTTTTTGATCGACAAATTCTTCAGCAGCAAGTTCAGTTAACTCTTCAGAATCATTACTTTTTTTTCCCCCTCTAACACTAATATCTCTAATAGTAGGAGGTTCCTCTAAATCATATTTTTGCTGCAATTGTTGGGGAGTCAAACCATAACCCAAAGTATGCACAGTAATATTAGGATAACTTTTCAACATAAACACAAGTTTTTCAAAGTCTTGTGCTTCTAATTCTGGTTCATTTTCTCTATTTCCATAAATACTATGATAACCATCAGAAAGTAAAATAATCGAACGTCTTGGTTGAGATAAATTAGAATTTGGGCGTGGGTTAAAACGAGTATCTTCGGAATTACCAAAAAATTGTACTGCTTGACGCAGAGGTTCATAAATATCTGTAGCTGCACAAAGATTATCCAGTTGATTTTCTAGTTTTTTCAGAGATTTTTCAATCTTTCTATTACCTGCTAAAACAAAATTATCTAGTTCTTTTTTAGTCACTTGATTTCCCGGACAATTTTTACCTCCTTTGCCAAAAGGTACAATAGAAATTTTGGTATTTTCTCCCTTGTCCGCTAAATCTTGATTGAATTTTCTAATTGCAGCGATCGCTCCTTCTAATTTGGTTTTTTCTCCACTACTATCTAATTGTTTCATACTGCCACTAAAATCTAATAAAATAATTACCCAAGCAGGAGGTAATTCTTCGGGTTGGGGAATTTTCCAATTAATATCAATGGGATTTAAGGTTTGACATTTTCGAGTTTTAGGCTCTGTTTTAGGCGGACAAACTATTAAATTAAAATTCTCTTTTTGCAGGTCTCTTACTGGTTTATTGTTTTGGTCATAAGCTTTGAGTCGTAGGTTAACTCTAGCTTCATTACGTTCAGGAATAGCTTCGATAATTTCCACATTTTTTACTTGAGCAAAACTAGGATTAATGTAGGAAATTACTATTAACAAAGAGAAACTAACCTTGCGGGTCCAAGAAGCGATTATAGTAGACAAATCTGAATAATTTTTTACCATTATAGCCCTCATTTTCGGCATAAAATGCAATTAAATCGTTATGTTTGAGTTTGATTGGCGTACTTTCCTTCAAGCGATCGCCTTGATATTCTATTCTATTAAAAAATTTGAGATTAGGTACTAAAATTGTTTGGCTAGATGCTAAGTCTAAGTCAGCAATATGTAATGGCAATCCAGGGATACAAATATCTACACCAAATTGTTGACTGCCCATAATTTTTAACTGAGCTGAACCAATTTTAATTTTACCTCTTGCTGGTAATTGAATTGATAATCCTTCTTCAATTTTATCGGCTAAATCATTACTCACAAATTTAATTCTGGGTGATAATTCTTTCTGAATATGAGGATAATTCCCTGGTGTTTCAGGCCGATCGAGATTGACATTTTCAGTATATTCAAAACCAGCTCCAGCTCTGAGGGCAACTAGATGACTAGGAGAGGTAGAAAAACTTAAGACTAAACCTAATAAACTGCCCAATAAAGAAAACCCAATTGTGTCTTCCCAAGCTTGTAATGCTGTGGGTATTCCATCCATTTGTTGTCGTATCCATTCAAAGATAATTGCTGCAATTAAAGCTGTCAAAATACTGGTACTTAAACTAATGGTAAGTCGCTGCAAAAAACGCCGTTTATCTCCTGCTTCTATACTACGCCAGCGCCAAGTAAAACCTTCAGCTAAACCTACTGCTCCACCAATTAAAATCCATCCGACTATTCTGACAAATTTATCGGGTACAGTTATAACTTTATCTCGTAGTTGTGGATTGAGTAATATTTGTACTAATCCTCCAGAAGCAAGACCGATTAATAATCCTAATCCGGCGGCAATACTCAGGGGTATTATACCTCTGTTGAAGTTGCGTTTAAATCTAGTGGGATTGCTTAAAAATATATCTGTTGCAACTATACCAACTGCTAGAGAAATTGCCACACAAGGAAATAATGCTAATTCAGGAAATTTTTGTAACCAGCCTAAATCACTGAGGATAAATTGCCCTATGCTCCAGCCTATTAATGCTGATGTAATTCCTGATAGAATATATAGATATATTCTCATAATTTATAATTAATTTGAATTTAGATAGAGTTAGAATCAGCAGGTAATTACCAAATATACAAGTTTTGAATCTTTTGGATTTTAAGTACTATCTTCCAGAATGTCAATAGACATCTCCATAAAAGAGGGAATAGGGAATAGCGGTGCGACCCAGCGACGACGACAGTTGCACCTGGTAGCCCACTAAGATAGGCAATGGGCAATAGGGATAAGTAATTAATAATTTATGGATAATAATTGATTTTATTTTTGATTTTCACGCCTAGGTCTCATAGTCTATTGGCAGAAAGAATGAAGGTACGGCAAGATTTTTTAATACTGATGCACGGGTGATTAGACGGAATGAAGAAAAAAAGAATAGCACTGATTTTTATCCTTTGGTTATCCCGTTCTTTTTCTCTAGTTTCAACTCATAAATATTACGGAGTCGAACCGATTTGATTGCTTTTAATTAGCTAGTGGAAAGTAATTAGTATTTCTGAACAACTAAGTTGATTTTTTCCTAGGCATATTGCTCAACAATCTCCAACCTAAAAATCTCAAAAAATTGAAAAGATGTCTTGACAGAAAATACTTGACAAGATATTATAAACATAATGGAAAAGGTGCGCTCATATATAGTAATAATAGAAGGGCAAAAAACTCAGAAAAGTCAGCTTTACCCTCAGCCAATAAAATTTAATCATCAACAAATTTAAGAAATAGGTATTGGATCATCAACTCTCTAGAAAAAGGAGATTTTCTCAGCTATATAGATTGAAGCTCAAAGCCAAAATATGTAGTGAAAAATCTGTGGGAAAAATCCTCAAATTCAGGAATATTCCATGAGGAAATAAAAAAGTATACTGAAATATCATCCCTCGAAGCACCAGAAAAAATGTCTAAATTTCCACAGTAAAAGTAATAGATGTAGTTGTAGATGAGCATCTGCGCGATCGCCTCAAAAATAATCAAGGGAGAAATAGATTGAATAGATGGGAAAAAGAAGTAAAAATTTACTCTGTCTCATCATCAAAAATCTCCAACCTAAAAATCTCAAAAAATTGGAATATCTACCTTGACAGAAAATACTTGACAAGATAGTATAAGCATAATGGAAAAGGCGTGCTCATATATAGTAATAATAGAAGGGCAAAAAAAACATAAAAATCAGCTTTACCCTCAACCAATAAAATTTAACTATCAATAAATTTAAGAAATAGGTATTGCATCATCAACTCTCTAGAAAAAGGAGATTTTGCTCAGATATATAGATTTACTTGTGAAGGAAAAATCTGTAGTGAAAAATCTGTGGGAAAAATCCTCAAATTCAGGAAGATTCCATGAGGAAATCAGAAAGTATACAGACTATTCATTCCCAGAAGCACCGGAAAAATGTCTAAATTTTCACAGTAGAAGTAATAGAGGAGTTGTAGATGAGCATCTGCGCGATCGCCTCAAAAATAATCAGGGGAGAAATAAATTGAATAGACGAGAAAAAGAAGTAAAAATTTACTCTGTCTCATTATCAAAAATTTCAGCAAAAAAATCTCAAAAAATTGGAAAGATGTCTTGACAAACTATACTTGACAAGATATTGTAAATACAATGGAAAAGGTGCGCTCATATATAGTAATAATAGAAGGGCAAAAAACCAAAAAAGTCAGCTTTACCCTCAACCAAGAAAATTTAATCATCAACAAATTTAAGAAATAGGTATTGCATCATCAAATATCAAGAAAAAGGAGACTTCCTTCAGATATATAGATTGAAGCTCAAAGTCAAAATCTGTAGTGAAAAATCTGTGGGAAAAATCCTCAAATTCAGGAATATTCCATAAAAAAATAAAAAAGTATACTGAATTTTATCCCCAGAAGCACCTGAAAAATGTCTAAATTTTCACAGTAGAAGTAATAGAGTAGTTGTAAATGAGCATCTGCGCGATCGCCTCAAAAATAATTAGGGGAGAAATAGATTGAATAGATGGGAAAAAGAAGTCAAAATTTACTCTGTGTCATCATCAAAAATTTCCCACCTAAAAATCTCAAAAAATTGAAAAGATGTCTTGACAAACTATACTTGACAAGATAGTATAAGCATAATGGAAAAGGTGTGCTCATATATAGTAATAATAGAAGGGCAAAAAAAACATAAAAATCAGCTTTACCCTCAACCAATAAAATTTAACTATCAATAAAATTCTGGAATAGATATTGCATCATCAAATATGTAAGAAAGAGAAAATTGAAAATACTGAATTTAGTCGAAGATGAAGATGGAATATAAAAGCCAAAATCTGTAGTGAAAAATCTGTGCTAAAAATTATCAAATCCAGGAATATTCCATGAAGAAATAATCAAGTATACTGAAACATCATCCCCAGGTAGCTGAAAAAAAATGTCTAAATTTCCACAGTAGAAGTAATAGAGGAGTTGTAGATGAGTATCTGCGCGATCGCCTCAAAAATAATCAAGGGAGAAATAGATTGAATAGACCAGAAAAAGAAGTAAAAATTTACTCTGTCTCATCATCAAAAATCTCCAACCTAAAAATCTCAAACAATGGAATATCTACCTTGACATAAAATACTTGACAGGATAGTATAAGCATAATGGAAAAGGCGTGCTCATATATAGTAATAATAGAAGGGCAAAAAATCCAGAAAAATCAGCTTTATCCTCAGCCAATAAAATTTAACTATCAATAAATTTAAGCTCTAAGTATTGCATCGCTAAAAATTATCAAATCTAAGAATATTCCATGAGGAAATCAGAAAGTATACAGACTATTCATTCCCAGAAGCACCAGAAAAAATGTCTAAATTTCCACAGTAGAAGTAATAGATGTAGTTGTAGATGAGCATCTGCGCGATCGCCTCAAAAATAATCAAGGGAGAAATAGATTGAATAGACGAGAAAAAGAAGTAAAAATTTACTCTGTCTCATCATCAAAAATCTCATCAAAAAACCTCAAAAAATTGGAAAGATGTCTTGACATAAAATACTTGACAAGATAGTATAAGCATAATGGAAAAGGCGTGCTCATATATAGTAATAATAGAAGGGCAAAAAAACCAGAAAAATCAGCTTTATCCTCAGCCAATAAAATTTAATCACCAACAAATTTAAGCTCTAAGTATTGCATCATCAAATATCAAGAAAAAGGAGATTTTGCTCAGATATTATAGATTGAAGCTCAAAGCCAAAATATGTAGTGAAAAATCTGTGGGAAAAATCCTCAAATTCAGGAAGATTCCATGAGGAAATCAGAAAGTATACTGAAATGTCATCCCTCGAAGCACCAGAAAAAATGTCTAAATTTCCACAGTAAAAGTAATAGATGTAGTTGTAGATGAACATCTGCGCGATCGCCTCAAAAATAATCAAGGGAGAAATAGATTGAATAGACAGGAAAAAGAAGTAAAAATTTACTCTGTCTCATCATCAAAAAAATCTCAAAAAATTGAAAATATGCCTTGACAAACTATACTTGACAAGATATTATAAGCATAATGGAAAAGGCGTGCTCATATATAGTAATAATTAAAGGGTAAAAAAACCCAGAAAAATGTGGAATGGGCATCTTGCCCGTTTAGGTTTTACCCTCGGCAAAAAAATCAACCACTAACAAATTTTAGAAAAATGTTTTACCTAATTTGGCTTGACAGTTCCATAGCCAAAGTTGCCCTAAAATATTTGAGTTTCGATTTCCCATATCGCCTCCTTTCAGTGCGACAATATCATGTCCGTTTAATTCGTAATAAAAAACTTTCTTCTTCTCTTCTTCTTCTTTACCAAAAAATGAGGTCCAAAGCCTCCCCTTTTAAGGGGATGAAAAAATATTCGGAGGTACTGATAACTGATAACTGATAACTGATAACTGAAATGACTCCTGACTCCTTCTTCAACCTTGCTGAAGATAACTATCAAACCTTTCCCGTAACTGTTCAACTGTCAAATTCTGCATCCAATATTCTACCAAAGCGTGGCCAAAAGCCCAAGCATTGCGGTCTGGTGAAGAGGGATTTTCTAATAACAAAGGCCAAAGTGCCAGTAAGTCAAAACTACCTAAATTTGCATCCCCACTTAATAGGGAAAATAAATCGTAAGCCATTTGTAACTTACCAATAACCACAGGCAACTCCTCAACCGGAATTTTTTCTGCCAACAAATAAGCTAAAGCTGGCGAACCAGTTGTCAGAGTAGAAACGAACTGCAACACTGGACTCTTTAACAAAGCAGTTAACCCCTGAGTAGTCGCCATTTGGAAAGTGTAACGATCGATAATTTTAGCTGCTGCAACAGTACGAGCTTCGCGATCGCGCAAAAACCGAGCCAGACGTAGTTGTTTAGCAGGAGCAATAGCTTCGACTAAAGACATAGATATCCCATCAACATTCCAAGCACCTCTATTACTTTGAATATCCCCCGTAACCACAGGCAAAACCCGGTCGCAAAACTCCCCAAATATTTCCGCGCGATATTGAGTCGCCTCCCGAATAGACTTTTCCTTCGCACCTTTGCCCAAAACCCAATCATAAGGAGGTTGCCATTCTCGGATAGGTCGCAAACGGTCAACTTGAGTCACAATAACAATAGCAGGCAAATCAGCAATTTCCTGTTTGATATCTTGGAGAAAGTCTACATCCATTTGTAGCGCAGGATCGAGAGCAGGAGTAACAAGCAACAATAGATCGGCAGTTTCAGCATAGTCGAGTACAAGCTCCCGCAAGTCTGGACGGTTTGCTTGTTCGTAACCTGGTGTATCCCACAAATTGAGAATTTCTCCCGTTTGCTGCCATTGATAATTTTGAATTTTATCCGTACTCGGCAATACATCAACTTCAGCACGGTCAGCTTGAAACAGAGTATTAATCAAACTACTCTTTCCCGCTCCCGTGCGTCCCACCAACAAAATATTAACAGGTTTTTGCTCAACAGTTTCAGCAGGTTGAGCTTGTTCGAGAATTTGTTTCAGGGTTTGAGTTTCTGCTTTCGGGAGACTAGGAGCAGCAATAACAGACTCAGAAAATTCTAGCTTGTTGCCTCCGTAGAGAGCGATCGCTTGCTGACATAGATTTCGTAATGCAACTTCCCGCAATATCTGACTGAAATTCATCAATAACTGTTGGTTTGCCTGGTCACTGTAACGCCGACTTGCTAGTTTAGCTGCTGCAGCTACTGGGTTAAGAAACCATTGTACCCAACCCCAAGCTTGGAAAAGTTTCCGTGCAGAGGGTTCTAATTTACGATAAATTTCATATCCCTGATACGCTTGACCGACAGTTATTTGATTCAAAGTTGGAGATAATTTTTGCATCCATCGATCCATATCATCAACTGTACCTCGAATTAGACCGTAAGCTTGGGGAATGTAGATATTGAGCAGAGGATATTTGCCCTCTGGATGGTAAGTATTAGCAACAGCAACTATTACTGTTTGACAACGTTGCCAAAATGTTTGCCAGTCTTCCCACAGAGGGAGGTCGTTGCGGGATGATTTGAGAATTTCTTGCAGGGCGGTTTCTATCTGGAGAGTTGCATCGCTTTTTGTGGGTAGGGTTGTGGTGTCATCAGTAAGTTCGATTTGTTTATTGACTTCTGCCATTACCTCTTTCATTTGTTCAACTGCCGGTCGCGTCCATTTGACCAGTAACCAACGCCATCCCACAAATAGGAGAATAAATACGCCCCATATCCAGTTTATTCCCCACTGGTTGATTTGCATTCCGGCAGATATCATCAGGAAAGCTACAATACTAACCAGGGGAATAGCTAAAATTACTAATTGCCACAGTTTTAATCGTACCATTGTCTATATGTATTAAGTTTATATATTCAAAAGTTGGCGTTGGTGATTTGATGTATGATATCATGTCTCGGTCAGAGTGCGGCTACGCGGAAGTTAAAAGTCGTAGGGGCGAATGGCATTCGCCCTTACAAAAGTCAATCATTTTTGATTTGTAATTGTTTTAGGATATTGCTGAGGGGCGGGATGAATATTAAGTGGGGTGAGTATCCTGCCAGGGAGTGAAAATATCTGGAACTGGAAAATATCTGGAACTGGAAAATATCTGGAACTGGAAAATATCTGGAACTGGAAAATATCTGGAACTGGAAAATATCTGGAACTGGAAAATATCTGGAACTGGAAAATATCTGGAACTGGA
>JAXHSW010000002.1:26628-28858 GCA_034190295.1 Cyanobacteriota bacterium | reverse complement strand
AAATATCTGGAACGGAAAAATATCTGGAACGGCAAAATATCTGGAACTGGAAAATATCTGGAACTGGAAAATATCTGGAACGGAAAAATATCTGGAACGGCAAAATATCTGGAACTGGCAAATATCTGGAACTGGAAAATATCTGGAACGGAAAAATATCAAGAACTGGAAAATATCTGGAACTGGAAAATATCTGGAACGGGCAAATATCTGGAACGGAAAAATATCAAGAACTGGAAAATATCTGGAACTGGAAAATATCTGGAACGGGCAAATATCTGGAACTGGAAAATATCTGGAACGGCAAAATATCTGGAACGGCAAAATATCTGGAACGGGCAAATATCTGGAACGGCAAAATATCTGGAACGGGCAAATATCTGGAACGGCAAAATATCTGGAACGGGCAAATATCTGGAACGGCAAAATATCTGGAACGGGAAAATATCTGGAACGGGCAAATATCTGGAACGGCAAAATATCTGGAACTGGAAAATATCTGGAACGGCAAAATATCTGGAACGGCAAAATATCTGGAACTGGAAAATATCTGGAACGGGCAAGATGCCCATTCCACTAACTAACTAACTAACTAACTAACTAATTAAGTTGCTGACTAAATCAAAAAAGACTTAGTAATTAGATTCTCTTCAAATCCTAATCTCACTCCAAATTTTTCCCCCTGTCTAACGCTAAACTTATGCTGAATATACTTATCGCCTTCGTTAGATTTTACTTCTAAAAAGGTATTGTCTTTATCATCCAAAATTATCAATTTAAAGTTAGCAGGTAAGTAACGACTACTGTCAGGATATACCCGTACTAATAGGGAAAATTTATTTTCACCTTTGGGTAATATTGCTACCATTAATGCTACTAAATGATTTGTCCCTGATATTTCTAAACTTTCGATTTGACGTTTTCCTGCAAGTGGATGATTTTTGTCTATCATCCATAAACTATCTACTGCTGCCCAACGAGTTTCTAGATTTTTAGTATTTTCTAAAAGATAGACTAAAGCATTAATTACTTTGGGGTCGTTCGGAGCTTTTTCTCCTAGTTTATAAGCTTCAATTTTTCGTTGTTCTTCATCATTACTACGATAAATTAAATTTATTGAATTATTAATTGATTGCCAGTCATCTGTGGTTTTTTTCCACCTACTAAATGCCCAGTTTAATTTCCCTGTTCTTTGTGCTATAAATTCATCAATAGTTTGCCAACCAATTTCTACTAAATCATCAAACCATTTAGATAAAATTATTGGTGTTTCAACAATTTCTCCTGCTAGTCGTCGTTGATATAATTGTTGTCGCAAATCTTCATTTGCTAACAATGCACCCCACTGGGAAAATGGTATATCTAGATGGGGAAAATCTTCTATTTCTCGACTGAGTTGTGCGAGTAGAATTTCTATCTGAGTTGCAGATAATATAGGTAATGGCTCCACTTTTACAGTTTCGTGGGGACATAATTCTTGTGCTACCCACATTACATTTAAACTCTCAATAACATCTTCCCCATCTATATAATAGGAGCGATCGCTTTCATCATAAATTCCTTGATTTTTCAATTGTTGGTGAGTTGCATACCCCCAAATTCTTAACCAACTATCATCAGGATTAACTTGTACTGCCAAATAATAATCAGCAACCCACTCAGAAATATCAACCCATTCTTGAGGAACGCGAAATTCGTCAGTATCTATTGTTTCACTGGGAATAATTACCAGTTTTGTTTGATTATTCTCCTGATTTAAAGTAATGGGTGTACCGTTGACTACTTCCCAAATACTGGCTAAATTTTTATCTGAATTAACAACAAATTTTAAATCAAGTTCAGTTTCTAACCACCGAATAATGACTTGTAAACACAAACGATTTAGATAAGCATTCCACTGAGAAATATTATTAGAAAATTGATGTTTTGTAGACCAGGCTTTATCTATATCTTTTGATGATAATTCTAATAGTAATTGCTGTGGATAAATGACTATTAATTCTTCTAGTGTAGACATAATTTTTCCTCTTTATTTTTAATTAATCAGGAATTAGGCATAACCGCCACATCTAGTAGGGGCGAATGGCATTCGCCCTTACAGCGTAATATATGGCATTCGCCCTTACAGCGTAATATATGGCATTCGCCCTTACAGCGTAATATATGGCATTCGCCCTTACAGCGTAATATATGGCATTCGCCCTTACAGCGTAATATATGGCATTCGCCC
>JAXHSW010000002.1:24047-26528 GCA_034190295.1 Cyanobacteriota bacterium | reverse complement strand
TTACAGCGTAATATCATGTTCGGTTGTTATAATATCTGTGGACCGAAGGCAGAAGGCAGAGGACTGAAGGCAGAAGGGAAAGAGCAAGGTTAGAAGGCAGAAGGCTTTTTATAACTGATTATCTGAACATGATATAAATCCTGTAATGAAAAGTTGGCGTAGGGTGCGTTTTTGAGATAATTTTCAATAAAAATGGTGACTTTTTGTTTAACTGATTCTGATGTTGCTAAAGACTTAGAATAATTATCTGCTACATATTTTTCTAACTCTATCTGCAAATTTTGCTTGACTTCAGCTAACCTCTTTTTCAAGTCATCTTCAGATATTTTTGGATACTGCTGTAGAAATAATGACACTTTTGATTCACATTGACCATAAAATATCTTGCATAAAGGAATTTTATCTGGCATTCCTTCCATTTTAGTTGTCAAAAATTCTACAAATGGAGTCTTAAAATAGTTTTCTAAGTATGGCTCCAGTTCTTTATCCATAACTTTCAGTTGTTCTGAATTAAGGGTTATTTGCCAGTTTTTTTGACTCCAAATACCTACAGCTTGCAAAATCTTTTTTGTCTGAGTTTTTATTCTTCTACCGACCGAACTTTGGTCACGTCCTATGAAGTATTTTCCTACATCTTCCTGATTAATATTTAACCCAAATACAAGTTCAAATATTGTTTTAGCTTCATCTGGTAAACCCTGAATTACATCAATTAATACTCTGTGGATTTGTTGTTGTAAATATAGACGTTCCTGTTGATAAATATGGTTATTATTAGCAACATTTTCCCAATCTTTTTCTATGTCAATTCCGTCTAGAGAAATGAAGGTTTTTTTCCTTGCCCTTTTTAATGCTTGTAGGCAAATATCAAGCAACCGCCTAATTTCCAGACCTGTAATTTTTTCCTTTTCAGGACTCAATTTTTGATATAATTTTGCAAAGCCTTCTAGGTCTTTTATTGAAGGAGTTTGGAGTTGTTTACTACCTTGTTTTTTGGTAGGAAAATATTTCTTTTTGAAACATTGCAAAGCCAGTAAACATCGACGCTTTTCTTCCTCTTTAATGTCAGCTAAATTTAAAGATTCTTTGACTTTTGTGATGGAAACATTTCGGAGTAATCCTGTATCGGAATATTTTTCTTGGTCTCTACCTTGTCTCAGTCGATCTATTACTTTTACATAAATTTTATTTCCGGCATAAGTTTTGAAACTGCTAATACTAGAATTATAGTCTTTAAATGCTTCAGGGTTAGCAGCAACTTCCCTAGCCATTAAGAAAATGCCTACTTTGGTGATGTTGTAGTTATATGGTTGTAGCTTTTGATAAATTTTTAAGGCTTGGTAATAACAATTTTCTTCTAGATAAGCTGATAGATGATGGCTAGCAATTAATGATTGTTTGTTGGGAATTTTTCCACTTTCTGGATAGTGATTTTGTTGCGCAATTTTATAGAGATAAATGGATAAGTATTGCTCGTTTATTTGGGAGTCAGCTTTAACAATTTTCTTGATATTTTTTTTTAAGGTATTGTCAGATATCCACCCAATGTAAGGATAATCTTTTACCCCATCAACTTCGATAAAAGTTGAAAATTTTTCTTCTAGAGTTATACGTTTTCTCATAGTAGTTAACAAGTGAATGTTAATAGTTATTAGTTATGAGATACATTTACGATCCCCCTAAATCCCCCTTGGAAAGGGGGACTTTGAAGTCTACCCTCTTTTTAAGCACGGGGGCAGGGGGATCTTGTACCTCTTATGTTAAAGAACTGCTATAGTTATTAGTCAGGGAGTAGAGAATAGGGAATAGGGGAATGAAATTGTTTGCTTCATATATTTAACTGTGAAAGTTCTTATCTATATATTTTTAGGAGAGAATTGGAAAAATATGCACTTTCAGTAAAAAAAAGTTGGCTAGAAGAAAAATTTATTGCCATACCTAAAACTTTGTAGGGACGTTCGCATTTTTGTTATACAAGGTCTCTACTGTGGCCGACTGAAATGAAAAGTTCTGTAAACTGCATATTTTGATAATTACATCCCGATAAATAAATAGAAATTATCTGTGTCATGTTAATAATCAATTTTGCTTACCATAATTCAGTGGGTTTGTAAATAGAAATGGTGGGAAATGATGGGAGCGATCGCTCAATCTTTCTGTATTTCCTTTAGCAATAATAATTGTCTAATTTTACACGATATATGTGGTTGGTTGAAGTTGATATAAATAGTAGTCCAGTAGTTAATGAAATGTAACGCACCGCTGACAACTGAAGCTCACACGGATTATGGCACGGATGTACGGATTAGGTGTCAGTCTAGTAGTCCCAAATATTTCTACTGAACTACTGATAACTGAAAAAGCTCACACGGATTATGGCACGGATGTACGGATTAGGTGTCAGTCTAGTAGTCCCAAATATTTCTACTGAACTACTGATAACTGAAAAAGCTCACACGGATTATGGCACGGATGTACGGA
>JAXHSW010000002.1:23409-23947 GCA_034190295.1 Cyanobacteriota bacterium | reverse complement strand
TTAGGTGTCAGTCTAGTAGTCCCAAATATTTCTACTGAACTACTGATAACTGATAACTGAAAAAGCTCACAGGGATTCGGGCACGGATGTACGGATTAGGTGTCAGTCTAGTAGTCCCAAATATTTCTACTGAACTACTGATAACTGATAACTGAAAAAAAGGAGATTATTATGAATAAAAAATGGCGTTTAGTTCTGTGGAAATATTGCAGCTTGCGGAAAGGTTTTGGGTTAGGGTTATTAACAGGATTTGTGGCTTTGTTTTCGGTGATTAATGTGATGATGGGAAGTTCTGTTGAGGCTAGTCAGCAGGAGGTTTTGGTACAGGGAGAGTCGGCTCACACGGATTCGGCCACGGATACACGGATTAAGAGTAGCTCAAATGATGCTAGTCAGCACGAGGTTTTGGTGCAGGGGGAGTCGGCTCACACGGATTCGGCCACGGATACACGGATTAAGAGTAGCTCAAATGATGCTAGTCAGCACGAGGTTTTGGTGCAGGGGGAGTCGGCTCACACGGATTCGGCCACGGATACAC
>JAXHSW010000002.1:23153-23309 GCA_034190295.1 Cyanobacteriota bacterium | reverse complement strand
GGATTAAGAGTAGCTCAAATGATGCTCGTCAGCAGGAGGTTTTGGTGCAGGGGGAGTCGGCTCACACGGATTCGGCCACGGATACACGGATTAAGAGTAGCTCAAATGATGCTCGTCAGCAGGAGGTTTTGGTGCAGGGGGAGTCGGCTCACACGG
>JAXHSW010000002.1:0-23053 GCA_034190295.1 Cyanobacteriota bacterium | reverse complement strand
GAGGTTTTGGTGCAGGGGGAGTCGGCTCACACGGATTCGGCCACGGATACACGGATTAAGAGTAGCTCAAATGATGCTCGTCAGCAGGAGGTTTTGGTGCAGGGGGAGTCGGCTCACACGGATTCGGGCACGGATACACGGATTAAGAGTAGCTCAAATGATGCTCGTCAGCACGAGGTTTTGGTGCAGGGAGAGTCGGCTCACACGGATTCGGGCACGGATACACGGATTAAGAGTAGCTCAAATGATGCTCGTCAGCACGAGGTTTTGGTGCAGGGAGAGTCGGCTCACACGGATTCGGCCACGGATACACGGATTAAGAGTAGCTCAAATGATGCTCGTCAGCAGGAGGTTTTGGTGCAGGGAGAGTCGGCTCACACGGATTCGGCCACGGATACACGGATTAAGAGTAGCTCAAATGATGCTCGTCAGCAGGAGGTTTTGGTGCAGGGAGAGGGGGAGCGATCGCTTGATGGTATTCGTCAAGAGGCTATTAGATTAATAAAGGAGGGCACTCAACTATATCAGCAGGGAACAAAAGAGTCTTTACAAAAAGCGCTTCAGAAGTGGGAAAAGGCATTGCCCCTTTTAAGGAAATCAGATAATAAACCAGGAGAAGCTATCGTACTTACTGGCATTGGTAAGATTTACAATGATTTAGGAGAAAACCAAAAAGCGCTAGAATTCTATAAGCAATCCTTACTTTTGTCCCGACAAATAGGAGATAAGAAAATAGTAGCTACTATTCTCAATAATATTGCTCTTCTTTACAATGATTTAGGAGAAAAGCAAGAGGCGCTAGATTATTTAAACCAGTCTTTATCTCTGTCAAGGGAGGTAGGAGATCGGAAAGTAGAAACTTCTAATATCAATAATATTGGTCAAATTTACAGCGATTTAGGAGAAAAGCAAAAGGCACTAGATTATTTCAACCAATCGTTGCTTCTGTCAAAAGAGATGGGAGACAAGAAAATAGAAACTGCTACTCTCAACAATATTGGTGCAATTTATAACGATTTAGGAGAAAAGCAAAAGGCACTAAATTTTTACAACCAATCGTTACTTCTGTCAAAAGAGATAGGAGACAAGAAAATAGAAGCTACTACTCTCAATAATATTGGTCAAATTTACAGCGATTTAGGAGAAAAGCAAGGAGCATTAAATTCTTACAAGCAATCCTTGGGTTTGTCAAAGCAGGTAGGAGATAAGGCAACAGAAGCTAAAACTCTCAATAATATTGGTCAAATTTACAGCGATTTGGGAGAAAAGCAAAAGGCGCTAGATTATTTCAAACAGTCTTTATCTCTGTCAGAGCAGGTAAGAAATAAGAAAACAGAAACTGTCGTTCTCAATAATATCGGTGGTGTTTATAGCGATTTAGGAGAAAAGCAAAAGGCACTAAATTTTTACAACCAATCTTTATCTTTGTCAAAGCAGATAGAAGACAAGACAGCAGAAAGTAATACTCTCGATAATATTGGTGGTGTTTATAGCGATTTAGGAGAAAATGAAAAAGCGCTAGATTTTTACAACCAATCTTTATCTTTGTCAAAGCAGGTAGAAGATAAGGCAATAGAAGCTAGAAGTCTCCATAATATGGGTACTATTTACGGCGATTTAGGAGAACAGGAAAAGGCGCTAGAGTTCCTCAACCAATCCTTAACTTTACGGCGACAAGTAGGAGATCGGGAAGGAGAAGCTAACACTATTAATGGTATTGCTGTGAGAAAAGTTGATAAGGGTCAACTCAAGGAAGCATTAACTGACATCAAACAAGCCATTGAAATCATTGAAAACCTACGCACCAAAGTAGTCAGCCAAGAGTTACGCACTTCCTTCTTCGCTGAATGGCAATACATTTACCGAAATTACATATACATTCTCATGGAACTCCATAAACAAAACCCCAATGCTAACCACCACATCACAGCCTTAGAAATCTCCGAACGTGCCCGCTCCCGCAGTCTCATCGAACTACTTACGGAAGCTAACGCCGATATCCGCAAAGATATTGACCCCAAACTCCTCCAACAGGAACGCCAACTCATCCAACGAATAGGAGCCAAAACCCAAGCTCTACATACTAGCAAACTCTCTGATGGGGAACGAGAAAAAATCAAAACCGAAATCAGAACCATCCAAACCCAACTACAACAACTGGAAACCCAAATCAAAAAAATTAGCCCTCGTTACGCCAACCTCAAATACCCCAAACCTTTAACCATCAGTCAAATTCAAGAAGTAGTTGACAGCGACACCATCCTCTTATCCTACTGGTTAGGAGGAGGCCGCAGTTACCTATGGGCAGTCACTCCCGACTCCGTAACCGTTCACGAACTCCCCAGAGCAGGAGATATCGCTACTACCGTCCAAGAATTTCTGAAGTTTCTCAAAGACAAAGCAGAACAGGATGCAGGTACAGGAGAAGTAGAAATTCAGGCGGCCAAAGTCAGTGAAATGCTATTACTTCCAGTAGCAGACCAACTGAAAAACAAACGCCTCGCCATAATCAGTGATGGCATTATCCAATACATTCCTTTCAGTGTATTACCGCCACCACAGACGAATCCCGACTTACCATATCAACCCCTGATTGTCAACCATGAAATAGTCAACCTTCCCTCTGCATCCACCATTTACAACCAGAGGAAATACCCAAACCAACTAGCACCGAAAACTATAGCAGTGATAGCTGACCCCGTTTTCAATGCTGACGATGAACGAGTCACAAATAAAAACATATCCCAAGATGATACAACTGAGCAAGAATTAAAAATCACCGTATCCCTCACCAGAGGTACACCACTTGAAGGTCAAGAATGGTCAAGACTGAAGTATACGCGCCAGGAAGCAGACCAAATATTAGCATTAGTACCGGATAACCAAAAGATGCAAGTTTATGATTTTGCAGCTAACCTCAAAAACGCCCAAGCTTCAGAAATAAGTGACTATAGGGTTGTACATTTAGCCACCCACGGATTTTTCAATGATGAATTGCCGGAAAACTCTGGAATAGTGTTATCACTGGTGAACGAACAAGGAAAGGAAGTGGAAGGTTATTTGACAACACCTAATGTTTTTAACTTAAACTTACCAGCAGAGTTAATAGTATTGAGTGCGTGTGAAACCGGGTTAGGTAAAAATGTGAGTGGAGAAGGTTTGGTGGGGTTGACTAGGGGTTTGATGTATGCAGGTGGGGAACGAGTGATGGTAAGTTTATGGTCTGTGGATGATGGAGGGACTTCAGAGTTGATGGTGAAGTTTTATCGGAAAATGTGGGAGGAAGGTTTATCGCCAGCAGCGGCGTTGCGATCGGCACAGTTGGAAATGTGGGATGATGGTAAGGTGGCGTTTTTGTGGGCACCGTTTGTTTTGCAGGGAGAGTGGGCTCACACTGATTCGGCCACGGATATACGGATTAAGATTGATTTATTGGCAATCTGGCGCTCACACTGATTCGGCCACGGATATACGGATTAAGATTGATTCATTGGCAATTTGGCGCTCACACTGATTCGGCCACGGATATACGGATTAAGATTGATTCATTGGCAATTTGGCGCTCACACTGATTCGGCCACGGATATACGGATTAGGATTGATTCATTGGCAATTTGGCGCTCACACTGATTCGGCCACGGATATACGGATTAAGATTGATTCATTGGCAATTTGGCGCTCACACTGATTCGGCCACGGATATACGGATTAAGATTGGCTAATCCGTATATCTATGGCATAATTCTTGTCTACTAGAGTCGTTTAAATCTACAACAGCTTAAAAAGGAAGGTCATCCCACTCCTGTTGCTGCTTTTGTGCTTTTAACCAATCAGGCACAAATATCCATTGATAATAGTGAGGATATTTGAGAGCGGAAGGAGAGGGAAATACTCGCCGAAACTGCAAACTTCGAGCGCCAAAATTAATCAATAAACCAATAGGTAAATTTGTATGATTGAGATAAGTAATCACTTGTCCCAAATACTTCTGATGCAAAGTTGCAAAAGCTTTGATTTCTAGAATCACTTTTTCCTCTACAATGAAATCAGGAATATAAAAGCCTAACAAATTATCCGATTCATAAACAGGTAAATGTTCTTGAGGCTGAAAACCAATTCCCTCATTTCTTAGCTGTTCCTCAAGCGATCGCTGATAAATTTTTTCTTGATAACCAGGCCCCAATTTATTATGAACAGTCATCGCTGCTCCAATAGTCTTATAGGTTAAATTTTCATGTACTGCTGTGACTCTACCTCTCATATTTGCACCTTCAGATCAGAAAAAAAATCTTAAACTATAAAATTGATGGTTCTACTGCCATCCCCATTACTAGAAAATAATTTAACCACAAATACCAGAATTAGGCAATCCATTGTCAGGACTAACCAATCTATATCCGTGTATCCGTGGCATAATCCGTGTCTAGCTGGTCGCAAATGTCAGGACTAATCAATCTTCATCCGTGTATCCGTGGCATAATCAGTGTCTAGCTGGCCACAAATGTCAGGACTAACCAATCTATATCCGTGTATCCGTGGCATAATCCGTGTCTAGCTGTCTAGCTGGCCGCAAATACCAGAATTAGGCAATCCATATCCGTGTATCCGTGGCATAATCAGTGTCTAGCTGGTCGCAAATGTCAGGACTAATCAATCTTCATCCGTGTATCCGTGGCATAATCAGTGTCTAGCTGTCTAGCTGTCTATCTGACCGCAAATGTCAGAACAAACCAATCCATATCCGTGTATCCGTGGCATAATCCGTGTCTAGCTGTCTAGCTGGCCGCAAATACCAGAACAAACCAATCCAAATCCGTGTATCCGTGGCATAATCCGTGTCTAGCTAGCTTCCTATTTACAACAATCAACAATAGGTTTGTCAGAAAATTTATCTAACTTCACTGCTTCTGCTCCCAGTAAATCTTCCCAGTCAGTTTTAACCGTATCATCCTTCGGTTTAGCTAGTCGCAATTCTGCTAAACTGGTCAAACTATCTAACCAGAGACCATTAGCAGCATAAATAATTGCGCGATCGCGTCCTAAAACAGCAGCACCTAACTCACTCTCTAACTCAGAAATAGACTTTCGTCGCACCCCACCAGAAATGGCAATATTTTGACTAGAATCTTCTGGATCGCAGATAACAGCAAATGCCCAAGAATATTCTCTGTCAATTTCTAAAGGCGATTCCGTTTCTGGTAATGTCACTCGAATAATTCCAGGAGTATTTTCTAGAGGAAACTGAACGCGATAAACCCCATCTTCCTTTTTCCTTGGTTTTGCCACAAACACAAATTTTGCCTCTAACCCCTGTATTTCCGGATAAGGAATATAAAACCAAAAAGTCGGATATTTGGCACTGGTTAATATAGGAGGGTTTATAGGTACTAAAGCAGTCAAAGGTGGTTCAACTTTGGGACATTCCCCGCGACTACCAGCACCTTTTCTATTGTTGGGAGACCCTTGAGATTCCCCTTCGGGAGACCCTTGAGATTCCCCTTCTGGCATTTGAAAGCGTATTCGGGAGTTATTCTGATTTTCAGCACTAGCTTTATATGTTAATATTTGTAATTGGTTAAAAGCATTAAAAGTGGGAATAAGTGCCACAATAATGCCAATTAAAGTTGATAATAAACAAAATTTTACAACTTTATTCATAGGACTATTATAGAAATTGTCAAACCAACAGGACTTACGCATGCAACTCCCTTGAAAGCGCCATATGTAGGGGTAAATTGCATTCCTACTCACTGGATAAGCGTGTCCGTGCGTAAGTCCTGACCAGTACCGAACTATTATAACTGTAATATGAGTCAGCTAGTCGTTCTCAGGATTTTGTCTGGTAATTGGGAGAATGGATTTCCTGTTCACTTAAGTATAGGAAAAGAAGGAAAACAACATGAAGTTGAATGTAGCGCTCATTTACCAAAAAATTCTGAAATTTCTTTATTATATGAATATTTTCAATTTTATTATCAACAACTTCATCCACCTTTCCTTGGTTTATCTACTAGAATTGAATTAGAAACAGAAGAATCAAATAGTCAACAAAAAACTAATGTAAATCCTCAAGAAGAATGTGAAAAAGTAGCACAACAATTAGAATCATGTTTGAATCAATGGCTAGATTCAGAGGATTTTAGACCAGCTCAAGAATTACTTTTACAAAAATTAGATAAATCTATAAAAACTCGTTTTATCATTCAAACTGATGATATTAATTTACAAAGACTACCTTGGCATCGCTGGAGATTTTTTGATGATTATAATTTAGCCTCATTGGTTTTTAGTGGCGCAAAAATTACCGACATTAAGCAATATAGAAAGCCACAAAAAAAACTCAAAATATTAGCAATATTTGGAGAAAAAGAGCTTGATTATACAGAAGAGAAAAAACATCTAGAAAAAATTATTTGCTCAGAAATTCATCATCTTAATCAACCAAGGCGTCAAGATATTAATGAGCAACTCTGGGCAAAAAACTGGGATATTCTATATTTTGCTGGTCATAGTAGAACCGAACAAGAAAAGGGAAAAATTTATATTAATGAGACAGAAAGCCTCACAATTGAAGAATTAAAATATGGCTTAAAACAAGCCATTGCTAATGGATTACAGCTCGCACTTTTTAATTCTTGTGATGGTTTAGGATTAGCATCACAGCTAGTAGAATTACAAATTCCCCACTTAATTGTGATGCGGGAAATCATTCCAAATAATGTGGCTAAAAAATTCCTCAAATATCTGCTGGAAGAGTTAAATAATACTGAAAATCAACAACCATTGACTTTAAATGCAGCAGTGCAGCGATCGCAACAAAGACTACAAGGTGTAGAAACAAATTCCCCCTATGCTAGTTGGTTGCCAGTTCTGTTTCAAAACCCCACAACAATACCTCCAACTCTACAACAATTAAGAGCAGGAATTATTCCTAAATTTGCAGACAAATCAAATAATTTTCCAGATTTATTACCACCTAAATTTAGACAATATTTAAAACCAGTATTCTTAGCAACTGTCAGTATATTTGTCACCTTGACAGTAAGTAGTATTAGACACTTAGGAATTTTAGAATATTGGGAATTAAAAACCTACGACAAATTAATGCGTCTGCGTCCCAATGAAGGAATTGACCCCCGTTTATTAGTTATTGAAGTAACAGAAAATGACTTAAAATATCAACGTGAAATGGGAATGAAAAGTTATACAGATTCTTCTTTATCAGATACAGCACTAGCTCAAATTTTAGTTAAACTAAAACCCCATCAACCTCGTGCTATTGGTTTAGATATTTATCGTGATTTTCCTGTATTCCCTGAAGAAACTGATTTAGCTAAACAACTAAAAGAAAATATAGATTTATTTGTTATTTGTAAACATCCTGAATCTAAAACTGAGGCAATAAAACCACCACCAGAAGTACCAAAAGAGCGAGTCAAATTTAGTGATGTAATTGTAGATAGGGATGGCATTCTCCGACGTTATTTATGGCAAATGGAAGACAGTGAATTTTGCCCGACTAAACACTCCTTAAGTATGGCGTTAGCACAAAACTATTTATCATTTGAAGGAATTAAGGCAGAAATAACTACTGAATCTCACTTGCGTCTCGGTCAAGTGCTTTTCCAGCGAATAAAAGAAACTCCAGCAGGAGGTTAGCAAAACATTGATAATAGAGGATATCAAATGTTGCTGAACTATCGTTCCGGAAAAATTGCTGAGTCAGTTACTCTGAAGGATGTACTCCAGAATGAAGTTGACCTCAGTGTAGCAAAAAATAAAATTGTAATAATTGGGGTAACTGCTGAAAGTAAACCAGATGATTTTTTTACTCCCTACAGTTTGAATAGACAGTCTAGTCAACAGATGCGTGGTGTATTTGTACAAGCACAAATGACCAGTCAAATTATCAGTGCTGTACTTGACGATCGCTCTTTATTAAAAGTTTGGCAGTGGTGGGGAGATGGTCTATGGATTTGGAGTTGGTCTGTCATAGGAGGAATATTAGTTTGGCAAATCCGCTCAGTTCCAATTTCTATTATTGTTAACGTAGGAGCTATTCTAATTTTGTATAGTAGCTGTTTATTCCTACTCATTCAAGGTTATTGGGTTCCCTTAATACCAGCAGCATTAAGTCAGATTATTAGCAGTATAGCGCTATGTGCAAGTCAAAAGGGGAGTGTGGGGAGTGTGGGGAGATGGGGAGATGGGGAGATGGGGAGATAACGAAGTCAGCAAGTCTGCAAGGTGTGCAAGTCAGCAAGTGTACCCACCCCTAACCCACCCGCGGGCCCCGACCGTGGAGGGGAGCTAGCAGGGGAAGGGGATTTGAGAAAAGCTCCAAAAATATTGCGCCTTAAAAGGCGGGGTTGCGCGACCCATGTTATTTTGATAAAGACACCTAGAAACAAAAATCTATTATAGAACCCCTAACCGTATCTTTGCAAGCGGTACAGGTTTTTGGCAAAGTCCTGGTGAAGTCAGTCCTGGTGAAGCCAGGAGTTCCAGTTAGAGGATAGGGGAAAAAGGTAGAATAATGCTTCCATCTCCCCACACTCCCCACCCTGACCACACCTCCCACACCTCCCACACCTCCCACACTCCCTTTTAAATAGATCCGGTTAGGGGTTCTATACAGTTTTAGGCGTGTCACGCCACTACTAAGAAAATATTACAATCAGGACTTATATCATGTCCGCTTAATTTAGTCAGGACTTACGCAGAGACTCTACTTATGAGGAGTAGGAATGCAATTTACCCCTACAAATGGTGCTTTAAAAGTCAATTTGCGTAAGTCCTGTTAGCGATCAAAAACTTTCTTCTCCTCTTCCTTGTTTTTTCCTCCTGACTCCTGAGGACTGACTCCTCGGTCGTTTATTTATAAGTGCTCATCCGGACATGATATAGCCTTTCTCATGCTTTGTGAGATACAGTTGTTTTTCTTTTTTTTCTATCCCCTGTTTCTCGAATTACTACTCCCTACTCCCTACTCCCTACTCCCTACTCCCTACTCCCTACTCCCTAAAACAAACGAATGCGCGTACCTCACCAATATGAGAATTGCTATATTACCCATGAGGTACGAAAAACTAGGATTTGAGATTGCTTTCCGTTCCGGACTGCTCCGCAAACCCTGTCGGTCGCTTCGGACGAAAATAGGTTGTACTCCCTAAGTCCTAACAATATTTGTTTGTTAAATCCGAATTTAACCTAAAATTATTAATGATTTATCGGCATCCCAGTAATATAATGATAAAATTTATTTTTTAGTTAAATTTGTAAGATAATTATGCGAACCTATTATTGCGGCCAACTAAATAGTAATAATATTGAAGAAACTGTAAACCTCTGTGGATGGGTAGACCGTCGTCGAGACCATGGGGGCGTAATTTTTTTAGACTTGCGCGATCGCACGGGTATTGTCCAAATTGTTAGTGACCCAGAGCGGACTCCTGACTCATATCAAATAGCTGGAGATATTCGCAATGAATATGTCGTGCAAATTACAGGTCGAGTCAGTCGTCGTCCAGAAGAATCTCTCAACCCCAAACTTCCTACTGGCGAAGTAGAAATTTATGCCGATGACATTAAACTGTTGAATAGTTTAGGGAAACAATTACCATTTCAAGTTTCCACTGCCGAAACAGAATCTGTCCGGGAAGAGTTGCGACTCAAATATCGCTACTTAGATTTGAGAAGGGAACGTATGACTAAAAACCTGCAACTGCGCCATGAAGTCATCAAAGCGATCCGTCGTTTCCTGGAAGACGAACAAAATTTCATAGAAATCGAAACTCCCATTCTCACTCGCTCTACTCCAGAAGGAGCGCGGGATTATCTTGTGCCTAGTCGCGTTCATGCAGGGGAGTGGTTTGCCCTACCCCAGTCTCCCCAACTGTTCAAACAAATGTTGATGGTGTCTGGTTTTGACCGTTACTATCAAATCGCCCGTTGTTTCCGGGATGAAGATTTGCGAGCGGATAGACAGCCAGAATTTACTCAGTTAGATATGGAAATGAGTTTCATGTCTCAGGAGGAAATTATCCAATTAAATGAGGAGTTGGTGAGATATATTTTTGAGAAAGTCAAAGGTGTAGATTTACCTCTACCATTTCCTCGCTTGACTTATGCAGAAGCAATGGATCGTTATGGCAGCGATAAACCAGATATTCGGTTTGGGTTAGAGTTGGTGGATGTCTCCGACTTAGTGAAAGATTCTGGTTTCAAAGTATTTTCTGGAGCGGTTGCTGCTGGTGGAATAGTGAAAGTGTTGCCTATTCCTGGAGGTAACGATGCTATCTCCAATGTTAGAATTAAACCCGGTGGCGATTTATTTAAAGAAGCAAGTGAAGCAGGTGCCAAAGGTTTGGCTTATATTCGTGTCAAAGAGGGAGGCAAAATTGACACTATTGGAGCTATCAAAGACAACCTCACCGACGAACAAAAACAGGAGTTGTTAGAACGCACGGGAGCAAAACCAGGTCATCTGCTATTATTTGGCGCTGGTGATGTGAATACTGTCAACAAAACTTTAGACCGTTTGCGCTTAGTAGTGGGTGAAGAGTTGGGATTAATTGACCGCGATAAAATCAGTCTATTGTGGGTGACAGATTTTCCTATGTTTGAATGGAATCAGGATGAAAAACGTTTGGAAGCTTTGCATCACCCATTTACTGCACCTCACCCAGACGATATTAATGACTTGAAAACAGCACGAGCGCAGGCTTATGATTTGGTTTTTAATGGTTATGAAATCGGCGGTGGTAGTCTGCGGATATATCAACGAAATATTCAGGAAAAAGTGTTTGAAGCTATTGGTTTATCTGATGAAGAAGCTGATAGTAAGTTCGGCTTTTTGTTGGAAGCTTTTGAATATGGCACTCCCCCCCATGGCGGTATTGCTTATGGTTTAGACCGATTGGTGATGTTGTTAGCTGGTGAAGAATCAATTCGAGATGTAATTGCATTTCCGAAGACTCAGCAGGCTAAATGTTTGTTGACAAATGCACCGTCTGAAGTTGATAAAAAGCAATTGAAAGAGTTGCACGTTAGTTCGATTTCTAAACCAAAGTCTTAGTTATAGCAAAAGGCAGCGAGAGCTGTTTACGCAATATGACAAACGGAAAGGCAGAAGTTTGCTTATGAGCATTCTGCCGTTTCAGCTTTTCTGTAAATAATCACCTTTTTGACTACCGCTATAACCTTAGTTCAACAGTTTCAAGTTCTGCTGAAAAAGGAAGCCTAACAACTGCAACTAAACCACTTAACCATATTGACGTTTGACATTTTTATAACTTCGTCTAGCTGCAAAAGGTTTAAACTGAGTATCCACAAATTGCACAGGCTCGTATGTCTCAATCCACAAATGCGCCCCACAATCCAAGGGTTCGTAAGGCCGATAAACTATACGACACGGACCCTCAATAATCATCTGATAACCAAAATCGTTACGATTTGTCTGCTTCAAGCAGACTACTGGTATTAATTGGTCGGGAGTCATTAGAGGATCGTTTCTAATTCTATCTCCATTTTTTCTAATTCTATGTTGATTAACATGAACTATGGTCGGCTTCTTTCGTTTGTGATGACACCAAACACCTTTCGGACCTCTTTTGCCCGGTATGACCACAGGCATTTTCCCATAAAGAGGTATTTGCCAAAATCCGTTATGCTTATAAGCACCTTTAATTCTTTTTTGAGCAAGCAAGACTCTCACTCGTTGACAACAGATACCTAATAAAAAAGCTGCTTCTCTAGTTGTGATAATAGTCATTTTTACTCTAGCACTATAGTTTTTATGATAATTGAATTATATCTATCTATATATTATTTAGTTCAGTAAATAATAATGTTATATTTGCTACTGTTGAGAAAAAAATATGGGACTTCTGCACGATCGAGCTAGAAACCGGGTTTATGGGAGATATTTTCAAGCAAACTTAAATCAGCTAAAATGGTAGGGGGTTTGGTCCCCAAATCCTCTCACAAATTTTGATCGGAAAACTTATTATTATGCTGCAATGTCTTAACCCGCAATGCCTCAGTCTTAACCCCGATAATATCAAACCCGTTTAATTGGACATAAAAAAAATTCTCCAATTGCCATAACTACCCTCATCTTGTCTTATCTTTCTCCTCCTGAGGACTGAGGACTGAGGACTGAGGACTGAGGACTCCTGACTTAACTATTCTATGGCTGTTTAACCGGATTTGCGTAAGTCCTGTCGGTAAAAAAAATGTTCCATCACAAGCACCATTGCCAAATCTTTCTCAATTTCCCCCACTCCCCTACTCCTCCACTCCCCCACTCCCCACCCTCCCCTACTCCTCCACGGACCACACGGACCACACGGACCACACTCTCCTTTCTTCAGCAAACCCTAATTACTCACTGCCGTTTCCATCAAAATTTTATGAGAACCCAATTCTGGAGAATTTTTAACAGGGTGACGCTGAATATACTGACCATCTGATTGTAAATCCCAAGCTTGACGGTTGTCAGATAACAGAATACCCATAATCTCTTGCAACTCCTTCGTTAAGTCAGGATCTTCAATAGGCGTAATAGCTTCTACCCGACGGTCAAGATTGCGAGGCATCCAGTCCGCAGAACCAATATATAATTCCTCTTGAGCATTATTGTAGAAATAGAAAATACGAGAGTGTTCTAAATAACGCCCAATAATACTTACTACCTTAATATTTTCACTTACACCCTCTAAACCAGGACACAGACAACAAATACCTCGTATAATCAAATCAATTTTCACCCCTGCTTGAGAAGCTTCGTATAACTTAGCAATTATTTTAGAGTCCACCAAAGAATTCATCTTAGCAACAATGCGACCTGTTTCTCCATTTTTGCAATTCTCAATTTCACGATTAATTAGCTTAATAAAGCGATCGCGCATATTTACAGGAGCTATCAACAATTTCCGATAAGACTGCTGACGCGAATATCCTGTCAAGAAATTAAACAAATCAGTTAAATCTGCTCCTAACTCTGGGCAACTGCTAAATAAACCTAAATCAGTATAAAACTTAGCTGTCTTGGGATTATAGTTACCAGTGCCAATATGAACATAGCGACGGATATGACCTTCCTCCTGACGCACCACCATCACAATTTTCGTATGAGTCTTCAGACCTGCTAAACCATAAACAACATGAACGCCAGATTGTTCTAACTTCCGCGCCCACTGAATATTATTTTCTTCATCAAATCTTGCTTTCAATTCCACCAATACTGCTACTTGTTTGCCATTTGCTGCTCCAGCAATCAAAGCATTGATAATAGGTGAATCTCCAGAAGTGCGGTAGAGAGTCATCTTAATTGCCAAAACATGAGGATCGTGGGCAGCTTGAGTAATAAAATTTTGTACCGTATTTGTAAAAGAGTGATATGGATGATGTACCAATAAATCTTTCTGGCGAATGACTGAAAAAAAGTCCATGCCATTATTCTTATTACGGTCAGAAGTTGCTATGCGATCGCCATGATGTTGCAACCGAGATGGCACAGTAGATGCCCAATTTGGATCTTTGAGTTTTGGCAATGGCAACCCCATGAATGACATCAAATCTTTGAGATCGAGTAATCCATCGACTGTGTATACATCCTTTTCTAACAGCTCCAACTTTTCCATTAACATCTTTTTTAATGTACTCGGCATTGTTGGATTAATTTCCATTCTCACTACGGTACCACCAATACGGCGTTTTCTTAGTTCTTTTTCGATCGCCAAGAGCAAGTCATCGCCTTCATCTTCTTGCACTGATAGATCGGCATCACGAGTAACCCGAAATAGGTGATATTCTTGGATATCCATACCAGGAAACAGAGCACCCAAATTGTGAGCAATAATTTGTTCGAGAGGCACTCCCATCCAATTTACTATTTCATCCTTACCTTGTCTCTGTAATTTTTCTGGCAAGGGCAAAAACCGAGGTAATATTTTGGGGACTTTAATTCTGGCTAATAAATCTTCCTGAGTTTCTGGATTTTTCAGCATTACTGCTAAATTAAAACTGAGATTAGATAGATAGGGAAAAGGGTGACTAGCATCAATAGCTAAAGGTGTTAAAACTGGAAATATCTGTTCTTCAAAATACTTTTGTAGATATATTTTTTGTTCTTGATTTAAGTCTATATAATTTAGGATATAAATACCATTTTTTGCTAGTTCTGGTCTTAGGGTTTGCTCAAAGAATTGATGTTGTAAAGAAACCATTGGTAATAGTCTGTGATTAATCCCATCAAGTTGTTTTTGGGGAGTACGACCATCTGGAGTTAATTTATTAACTTCAGCTTCTATTTGTTTTTTCAGAATTGCTACCCTGACCATGAAGTATTCATCTAAATTAGAACTAAAAATTCCTAAAAACTTTAAACGCTCTAATAAAGGAGTACGGGAGTCTAAACCTTCAGATAAAACTCTACGGTTAAACTCTAACCAACTAAATTCTCTGTTAAAGTAGTATTGTGGGTCGCTAAATTTTTTTTCTGCCTTAATTTCTGTACTTTCTTTCTCATTCCTTTTGTTTTTGGACATAGTTAATTTAAGGTATATTTTGATATTTTTTCAAGTTAATATTGATTGTAAGGTAGTCTTGAACCTTTGTAAAGTCAACGTAAGCATTCAGCCGTCAGCACTTCAGCCATCAGCTATTGCTTTTAGTTTTAGATAAAAGTTTTAGATAAAAGTTTTACTAATTGAATCAGAATTTATACTTACTATAAAAGCTGGGCTTAAAGTCTATATTCATTAAAGCCCCCTGATGAGAGCTGAGAGCTGACAGCTAATAGCTGTTTGCGCAGCATTCGGACTGAAATGCTTACAAGTCTACTTTTTTTAATAAATAGTTAGTTCAGATACTTTGATGAATCTAGTTTAATTGGTGACAAAGTTAAAATTTATCAAAGGATGAATTCAATAATTAATAATTGATAATGGATAATTGATAATTACCTCTCCCTAAAACGGATAGGATTGAATAAAATGAAAATTTTTTCTTGTTTCTCCACAGCGAGTGAGAGGCTTTTTACCGAAATATTGGGTTTAAAGCCTCCCCCTTTTAGGGGGATGAAAAAAATTCAATGAGCGTATTTTCGTTTGCTCCGGCAATAGTTGTCGGTACTGATAACTGATAACTGATAACTGATAACTGAAATGACCTTCATTATTCGGCAATAGAAATAAGATAGTATTTTTTTGACTTTGTTTATTATTTGTCTAGGCAAGCTATGCTTTCTTCAAGAATGCGCGAATTACCTCTCCTTTAAAACGGATAGGATTGACTAATCATGAAAAAATTTCTTTTTATCCTCTTAAAAGAGGAGGCTTTAAACCACAATTTTTCGGTAAATAAATGTTTAAGTTATCGTAATAATAGTTAAATTTATCCGAGCTTCAGTGCCACAAATATCCCTGTTTTTTTTTGTAGTAAAAAACCGTAGATTTAGTAAAAAATAGATGCTTTGTTCCGTATTTTTATGGATAAAAATCTATGTATTATGAAGATTCTGTAAAGCCGCTCAAAAATTAGTCAAAAGCGATGGGGTTCATATTATATTAAATCCAAACCTTTGTTGCATGAATATCCCCAACCTCTTACTGTGTCAGACAAGATTTTATTATTAATAAAAACCTTGTAAATCAGGGTGATGGTATTGTTATCCAACAAAGCTCTAAATCAAGATCGAGTTAGGCAAAATAAACAGGAGATTCTCATCTTATGGCAACTTTTAATGTAACCAACACCATGGATGCGGGTAATGGCAGTCTGCGAGATGCTATTAAGATGGCAAATGCGATGCCGGATGCCGATATCATTACCTTTGATAGCTCCCTCACAGGAATGACCATCGGACTGACCAGTGGAGAATTATCCATCACCGATTCTCTCACCATCAATGGATTAGGTGCAAATCTGCTGACAGTGGATGCACAACAAAATGGCTTCCGGGTCTTCAATATTGATAATGACAGTGACGACCCGATCGATGTATTCATAGATGGCTTAACCATTACTGGAGGCAACCCCATAGGTGGTGGTGGTGGTGGAATTTTAACCTCCGAAAATCTGACCGTTAAAAACAGTATCATCTTCGGTAATACCTCGATCGGCATCGAAGACCAATATGAAAAATTCTTTGATGGTGGCGGAATTGACAGTCACGATAGTAATTTAACTATCATCAACACGGATATTATTAACAATGAAGTAAAGGGACAATTAACCTACGGAAACCCCCAATTTCAAAATAATTTTGGTGACGACCCTGACGGTGGTGGTGTATCCATCCGCAATGGTCAGCTCAACGTTGTTGATAGTACTATTTCCGGTAATAAAGTCACCGGTGGTTCGAGTGATGGTGGTGGGATTAACAGTTTGTATAGTGACATAACGGTTACTAATTCTACTATTTCTGGCAATACTCTTGAAGGAACTGCCTTTGGTAGCGGTGGTGGGATTTATAACCGCCACGGTAATACGACAATCGCAAACTCAACCATCGCTGATAATTCGACATTAATGACCAGTGAGTTCGGGTCTGCTGATGGGGGCGGTATTTTTAGTCGCAATGGCAATCTAGAAATTACCAATTCAACTGTCTCCGGTAATTCAGCAGTTGGCCTAGATAAAACAGATGGTGGCGGAGTTTACAGTAAAAATGGCGATTTAACCGTTGTTAACTCTACTATTTCTGATAACAGTACTGTGGGTAATAGTGCTGATGGTGGAGGTATTTTCAGTAGTTCTGGTATCGCAACAATTACCAATTCCACCATTTCTGATAATTCCGCTGATGAACGTGGAGGTGGTTTATTTAGTGAAGGGAGGACAAACCTTACCAATACCATCATTGCCAATAGCACTGGTCGCGATGCCGTTTTGAATAGTAACAAGATCGATACTAACCTCAACAACCTGATTGAAGACGGCCATTACAATCCATTTTTATCAGGCGATCCTGGTTTGGGTCTCCTAGAAAATAACGGCGGTTCGACTGAAACTCATGCCTTACTTTCCGGTAGTATTGCTATTGATGCAGGGAGTAACGGAGGTGCAACTGGATTAACCTTCGACCAACGGGGACAGGGATTCGATCGCATTGGCAATGGTACGGTAGATATTGGTGCTTATGAAGTACAGCAACACCAGTCAGCAACTCCCGAACCTCAATCTTTATTGTTGAGTCCTAATTATCCGGACTTGATATTAGGCATAATTTTCAGCCTTTTTTTTGTAGCATTTTTATTGATAGCGGTTTTCAGGAAGGTAAACTACAGTAACACCTTCTTGAAAACTAGACAAAGCTAGACATTTGCTATCGGTGAGTGCAAATGATTTCATTACCGAAAAATTGGGTTTAAAGCCTCCCCCTAAAAGGGGGATGAAAAAATATTCAATGAGCGTATTTTCGTTTGCTCCGGCAATAGTTGTCGGCACTGATAACTGATAACTGAAATGACTCACCCGTTTCAATGTGTACTTGCATAGAAAGTTGATGTTATATCATGTCCGGATAATTAGTGATTAAAAAACCGATCGTGAGTGCTTCAACAGTAAATCGAAAGATTTTCCCGGCCTCCCCTCTTCCCCTCCTGGGAGGGGCCCGCGGGTGGGTCCCCTACTATCTTAATTATAAGTATTCAACCGGACATGATATTACGCCCTTAACGAAGTCAGAAGTTGTTTTTGTAACGCAGAAATATCCCTGTTATTTTTTGGTAGTAAAAAACCGTAGATTTAGTAAAAAATAGATGCTTTGTTCCGTATTTTTATGGATAAAAATCTATGTATTATGAAGATTCTGTAAAGCCGTTCAAAAATTAGTCAAAAACCATCGGGTTCATATTATATTAAATCCAAACCTTTGTTGCATGAATATCCCCAACCTCTTACTGTGTCAGACAAGATTTTATTATTAATAAAAACCTTGTAAATCAGGGTGATGATATTGTTATCCAACAAAGCTCTAAATCAAGATCGAGTTAGGCAAAATCAACAGGAGTTTCTCATCTCTCTTTATAGCGGTTTTCACAAAGGTAGACTACAAAACTTCTGCCCTCAAGTAGCATAGCTGCCTTTAAGCCAAAATCTCTGTACTCTATGAAACATGAAAACTGCTATAAATAACCACTTCGGAAAAATCTAGGGAGTAGGGAGTAGGGAGTAGGGAGTAGGAAACAAGAGGAAATTTGTTTGCAGACCATGACAAACGGAAAAAATATTTTCTCTCAAGAGAAGAAAATTTTTATTATGGCGTTCTTAATGAGACTTGATATAAGAGGTTAGCGATCGCCTAATTTTTTGAAATACCACTCAGGGGTTCTATATAGCAGTACTGCGTAAGTCCCAGCTATATAACTGTACCTCACTATCCTTAAAAGTGCTGTAATTGTTAATCTCTTTACTTCATCTACCTGGAATCTGCTGTAAATTTCCTGTAGATATTCACCCTTGAGTTTACACAAACGATCGAGTGCGGACATGATATCAGTCCTAACTCCTGGTGAAGTCAGGAAATTCAGGAACGAAAATAGGGCAAAAAAGTAGAAAAATGCTTCCATCTCCCCACACCTCCCACACCCCCCACACCTCCCACACTTCCCTACTCCCTGACCTATCCGTGTATCCGTGCCATAATCCGTGTGAGCCACTCCTTATAAAATGGATTTTACAAGCATTCAATCTGTCGCACCACAGTCAATGCTGAATAAGACACTCCTGCCGTACCCTCTCCCGGATGAGTTGAATCTCCTACCAACCATAAATCCTGAATGGGAGTACGATTGGCAAATCCAAAAGGTCCGAAAGTTGAAAGACGCTGACCGACACCACCCACAACACCTTCCTCCCGTGCTGTAAATTTAACAAAAGTACGAGGTGTAGCCGCTTCTTGATGAACTATTGTTTCTGGTTTTAAATAAAAATATTCACTCAAACGAGCGATCGCTTCCTCAGTATATTGCTGCTTCAACCCCTGATAATCTTGGCAATGTCTCCACATCTGAGTATCGGTAAAACTAGAAGCTGTAATTGTTGCCTTGCCAGTGGGAGCGCGACCGTCTCCAGGATGACTCACTGATACAAACAAAGAATTATTTTCTCCAATGGGACCGTCATAATTGTAGAAAAACTGCAAATGAGGCGGACAGTCTTCTGGAATAGCACTTTCATCGACTCCCAAATAAACCACAAATGCGCCCGATGGTGAAGGGAGTTTATTCACTCGGCGTTTGTAACTGGGTATTGGGTGTGAGGTCTGATTTTCATCTTCCACTAACTTTACTAAGTTTTGCACGGTGACATTAGCCACAATATGGTCGGCAGTTTCTACCCAAGTTTCTCCAGTTTTTTGGTTTTTGACTCTGACACCAGTAGCTTTACCCTTATCTATATATATCTGTTCCACAGTATGACCCATCAATAGTTGACCCCCGTCTCTTTCTAAGGCTGCAACTAAGCGATCGCTTAACACCTGCATACTTCCCTCAAGATGATACAAACCTTGAGGAGCTTGGGAAACAGCTAAAGCAGTAGCAGCATAAAGTAGAGCTGTTTCTTCTGTACCTACTTGAGAGTAAAGTTTCAGTTGTAAATCTAGAAATGTTTTCAACCGTAGATTATCATTCAAACCATACAACCGTAACGCATCTGCTACCGTCATCAAAGTAAATGGCACTGTAATCAAAGTATCCAGACGTACTGCTTTTGCTAACTGCCACATATCCCAAATATTACGGGGTGGTAACACTGGGTCTCGCCCTTGAAACTTCCAACTTACCTCAAATAATTTTGTCATTAGTTGCCAAAAAGGTTCGCAACCGGGAAACTGACGAAGTCTCTCTTGTTGCCATTTTTTGGGGTCGCGCCAAACATTAATAGGTTGAGTTTCTCCTGGTAGAAATACGGCACAAGCAGGGTCGCAGTTGGTGGCGTTCGGAATGTCGATTTCTAACTCAGAGAAAATCCGGTGATGAATACCACCTGTTTCTAAACCTGCTACTTGAGTTGCACCAACATCGAAGGTGAAACCACGTCGTTTAAAAGTGGAAGCGCAACCACCAGGAGCGATCGCTTGGTCGAATATGTGGACTCGATCGCCTCTGTGGGCCAGCAATGCTCCTGTTGTTAAGCCACCAATGCCAGCACCTATTACCACAATTTTTAATTTTTGTCTAGTTTTTTTAGAGGACATAGAATTTATATTAATATTTATTAATTAAGCATTAGTATAATCTATTATTTAATCGGATTTTTGGACAAGTTATAGCGCAAGTTATGAAGTCAGAAGTCAGAAGTCAAAAGTTAGAAGTAATCCCTGACGCTCGTTTGAGTACTTATCAAAATAATTGGGTCGCGCAACCCTGCCTTTTAAGGCGAAATATTTTTGGAGAGTTGCTCAAATCCCCGTTACAAAAATAACTTCTGACTTCGTTAAAATTGCCCTAACCTATTTGTGTAGTGCTATAAAAAAGCTGGGGAAAAGGTTAAATGCTACATTTACACTTCATTTGTAACATTATTGAACACTATAATTTATTCTAACTTTTGACTTTTGACTTTTGATTTTTGACTTATATTTTTGTGGTGCGGAATGTGGGTTATAAGTAATCAACTGGACATAATATCACAACTTATTATAAAGAACCTGTAAAGCCATTCAAAATGTCTAAAAACAATAATTACTCAAACATTTTTGACTGTACTTCAGGGTAAAACAACAGAATATCAATAATAAACCTTATCTTATACATCCGTATAAGTACATAAGTACTTGGATCGAACTGACCACTTATTATGAAGATTCTGTAAAGTCGCTCAAAATTTAATCAAAAGTAATGCAGTCGATTTATATATATGATAAAAAAATAGAGAGATTAACAAACCATTGTTTAAATCTTTTTTCCGGTGCATCTCAGAATTTTTGTCGTTAAACTATCAGCTTATTATAAGGGTTGTGTAAAGTTACTAGAAATTTAGTCAAAAGTAATGCGGTTTCTCCGTATCTATCCTAAGAAGAATCAGGAGATAAAAACATTAACGCTCAATGCTGAAATATTGTACTTTGGTGAATGCTATAAATTTTTCCTCAGCGAGGGTTAGAGGATTAGATTTTGGCAATTGGATACAAGATACAGTACAGCACATTGCTTACCGAAAAATTGGGTTTAAAGCCTCCCCCTTTTAGGGGGATGAAAAAATATTCAATGAGCGTATTTTCGTTTTCTCCGGCTTTAGCGGTCGGTACTGATAACTGATAACTGATAACTGAAATGACCCACCACCCCCAAATTCTTCTATAAGACTATTTCAAAGTATCAAAATTGAGTTTGCGGTTTTCGCAATTACAGCAATTTTTATCGCTCAGAAAATAGCTATAAGCTAGATAGATAATGAGTAGAGCGATCGCACAAAAACTTTAAAGCTGTCATCAAAAATATAACTATATTCACTACCGATATGTTTGATTAACTGAGTCGGCTAATTTTGCATCCTTTCAAGACAGTACTATGAGTCTGAAAAGCAAAGACTATCCTAGTGTCTTGAGAATAAGGCAAAAAAACTCAAACATTGCACTCAAATATTCACCCTTTCCACAAACTTACAAATTTTATCTTTCAGGAGACATCAAGCTATGACTATTTCCAAACTAATCGAAAAATTTTCCATGACCCTTTCTAATACAGCTTTCGTTGCTCTCAGTGCTACCACAGCAGCTCAGGCAATTTCTATAACTCCTACCAATAATGGCAATGATTTGGTTAATCAAATCCTCCACACTGGGATTACAATTGCACCAGATTCTATCAACTATATAGGTGCTTCTGGTGCTTCTGGAATTTTCACCGATGGATTATCATCTGGCATTGGTATCGATAGCGGTATTATTCTGACTACAGGTACAGCTACAGATGCTGAAGGTCCTAATGATTCAGATAAGAAAACTACCGACAATGAATTGCCTGGAGATTCAGATTTGGATGGGTTGATTCCTGAAGAGCAAACAACTTTTGATGCAACAATTCTGGAATTTGAGTTTGAAAGTGAAGGAGGAGACCTTTATTTCAATTATGTATTTGCCTCGGAAGAATATGTAGAATGGACAAACACTAAATTCAATGATGTCTTCGGTTTCTTCCTAGATGGAACCAATATTGCTCTAATTCCTGGTACATCTACTCCAGTTGCTATCAATACAGTTAATGGAGGTAAACCACTAGGAACTGATGCTAGTAACCCTGAATTTTTCAATAACAATGACCTTAGTGAGGGTGGACCATTTTTCGATCTAGAATATGATGGTTTCACTAATGTATTTACTGCACAAGCACTAGGACTGAGTGCCGGAACTCACAATATTAGGTTAGCGATCGCTGATGCTGGTGATGGTATTTTCGATTCTGCTGTATTTATCCAGGCAAATAGTTTTTCAGATGTACTTGTGGAACCTCAACCAACATCACAACCTACCTCAAAACCTCAACTAACATCACGACCTAGCTCAGAACCTCAAGCAACATTACAACCAAAATCACCACACAACCGAGATCTCGGACCCCAGCAGGGACTGGTCGAAACCGAAGCCCTGATTGCCGAGAATGCTCCAGTCGACCCCGGTGCGGTTCTGACGGTTCAATTGCACCTCGACGATGGTCGCCTCGATCAGCACCTGGCGCTGACTGCTCTCTTGCAGCTGATCGAGGTAGCGGCTTATCAGGTCGTGCTCGCGGTGAGTTGCCGACACGGCCACCAGGCCGGTCACCGTATTGATCTGGATACGATCGGAAACCGGAACGCGGTCCGGATCGGTCTCCTCCAGCGTTACGCCCAGGATGCCGTGCAGATTGACCGACAACTGGCGCCAGAAATCGGCCAGGGAACGGTTGTGAACCTCGGTGCTGGAACTGTTGTTGCCGCCGCTGCCGGCTTCGCTCGATGCGCTCCCGGATGTGGCTATCTGCGTCGAGACTCCAACGGTGGAGTTGCTCTCCCGCGTCATGTTGATATACGCCAACTCGTAGGTGTGACGGTAGGGTGC
>JAXHSW010000199.1:5625-17747 GCA_034190295.1 Cyanobacteriota bacterium | reverse complement strand
TGGGGAGATGGGGAGATGGGGAGATGGGGAGATGGGGAGATGGGGAGATGGGGAGTGGGTTTTTTAAATTCTTGATTTTTGCTTTCCTTCTGTTAATCTAGGAGCAGGCCAACTATTATTTTGTTTGTAAATTAAGTAAATTAAAAGTCAAAATTAGTCACTTATCTCTAACCCTTTGTGAATGAAAAACTAAAAACATTCATTTTAAATTGATTTTTAGGAGCGTAATTTTGATGATTTTAAGCAAATTAAATTTTTCTGAGTTTTGAGGATTTTGAAACAGATCAATTTTTATACTATCTATCACTACCTTTTACAATAAATAATTATATTGAGCAAATTGACATAAAACTATGACTACTATTTCTACATCCGAAGCAAAACAAACTACCGAACTTGCCCCTAATTATAAAATTCCTCTCGTGCTCATGATTAGTGCATTGCCTTTGGCCTTTTGGCAACAGTGGGTAAGTCTAGCGATCGCTCTATTTGGTCTATTTCTATTATTTCAAACAGCCACTATCCGTCTCAAATTTACTGATACAGAGCTAGAAGTATATCGTGCAGAAAAACTAATACGAAACTTTCCTTATCAAGATTGGCTCAACTGGGAAATATTCTGGTCTCCTGTGCCAATTTTGTTCTATTTTAGGGAAGTTAAAAGTATCCACTTTCTACCAATTATTTTTGACCCGAAAACACTGAAAATTTGCCTAGAAAAGCACTTACCATCAGAGCGAGATTCAATGGAAAATTAATCCCTAATCAGTTTATTTGAGCCAAAATCTATAAAATATTGAAGTAGAAAATAAAAACCATTCAGTTTAAAACCCTGAATGAAAATATCATAAAGTCTTGATAAATTTTTTCCATTATGTACCCAGACGAAACACAATCAGAAGAACAAAAAGACCAATCAACAACAACTTCAAATAATATAAACGAAATAGTTCCTTCACCTTGGGATTTAGATGAAGAGGTTGAGACTCAAGTTATTCCTACAGATGAACAAAGTGTCAAACCTTACAAGTATACCACGACTCAACCAATAGATGCAGAGTATATTCCATTAGTTGAAGAAAATTCTACAGAGACTCCTAATATTAAGGAAGAATCTACAACTCCCCCAGTTGTAGAAGAAAATTCTACAGAGACTCCTAATATCAAAGAAGAACCTACAACTCCCCCAGTTGCAGAAATTGAAACGGAATTAACCCCACCAGTTAATGACCTTCAACAGCAAGAAGAAAATTTGAAGGAAGAAATAGCTACTCTACAACAAACCAAGGCCAAATTACAGCAAGAAGTAATGGCACAAACTGAGGCAATAGGGCGTTTGCTACCTGAAGCTTTGAATCAGTTAGAGTCCCGTAGACAAATATTGCAAGTAGAAGTCGAAAAACTAGAACGTCGTAAAGAACGTATTCAGAAAGAGATGCGAACTACTTTTGCAGGTACTTCTCAGGATTTAGCAATTAGAATTCAGGGATTTAAAGATTATTTAGTAGGAAGTTTACAAGATTTAGCCCTTGCTGCCGAACAGTTAGAATTAACCCCACAGAGACAGGAACCTCCAACTCCTTCTGTTATGGAAGATTCCCCTCGGTCTGTCAGAAATGCTGAAAATCCTCAATTTGCAGAAATGGGTTTTGAAGAGCAAGCAAGACAAATTCGCCAAATTCTTGATGAATATCGGAATATGCCAGATTATTATGGCCCGCCCTGGAAACTACGACGTACATTTGAACCTATTCATGCAGAAAGAGTTTCTAACTGGTTTTTCGCTCAGGGTGGTCGTGGCGCCCTGCGAACTATGGGTAGTCGCTTACAAAATATTTTGGTTGCTTCGGCAATTTTTTCTGTATTAAGAGGTTTGTATGATACACGAGTACGCGCTCTGATACTTGCTAATTCCCCAGAACGTTTAGGAGAATGGCGTCGGGGTTTACAAGATTGTCTGGGTATTGACCGCCGTGATTTTAGCCCAGATAGAGGTGTAGCTCTGTTTGAAGACCCAGAGGTATTGGCCCAAAAAGCAGACCGATTGGTAAAACAGGGAAAATTACCAATAATTGCGATCGATGATACGGAAGATAGAATTAGTCTCTCTATGCTACAGTTTCCTCTGTGGTTAGCTTTTGCTCCTGAACCTGGAACTCAAAACTCAATAGATAGATTTTGAAATGGAAGAAGGAAGAAGGAATAAGGAAGAAGGAAGAAGGAATAAGGAAGAATAAATATAGGGTTTTTCAAGTTACTTTAGTTATGCTAAATTTGCTCTTCCTATTGTAAGCATTTCAGTCCGAATGCGGAGCTAACAGCTATTAGCAGTCAGCTATCAGCAACAAGACTCTCTCCTTAAGAACAGTGTTTAAATTAAAATAGACTTTAAGGGTAAGGGAGCCAACTTTTCTAGTAAGATAATTAATAAAGCTTCGATAGTAAACTAAAAACAAGAGCTGATAGCTGATGGCTGACGGCTGTTTGCTTATCTCCTAATTGATGCTTTTTTAAAGGAATAATTTAATGATTAGCTGGTTATTATTAAACGGAGTAATATTAATTATTGCCTATTTATTGGGTGCTACTCCTAGTGGTTATTGGATAGGTTCCTGGTTCTACGGAATCGATCTTCGCGAACAAGGTTCGGGTTCTACAGGTGCAACGAATGTATTAAGAACTATCGGCAAATGGCCTGCTTTGGCGGTGTTAATTATTGATATTTTAAAAGGGGTATTAGCGATCGCTCTAGTTCGCTATATTTACTCTCTTTTGTTTGTGCAAAACTTAACTATTGCTGCTGGAATACCTGATGTTTATATAGCAAAAGAATGGATGGTAATCTTAGCAGGATTAATAGCTATAGTAGGCCATACTAAGTCTATTTGGATTGGTTTTCAGGGAGGCAAATCAGTTGCTTCTAGTCTGGGTATTTTGTTAGCAATGTCTTGGGTTGTCGGTTTAGGAACACTTTGTGTATTTGTTGTATTTTTAGCTATTAGTCGTATTGTTTCTCTGAGTTCTATCATTGCTGCTATTTCTGTTTCTGGGTTAATGTTTTTCACAGGTCAGCCACTGCCTTATGAAATATTTGCTGTTGCTGGTGGTATGTATGTAATTTGGCGCCACCGCAGCAATATTGAACGACTTTTAGCTGGTCAAGAACCTAGAATTGGGCAAAAGTTATCAACAGAATCTTAGATCGAGAAGGCAGAAGGAAAAGTCTTGCTTTGTCTTAGTTTTAAGCTTTTGATATGTTAAATACAGTAATGGCGACTGCTATGCAAACATTTAATTGTTAATCTCTGTTAATTTCCTTCTGACTTCTTACTTTTGTACGGGCGAATGGCCATTCGCCCCTACGACTTTTAACTTGTGACTGATAATTTTCTTTTTAACTTTTAACTTTTGACTGATAATTTCCTTTTGACTTTTGACTTTTAACTTTTGACTTTTGTATGGGCGAATGCCATTCGCCCCTACTTCAGCGTAGCGGCATTCCCCAGATAGCTAACCCCCCACCTCTTCCCCTCGCAGCAAGAAATTTTTCTTGAATCAAAAAATAGGCAAAAAAAGCTTGCTTTCCCACACTTTCGGTAGCAAATTTCTCTTCACTTTCTTGACCACCTCGAATATATCCAGAATAGAGTTTTACTCCTAATAATTTGACTGTAATTTTTGTAAAATCAAACGCTAAAATATTTTTTTTATCTATAAATTTTGTCGGACCAGAAAGAGATAGTTTCAAACCAGCAAATTCCACAGTATTTTCTACCCTACCTATTTCTACTTGCTCAGGTATTTCAGAAGTATTGAGAGGAGAAAAATAGGAGAGCGTAATTTTTACCCAATTCGGAATATAACGTCCAGCTCCCAGAACAATACCCGCTCGTTTTCTAGTTTTTTTCGTACCAGTAATAAAACATAATTGCCAATTGCCCGATAATTGCTCAATATTATAATTTTTGTCTTGTTTTTTTGACTGTTTTTCAACTTGAATAAGTGCAGAGACCACAGAATCTGGAGAAGGTTTATTAGGAGAATTTTTGATAACTGAATTAGCTGCTGTTTCTATTGTTAGTAAATCTTCCATGATATTCTTAAAAAAGGTGCTAGGTATTAGATGTTATACATACAGCAGATTCGGTGGAGACATAATGCAACGATTTTTTTTCAGTATTCTACTGCTGGCTTTTATGGGAAATCTGGTCGTTCCACAGAAGGCAAGAGCAACCTTAAACAATAACTTGGCAAAAAATAACTTAAAAGTCAATAGTAGCTTAACTGTTAATATTGATGGTCTCAAGAATCAAAATGGACAAGTTTGCCTGAGTCTTTTTTCAAGCAGTCAAGGATTTCCCAGTGACGGCGATCGCGCTTTGCAAGTAAAGTGTGTCGCTCTAGAAGAAGATATCCCCACAATTACATTTGAGAACTTGAAACCAGGAAGTTATGGCGTTGCTGCCTTCCATGATATTAATGACGATGGCGTTTTCAATCTGAATGGCCTTGGCATTCCCAAAGAAGGCTTTGGTTTTTCGAGAGACCCAAAAATTTTCACTGGTCCTCCAAAATTTGGAGATGTAGTTGTAATTATTGTCGGTCCAAAAAATAATATTCGGATTAAATTGCAATATCTTTTAGGAGTAGGAAGAGCGGCTTAACGAAATCAGAAGTCAGCAAGTCAGTAGGGGCAAACGGCCGTTCGCCCGTACAGAAGTTAACCCACCCCTAACCCAACCCACCCCCACCCCTCCCAGGAGGGGAGCCAGCAGGGGAAGTAGGGGATTTGAGCCCCGCTCCAAAAATATTTCGCCTTAAAAGGCGGGGTTTTATATCATGTTCGGATAATTACTTATAATAAAATTTTTGTTTGTAGTTGGGCTTTAGCCTTTACAATACTTACTATTAGGGCTAAAGCCCAACTACGAGCCTATTATAACTGTTCTACCGAACATGATATTAGACCCAATCCTGTCAGGACTTACGCACCAAGTGCCATATCTAGTAGGGGCGTTAACGATAGTTATGCGAAGCAAATGACATTGGCTAACGCCAAGCTCCGCTAACGCCCCATACTGATAGCGTATTGTCTAAGAATTTGCATAAGTCCTGCCTGTTTGATAATTCAAAAATAGAGGTGGAAATCTGCCAGTAGGGGCGGGTCTCACCTTAAATTAATGGCGTTACAAATTATCTAATGAACCCCCCTCCACCCAAAGAATATAATGCTTTCTACTTCCATTCAATGCAGACATAAAATGCTGGAATATTCCCAGATAATTCCCTCCTGACTTCCCCTCCTGGGAGGGGCCCGCGGGTGGGTAGACTCCTGACTCCTAACTCCTAACTCCTGACTCCTATTTTTTCCGAATAAAATGCGCCCAAACACCTCCATTAGGACCTGCAACTCGATCCATGTAATCATAAGGATAAGTTAAACGACTACCCTCAGTATCAGAATAACCAGTTAAAGCATTCCCCCAAGGATCGTTAACAATATAACCCTTGTAACTATATCCGATCGCTGTCAAAATATGACCGCTAGCAGTAAAGTCTCCTGCTACAACTACTGGACGACCATTATTCAACTCATTTTTAACCTGAGACCACTCACGAGTAGTACTAAAACTTGTCTCAAAATCATAAGCACGAATCAAAGCTGATAATACACTGTGGTCTGTTTCCGAACCCTGACCATAATTATTAAAACACCATTCCAACAACTCATCCTCTAACTGACCACCCCAATAAGACCGCACTCCATAATAAGCAAAAATCATGGCGATCGATGTCACATTACAAGTAGACCAATAAAACCGAGGGTTATCGCGTTGAGACAAATAGGGAACATTCAGTTCTATTTTATTTCTAATAGGATTAAAAGATTTATTCCCACGTTTAAACAAAAAGTAACTAGGAAACACATAACCAGTATTACCAAATTCCCCCATTTGTTCGGTCAAAGCAACTTTGAGATGATTTCCCTCTACAGCATAACTATTCACCCCGTATACCCGACCGATAGGTAACGTCACCTTTTCTGAGCTACCTAACAAAAATGAAAACAAAGGTCGCTTTTTAATAACGGTAGTTTCTCGAACCGTCATCGTCATAGCATTAGGATCGTAGAGTATTTCCTCTTCTTGTTTCTTGATTCTAACGTGCTGCCAATAGATATATCCCACTTTACCAAAACCAGGAATAGACTCCAGCAGAGTTACACGAAAATGCCCTCTAGTGGAAGCATAACCAGTAATTGCCAAAGTCTGACCTAGAGATAATTCTGCTTTTTGATTATCTTCAAGTTGAGATGAATCTTCTGGACTACCCTTAATAAAAGTTTTTTGAACTACCAATATTTTAGCGCTGATATAAGTATCTGGAACATCGGTAAAATCAAATAGTAGAAGTTTAGAACCTTTTGTCATTTCAACGTAGGGTTCATAAAAATAGCCAAAATTTCCTATTGGCGATATCCCATTACTCAATACCACTTTTAAATGTCCATCAACTAATCCATATTTTTCAACAGTAAAAATTTCTCCTGCTTCAACCCTAACTTTTTGTCGATCGTTAAGCTGGGAACTATCTATAGGATATAATTTAAAAAAAGTATCCTTGACAACTTTCAACTTAATATCTTTTCCAGCAGATATTGGTTCTGAACTTACATAAATATTAACTACTTTACTATCAACAACATTTCCCTTACTATCAAGACTTTTTAAGCGTAACCACCGTGTTCCCGCTGTATTAAATCCTCGACTTAACTTAACTTCCCACAAACCAGACTCTGAGTCAAGATTCACTGGCAATGGATATTTATCTTCCGCAGTCACTGTTACGGTTTTTCCTTGACTAGGATCGTAAGTACCCCGGAGAGTTGTGGTTTGATTGACTAAAACTTCTGTCGGACCTAAAAATTTGAATGTGGCAGCAGTCGCAAAAGCTTGACTTGCTTCAGTTAATTGCACAAAATCTGGATAAACGTACCCCTCGTTACCAAAGTCGGGTAGGTTTTCTGTGAGTAATATTCTGGTATGGTTATTTTGGTATGTGTAGTTGGAGACACCATAAACCATTCCCTTTTGTAGAATTAATTTTTCATCTGGTTTTAAATATGCTTCGTTTATTGGTTGCTTTTTGATGATGGTATTGTTGAGAGTTTTCAGAGCGATCGCTGTCTGACTATATTTTACTGTCTCTCCCTGTTTAATAATTTCCACTTTTTGCGCATCGACATATCCTGTATCGCCAAAACCTGGGATAGCTTTAGTTAAAGATACTCGAAAATGACCTTCTACACTCGCATAACCTTGAATAATATAAGTTTCGCCCAGAAAAAGTTCTATTTGTTGGTCGGGTGCTAATTGGGAATAAGGTTCCGGTTTAAGTTTAATTTGAGTTCTTTCTTTCACCCATAATAACGCTGAATCCTGGGGTGCTTCAGGTAAATCAGTACGATTGAAGTAAAGAACTTTTGCCCATTTAGATAAATGTACTTGTTGAGAATTAAAATAACCAAATTTGCCAATGGGTGGAATAGGAATTGCAAGTTCGACTTGTAGGTAGTTATCTACTAACTGATAATTTAGCAGTCGATAAGTTTGACCTGCTGATAGATTAACTTTTTCTTCAGTAGTTAAATTATCTGGCTCTTCGAATCTTTCTTGAAAGACAGTATTTGTGAGGGTAATTAATGTTAATGATGGGTAAATATTCGGTTCAATATTAACAGTAATATTAATAGTTTGTTCAATAACTAAAGTATTATTTATATCCGTTCCTTTCAGTCGCAACCAACGATTTCCTGAAGCATTAAAACCAGATTCTAAAATTGCGTGCCATAATCCTGTAGCTGGATTTTTAGTAACATTCAAAGGATATTTATCTTCTGCTACTAGAGCAATATTATGGATTTGTTCGGAATTAAATTTACCTGTAATAACAGTAGGTTGATTAACTAGAAATTCCTTCGGACCAAGATAGGATAGAGTATCTGTACTCATAACTTCTATTTATTCTAAAACTAAAAATTGATACAACAAATAAACCTGTAGATAATTCTACAGGCGATCGGTAAAAAAGTATTTTTCGGAAAATCTATTAGATATTGAAAAATTCAGTACAAACCAATTATTTTGTGCCGATAACTTCTAAAATATCTTGAGCGTGACTACCAGTTTTCACATTCTTATCGACGTGAGAAATGTTCCCTGTAGAGTCAATGATATAAGTGACACGCTTAGGATATCCACCACCTTCAACATCATAAGCTTTCGTGATAGCGCCATCAACATCTGCCAATAGTTGGAAAGGCAAACCATATTTCTCAGTGAAAGCTTTGTGGGAAGCTTCATCATCCATACTTACACCAAGAACAACCATATCTTTACCTTGGTATTCAGCATAGTTGTCTCGGAAGCTTTGAGCTTCTTTAGTGCAACCAGGAGTATCATCCTTGGGATAAAAATATAGGACAACTGTTTTGCCAGCAAAATCAGATAAGGAAACGGTATTGCCGTTGGTATCTTTTGCTGTGAATTCTGGTGCTTTAGTGCCAACAGATAATGGCATAGATTTTGTTTTCTCCTTAAATAGGTTTACAGCATGGCCTTGTATTCTTTCTATTATTTTAAGATATTTTGTGCCTTGAAAAACTTTTTATACCAAATCTAGTTATCAAAGATATTTTATAGATAAAATTTAAGATTAAACCTCTTCCCTATCTCCCCTACATCCTATCTCCGCATCTGCACAATTGTGAAGCTCTATAAACCGGATTTAGTATTACTTACAAACCCTTAGATTGTTTTCTCAACTACTTTGTTTAAAAAAAATAAAGTATTATTTGTATAGCTTATTTTAATGTCATATTATTTGTATGTGCAACAACAGAAAAAAACTTAATTATATGATATAATTGGGGTTTATTAAAAGTAAAAATAAATCACTCTAATGGCCTCAATACAATCTACAAACTCAATATCACTCCAATACCCCACTCATACAGAAAAAAGGGCAGAAAGAGCGCTTAGTTGTAGCCCATTTAACATCAGCTTATTTGTAACAATGTCCGATCGAAGTGTGGAATTAAAATCCATAGCATCAGATGCGGGTTTAAAAAATGGCTATACTCGATCGCCCATATCAGAATTAGCTGCTGAAAATTATTTAATGTGGCTAATTCAGGTAGGTGTATTAAGGAGAGAAGTTGATGGACAGGGTATTACAGATGGTTTTCGCCTCACACCTCTGGGCCATCGGTTAGTTGAAAAATATGCTGCAAAGGGAAATTGGTCTCAACCTTCTTTTCGCGATCGCTTCTATAATTTAATTAATCGTTGGTTTCGACTTCCTATTTAGATGGGCAAGACTTATGAAAGTTTTGAAGAATTCGATAATAATTTTTTAGTCGAAACTCAACTCAATAATTATATATTATAAAACTAAGCGATAGTTACTAACCGATTAGATAATTAAGGTGTAAATATAAACTATTAACTTCAAGAAAACCGCTGATAGTTGAAAATACTTTTCCTCTTCTGTTAATTTTTTCTTTCCTTTATTTGGAAGGTTAAAAAGTGTTGGTTATTTTTCAATAATGGATAATTGATAATTACCTCTCCCTAAAACGGAATTGATTGAATAAAAGGAAAAATTTTTCTTATTTCTCCTTGCTTATGAGAGGCTTTTTACCTTAATTATTCAGTTAATTATTCAGTAAGTATGAAACTCCTAAAAATCTATATTTAAAGCCAAAAATAAAAGTACAAAATTAGATATATTTATCTTAACTAAGATAGGATAAAAATTCCTTTCTATCTTTTGAGGAATTTATTCCAAATTAATATAAAGTAGCATAGAATAATATCTCTATCGGGGTTGACTTTAGCTCGAAATAGACAAGTTAATAAAATTCATAATTCTGTGCCACCTCACATAAAATTGGTATAACATCTACCACCTATAAATATCCTGCATTTATTCAACAACACTGTTAAAAATATATAAGCTTGTAGGCTAACAAATATTACCAGTTACAGCCAGCTATATATTTTAAATTGCACAGGACTTACGCAAATTGACCTTTAAGGCATCATCTGTAGGGGCACCCTCGATAGTTATGTGAAGTAAATGGCATTTGCGTTCCGTAGAGCTGCCGAATGGCGCACTAGCTATGTGCAGAGTTCCTGCATAATTCCTGTTGCAAATAAAAAAATCTTATTATCAAAATCATAAGGGTCGCGCCACCCCGCCTTTTAAGGCGCAATATTTTTGGAGCGGAGCTCAAATCCCCGTTACAAAAATAACTTCTGACTTCTGTACGGGCGAATGGCCATTCGCCCCTACTTTTGACTTCGTTAAAATTCCCTAATCACAAACACTTATGAAAGCAATTATGGTAGTAGGAACTACCTCCCATGCTGGGAAATCTCTAATTACTACAGCTATTTGCAGAATTTTATCACATCGTGGATGGAGAGTTACCCCCTTCAAAGGACAAAATATGTCTTTGAACTCTTACGTCACATCTAGTGGTGGAGAAATAGGCTATGCTCAGGCAGTACAAGCTTGGGCCGCAGGTGTGACTCCCGCAGTAGAGATGAATCCTATTTTGTTGAAACCTCAAGGAAATATGACTTCTCAAGTTATTCTCAAAGGGAAAGTATTAGATACAGTAGGAGCCATAGATTATTATGAGCAATATTTTAATACTGGTTGGCGGGCTATTCAAGAATGTTTAGAACTTTTATCCCAGGAATTCGACATAATAGTTTGTGAAGGAGCAGGTAGTCCAGCAGAAATTAATTTAAAGCACCGAGATTTAACTAATATGCGAGTGGCCAAGCACTTGAATGCGACTACAATTTTAGTAGTTGATATTGACCGAGGTGGTGCTTTTGCTCATATTATTGGTACTCTAGAACTGCTAGAACCAGAAGAAAGAAATTTAATTAAAGGGATTGTAATTAATAAATTTAGAGGGCAGCGATCGCTCCTAGATTCAGGTATTGAATGGTTAGAAAAAAGAACTAATATTCCCGTAATTGGTGTAATTCCCTGGATTGATGAAGTCTTTCCTGCCGAAGATTCTCTCAGTCTTTTAGAGCAACGTTCAACTAAATCTAACGCTGAGATTACAATTGCAGTTATTAAATTACCAAGAATTTCTAATTTTACTGATTTTGATCCTTTAGATTCAGAGCCTAGTGTCAAGATTAAATATCTTAACCCTAATGATAATTTAGGTTATCCTGATGCCGTAATTATTCCTGGTTCTAAAACTACTATTAGTGATTTATTAGTATTACAAAGAAGTGGTATGGCAACAGCTATCAAAAATTACCAAGCTGCTGGTGGTACGATTATGGGAATTTGTGGTGGTTTTCAGATGCTTGGTGAAGTTTTAATAGATGCTCAGGGTTTAGAAGGACAAAGGGGAGAATATCCAGGACTAGGACTACTACCACTAAGAACTGCAATTGCTGCTCAAAAAATTTCTCGTCAGCGACAAGTTATTGCTAATTATCCTCTAGGTAATTTACCAATAATCGGTTATGAAATTCATCAAGGTAGAAGCAAAATTACAAAACCAGATATAGTAAATCCTTTATTTAACGACCGCGATTTGGGACTTATTAATAATAATCAGTCTGTCTGGGGTAACTATTTACATGGAATTTTTGATAATGGTCCTTGGCGTCGTTCCTGGTTAAATCTCTTGCGTAAAAAACGAGGTCTCGAAGGTCTTCCGACTGGTGTTGCTAACTATAGAGAACAAAGAGAAATGATGTTAGATTCAGTTACAGATAAAGTTAATCGTCACTTGAATTTAAAGTTGATACTTAACTGAAATTTACTAATTAGGGAATGCTCTTAAAAGTCTTTTCCTAGGGGTAGGAGATAGGAGACAACCCACCCCTAACCCCTCCCTGGAGGGGAAGACAGGAGATAGGAGACAACCCACCCCTAACCCCTCCCTGGAGGGGAAGACAGGAGACAACCCACCCCTAACCCCTCCCTGGAGGGGAAGACAGGAGATAGGAGACAACCCACCCCTAACCCCTCCCTGGAGGGGAAGACAGGAGACAACCCACCCCTAACCCCTCCCTGGA
>JAXHSW010000199.1:0-5525 GCA_034190295.1 Cyanobacteriota bacterium | reverse complement strand
GGGGAAGACAGGAGACAACCCACCCCTAACCCCTCCCTGGAGGGGAAGACAGGAGACAGGAGACAACCCACCCCTAACCCCTCCCTGGAGGGGAAGACAGGAGAAATGGGAATGAGCGAGGAGGTAGGATTCATTAATGGATAATGGATAATTGATAATTGATAATTACCTCGGGTTTTAACCGTTACGGAATTGAATATTCCTTATATACTCTTTTTTTTCCCTTAAAAGGGGAGGCTTCAAGGCGCGAATTATTTAATTATTAATTATTAATTATTCGGTAAGAATTATCTCAAGATTGTTCTGCCCAACTATGCGCCTAAAATACGCTCCTTTTTGAGCGTGAAGACCTGAAAACCAGGCACTGAAATTCGACGCCAAAAAGGCACTTGTCTTTATCTTTTAATTCTTTTAGATTTAATCATCCAGCCCTAATTAAAATTCACTATAAACTAACAATTAATCAAATAATTATTGCTTAATTATGGAAATACTTTTCTTGCCAGATAATATTACTGTTGAGGCTGAGTCAGGAGAACCTATTTTAGAAGTTGCTGAACGTGCTGGGGTAACTATTCCTACTGGTTGTTTAATGGGTTCTTGTCATGCTTGTGAAGTTGAAATTGATGGTGGTCAAACTATTTGTGCTTGTATTACAGCAGTTCCTCCAGGACGGAAAAAAATGACGATTAATCTGTCTGTAGATATGGACTGGTAATATTCAGTTATCAGTTATCAGTTATCAGTTATCAGTTATCAGTTATCAGTAAAAATTACGGGGAATAATTAACGAAGTCAGAAGTAGGGGCGAATGGCCATTCGCCCGTACAGAAGTCAGAAGTTATTTTTGTAACGGGGATTTGAGCAATTATCCAAAAACCCGATCGCCTTAAAAGGAGGGGTTGCGCGACCCAATCCTGTTTGATAATAGTAATTAATGTTATTTAGGTACTTAATAGGAGTTTAACTATTTAATTTATCTTGACTTTTCTATCGATTCATATAAGTTAATACTTAAATCCAGAAAAGATTTTAATTTATCTTCGCTTGTTCCTATTTTATTTTCAAAATCTAAGATTCTAATACCGTGACAAGCTTCGTTTAAAAATTGTGTTAATATCCTGAGCTGTTCGACTGAAATTTGAATCTTCATAATTGAATTTTGAGCTGCTTGAGAGTCGAAAGTTTCTAAAGCTATTTTTATTAACAAAAGTAATTCTTGAACTTCTTCTCTTTCAGCACCTATTCGAGCATGAAATCCTCCTGTTATACCTTTAAGCACTTCTTCAAAAGTTGAACTTAAAATTTCCAATCCTTTTTTTCCAGCTTCAATCAAAATAATCTCATTATTCAGCAATTCTATTTGTACCAGAATATCGTCCATAATAACTTCAGACTGAGGTTGTGGTTTTGCCAAATCAATACGCAACTGTAAAAGCAAAAATATCTTAACTGAATTTGATTGAAGTAGCTAAATTATAGCCATAAAATTCAAGTATTTTTTATTAAAATTTTTTATATCTCATTAACTTAAAAAGTGGAAAACTCATCAGCTTACATTTTCATATCATGCATTGAATCAAAATTTAAACTACTTGAACTATTACCAAAGAATTAAGGTTTAAAGCCTCTTATGAGCAAGTATAAACAAGAAAAATTTTTGATGATTATTCAATCCTCTTCCTTTTAGAGAGAGGTAATTATCAATTATCCATTATCAATTATCAATTATTGAAAAATTACTCATAATTGATAGTTAAATTTTTCCTTCTTCATTCTGCTTTACAGCAACAGCATAATCACGAAACCTTTCCATATCTGCCATCAAAGTAGATTCTACTATCCTACCTAAAAATAAATTATCCATAATCTTAATTAACCAGCCAGGAACTCCATAAGCTACAGTTAATTTAACAATACTACTACCATGTCGGTCATAGAAACGAATTGCACCTTTGTTTGGCAAACCATCCACAGACTCCCACTGAATAATTTGATGCTGAACTACTCTTTGTATCCGAGAACGCCAACTAAATTTGAAATTACCACTAGCTAATTTCCATTGAGATAAATCGGGATTATCTTCCAAAACTTTAACAGATTCTATCCACTTCATCCATCGAGGCATTTGTTCTAAATCTGACCAAAGATTCCATACTAAATCAATTGGAACAGCTACTTCTATTTGTACGCTATGTTCTAGCCAATTAGTCATTTCAGTTATCAGTTATCAGTTATCAGTTATCAGTTATCAGTTTTAAAAGGCAAAATTACTTGTGAAGAAGGAAGAAGGAAGAAGGAAGAAGGAAGAAGGAAAAATCTTACGTTGTCTGAGCGATAATTAATTTTATTTTTTATTATTGGAGATGTCTATATATGTTTACTTCTCCCCACTCCCCCACTCCCCCACTCCCCCACTCCCTCACTCCCCTACTCCCCCACTCCCTGACCTATCCGTGTATCCGTGCCATAATCCGTGTGAGCCACTCCCTCACTTGACTTCAACTGGCAGTAACTGGAGTTCGACCCAAAATATTTTCCACATTTGCCAAAATTTTCTGAGCTGCTTGCTTTCCAGAAATAGTTGCTCCCTCCATACTGTCGATATAATCCTGTTGAGTATAACTACCTGCTAGAAAAAAGTTAGGAACTGGTGTTTGTTGGTTAGGGCGATATAAGTCCATACCAGGTGCCTCCCGATACAAAGACTGAGCCAATTTCACCACACTATACCAAGTCATATTTAATTCCCGTGAAGAAGGAAATAATTCATGGACTTGTTTTAAGACATGATGAGCGATCGCTTCATTATTCTCTTTGATAAAAGGGTCTCCTGGTGTTAACACCAACTGTAATAAAGAACCTTGTCCTTGCCGATAATAATCTCCTGGACTCGTTAATGCCAAATCGGCAAAACAAGAAAAGTCCGCATCTGGAGTATAAAGTAAATTATCAAGACCAGCAGCACGCTCTAATTGTTGACGTTGGTTTTTGTCATGTAACTCTGTCACCCAACCATCAAACCTGAGCTGTACTGTTGCTACTGGTACTGCATCTAATTTATAGATTTTGTCAAACTCTGGCCATTTGCGCCAAGCTTCAGGCAAAATGCGCTGAATACCCGGTACATCACAGGCAAATACATAAGCATCAGCAGTAATAGTTTCTTCATTCTCCCCATTAGCGACAACTATCCCACTGACACGAGTTTCTCCATCATTCTCCGTAAACTTAATTTCTCTAATTCGTCTCCTGGTATGAATTTTTGTCCCCCTTGCCTCCAAATATTCAACAATTGGTTTATGGAGATATTCGTAAGGAGAACCTTCCAACATCCGCAACACCGATGCTTCTGTTTTTGCAGCAAATAATTGGAATATTGTCAACATACATCGAGCAGAAATATTATCTGCATCAATAAATCCTAAAGCATAGGCAATAGGGTTCCACATTCGCTTGATACTTCCATCAGACCCACCTTGGCCACGAAACCATTCTCCAAAGCTAACTTTATCCAAATCGCGAATAGTTTTCATCGCCCCATCAAAATCTATCAACCCTCTAACTATAGGACTGGTCCCTAGAGCGATCGCATTTTGTAGCTTATCTTGCACAGATAACTGAGATGTGGTAAAGAAAGCTTTTAACCCATTAAAGGGCGCTCCGGTCAAAAAGCGAAAATCTAGGGAACCTGTTTTACCCCCCTTATTAATAAAATTGTGAGTATGTTCTTTGAGACGGAGATTCTCAAAAGCTCCTACCTTTTTCATTAATTCAAACAGTTGATAGTAGCAACCAAAGAAAACGTGCAAACCCATTTCTACATGATTTCCATCCGCATCTACCCAACTACCAACTTTTCCCCCGACAAAAGGGCGAGATTCAAATATTTCTACTTGATGTCCAGCATCGGCCAACTCTACGGCTGTGGCCATGCCTGCTAATCCTGCACCTGCGATCGCGACTCGCATTATTTACTTCCTTACTCATTTTTTTTACAATTCTTAATAATTCTACCTTCAAATTTTAAATTTTGGCTTAACTAGCTATTAGCTATCAGCTATCAGCTATCAGCTATCAGTCTAAAAAGGTAGTGCTTATGTAATGGTATCGCCCAAAGCTGACCGCTGAAATGCTGAAGTGCTGAAAGCTAAAAAGATACAGGCATTAACTGCAATGGCCCTATCCCCAACTCTTGAGTTGAGAGAAAGCGCACCTCAAACAAAGCCATCATATCCTTAAAATCTGGTTGACCACGAGAAGCGCCTGCAATACCCCTGGCAATAATTAAACCACACCAACCATCAGTAGCCTGGCAACGCTTGTTCCATTTTTGTTTAGCTTTCTTGTGTACTGGGTCATCCTGCACAAATTCACCAAATAAATGAAGCACACCATCATAAGTTTTAAATATGCCCAAATCGTAGCTTATTTCTTCAATGGGGTCTTCTCCTATATTAAACCCAATCCCATGAAGTCCTTGAGCTTCTTGTAAATCATCTATCAATTTAGTAGCTTTTGGCAGAGAAGTTTGAATCAAAACTATTGGTAGACCCTCTCCTGATGATTCAATATCTACTTCTGGTGCCTGGTGTAATTTGGTATTGTCTCGTAGATATGCAACTGTATCCCAAGGTACAACTCCTAAACTCAATAAAGAATTAGCCGGGACCAAATCATTCTTGAGCATGGGCATTTCAATTTCTAATTCTTCATCTCCTTCAATATCCGCCTCAGCAGCCATTTCATATAATTCTTCTGCCACTTCTGGCATAGTGGCCACTTTGACTGAAATTACTTCTTCAGATTCTGGTATAGGGATACGGTAGCGACTATTAATGCTAGGAAACTTATCCCCCGCCATCTTTTTGCGGTAGGAGCGTAAAAAACGATGGAGTGCTTCTATCGCCACTAATGTTGTAGCTGCTTCCTCCTCATATAGAACAGACCTTAAACCTTCTAGAGGATGTAGATTACCAAAATTGGGCTGAATTTCTGATGCAGATAAATTTTGGAGGTCAATATCCTCACTCTCATCCTCTTCCTCACCTTCTTCTTGAAGGTTGTCGTAAGTAATAAACAAACAATCTTGTCCTAGAAAAGCTTCCTCTAAATTTTCATAAGATTTTTCATAAGCTACTCGTTGCCGAAACCTTTTGAGAGAATCTAAAGAACGATATAGTAAGATGCCATAATCCATACCCAACTTACCTAAGACACAGACATAAAGATTTTGGATATCCCATTGATTAAGTTCTATGGAAATAATTTGATGCTCTCCTAATATTTCCCATGGTGCATCGTCCCAAACTTGATATGCTTTTTCAACTAAAACTTCCGCATAGTCAGGAGGTAAATTAGGAGGACGATTTTCTGCGACTTCCTGTAGTCCTTGAAATATTTCATCAATTAGAGGTAAATCAGGGACATAATCAATGGTAATTCCCAGGTCTTGTAAAACTCCCCTCAGAAAAAATTGAATTTCTCGGTCTTTGACTACTATTTTTTGAGGTCTAATTGTTGGA
>JAXHSW010000198.1:14996-17770 GCA_034190295.1 Cyanobacteriota bacterium | reverse complement strand
CGACTCTAGTGTTTACCTGAAAGAGAAAAATTTGCCACTTTTAGTATTTCCCCTTGCCCAAGTCGGAAAAATTTCTAGCTTTCCCCTTCTACTATTTATCTGAGGGAAAAATTTGCCACTTTTAGTATTTTCCCTCGCCCAAATCGGAAAAATTTCTAGCTTTCCCCTTCTACTATTTATCTGAGGGAAAAATTTGCCACTTTTAGTATTTTCCCTCGCCCAAATCGGAAAAATTTCTAGCTTTCCCCTTCTAGTATTTATCTGAGAGGGAAAAATTTGCCTGTTTGACTTCTTTCTCCAGGAAAAAGTTAGAGAAAATTTCTACCTTTTCGACTCTAGTGTTTGCCTGAGAAGGAGAAATTTGCCACTTTTAGTATTTCCCCTCGCCCAAATCGGAAAAATTTCTAGCTTTCCCTTTCTAGTATTTATCTGAGAGGGAAAAATTTGCCTGTTTGACTTCTTTCTCCAAGAAAAAGTCGGAAAATTCTCTAGCTTTTCCCTTCTACTATTTACTTGAGAGGGAAAAATATACTACCTTGAGTATTTCCCCTTACTAAAATCGGAAAAATTTCTAGCTTTTCAACTCTACTATTTACTTGAGAGGGAAAAATTTGCCTGCTTAACTTCTCTGTCTAGGAAAAAGTTAGAGAAAATTTATATCCGGAATACTGCGCAAACAACTCAAACTTATTTTTTTCAGCAAAAACGTACTACTATAACTAGAAATTTTCGGCCTTAAAATAGGTCGATTAAAAATTTTCTCCAAAGTTTGACTGCGGATATTTTCTGAGTCCTTTCCCCACTTCCATAAACTTTCATAGAAAAAGAAAGATACTCCGGCAAAATTTCTCTTCCGCACAGCTTCTACTTGTTCTTCAATTGTCGTTATAGGAGTGGAATTATTTCTCAAACCAGTCAAAATCCCAATGGCAAAAGGAATATGATTTTTAGCTAATTCTACTTCTGTTCGTTCTAATTCTTTAGTAAAGCGTTTAATGTCTGAACGATAAACCTGTAAAACAATTTCATCAATCCATTTTTCTCTTTCCCAAGTAAACCAGTCTTGCAAATAAGCAGGTAAAGCAAAGTGCAAAGGATTAGGAGATACAGAAATAATACAGTCTGGTTTTATCGCTTTTATTTCTTCAGAAACTCGCTCCATAAAGTTATTAATTTTATCTGCTCGCCAACGGACCCAAAAAGTTTCTTGATAATCATCAGAAGGGGATAAACCAGGAAGTTCTTTTTCATATAATTTAACTGTAAAATCGTCATAACCAAATTCGGCAGGTAAGCCAAAATGGTCATCAAATTGAATCCCATCTATATTGTATTTAGTCACAATTTCCAGGATTAAATCTAAAAGAAATTGTTGTACTTCTGGATGAAAAGGATTAAGCCAAACTCGTGCATCTTCTCCTTCCATTTTAATAGTAGTTCCATCTCGACGTTTAGTTAACCAATTAGGATGTAATTTTGCTAATTCTGAATCTGCTGGTGCCATAAAACCAAATTCAAACCAAGGAATAATTGTTAAGTCTTTTTGATGCCCTTGGGTAATAATTTCTTGTAAAATGTCTCGCCCTTGTAAACCAGGAGTTGGGTCTAATGATTTACCAAATATTTGTTGTGCTACTTGGCTAGGATAAAGAGTATAACCGCCTTGCCAAACGGTGGGATATAGTGTGTTGAAGTTGAGTTTTGCTAAACGATTTATTGCTGCTGTTGTGGCTGAGTTAGAAAATAAAACATCACTATCAATATTAGTTATCCAAACGCCACGAATTTCTGTTTGTTCTGTGGTTTTACTAATTTGATTGGAGGCTAATACTAATGTAATTGTGGTAAAAATTGCAATTAGTGTTAGGGCGATGCTTCGGTAAATTGATTTTGATTTAACCATGATATTTTGAGAGAGATTAAATTTGTTGAGTATGGAGCATTGGCGAAGCCTAGCTTTAGCTACATCGCTCAGATTATAAGATTAAATTATCTAAATTTTTCGCGATAATTGAAATTAGGATTAGGTCGGTATTTCGGCAAATTGATTTTGATTTAATCATAAGATTTTGAGAGAGGTTAAATTTGTTGATTGTTGATAAATTGCTAAAATCCATAAATTGATAATTGAGCTAAATATAAATAGCATTCTAGTGAAAAACCTCAAATTCAATCCTTGAAATTTTCGTGAGAGTTGAAATTAGTATTATGGGAATAATTCGGGAAATTAATTGAGATTTAGACATGAGATTTTCAGAGAGGTTCAATTGATTTATTGTCGTTCAATTGCCTATATCCATAAATTGATAATTGAGGCAAATATCAATAGCACTCTCGTGAAAAACCTCAAATTCAATCCTTGAAATTTAGTGAGAGTTGAAATTAGTATTATGGGAATAATTCGGGAAATTAATTGAGATTTAGACATGAGATTTTCAGAGAGGTTCAATTGATTTATTGTCGTTCAATTGCCTATATCCATAAATTGATAATTGAGGCAAATATCAATAGCACTCTCGTGAAAAACCTCAAATTCAATCCTTGAAATTTAGTGAGAGTTGAAATTAGTATTATGGGAATAATTCGGGAAATTGATTGAGATTTAGACATGAGATGTTCAGAGAGATTCAATTGATTGATTAGTGAAGCGATCGCCTATATCCATAAATTGATAATTGAGGCAAATATCAATAGCACTCTCGTGAAAAACCTCAAATTCAATCCTTGAAATTTAGTGAGAGTTGAAATTAGTATTATGGGAATAATTCGGGAAA
>JAXHSW010000198.1:0-14896 GCA_034190295.1 Cyanobacteriota bacterium | reverse complement strand
CGATCGCCTATATCCATAAATTGATAATTGAGGCAAATATCAATAGCACTCTCGTGAAAAACCTCAAATTCAATCCTTGAAATTTAGTGAGAGTTGAAATTAGTATTATGGGAATAATTCGAGAAATTGATTGAGATTTAGACATGAGATGTTCAGAGAGATTCAATTGATTGATTAGTGAAGCGATCGCCTATATCTATAGGTTGATAATTGAGGCAAATATAAATAGCGCTCTTGTGAAAAACCTCACACTCAATTCTTTAAACTTTGATGAGAATGAAAATTAGTATTATGGGAATAATTCGGGAAATTGATTTTAATTTAACCATGATATTTTGCTGGAGATTAAATTTGTTTATATTTGAGCCTTGGCAAAGCCTAGCTTTAGCTACATCCCTCACACCTATAGATTAATAATTAACCTAAATATCAATAGTTAAAATTAAGGATTAGTATTTGATATTATACTTCCTTCTCATAATTGTCAATTTTAAATAACATTTATAATCTGCTTTAATCCCAAATGATATAATTAAAATTAAAACAAGAGGTAAAATTGATGGCAATAAAACCGCCAAGCAAATATCAGGAAGAAGAAAATTATAAGGAGGAAGTGTATCAAAGAGATAACTTAATTTACGACCCCGATCGAATTAATATTATTACTCGATCAATTACCATCAAAGAGTTATTGATAAAAATAGGTAAAAAAAATATTGATTTAGCCTCTGATTTTCATGGTTATACCGATATATGGAACTATGAAGTTAAAAGTAGATTTATTGAATCTATTATTATTAGAATTCCTTTACCAGCTTTTTATGTTGATGGAACTAATGAAAAGCAATGGTTAGTGGTAGAGGGATTACAAAGACTGTCAGCTTTAAAACAATTTATTAATGATAATACTTTACGTTTAACTGGTTTAGAATATCTCGACATTGAACTTGATGGTAAAACCTATAAAGAATTAGACCGTAAATATCAACGTCGTATTGAAGAAACCCAGGTTACAGTATATCTAATTGCACCAGGTACACCACCTAAAGTTAAATACAATATTTTTAAACGTATTAATACAAGAGGAGTACCTTTAACTAATCAAGAAATACGTCATGCTCTTAATCCTGGTAAAGTACTTAAATTATTAGCTGAACTTGCTAAATCTCCAGAATTCACTAATGTTATTCAGATTAGTGAAACAAAAATTAAGCGTATGGACGATCGGGAATTTGTATTAGGTACTTTAGCAGTTATGCTGACATCTACTTCTTATAAAGATTATGCAAGGTATAAAAGAGAAGAATTTTTAGATAATGCCATGAAAAGAATTAATAGTTTATCCGATTATGAAATACAACAACTTGCTAATAAATTCAAAAATACTATGATTACCTATCAAACAATATTTGGTAAGCCACCTGTTCGTCAATCTAAGAAACCAAGCGAATTTTCACTAGATAAAACATTATCTGAAACCTTATCATTTTCTAATAAAGCATTATTTGAAACCTGGTCATTTCATATTAGTCAGCTTAACCGTCAAGAAATTCAAAAACTAAAAATGCGGAAACAAGAATTAATAGATAAATTTACTCAATATTTAGATAGAGACCAAGAATTTATTAGCTCTATATCTCAAGTTCTAGACAAGATAGAATATCGTTTTGAAACTATTGAAAAAATTATCAGAGCAGTTATAAATGATTAGTTCAGTACATTTGAATAACTTTAAACCTTTTGCCAATCAATATTTCTTATTTAAACGACTGACTTTACTTTCCGGTCTCAATTAATAAAAATCTTCTCCCTAGCAAAACAACTCCAGAAAGTGACTCAAGAATTCAACAGCTTAGACAACAACTAACTATTAAATGTCCTGATAGTAAAGAATTTCTTTTTAGTTAGCACCTCCGCATGATTCCTGGTGCTTGGCGACTTTATTTTTCCCGAAAATTAGGAGCTGGAAAAATCATCATTGGTTATATAGGTCTTAAGCTAAAATAGGTAAGCAGTCAGCTATAAGCTATCAGCTATTAACTTATTATCTTATTATCTTAGAAGGAGAATTCAAAATTATATTTGCCTAGTATTCCGCACCGAAAAAAAAAGGTAACAAGCTAACTTTAGTAAGTCCTATATGTTCATGCATCTGAATGCAAGCGCATGACAAACGGAAATTCTGAATGCTGTTTGCGGAGCATGACAAACGGAAATGCTTACTAAAATAGTAACAATATTTTTGATAGTTAAATCCATATAGATATTAACCAAACCCCATGAGTAAAAATTCCAATTTTCCAATTCCCCAATTTTCTAACATTTGTGGCATTCTCACAATTCTAACTATATTAGTATGGCTCCTCAGAGGCTTCAAAATTCTGGCATTTTTACCAGGAGGAGTGCTTTTGTTTCTAATTTTCTTATCCATAACAACTGGTGTAATTAGCCTTTTACAACGACCACATTAATTCATACTTTTTTTGCCGTTTTTTCTCATACTTTCTCCTCCTTCTATAACTTACCTAATAATTAAGGTTTAAAGCCTCTCACTCGCCGTGGAGAAACAAGAAAAAAATTTCCTTTGAGTCAATCCTCTCCTTGAAAAGAAGAGGTAATTGTTAATTATTAATCATTAATTGTTGAACGTTCCTGTAGCAGATGTGGAGCATTATCAAAATAATTGGGTCTAAAACCCCGCTTTTTAAGGCGAAATGTTTTTGGAGGGTTACTCAAATCCCCATTACAAAAACAACTTCTAACTTGTGACTTCTAACTTCTGACTTCGTTATCCCGTGCCATTGCCTCCCCTACCGTTACATTTAATTGTGCCCCAATTAATACCACTAACGAACTAATATATAACCACAACAATAAAATAATAAAAGTACCAATAGTTCCATAAGTTCGGTTATAGTTACCAAAATGAAAAACGTATAAACGAAATAAATTAGAAGCTCCTGCCCACATTAATGCTGATATAATTGCACCAGGCATAATCGGTGTACCTTTCCTTCTACGACTCGGACCAAAACGATAAACAAAAGCAAAAGCTGTAGAAACTATTCCTAAAGTCATCGGCCATCTTAATTGACTCCAAGTTTCTAATAATTGTGACTTCAACACACAATTATCAACTGGTTCTTGAAATAAACAACTAGCAACCTGGTCAGGGGGACAATTTGGTAGAGTTTCTAGTAAACAACTTTGCCTAGCAATCATGTCTACAATTAAGTCACTAACTAATACTAATCCAGAGGCAATAATTAATAGTATAAGAGTACCAATAGTTAGTCCTAAAGAAACTAATTTTGCTTTCCAAAAAGGTCGTTTTTTCTCAATAGGAACTTGATGAATTTCATCGAGAGCTGCCATTCCAGAACTCAGTACGCTAGAAAATATCCATATTGAGCCAATAAAACTGAAAGAAAATATTTGTCTGTTGGGGGTTTTCAGAATTTCATCAACAGCACTGCTAATTAAAAATCGCACTTGATTAGGTACTACATCTGTTAGTAAACTACCCATTTGTAATAGAGGCGATCGCAAAGATTCAAATAATCCAATTGCTGCAATTATTGTTAATAATCCGGGAAATAAAGCGAGCATTGCATTATAGGCCATCTCGGCTGATAAGCCTGATAATCTGCTTTTTCCAGCGCAAATACATACTTGTTTAATAGTATGAAAATTTAGATGGAGGATGAACTGAAAAAAGCGAATAATTCGTTTCAATATATGTTTGACGATCATTTTTAATATCGTCAATATGGTGCCATAAACACGTTTTGCGATTGGAGTTAATAAGTTTAAAAATCGTTGCCTATTGGAGTGGTTTAAAACCTCTCGCAATGTGGCAGAATTAAAGTGACGTAAAAAGTGAAGAAAGCTCATAGGGCTTTTAGGCAAAAAGGATTATCTGAGTTACTTGTAGTAGATAATAATTTGTCAACTAATAAAAACTTAAAAACAACAATTATAAATTTCGGATAATATACAAAAAGATTAGGTGTTGCTGAAATAAGGTATGAAACTAGCGATCGAGTAGGTATTAGTAGTAAGTAAAAAATCTAACTACTGACTACTAAAAATCAGACAATCACTCAGCAACGCCAAAGATTACTTTATTGAGGGAAAAAATCAACAGTAAATAGTAATATTTTATATAAAAATTTTGCTAAAAAATGAAAGTATTACACAGACAAAAATTTCCCAATCTAGATATCAAAAATCTATAATCATATAACAAGTAATTTTACCAAACTATTTTTATAGGGAATAGATATTTTTAGCAACTATTGATTTATAGCAGTTTTCATTAATATAGAATACAGAGATTTTGGCTGAAAGGCACTTATGCTGAAGCAATGCAAATCAACATGAGTGAAAACCGCTATAAATGATATCAGCTACTCCTTTAATGTAATGTAAAAGTCAAAAGTATGTTCCTATATTTATCTATAGGAGCTTAAAATTAAGATATTTTGCTTAAGAATAATAGTTTTAGTAGAGTACAATCAAGGTAATTTATTTTTTCTAAGGTCGAACATAAACTTTACCTTAGATTTTTGCTAATTTCAATCACTATTTTGCTTTCCAATACCAATCATTTATGCTTTGAAACAATACACTAATAAATTCGATCTTCATATTAATTGAACTAAAAGTTAGTACTTCCCTGTTTCCTTTCAGTATTCGCTGTTCTAAACTATATCTATCTTGATATAGTTTAAAATTATCAAGACAACCTTTGCGGGAAAATCACCCGATGAGATGAACACTCTATAATCTAAAATATGATATGACTCAGGACATAACCCCGTGGTTAAATGAAATTAAGGTTCTTCAAGAGAAAATAGTAAAACTTCAAACAGAATTAAATGCAGCCCAGGATAGTGCTTCTAAGTGGCGTCAACTCTACAATACTGAAGCTCAACAGCGACGAACTGAAACTCAACTGGCTCAAGAAACTATTCAGACTTTAAAAGTCCAGGTTCAGAAATTACAAGGTTTGCCATCTGTTGAAGAGAGTATAGATGAAAGTCTGACGACTATTGAACAGCAAATCGAAAATTTACAAACTGTAGCTGAACTTAAGGCCAAAATAATTGAAGTAGTCCAAGAACGCGACCGTGCTTTTGCACAAGTCCAAAAATTAACAGAAGCCCTAGAACAAGAGCAAGTCAATCATACAAATACTCGTACAAGTTTAACAAATGCTTTGGCAGATGCAGTAGATATTCTGGCCAAAGCAAAAGCAAACAAACAACAAAAATCGGAAATTTCCCCTAATATTCAGTCAAAAACAGAAGCCAATATTCAAGCTCAAAATCAAATCCAACTAGAGGAAAGCTTCTCTCCCAATACTGCTAAATTACCGCCCAATGAAAAGCCATTACCCCGCTTACCGGGTAGTAAAGATTAGAGAGAAAAGCTCAAAAGTCGAACCAAAAATATTTTCCTTTTTCCTTCCTTTAAAACCCCATAACTTCAGCTACTGCCTCTATATTCGGCTCTATTCCCTGCCGAAACTGATGATTATTGCTATGTTTAATCGCCACATCTGGGTCTTTGAGACCATGACCAGTAAGTACACAAACTACTTTTGCTCCTCTGGGAACTTGGTCTTTGACTTTCAATAAACCCGCAACAGAAGCAGCACTCGCAGGCTCGCAAAAAATTCCTTCATTGGACGCCAATAAACGATAAGCTTCTAATATTTCTTCGTCGGTAACTGCCGTAAAACTTCCTTGACTAGCTTGTTGAGCTGCTATAGCTTTTTCCCAACTAGCAGGATTGCCAATTCTAATAGCGCTGGCCACTGTTTCCGGTTGGACTACAGGATGACCTTGAACGATGGGTGCTGCTCCTGCGGCCTGAAAACCCATCATTTGTGGCAAGCGATCGCATTTTCCGATTTGATGGTATTGACAAAATCCCATCCAATATGCTGTGATATTTCCGGCATTTCCTACAGGAATACACAACCAATCTGGGGCATCCCCCAAAGTGTCCACTACCTCAAAAGCTCCTGTCTTTTGGCCTTCTAGACGATAGGGATTAACTGAGTTAACTAAAGTGACAGGATATTTAGCGGCCACATCTCGGACAATTTCTAAGGCTTGGTCAAAATTTCCCTTGATAGCTAAGACTTCTGCACCGTACAATAAGGCTTGGGCTAATTTTCCTAGGGCAACATAACCATCTGGGATGATGACAAATGCTCGCATCCCACCTCGTCTAGCATAAGCAGCGGCGGCCGCTGAGGTATTGCCTGTACTAGCGCAAATTACTGCTTTTGCCCCTTCCTCTTTCGCTTTGGATATGGCTAAAGTCATGCCTCTATCTTTGAAACTACCTGTGGGGTTAAGGCCATCATATTTGACAAAGACTTCTACTTGGCTGCCTATTTGATGGGCGATCGCTGGCACAGGTATGAGAGGAGTATTACCTTCATGCAATGTTACTACAGGAGTCTCTTCTGTCACTGGTAGATAGGGTCTATATGCTTCAATCAAACCAGGCCATCCTTGTAATTTTGACTGAGAAAAGGGCCGTGTTAAGGTCATTTTTAAGTTTTGAATTTTTTACTGTAAAGTTTAGTTTTTTTATCTTAGGCCAAACTATAAATAACTTTTTGGTCAATTTTTAGTAAGGATGAAAACCTAATCTTATTGTATTATCCAAGTGTTTAGTGTTGGAGATTGTACTCCAACTTTTTCATGCCGGAAGTTAAGTAGTTTAATTTGTTGTAATCTATCTTAATATTCCGGTTACAATGGAAAAATAAGTTAAGTAAGTATAAATGGCTAGTAAGTTACTGATGTCTAACAGCATATCCACTTTGTCCAGTGCATCTGTTTCTGTAGATACTGCTAAAAGGGTCAATGTTTCAGGAGTATCAAGCAATCAAAACCACACCCAAGAAAAGATGAAATCTTTGTATCAAACAGATCAACAAGTTAAGTTGCTCCATCTTGAGGCAGAAGTAGAAACTCTATTGTTGGAATTGCGGACTATAAAGGAACGAAACTTAGAAACTTAGTCTCAGAGATTGAATTATTTTTCAATCAATAAAAATTGTGAATAAATAAATGATTGCTAAACTTTACGAATAAAAAATTAGATAGTAGCAGTAACCAAATCAATTAATTTACTTTGATAATTACAAGACTGTGATATAACAAGAAAGGTTTTGCTACAGTGCTTTTGTGTACAAAATTGACTAAGTGTTAGTATGTCTTAAAAATTGCTGTAAACTACTTTATGTAGTCAAAACTGCCAGCAAAATATTTATGCTGGCGTTTTTTTTAGGAATCATAAATCTACTACATAACCACAAAAAAAATACGGAGAATTCAAATAATTTATGACAGTATCAATTGCAGAATCTACTCATGGAAATTCTGAGATTAGAAACGAGCAACTACAACTAAAAGATATTGTAAAATCCCTGCCTCGTGAAGTTTTTCTCAAAGATAAATGGAAAACATGGACAATGGTAGCGGTCAATATTTTTATGGTCGTATTAGGTTACTGGGGACTAACAATTACACCTTGGTTTTTATTACCCCTACTTTGGGTTTTCACTGGCACAGCATTAACAGGGTTTTTTGTCATTGGCCATGACTGCGGTCATCGTTCTTTTGCTAACCGTCGCTGGGTCAACGACCTAGTTGGTCACTTAGCGTTTTTGCCTTTAATTTATCCGTTTCATGGCTGGCGAATAGGCCATAATTATCACCACAAACATACAAATAAAATGGGTGAAGATAATGCTTGGCAACCTTGGTATCCAGAAGATTATGGGAATTCAGGTAGCTTGATGCAGTCAGTGTATCGGTTTATGCGTGGCAAATTTTGGTGGTTAGGATCTGTTGCTCACTGGGCAGTTGTAAATTTTGATTGGAGAAAATTTGAGGGTAAGGATAGGGAAGATGTCAAATTTTCTGCATTGGTAGTTTTCGGGTTTAGCGCGATCGCTTTTCCTCTGCTTATTGCTACAGTTGGTCTGTGGGGTCTGGTCAAGTTTTGGTTAATGCCTTGGTTAGTTTACCATTTCTGGATGAGTACATTTACTATTGTTCACCATACAGTTCCAGAAATTTCTTTTAATCCTGCGGAAGAGTGGAATGAAGCGGAAGCTCAATTATTTGGTACAGTGCATTGTGATTATCCCCGGTGGGTAGAGTTTCTTTGCCATGATATTAATGTGCATATTCCCCATCATATCTCAACAGGAATTCCTTCATATAATCTGAGGCAAGCACATCAATTTTTGAAAGATAAATGGGGAGATAAACTTTATGAAACTAAGTTTTCTTGGTCTTTAATGAAGGAGATTACAGAGAAGTGTCATTTGTATGATAAGAATAAGTTTTACCTAACTTTTAAAGAATATGATGCTCAGAAAGTTTCCCAGTAATTTTAGTTAGGAAAAAGTTAGAAAGAAAGCTAATAATAAAGTTCTGTTTAGCTAGACTTTTTTCATAGATAAACTTTGATATTTATAGAATCCGGTCAAAATACCGGATTTTTTTGTCGGTGGTATTTTATTTTGTAAAATGAAGAATGAAGTAATATTAATTTGATAAATATTTGCTACAAATAACTAGGTTATTTCTTAGGAGTCAGGAGTCGTATGGGAATAGCTTTGATACCATTTATTAGTTCATAATTTATCTTTTTCTCTTGATGCACGTTCCGCAAGTTAGCTGTTGTCGTCGCGGGGTCGCACCGCTTTTTCCAAGGAAAATATCCTGTGAAATATTTTAACTGCTCTTATTATTCGTAACATTCTTTTTCCAAATTGATATAAGATTTGAAGACTAAATCCCTACTTTTATCTCTCCAAGAACTGTCTTTAGATGCGGTAGATAAATCTGAATAAGTTAACCATAAATGAGGGATAAATTGTTATTTTTTATTTGAGACAGACGAATCCTTTAATCTAAAATGTACCTTAGACCAGGCGCGATGAATCTTAGGTATAGATAATAAATTATTTTGGTATAGGATTGTTCTGTGTTTGTCAAAAATTCTCGGTCTAATTGACCTATAAAATATATCATTTTATTACTTTTTGCTTCTTCCTTTTTCCTTGCCTAAATACTTTTTTAAAAATGGCTATTAAGTAGATGAGCATAAATAAACGTAATATTAGAGGGCGGATTTTTAGAACTCGAACGCACTTAAGTGAAAGCTTTCGCTTAAACCTGCTCCTACAATTTTTTGAACATTTAATTATACCTACTTACTTACTACTAAAAAAAAATAACTCCCATCAAAAGATAATTAATAAATAACACCGTAAAAACCCCGATCAAAAAAAAGATAATATAATCAGACAAAATTGTCAATATAGACATCAATGAACCTATTTGATAAAATCTAATTTAGAATCAAGGGAAAAATTTAAAATTAAGGAAGAATAACCTTGAGTTTTAATCCAGACTTATGTCGCAATGAAAGTGAAGTAGAAAGCAAATTAATTGTTAGTTATCTATTGCCAAAATTGGGATACGGTATCGAACATTGGCATCAAGAAGTAACCTTGGGTAGTATCCGTTTAGACTTTTTATCATTTGCTGCCCAAGAACTACCTTTTCGTTTTGATAGAGACTCCCCTTTAGCATTAGTAATGGAGGCAAAACATCCAAAACAAAATTTAGACCGCCATCTACGAAAACTCAGGCGTTATTTAACAAGTATGAATGTAAAATATGGTTTGTTAACTAATGCTAAAGAAATTAGGATTTATCAAAGAGAAGGAAATCATATTAAATTAGTTTTTAGTTGTTGGGGAAGCGAAGTTGATGAAAAAATAGAAGCAATTAAAGCATTAATAGGTCGAGATTATTTAGGGCAAAATCGGAATTCCCAGAAAACTGAAATCACTAACGAACAGATTAATGAAAATACTGAGAATTCAACTTCTGAAACAGGAAATTCTGGAAAAAAAGAAAATGAAAATCAGGCGATCGCTCCTCAATCTGAGACAGAGAAAAATATTAGTAATGCGCCGGAAAATCAGGCAACCTTAGTAAATATTGAAACAGAGTCTAATCAAATTAATCAAAGTAAGAGAAATCCCATGAAAGTAATTGCTGTTTATCATAATAAAGGCGGAGTTGGAAAAACAACAACAGTAGTTAATTTAGCTGCTGCTTTAAGTAAAAAAGGTTATCAAGTTTTAGTTATTGATTTAGATAGTCAGGCAAATACAACATTTGCTACAGGTCTCATTAAATTTAACGATGAACAATTTGATGATATAAAAGACTCCTATATTTATCATGTGTTGAGATACGATGAATATTCTAGTATTCCAGAAGTAGCTAGAGCTTCTAGGTTTAACGATCCGGAAGTAGATGTAGTTCCTTCTCATATAAATTTAATGGATCTTGAAGGTGAGTTGAACGGTCTGAGAAGCACTCAAACTGCGCTAATAAAAAAACTAAAATTTGTCGAAGAAAAATATGATATTGCCCTGATAGATACACCACCTTCTTTGAACTTGTACGCCTTTATTCCTCTAGTTAGTGCTAACTATTTGATTATTCCTTCAGACTTAAAACCATTTGCTAATCAAGGTTTATCTAATGTTAAAAATTATCTTCAGCGAGATGTTAACCGTTTTAGACAAATGATGAATAAACCAGATATAGAAATATTAGGTGTCTTACCTTGTAAAATTAATCCTAATTCTAGATTTGTACAATATACATTACCAAAACAAATCCAAACAGTTTCCCAACGTTACGAACTTACTGTTATGGAAACAGTAATATTTCAAAGAGAAGAACTTGCTAAATGTATTGATAAAACTCGCCTAGTTGGAGAATTAGAAATACCCGAACCTAGTTCTATATTTGATTATGCACCAGACTCTTCTTCTTGCCAAGAATTTGAGTCATTAGCAAACGAAGTATTAAATAAAATTGGATTATAATAATGTTATTATCTCCAGAATTTGTACTTGTCAAAGAAATTACTTCTAATGTGCCTCGTTCCGAATTTTCAGAGTCAGATTTAGAACAAGCTGCTCAATTAATATTAAAAGCTGAAGGCACAATTAAACCTCTAGTTTTGCGTACTATTGGTTGGGAATCTTACGAAGTAATTGACGGACATTTTGAATATTATGCAGCAGTTAGAGCAAAGGAAATAAATCCTCGCGATGGTGAAAGAATTGGAGCATTTATCATTGAAGGTGATAAGGCAGAAGTGTTAGAAGAACAGGTAGAAATGTTCAGGAAAAAAAGTAATATTTCACCTGTATCTGAAGAGCAGATAATTCAACAAGAAGGTACAATAAATTTAAGCGATATAGCTAAATTACTAGACAAAAAATTGCAACCAATCACAGCAAAACTAAATCAACAAACAATAGAATCTCCTACTTATTCTCAGCCTCTAGAAAATAAGAGTATAGAGGAAAAACTGGAGAATATCGAAATTAAAATTGACCAGTTAGTACCCAAAACAAATATTACAGAAATCGAGGAAATTCTGAACAACCAATTAGGAATTATACGTCAAAAAATCAGCAATCTTTCCAAAGAAGAAGCTTTATCCTTATTGACAAAAACTCAAACAGCTCTAAATAGACAACTTGAAACTATAAAAAATGAATCTAATCAACTACAAAAAGTTAATTTATTAACAGTAGAAACAAAAGAAGATATTCAGCAAGCTTTTGCAAGAGTTAAAAGTACAACTACAATGATAAATGCTACATGGGAAGCAATTAAACGCTGGAAGCAGTCAGGAGAAAACTTAACTTGGGAAAATCTTAAGCAACAAACTAAAAAGGGAATTGGTTTCGGGAAAACAACCTATGAAAAACTCAGGAAAATAGCAGAAATACCAGAATAGACAGAGATGCCAAAGTAGGAAGTAGCGATCGCATCCCCACCCCCAAAAATACCAAGTATTCGTAGGTTGGGTTGAGGTAACGAAGCCCAACTTGTACTTAGGGTTTGCTTATAGAAAGTCTTGGCGTTGGTAATTTGAGGTATGATACCATGTCCGGATAAGAGCGCGATAGAACTCCGTGACCTTTACGCTCCCCGAAAAACTTTCTCCTTCTACTGGGGGTTTCTGCTTCTTTCTTCCCCGGAGGGGAAAAAGGCAGTAGGCAGTAGTTAGGACGTAGAATAAATGGGAATTACAGAGTCAGTGGCCAAAACAATAAAAGAAGTGATTTTTCGGCTTTTGTTCGGTGAAAATCCTCATTTTTTTAACAATCCCTTGCTGAAAAGCTCATACTTTTTCCAGACATAATTTGCCTAAAACCAATATCAGTCAATGCTTTGATATTAGATCGGTAGAGCAATAATTAGTTATAGAACCCTTATGATAGCTATATAATTATGCTAGTCAAGTCTTTTCGCGCATCAATTTTGAGGAAAATTCAGTTGAAGGAGTGTTGAATTTTTTGTACGATCGAGAACCCACATCTTCCCTCTTCCCTCTTCCCTCCGGTGGAGGGGTTAGGGGTGGGTTGTCTCCTGTCTCCTGTCTCCTGTCTCCTTCTGAGGGGCTAAAAAAACTTGATATTTATGAAGATACGGTTAGGGGTTCTATATAAAATCTGGCGTTGGTAATTTGAGGTATGATATCATGTCTGGATAAGAGAGCGATAGAAGTCCGTGACCTTTACCGAACAATTAAAGTAAAAATCCTCTCATGAGTAAGGAGAAACAAGAAAAAATTTTCATGATTAGTCAATCCTATCCGTTTTCAAGGAGAGGTAATTCGCGCATTCGCGCATTCTTGAAGCTCCCCGAAAAACTTTCTCCTTTGACTCGGGGTTTCTTCTTCTTTATCAAAATCATAAGGGTCTAAAACCCCGCCTTTTAAGGCGCAATATTTTTGGAGCGGGGCTTAAATCCCCTACTTCCCCTCCTGGGAGGGGCTAGGGGTGGGTACACTTGCAGACTTGCAGACTTGCAGACTTGCAGACTTGCAGACGCGCGTTAATCCCCTCACCCCGACCGTGGAGGGGAAGAAAGGAGAAAAAGAGGAAATACTGGAGAATAGTATTGATAATTTCAGTATTTATTTGGTACTGTCGGTATTGTCAGTCCTTAATTTTATTTATAACTGACCCGTCCGAACATGATATAACTCATTACTTAGACTTAACAACGGATAAGCGACCCTAACACTTCGTTCTACCCAACCTACTTTTTATAATCCTTTACCCATTCCCATCAAAAAAACTCTGACACTTTTCTCTGTGAGGACAAACATCGCATAAATACTCATACTCCGTTGCTGGAGGTGGGTCTGGTTGAGACTCCTCCCACCTTAACCACTCTCGCATCTGCTGTAACTTGCTCGGAACTAAATTCTCTACCACATTTTCCAGCTTTTCCCATGAATAATAATGCTCTCCAAACTCAGGCAAAACCCAATAAACAACCGCATCAACAGACACCTTTTTCCTTTGCTTCAGCAGAAAACTATACAAAGCAACCGCCATTAACTGAGAGGATACTTCTACAGTTTCATAAGTCTGATAATTAATCAAACATAAACGACGAGACTCAAAATCAAAAATTAAATTATTAACTTTTCCCGTTAACTTTTGATTCTCACCATCTGGTATTTTAAAAGTATAATCTAGTAGTATTTCCCTTGTAATTAATGTGCGACGAACTACAACACTTTCATGACAGTAACGTCGATTTTTAACAATAATTTTAGATATATTTAAAATTAGTCTAGTTAAGACCTGCCAAATTTGATAAAATGCTGTTGCTAGACTAGAATCTTTTGTAATTATTGTGTCTAAATAAGGAAAGAAAATCAACTCATAAAATAATTGTTGTATTTGATGAGCGATCGCCTCTATCATCAACTCCTCAAACTGTCCCTCAAACAAGGTTTGAATCCTAGATTCTTGTCTAATCATATTAATCAACTGATTAGCTAAGTCGAGAAAAGCACGATCGATTTCCTGGATATAATCTTTTGGCAAAAACAGATGGTCGCCCCCAAAATGTTGTTTCAGATAAAATAAACGTGGACATTCAAAAGCAACTTTAACATTGGTAACACTGAATGGGGGAGACTGTAGTTGAGGTTTATTAATTATTGGCATTGACAAACTATCCTGATTTTCCAGGTTTTTAAGCAGTTAATATCACTAAAAATTGTTCAAAAATTATCAGTTTTATAGCGCTATGTGCAAGGCAACAGCTCCGGAAGGCAATAGGGGTGCGACCCCGCGTCGGCGGCAGACGCAAGGTAATGCTGACTCCTGTGAGGGAATGTGTATTCCAGTGAGGCAACAAGAGAATACAAAAGGGTTTCAGTTTCTATTTATCTCAAACACCTTAATGCGTAGCGCTATATCTACTAATATCATGTCCGGTTGAATGCTTATAAATAAGGGAGTAGGGAGTAGGGAGTAGGGAGTAGGGAGAATAAAAAGATTTGCACTGCAAGTGACAGTTTTGGTTTTTTTCATAACTAATTATCGGGACATGATATAAATATTGATTTTTATTTATCGTTCCTAACTTGAAAAAGTGTTTCGGTCTGGAATGCTCTGCAAAGAGCGTCCAGGGTTTAGCATTCAGCTTTTAAGAAGAGAATTTCAACCCCTCCTAAAATTAAACGACTTATAGAACCCCTAACCGTATGTTTGCACGAGGTATGTACTTTTGGCTGCGGTCCTCAGTCTGAGCAAGTTGTGGAAATTCAGGAACGAGAATAGGGAAAAAAGCGGATGCGACCCCGCGATGACGTTAGTCGCAAGCGGTCATATAGAATCCGGTTATACAGTATATGTTTATAATTCTATCCACACTTTCTCGCCTTCAATCTCTCAACTTCTCCTCCTTCCCACACTCTCCACCCCCAAACATAAGATAAGTATTCAACC
>JAXHSW010000197.1:0-17791 GCA_034190295.1 Cyanobacteriota bacterium | reverse complement strand
AGGGGAGTAGGGGAGTAGGGGAGTAGGGGAGTAGGGGAGTAGGGGAGTAGGGGAGTAAGGGAGTAGGGGAGTAGGGGGAGATTGAAGGTTTAAAGTATAGTTATAAACACAGGAATTACGCACCAAGCGCCATATTTAGTAGGGGCGAATGGCATTGGCGTTCCGCCAGAGCTGCCGAATTGCGCCCCATACAGATAGCGTACTGACTTTATATTAAACTGACTGTATATAACCTCTCTAGAAGAGTTGCTCGAATAGGAATATTTAATAAGAGATGTCTAATAATTAATATTTTCTTCTAGATAACTAAAAACTTCCTTCTTCCTTCTTCCTTCTTCCTTCTTCCTTCTTCTATTGCATAATATTTTGCAAAGACTTTAACCCCTTCTTAATTCTTCGAGAAACAGTAACAGCACTGATACCCATCCGCTCGGCGGTTTCCTTCTGAGTCAAATCACAGAGAAAAACAAACTCCAAAACCTTACGAGTACCTTCTTCCAGTTTGGCCAGCCCTTGCTGTAAACGAATTTGGTCTTCTTGAGCTAACTGAAAACTACGATACTGATTATCTGGAACTAATTCTCCTAAACAAGTGGTTCCATTTATTTCATCTTGAACTGGAGCATCCAAACTCAGAGGAGCGCGGTTACGACAAGCTAATTGAATTTCCTGCAACTGCTCCAAAGAAATATCCAATGCAGAGGCCACTTCTAAATCTGTAGGTTTCCGTTTTAACTTCACTCGGAGGTCTTGTATAACTTTTGTGGCCTGCCGATCCATAGCTAGCCAATTTCTAGGAATGCGTACAGAAGGACTTTTATCTCTGAGATAATGCTGAATTTCACCCCGGATATAAGGAGTAGCAAAAGAACTAAAGGCTCGTCCCTTCGATATATCAAATCGCTCAATTGCTCTAATTAATCCAATACAACCTACTTGGAGTAAATCATCGTAGGTTTCGGTACACCTATTCAACCAATGGTAAACTTCCTTTCTTACAAGTCCAACATTAAGTTTAACTAATTGGTTACGGAGATGATGAGAAGGGGACTGTTGATATTGGCGCAACAGTTCCAGGTTTTCACTTTTTAGTTTTTGAGTGATAGTGGTAGACATAGGTATATTATAGTTCTTATAGAAACCTACTGATGGTAAATCACATACGCACTATATTTTTACACATCTTCATACTATAATTATAGATTTATACAATAATTGCTGTGACTATTGGAATCTTGGATTGTGATATTAGACACAATTTATTCATTATAGTTTGATTTATGTTCTAAGTATTTACTTGATTAACTTGATTAAATATAAATATGTTTAATATAGCGTTTCTCAAGTTATTGAGGTACAGTTATTTTTCTTCTTTTCTCTCTTGGTGTGCTACCAGGTTCGACTGTGGTCGTCGCGGGGTCGCACTGCTATTCCCTGTTTCCCAAATTACTACTCTCTACTCCCTACTCCCTAACATAAACGAATGCGCGTACCTCACGCTTGTTGGGAATTGCTATATGTTTAATAATAATTTTTAATAATAATATTTATTAGTTGTTTAAATATTTTTTGAAGAAAATCTAAATATAGTAACAATAGAGGAGTGTTTACCCCCTCTATATATATTCTTTTTTAATTGTCGCTACGCTTGTTTGGCGTGTTTAGTTTGAGGCATTAGGAAGCAGATTTTTTAATGTAATATTGCAGAGCAACTACTGTTAAAAACTTCACCGTCACTATGGGTAAAAATAAGCCTGTTGAGGTTAAATTACCAATGACATTGAACCTAAAACCTACTTACAACCTTCAAGAAAAAGACATTCTTAGGTGAAAAGAGACAATTACTTATCTTCAAAAATCTTCGATTTTGATGGGGTAGGGTCTTGAATCAAAGAAGTTGCACGAGCAATTTAATTTCAGACCCAATATCTAGCTTAAGAAGCGGTCTCTACTCTACCGTAAAAAGTACCACCAATTTTAACTTCTACAGCCTCTTTTGCGCCCAAGTCTGTATCAGAAGGCTGAATTGCTTCAAAGATACCGCCAATTTCACCAGTTTCGCTGTCTACTTTAGAAATTTTCAGCGAAATTTCACCAGCTTTGAGACGAGTATCTGCTAACTTAACGTTAGCTTTACTAAACTCTGTATCATCTGCACGATTTGGTAAAGCTACTGCATTATCATATCCTGAAGTAACACCACGACCTTTTGGATCTAGGAAACTAGAACCTCGATAGGAAGGAACATTATATATACCCTCAAAATCGATAGAAGTGTTAAGAGCAGAAACACCAGGCTGACTTTTAGCAACAAGTCCTTTGACGGTAAATAGAAAAGGTACTTCTTCACCACCTGGTAAGAGAACAGTTATAGCCTGAAAATCAATACCATACTGCTCTTTAAATGTCAATGCGTTATCTTCATCGAAGATCAGATCCCCTGTTACTTGGTCTAAGCTAGAAGTATACCGTGTCAATTTTCTTCCTTGAATAAATTCTGCTTTCTGGCGTTTGTTAGTAGGTTCTTCCTTGACAAAATATTCAGTTGGCTGTATGCACAAATCTGTCAAAATATAAGAGCTATCGCGGTCAAGGGCAATAGACCCACGAGCTGTTCCTGGTAACTCAGGACAGTTGTTAGCCAAACCTGTATTGACAATGTCATCATAAGTAAGTGTTTGACTGCTATCTGGACCTTCTGAGCAAGCGGTCAAAAAACTCAAACACACAGCTAATAGTGCGGCAATTAAAGTGCGATACCTCATTGTTAACCTCAAGATTTAATATTCAACAATCAACATTGCTACTGCGTTTTGTGTTTACGCAGTATGAATAATCCAATTTTAGATTTTAGATTTAATAGGACCTTAGGGTAATAGAATCATGGTTGTACTTCACCTTCTCAAGTGGCCTTTGTCAGGGTAAATTTTCTATACTCTGTTAGCATTGATAGGTGTTTAAACTCATGTACCTATGCCCATTTCCTGAAAAAAGGACAGTAATTCAAAGCATATTTATCTTTGTATTAATCCAAAATAGTACTTTACCAGAAAATTGGGTTTAAAGCCTCCCCCTTTTAGGGGGACTTTCCTCCTTGAATGTACTTTTTCAGAGTTTCAAGTGGTGCGCCTCCAACTGAAGCCACAAAATATGAAGGACTCCAAAGCGCGGTTTTGTGAGGCTTCTCATATCCTGCTGCTCCATATAATCTACTAGAAACACCTTTAAGATGATTGACTATTTGAGATATAGACAATTTAGGTGGGTATTCAATAGCTGCATGAACACGATCGGCTTCCCCATTAAACTCTAATATCTTGAAGTTCATCTTCTTAGCTACAGTCTCGAACGAATCCTTGATTAATTCTAGTCCTTCTGCTGTAAATACACTTTTCCGATATTTAGTCACACATACCAAATGTACTTTTAAGTCTGAGATACTATGTCTTTCTTGTCTTAACATATTGCATACCAAATTCAACTATGCTATAGTTATAACATACAGACCAAAAGTAAATGTAAGATGAAAGCTAGATACAGGTATAGAATCTACCCAACTAAATATCAGCAGACCAAGTTAGCACAATTATTTGGTTGTGTTCGCGTAGTCTGGAATGATAGCCTAGCTTGCTGTCAAGAAAAGTATGGCTCGGGAGGGAAAAAACCGACTAATTCTGAGTTACAAAAACAGTTTATTACTCACGCTAAAAAAACTGAAGATAGAGAATGGTTATCAGAGGTTTCTGCTATACCATTGCAGCAATCTTTAAATGATTTAAACCAGGCTTATCAAAACTTTTTTAAGTCAACCAAAGGTAAGAGGAAAGGCAAACCTGTAAAACCTCCTAAATTCAAAACAAGGAAATCAAGACAGACTGCTAGGTTTACAAAGGGAGGCTTTAAAGTTGGTCAGGATAAAATTTATCTAGCCAAGATTGGAAAGCTGAAAATTATTTGGTCAAGAGAGTTACCTAGTGAATTTAGCTCCGTAACAGTAATAAAAGATTCAGCTAATAGGTATTTTCTGAGTTTTGTGGTAGAAATATTACCAGAAGTATTGCCTAAAAATGATAACTCCGTAGGTATAGATTTAGGAATTAAAACTTTTGCTACTTTGAGTAATGGTAAAAAAATTGATGCTCCTAAGCCATTAAAGAAACGAATTAAGAAGTACCGAAAGTTAAGCAAGTCTTTGTCTAATAAAACCTTAGGATCGAAACGATATGAAAAAGCAAGGCTGAAAGTGGCTAATTTTCATGCTAAGTTAAAAGATACGAGGACGGATTTTCTACATAAATTATCTACTGAAATAATTTGTGAAAACCAAACAATTATTTTAGAAGATTTGAATGTATCTGGTATGGTGAAAAATCGCAAATTATCCAGAGCCATATCAGATTTAGGTTGGAGAAAATTCCGAACACTTCTAGAAGGAAAAGCAGAGAAATACGGTCGCGATTTGAGAGTAATTAGTCGTTGGGAGCCTACTTCTCAACAATGCTCGTGTTGTGGTTTTCGTGGAGGTAAATTAGACCTTCAGGTGCGAGAGTGGGAATGTCTCAACTGTGGTGCCAAACATGATCGTGATGAAAATGCAGCAATAAATATATTAGTCGCGGGCGGGCAGTCCGAGACAAAAAACGGACGTGGAGGCAAGCGTAAGACTAGCGCCAAGGTAGCAGCAGCCTGTGAAACGTCAACTCGCCGAGGAGCTACGGCTCGGTAGGAATCCCCGCGCCTAACAGCCGGGGAGGATGTCAAATTGCTTGTTACTTTATTCCTAAGTCAGTCATATAAATTAAAGTTGTATAAGTAAATATGCTTAAGCTAAGACCTCGCTGTAACTAATTTCAAATAAAATTAGTATCTAAAATAAGCAAGATATTTTTGAATTACCCATACGAGGACAAATTAATTGAGAGCCTGGTATTCTATATAAATTTATAAATTTGATGTTAATTGATAATTATGGATACAAATACAGACAATCAGTCAACACAATTACACAATGATTTACAATCATTGACACATTCACTCAGAGCTTTAGCGAAAAATCATCACGACGATCCAATAGCAATGTTGGCTATGCTAAGAACTCTCGAAGGTTTACATCAAGAACTTAGAGAAGGTTTATTTCAACAAGCATTACCAGATAATCGTCAAGCACTCTACAATTTACTTAAAGATATTGAAGCAAAGGGAGGTTGGCCTTATATTCCCCGATTAAGACTACGTTCTATTTTAGAAAATTGGTCTGATGAAGATTCATAACATTTCTTGGTCTGATGTAGATTCAGGTAAAGCTTGATTAATATTGTCTATAAAGTCTTCTTCTGTAATTATTGAAGCTGGAACATTTACTAATACGGCTAATAATCTACCATTATCAATAGTAATTAATGTATCTCTGAAATTTAAACCAGTTCCCTGTTCAAAAGTTAAATCGCCAAAAGTTAAGTCACCATCTAAGGCCAAGAAATCTTCCAAAGGACTAAAATCATTAATCACATCAATATTACCCAATTCTCCAGGTAGGGCAAATGTATCGGAACCTTCGCCCCCTGTTAAAGTATCTTCTCCAGCATTTCCAAATAATATATCGTTACCTCGATCGCCTAACAAAGAGTCATTACCATCACTACCTTGAAGTGTATCATTATCCTTTCCACCAAATAATGTATCGTCACCAATACCACCAATAACTAAATCATTATTTGAGTCACCAAAGAGGGAGTCGTTTTCTTGTTCTCCAAAAATTGTATCATTACCCTTTCCACCGCGAAGATTGTCCAAATTGTCTCCACCAAAAATTTGGTCGTTACCTCTATTACCGTTAATCAGATCGCTGCCATTAATTCCAAAAAGAATATCATCACCTGCTTCTCCAAAAAGAGTATCATCACCACTACCTCCATCTAGAGAGTCATTACCATCACCACCAAAAAGAGAATCATTTCCTATACTGCCATTTCCAATATCATTTCCACTATCTCCAAATATTAGGTCATCGTCTATATTTCCAAAGAGACTATCATTTCCTTCATTACCTCTTAATGTATCGTTACCATCTCCTCCAGTAACTAAATCAATTCCTGCATTACCAATTACTTCGTCATCTCCAGTCTGTCCAAATAACGAGTCGTTACCTTCTTCTCCTGCTAGAAAATCATTTCCCGGACCACCTTCAATACTATCATCTCCAGGACCCCCTAATGCTGAGTCGCGGCCATCTTCTCCTTGTAATAGATCGTTATCTTCACCACCACTTAAAAGGTCCGATCCAATACCACCAATAATTTCATCTTCTCCTTCTCCACCATCTTGAGTATCATCTCCTGCTTCACCGAAGATAGTGTCATTTCCACCAAACCCTCCCATTAGGTCTGGTTCTGGAGAACCTATTAAGAGGTTATCGTTGTTATCTCCTGAAATATTTGCCATATTATTTGGATACTCCTATGTTATGGTTGGATTTTTTTCATATTTTATATTGGATTTTGGCGATGAATGTCCCCCGTATCCTTACAAGTTACTTTTGACTGAAAACTCAACTATTTTGTTTCCTATTTATGTCAGCATTCAGCACTCAGCTATCAGCTATCAGCTATTAATTTATGGCTTTTTGAACAGAAATTAATATTGATATATTTAAGGAGAATTAAAAGTATTGGAAAAAAACTGACATTGACGAGGGAGAGTGTATATTCATTATTTATGAAACAGCTAAAAACTGAGTGCTAATAGCTGTTTGCGCAGCATTCCACAGGAAAGGCTTACAGTTTGACTGTGAATTGTAGTTCAAATTTTTAATACTAATTCCTGTTTTATTTAGTTATGATTTTTAGGGATAATAGCCAAATATTTTCCTAAAACTTAATTGTTAATTTTCTCAGGTTATGGAATACAGAAATATTAGTTATGGCAACTTGCTCAAGGAAACTTTTAAAATTATTACTGCTATATATTTACCTCTCTTGATTATAGGTTTACCTGCTTTTTTATTGGCTTAGAAATTTTTCCTCGGAATCTAGCACAATAGACTATTGGCTAGATATACTTCTGATAGTATTTGTTTATCCCTGGGTAATCACAATTTGTTATTTTTATATTTGGCGATATCTAAAGGGAGATAAGATTTCATTAATAGAAGCATTTACCAGAGCCATAAAAAAGTCATTTCCTATATTAATTATGTCCTTGGTTTTATTTGCTCCTATTGCATTGATGCCAATTGAATTAATGCAAAGTCAACCTTTTTTAATATTACTTCTTTTACCAATAATTTATATTTGGGCACGCCTTGGTTTTTATTGGCATACTGTTATAATTGACGGTGTTTCACCTGTAAATGCAATTAAGTATAGTTGGGAGTTGACTAATGGGTATTTCTGGTTAATTACTCGAATTAATTTGATTTTATTTGCAGTTAGCTTTTTGATAATATTTCCATTAAAAGCTATCACAGTTTATGTGATTAAATTAGAAATGGTAAACGATCTACTAACTATTGTTATTCAATATGTTTTAGGTCCGATATATTGGAGTATTATTTCTGTTCTAATTTACGCAGAATTAAAGAGGATCAAAAAAGGAAGGCAGAAGGCAGAAGGCAGAATGGAATAAAAGGTTAGAAGGGATAAAGTTTTTTTATCGTTGATTATCCAGACATGATATCATCAGTTATTTCCTTCTACTTCCTACTTCCTATCATAATACTTAATATTTTTTCTACACTTTAATCCTAAGTTGAGCTAAACTATCAAATAATTTTTTGACTTTAATTAAATCTTTATCCCCAGGGGCTTTTTCTACTCCACTAGATAAGTCTATACCACAGAATTTATGATTAGATTCAATGATTAATTGTTGAATTGGTACTGTGACATTTTCTGGTGTTAAACCACCTGCTAAAAACCAAGGAAAAGTGGGGTGAAAATCTTGAATAATTTTCCAATCTAAGGTTTGACCAGTGCCTCCTAATTTATCTGGATGATAAGCATCTAGGAGTAAAGTATCGACAGAATTTTCATAACTATCTACTGTTGTTAAATCTTGAGGAGATTTGATTCTAAATGCTTTAATTATTTCTATATTGTCTGGTATTAATTGACGTAGTTGATGACAAAATTCTGGAGATTCGTCTCCATGTAGTTGTATACCTGTTAATTGAGTCTGAATAATTATTTCCCCTAGAAAATCAATTTCTGGGTTAACAAATACTCCGATTTTATCAATATTTTTTGGTAGTTGAACGACAATATTTTTGATTTTTTCTGGGGTAATATAGCGAGGCGATGTTGGAACACAGATAAATCCTAAAGCTGTTGCTCCCATTTGAGCGATCGCTTGTCCTTGCTCTAGTTTTGTAATCCCACAAATTTTTACGCGCATCAATTATACCTACTAAGAGCTTAATTGTACATCTTTGTATTAAAACTTAAGATTATTGTTAATTATTAAAACAAATTATAGCTTCTTATCTAAAATTTCTTGATAATTTGCAAAACATAAATTTATTAAATCAAACATTTGAGCCAAATAGCCAAATTTTTGTAATTTAAGGAGATTAAAACTTGATTTATTCTGGCTTAATTTTAGCAGCACAATCTCAATCCCTTTCTGTAGAGTGGTCTCCAAAAGTAGCAATTGTCATGATAACTTGCAACCTAGTGGCAATTGTAATTGGTTACTATGCTATTTCCAAGAACAATCGCGGACAAGGGCCAGATTTACCAGTGTCATTACCAGCCATTTTTACTGGGTTTGGCATACCAGAATTGTTAGCTACTACTAGCTTTGGTCATATTTTGGGAGCGGGAATCATTTTAGGGCTTGGTAGTGCTGGTATGCTATAGATATAACCTGATTTTAGTTTCAGTATAGGGGGTATTCTTTTCGCACAGAAGAGATTCCCCCATTTTTGATTTGGTGGTGGTGCTTTGTGAGTGTGGGGGGTGTGGGGAGTGTGGGAGGTGTGGGAGGTGTGGGAGGTGTGGGAGGTGTGGGGAGAAATTAAAAAAAATATATCTTCACCATTAAGCGAGCAGGACAACCTTTGATTTTTCAGCAAAAAAAGTGGTAGGACTTGCGCATAACTATCGTTAACGACCCTGCTAAAAATTACGCATTTTTACCTCACGCTTCTTGGGAATTGCTATATATAGAAGAGAAGACTAGAACAAGTCAAAGTTTAAATAAATAATCAAATAAAACTTCATGCAGGTAGATTTGCGAATTGGCAATTTATTTGGGATTCCTTTATTTTTGGATTCTTCGTGGTTCGTCATTTTACTGTGGATAATATATATTAATAGGCAAGATTATCAAGAGTGGGGATTGTTTTTAGCTTTTGTAGCTGGATTAGTAATTGCTCTACTAATGTTTTGTTCTGTATTGTTACATGAATTAGCTCATATTTTAGTTGCTATTTCTCAAGGTATTAAAGTTAATTCGATCGGGTTATTTTTGTTTGGTGGAATTGCTGGAATAGACCGAGAATCTCGAACTCCTGGAGAGGCTTTTCAAGTAGCGATCGCTGGTCCTTTAGTGAGTTTGGTTTTGTTTTTTTTATTGGGTTTAACTAGCCTTTTTTTTTCCACATCAAGCTTGGTTGGCGAACTAATACATCGGGTGGCAGAAATTAATTTAATTTTAGCTATTTTTAATCTGATGCCTGGTTTACCTTTAGATGGCGGACAAGTATTAAAAGCTGCTATTTGGAAAATAACTGGTAATCGTTTTGTTGGGGTAAGATGGGCGGCTAAAAGTGGTCAAGGTTTAGGATGGTTAGGAATTATTTTGGGGTCGATTTTAGTGTTAGGATTTCGGAGTTATGGTGGTTTTTGGCTGGCTTTAATTGGTTGGTTTGCTATGCGTAATGCTAAGTTTTATCGCCGGACAATTGATTTAGAAGAAGCGTTAATTAAAATTAAATCTGTAGAAGTAATGACGCGAGATTTTCGTGTGGTAGATGCAAATTTGACTTTGAGTCAATTCTCAGATAAATATTTTTTGAAAAGTTCTAAATTTTCTATTTATTTTGCTGCTAGTGAGGGTCGTTATCTTGGTTTGGTTTCTTCTGATGCTATTGATTTTATTGAAAGGAGTTATTGGGATACTCAAACTTTAAGGATGATTATATGTCCGCTAAATCAGATAGTTACTGTTTCGGAGAAAGCTAGTTTGGTAGAAGTTATTTACAGTATGGAATTTCATCAGCAAAAACATATAACTGTTCTTTCTCCTGCTGGAGCAGTGGCAGGTATAATAGACCGGAGTGATATTGTTCGGGCAATAAATAGATACTTAAAATTGAATATTTCAGAGGCAGAAATTAAGCGTATTAAAACAGAAGGTTGTTATCCTCCAGGAATGAAATTAGCAGCGATCGCTAAGGCTACTTATTTATCAAATTTAAAATAATTTTGAAGAAGAAGAAAGAAGGAAGAGGGAAGAAGGAAGAAGGAAGAGGGAAGGAAAAATCTGGTTTTTTCTGAGTTTTAAACTGTTGATATTTTCACGTCTTTTGCCTCCACTGCTATATAATTTCTATAATCAAAGAAAGAAGGAAGAGGGAAGAAGAAAAAGTAAGGAAAAATCTGGTTTTTTCTGAGTTTTAAACTATTGATATTTCCGCGTCCTTTGTCTCTACTGCTATATAGAGCAAATTCGGTGGTATATGAAGTACAGAAATTAACAATTAAATATTTGTAGTGCGGACATCTTGCCCGCGACTGGTATACCTAACGCTTAGTGGAATCTGCTTTCAATAATTGATAATTGATAATGGATAATTGATAATTACCTCTCCCTAAAACGGATAAGATTAAATAAAAGGAAAAAATAAATTTTTTTCCCCTTGTAGAGCGGTAGCTCGCAGCGCAGCTAAGGGGAGGCTTCAAGGCGTGAATTATTTAATTATTTAATTATTAATTATTCGGTAATTTCTATCTATAATCATCTGTTTGAAAAATAAATTATATTATTTCAATTATATTATCCCAATTATATTATCCCAACAATTTCAGCAATAGCTTACAGTGATTTTAAGAATATTACTCAAGTGAAAGATAGCTTTGAACTGAGCATTAATCTAGTTAATTTGTTTCCTCATATTCAAATAATTGAAGCTAGTGAATATTTGAAAATTACTCTGAAGCGTAATTTACAAGTTACCTTTGATAAAGAGACAGAAAAAGCTCGTTCGGAATTAATTATTGTACCTTTACTGATAGAAGGTCATTTCAGTTATCAGTTATCAGTTATCAGTTATCAGTACCTCTGCAATAAGGAGGCTTGACATAAGGAATATTCTCTTTTTTATCCCCTTAAAAGGGGAGGCTTGAGACCCTAATTTTCGGTAAGAGAGTTATTGAACAATAAAATTAGCTAATTTTCTGGAAGAGAATTTAACGTCGATCCTACTAAGGGATTAAATGGCTATTGTGACTATATTTTAAGTGCTTCTGAATTTACATTAGAAATTGAGGCACCAGTAGTTACAATTGTGAAAGCTAAAAATGAGAGTACAAATAACTTCTAACTTCTGACTTATAAAAATGTCCCTGTGACAAAAAAAGATAATTTCTAACCTCACTAAAAACTGGTTTTTAAGCCATTTATTCCGACTTATAACTTCTAACTTTTTACTTCTAACTTTTGACTTTTGACTTTTGACTTTTGAATTCTAATTTTTTACTTTTGACTTTTGACTTTTGAATTCTAATTACTTTTTTCCTAACAACCAATAAGTGACCATTTTACCCCTACCTTTAACTGAAATTAAACCTCTTTCCTGAAAAATATATTTATCTTTTAATAGCTCATAAGTAGTAGCTGTAACTTGAATTTTTCCAGCTTTTCCAGAAGACTCCATTCTCGAAGCTACATTCACAGCATCTCCCCACAAATCATAAATAAACTTCTTTGTACCAATTACACCTGCCACTACTGGTCCAGTATTAATACCAATTCTAATTTGAAATTTATCGCCCATATCTATTTGAAACTTATCAACTTCTTGCTGCATATCTAATGCCATATTAGCGATCGCTTCTGCATGATTTTCTTGGGGTACTGGCAATCCACCAGCTACCATATAAGCATCGCCAATAGTCTTAATTTTTTCTAAACCATAACATTCAGCTAGATAGTCAAATTTAGAAAAAATTTGATTGAGCAAGTTAACTAATTCTATTGGGGAAACCCTAGCAGCAATAGGAGTAAAACCAACTATATCAGAAAATAAAATTGTAGCTTTTTCAAAATAATCAGCTATAGCACTGGTATCCTGTTTTAGTCTAAATGCAATAGGTTCGGGTAAAATATTCATTAGTAGGCGCTCAGACTTTTCTTGTTCTGCGCGTAATGCTGCTTCTGCTTGTTTGCGAAGCGTAATATCTTCTACAGTACCCTCATAGTAAAGAATTTCTCCATTATCATCCCGTACAGCACGAGCTTTTTCAGACATCCAAATAATACTACCATCATAACGATAAATCTCTGATTCAAAATTCGATACTTCCTCATATTTATTAATAGCATCAATAAATTCTTGCCGACGATGAGGATTAACATATATCTGTTGTGGAATATTTCTAATATTAGCAATTAATTCCGAACAATCAGAATAACCATACATTTTAGCCAAAGCAGGATTAGCACTTAAGAAAAAACCATCAGGTGTAGTTTGAAAAATACCCTCAATTGAATTTTCAAATATACTACGATATTTTGCTTCAGCTTTTCGTAATGCTTCTGCTGCTTCCTTGCGTTCTGTAATATCATTAACTATTGAAAGTAAACAAAGTTGCCCATCAAGAAAAATAACTTCTCCTGATAATAAACCAATTCTAATTTGTCCTGACTTTAGCCTCAACTTAATTTCTTGATGACGAATTCTGCCTTGAGTTTCTAATATTTTATAGATATTAGTTCGCTCTTCAAGACTCACCCATAAATTTAATTCTATTCCCGTTTTACCAATCACTTCTTCGCGACTATAACCTGTGATTTCCAGAAAACTATCATTAACTTCAATTATCCGACTATCTGCAAGTTTACTAATAGTAATTACATCTGGACTTGCCTGAAAAGCTAAAGCAAATTTTTCTTCTGACTGACGCAATGCTGCAGTTCTTTCTTCCACTCGTTGTTCTAATTCAGCATTAGTTTTTTCTAAATTAGCAAATGATTGTTGTAATTGTTGCGCCATTAAATTAAAAGATTCTGCTAAAACTTCTAGTTCATTTGCTGCTTTTATTTTAACTATTCGATCGAATTTTCCACTAGCAATTTCTCTACTAGCAGCACTTAAACATATAACAGGATAACTAATCCAACGAGAGGTCAAAACTCCTATTATTGTTGCTACAAATAAAGCGATTAAACACAGTCTAATTGTGGTACGAGTATTAACATTAATTTGCTCCATGAAATCTTCTTCTGGCACCACAACTACAACTAGCCAGTCTAAATTTTCACCATCAGAAAAAGGTACTACTTGTAAAAATTGTCGCTTGCCATTGAGTATAAATTCTAATTGTTGAGATTGCTTGATTTTACTCAAGTCACCAAAATATCTTCTTAAATAATTTGCTGTGATACTAATGAGGGAATTATTAACTTTTTCAGCTTTAATTCTTGTGACTTCTTCATCTTGCAAAGTAAATGGTTTTTGGGAAGTAGAAGAAGCTACTAAACACCCCGAACGTTCAATAATAAAAGTTTGTCCTGATTTACCTATTTTCAAACTTTGAAGAAATTCTCTGATGTGAGAAAGAACAAAATCAACCCCAACTACTCCTATTAATTCATCATTATCTTGATAAACAGGTTGAACTAAAGTAACTTTCAATCTTTGCTCTTTAAAGTCAGCATAAATATCACTCCAGGTTGGTTTTTTTGCCTCTATTGCATTTTGATACCAAGGTCTAATTCTGGGGTCATAATCATTGCCAGTTTCTAATAATTCTGTAGGTTTTCCTTGAGTATCGATACCAATACTATGAAATTTACCTTTCGTAGACTTACCTGCTCTACCAATTTGCCATTGACTATTATTTTGAAACCCTAAACCAATAAATTCTCCTTGAGCGCTACCAAAATAAATAGCAGAAATATTAACCGAATCAAACAAAAATGTTTGTCGCCAAAATTGCTGGGTTAAACTAGCTGTATCCTGAATATTCAAATGACCTAAATTAATAGCATCCCGATTAATTTGAGCAATAACCTTAGGTGCTTCTAAATAATCTTTTAATCTTTCTTGAATACGAGTGCTAATTTCATTTCTTAATTGAGTTGTTACTTCATTAACCGCTTGTTGGCCATTGCGTAGAGATAGCCATCCTGTTAAACCTACAGCCCCAAAAATCTGAACCACAAATGGTACTATTAGAATAGCTCGTAGAGGTATATGTCTGCTCACTTTGATACGGGGGAATAGTGATTTCAGAAACATTGTGGTAGACTGGCTGAAGGCCATATATTTCTATGAGAATTATTTTATTTGGCCAGTGTTTAATAAATTAATTGAAATTTTGACCCCTCAGTTTTGCCATTGACATTAACTTACTCAATTGTGGTTTCTTCTATAAACTTCTGAACGATTACGATCGCTTAATTTTATTGTAATATTATTGCTCTACTAGCGTAGCACATTCTTCAGTTATGTTAATTTAAGCTTATTTAAACTTTTGTAAAATTCCTCTCATATTTATTTAAAATTTTCATATTTGTTTAATATTTTAGTTCTTTTATAAATAAATCTTAAAATCTTATTTTAATCTATAGCAATCCTAAATTATTTGTAAAAAAGATCGGGATATTTAACGAAGTCAGAAGTTATTTTTGTAACGGGGATTTGAGCAACTCTCCAAAAATCTTTGGCTTTAAAAGGCGGGGTTTTAGACCCTTATGATTTTGATAAAAACTCTGAAACTTTTACCGAAAAATTGTGGTTTAAAGTATTCTATTTTAAGGGGATAAAAAGCGGTCGAGGGATGGATGGGTTTCCTCGCCATATCCAATCGACCAAGAGAAGAAAAATTTTCATGATTAGTCAATCCTATCCGTTTTCAAGGAGAGGTAATTAATTATTAATTGTTGAATAATGGCTTTTTTTTAGCAGAAGCGTGGAGGTATTAAACCCAATATTACAAATATAAATAGTTATAATTATCTGTTTTTTTAGTGTTGCTGATTTGATGTATGAAATTCAATATCCTGTGAAACCATAAGCGTAGTACACCGAAAATTAAAATCTAGATGGTGCGTTACATTTCATTAACGCACCCTACTGGACTATGGATTATAATCAAATTCAACCATTTTGCGCACTCCTAACCAATCTCCTGTTGGAGTTTCTGCTACTTGATAGATATACCCAATATCCCAAAAGCTGAAACTATAAGTTTTTGGTTGGTGCAGTTGAGTATGAAAAAATTGACTCAGCTTTCTGTTGTATTCATTTGACCTAAATTCAATATATCTGTTTTCAATTTTCAACATTTCTGCTGCTTGCAAAGCTTTTTCTACTGCTAATATTTTACTATCAGCGATTGCATAGACTATTTGATGTTCGTAGGTATAATCATAACCTCCATCATAATATCCATAAATTGTAATAGGTGGCAGTTCCGAAAGAATAGCATCTATTTTAGATTGTAAATCTAATGCTTTTGAGTTGAGAGAGTTAGTTTCTGTGGAACCAGTTTTTAGGGGAACGAGAGAGCGATCGTCCTCTTGGTTTGGTTTTGTAGGCAAAAAATAAAACCAATCTTCATTTTCTGCAAAGCGATCGCTATGATGATCTGGATCGCTAACTTGGTCTGGGACAATGGGTGAAAAACAAAACCAGTCTCCATCTTCCGTTTTGCCAATCAGAATATAGAAACAAAAATCAGGATACCTCCTCTGCAAATGTTCAACAGTAGTAAGTCGGAACGCCTGCAAATCTAGTAATTCTGCTTTCAAAAGAGTTAACAACTGTTGATAACGTTCGACTCGAAATGCTTCTATTTCTGCATTCCAATCATCATCTCGCTCATCATCATCTTCATCTCTGAAAGGTGCATACTCCCAACTATCTCCAATTTGATTAGTAGGTGTCCCCCAATGTTCCACATTTTGCCAATGAGCGATCGCTACTTCCACATCTGTTAAATTGACACAACCTTCAGAACGCATCAAATTCCAGATGTTAAAAATCCCCCATTTTTCTGTATCCCAAAAGAATGGTCTTCTGACTAAAATTTCTAAAGTTCCGAGTAATATCATGTTCGGATAATTACTTATAATAAAATTTTTGTTTGTAGTTGGGCTTTAGCCCTTACAATACTTACTATTGGAGCTAAAGCCTAACTACGAGCCTAATTATAACTGTTCTACCGAACATGATATAATTTTTCTGTTTCAAGTTTCATAATTAATTTAGGTATTAGGTGGTATTTATTAACATTCAATATTTTGATATTTAAGGGTTGTAAACAAACTCGCTATCTAGATAAAGTCCTACTAAATTTTCCCCCGGAGTTTTACCGAGGACATAAATACATTCTTGAGTCCAAAAACTAAATCTATACATAAATGTTTGCTCAAAAGTATGCTGAAAAAAACGATTTATTGTATCGTATCTCTGAGATAATTCTTGATAATTATCATCCCTATACCAATCTTCTAAATAATCGGCATTAGGAAAAAAATCATCAAACTGATTAACTTCTAAAATTTCCGAAGCTTGGATGATTTTTTCAAATACTAATTCCTTAGTTTTGGCAGTAGTAAAAACAATTTTATGTTCATAAGTATAAAGATAACCACCACCCAAATCTCCAGAAAAATGAATTGTACCTAATTCGGAAATAATTTCCTGAATTTTGGCTATTAAATTTAAAGTATTTTCTTCTAACTTTTCAGAATTTATTGAGATTTGGGGAGAACGAGAAATCGTGTTTTTAGGAAGTTCTGTTTCCTGATAAACAGTTTGACCAATACCAATCCAATCTCCAGATTTTGTCCTACCAATAATGAAACCAGGAAATTTAGTATATGTGCGATCGCTATGATAATCTAAGATAAAAGATTCTAAATATTCCAAGTTATTTTCGAGAATTTGAAACAAATTTTTGATGCTATTTTCCCGGAATTTTTGCTGTTCTGAACTCAGATTAAAATCGGGAAAACGTTTGATGTATTCCAGATGTTGCCATTCCTTAAATGTGGCATCTGCATCAGTAATTTTTAGCCAACCATTGCTAAGACAAAGATTGCGGATATTAAAATTTCCCCATTCGGAGACATCCCAGGCAAAAGGAACAAAATTTCCTCCATTTTCGTGACCGGGTAAATCAAAGCTTAGGTATGGTTGAGTGAGAAGTTCTAAAGTGCCGAGAATTTTTTCAATTTCAGGTTGCATAATTTTTAAATGTTAATTTTAGTAGGTTGGGTTAAGCGAAAGCGCAACCCAACAATAGCTCAAAAAAACTTTAGAAAATGTTGGGTTTATCCTACGGATAAGCTCCGCTAACTTTCATCAACCCAACCTACAAATTTGCTTTGCCAGTTTAGATAAACAGTAGGTTGGGTTAAGCGGCAGCGCAACCCAACAATAACCCCATACGGTTGAGTTAAGGATAATCGTAAGTTTAGTAGTTTAGAATTTTGTTGGGTTTATCTGGACTTTAGGAAAAAAGTAAAACAAAGTCACCTCAATGTTTTATCTACAGGGGATGATACCTGAGTTTATCCCCAAACAAATCCCAGATTTGCTTTATGCTCGGCAAAAACCTCT
>JAXHSW010000196.1:0-17880 GCA_034190295.1 Cyanobacteriota bacterium | reverse complement strand
CTTCTTCTTTCTTCCCCTCCTGGGAGGGGTTAGGGGTGGGTTCTCCACGGTCGGGGTTAGGGGTGGGTTCTCCACGGTCGGGGTTAGGGGTGGGTTCTCCACGGTCGGGGTTAGGGGTGGGTAGACTCCTGAGGACTGACTCCTAAGTAATTAAGATTAATATCATATACGCGCTTTACCAACGCCACATTTTTTGATACCGAATTAAACAGATTTGATATGAAAAAGGAAGAAGTAAGAAGGAATTTTTTTGCCTAATTTTTTTCTAAAGTACCACTAAAAGAAGTCTATCTGCTCGATGAAACCCCAACCAATTATAGAGACCGCGAGTGACCGTTGGTTATTAAACTCATAAAGGAAAATATCAAACTGGTTGTAAAAAACAATGGTAGTCTCGATCGATGCTCAATTTATAGAACCCCTAACCGTATCTTCATAAATATCAAGTTTTTTTAGCCTCTCCTCAGGAGACAGGAGACAACCCACCCCTAACCCCTCCGGTGGAGGGGAAGACAGGAGATAACCCACCCCTAACCCCTCCGGTGGAGGGGAAAAGGGAAAAGGGAAAAGGGAAGAGGGAAGAGGGAAGATGTGGGTTCTCGATCATACAAAAAATTAAACACTCCTTCAACTGAATTTTCCTCAAAATTGATGCGCGAAAAGACTTGACTACCATAATTATATAGCTCTCATAAGGGTTCTATAAATAAAGAGGAGCGATCGCCAAAATAATTTATAATCATCAAAACAATTTCACCGAAAATAATTAGGCTTTGCCTATTAATTATCAAAGCATTTATAGATAAAGGTTTTAGCCTTATGATATTCCAAAAAAGTGCGCTTGTTTTAGTCTAAAACGTTCCAAAAGTTAGCATTTTGGGCAAATAAATCAAGGACAGAAAAATTGAGGGACAATTCTTACTTCTACCTCCTCTAAATTTCCCGTTTATCCTGACTCCTGACTTCCCCTCCCAGGAGGGGTTAGGGGTGGGTTGACTCCTGATATAGAATCCGGTTATACAGTATATGTTTATAATTCTATCCACACTTCAATATTAAATCTCCCCATCCCCCCATCCCCCCATCTCCCCATCTCATATAATAAGTATTCAACCGGATTCTATATGACTCCTAACCCTACCAAAAGAGTTTATTCAGCAAACCCTAATTATGATAATTATTTCCCAGCAACCGCTCCTACTTTCCCAACAATTCCTAACTTTAAAAATCCACAGTTAAAGGCGCCCTTGGAAAAGGAATCACATCTCGAATATTCCCCATTCCTGTCATAAACTGCACCACTCTTTCAAATCCCAAACCAAACCCCGCATGAGGCACAGTACCATACCTACGCAAATCTAAATACCACCATAATTCCTCCTTATTCATCTCCTGTTCATCTATCCTTTTCTCCAAAATATCTAAACGTTCTTCCCTCTGAGAACCACCAATAATTTCCCCTACTTTCGGCACCAAAACATCCATTGCCCTAACCGTCTTACCATCATCACTTAAACGCATATAAAAAGCCTTAATTTTTGCTGGATAATCAGTCACAATTACAGGTTTTTTAAACAACTCCTCACACAAATAACGTTCATGTTCCGACTGTAAATCTAAACCCCATTCTACCGGATAATCAAACTTTTTATCCGCCTTTTCCAACAAAGAAACAGCCTCAGTATAAGTAATCCTTTCAAAACTATTATTAATTATCGTATCCGCCGTTTCAAAAACTGTTTTATCAATCCGTTTATTGAAAAATTCCATATCCTCCGGACAACTTTCCAAAACAGACTTAAAAATGTATTTCAGAAATTCTTCAGCTAAATCCATATCCCCTGCCAAATCGCAAAAAGCCATCTCTGGTTCAATCATCCAAAACTCAGCTAAATGTCGAGAAGTATTAGAATTTTCTGCTCTAAAAGTCGGACCAAACGTATAAACATTACTAAAAGCAGTTGCCATAATTTCCGCTTCTAACTGACCGCTAACTGTTAGAAAAGCAGGCTTTCCAAAAAAGTCTTGACTAAAATCAATCTCTTGTTTTTCAGTTAATGGAACTTTCTTTAAATCTAAATTAGTAACTGTAAACATTTCCCCTGCACCTTCACAGTCACTAGCAGTAATAATAGGAGTATGTATCCACAAAAAACCTCGTTCTTGAAAGAATTGATGCACAGCATTCGCACAAGCATTTCTTACCCGAAAAACCGATCCATAAGTATTAGTGCGTCCTCGCAAATGTGCAATAGTGCGGAGAAATTCAAAAGAGTGGCGTTTTTTCTGTAAAGGATATGTTTGAGGGTCAGCATCCCCATAAGCGATCGCCTTTTCTGCCTTAAGTTCAATTCTTTGTCCCTTTGCTGGTGACTCTACCAAAATACCAGTTACTTCTATTGAGGCGCCTGTATTCATTTGCTGCAAACTTTCCTGATAATTTGGTATATCGGGATTTAATACCACTTGTAGGTTAGCTAAACACGAACCGTCATTAACCTCTACAAAAGCAAATTCTTTCAACTCTCGCTTCGTGCGTACCCACCCTTGAATTGTTACTTTTTCATCAGGTTTACCGCTTCTTAATATTTCAGCAATTCGTTGCTTTGTCATTGGTTTTATCCTGTCGATCGGACTTGCTATTTTGATTGATTTTTGGTATTATATCAAAATATATAGCAATTCCCATACTGGTCATTTCACTGCAGGAAAGCAAAAGACTTGACATCAGAAATATTCTCTTTTGTCAGGATGGGAGAACGAGGGGAACGGACAAAATGCCCATTCCACAAAACAGAACTATCCAAAATTTTCACACCAAAAAAGCTGACATCATCCAGCACAAGATTTTAATATCCAACCGATCGCAATTCCTAAACCGCCAAATCTCACAGCTTGCCAAAATGGTTCTTTTATGCTATTCCAACCAAACAAACTACTCTCTAGATTTAATTCTATTGTTTCTAATTCTGTCTGTATTTGTTGTAACTCTTCTCTCAATTCATTAGTTTTTTGGCGACGTACTTCCGGTCGCACTTCTTCTAAGCGATGTTTTAATTCTGCTTTTCGCCTCTGATAATACTGAATTTGAGCATAACGTTCTTTTAGAGCGGCAAAGGAACGCTCTACCTCTGCTAGTGCTTGTGCAAAATCAGTCTCTGAAACTTCTGAGTCCCCATCAACTGCTGCAGAATTTGAGCACCCATCATTTATTTTTTTCTGAAAATGTTCTGGAGAAGGATTCATGCTGGCATACTTAAATATAGTAAGTTCACCTGAAAACATTAATCTAGGAAATCTAGGAAAATATGCTTAACTCAAACTCAGCTTCTGCAACTGCAACTAACAAACTCAGTACTCCTAATAAAAGAGATTTACAGGAGTATAGTACATTAGAACTAGCTCAAGCTTTAGCCCAAAGACTTGCCATACCAGAAAGAGACTGGCATCGACTTAAGTCTAATCGCCAAGTCCGCGCATTAGAGCTAACTGTCGCTGCCCTAGTTTTTCTAATTAAGGCACAACCTACTGAAGCGATCGAACGCCTAAAACAAGCTACTAGCTGGTTAGACCGATCTATCTCAGCTCCCCCATGTCCAACTCATGGAGTGAAGAAGGATTAATCAATTGAACTTAACTTAAATTATTCATATAACCAGGGGTAATCTGGAGTTATTTCTTACTCTTTTGCATAGCATTAACTCTGTACCCTTGGAATTCCATTCCACATAATCAAAAATTTGGTAGATTATATTTATGCCTCGACCACATTCTTTTTCATCATCACAATAATTTTCTGAAGTAGCATTTTGCATATAGTTTTGGTTCGATTTACAAGGTGGTTTAAAACCCAGACCTTGGTCTGAGATCGCCCACCAATACTGGTCTTGTACAATTGAAAAACGGACGAAAACCTTCTTACTGGGGTCTAAATTATTTCCATGCTTTGCAGAATTTACCAAAGCTTCTTGTAATCCTAATCGTAGTTCTGGATGCCAATGTTTAGGAACATCTGCCAGTAAAAGATCGAGAATCGGATACAAATAGAGGGTAGAAGCAAAACTAATTGTCACCCAGTTTTGACCTATTAGACGTGGACGTGATGAGATAGCAATCACTGAAAAAACTCCCTAGCTTTTCTGAGTCAACCTTTGTCAATCTCCTCGTACAGTTAAAAATCTTTTCTTTACAAGCATCCCTGCTTTCATATTTTTATAGTATCAAAACTCTTAAGAAAAATAAAGTACCTAAGCAAAATTAGTGCAAATTCTTTATATATATTTTCTACTTATTAATATATATATTTTCTACTTTAAGTATCTAGTATCTACTAGGTTGATTTTTTTTTGGCCTAGATTTTGTTTGACATTTCGATCGCTGACGAGAAATATTTGAGCAATAATTCGATCCCCTCTCAGTTTTGATACGATATTAATGTAGCTTAATAAAACTTTATATATGTCAACTAAATCAGCCTCTACCATAACTTCACTTCCCGGCAATTATTGGCAATGGCGGGATCAGTCTATCTACTATGTATGTGCAGGTAAGTCCGATCCCGCAACTCCACCCATATTATTAATACATGGGTTTGGAGCATCAACAGACCATTGGCGCAAAAATATTGCATATCTGAGCCAGTTTTTTCAGGTTTGGGCGATCGATTTGCTAGGATTTGGACGTTCGACAAAAGCAAACTGGCAATATAGTGGTCAGCTATGGAGAGAACAACTAAATGACTTTATTACTGAAGTAATTGGTAAACCTGTGGTCTTAGCAGGAAATTCTCTGGGAGGTTATGCAGCATTGTGTGTAGCAGCTGAATATCCAACTTCTACAGCAGGTTTAATATTACTGAACAGTGCTGGACCTTTTAGTGAATCTCAACCTACTGCTAAACCTCCCTTGTGGAGAAAAGCTATTTCTCAAAGTACAAAGTGGTTACTCTTACAAGATTGGCCTAGTTTTTTATTATTTCAATGGACGCGACGACGTAGCACTATCAGAAAAACACTACAGAAGGTTTATTTAGACCAAAGTGCTGTTACAGACCAATTAATAGAAGATATATATCGGCCTTCTTGCGATCCTGGTGCAGCTAAAGTCTTTGCTTCTATATTCAAAACTCCATCTGGGGAAAAAGTGGATGTGTTGTTAGGTCAGTTAAACTGTTCGTTACTGATGCTATGGGGAAAAGGAGACCCTTGGATAAATACTCAAAGTAGAAGTGCCCAGTTTCGTAAGTATTATCCTCAATTAACAGAATACTTTTTGGAGGCGGGTCATTGCCCTCACGATGAAGTACCAGAACAAGTTAATAGATTAATTAAAGAATGGGTGTTATGGCGCTAGGCGCAAGTCAGAAGTCAGAAGTCAGAAGTCAGAAGTTAGAAGTTAGAAGTTAGAAGTAATCTCTGACGCTCGTTTGAGCATTTAGGAATCTCCTAAGTTTTACTTCAACTGCTATACCAATTTTGAAATAGGTTAGTTGAATTAAGTGCCTGTACAAAATAAATTTAATATAGGGCTTACCGATCTAATCTAAAGGCATTGACAGATAAAGGAAAGTGCCTTTTTTTGTCCGGAAAAAGTACAAGGAGTTAGGTCGCCCTTGGTTCCAAAAAGAGCGCATTTCATTTTGGGGTAACTATGGCAGACAATCAAGAAACCATTATGAACGACTACCTACTCTATAACTCCCCTAACTCCTGACTCTTAACTACTCCCTACTCCCTACTCCTAGAAACGAGGATGAATTCTAGGATTAAGCATATTATCTACAGGTTCATTGCCCAGAAGATGTTGTTTAATTATTTTTGGGACATTACTAGGTTGAACTCGGTAATACCAAGTTTCATCAGGGGTAACTCTGACTGTGGGGCCAGTGCTACATTGGCCTAGACAACCACTGGCCTCGATATTAACACCAACTATATTTTCTGTCTCAGCTATGAAGGTTTTGAGAACTTCTTGAGAGTTGTGGCGCAGACAAGACGTATTTTGGCAGATAAGTACACAGCGATCGCGAGAAGTTTCTTCTGGTTTTTGGCCTTCAGATATTGACATTAATCAAAAATTCTTAATATAGCTTTATATTACATTGTAAACTTTGATTTGAGAAAGGTGCGCGACTAAAATTCAAAAGCCCTGGCAATTTCCGGCAAATAGTCTAAGAATAGAAGATGAAGACAAAAAGAAAAGGAAATGGTCAAAAATTATGTAACCCCAGGGGAAGCAGCCCGAATCTTGGGAGTCTGCGATCGAACTCTGCGGTACTGGGAAGAGCAGGGAAAAATCAAAGCCAGACCAACAGCAGGAGGACAACGAAGATATGACATCACCACATATACAACTGGGACTACCGGGGATAGGGTTACCATTCTCTATGCCAGAGTCTCCTCAACAAAGCAAAAAGAAGACTGGGAACGTCAATGTGAATATCTCCAGTCCCAATATCCTGAAGGAGAGCTTGTCAAAGAAGTTGGAGGAGGACTTAACTACAAACGAAAAAAAATGCTTGCCGTACTGGAACGAGTTATGTCAGGAAATGTCCAATCGATTGTGGTCACATACAAAGATCGGCTCCTTCGATTTGGCTTCGATTTGCTCGAATGGTTCTGTGCCAAACACAATGCGCGAATCGTGGTTCTCCATAAAGTTGAAAAATCTCCCGTTTGCTCCGCATTCCGAAGGAAACGAGAAATGGTTGAGGACATCCTTTCAATCCTCCATTGTTTCTCAGTCAGGTTGTATGGACTACGTTTGCGCAGCATTCCAAAGGAAAAGTATTCATCTCAAATCTCTGCGTATCAGAATTTACCCAGAAAAAAATCTCCATCAAATTTGGAAACAGTGGTTAGCAGCAAGTAGATATTGCTTTAATCAAGCCATAGCTTATCAACGAAAACACGGCTTTATTTCCAAGTACGATTTGCGTAAAGTTGTTTTGAAGAATGAAAGTTTACCAGATTGGATAAAAGAATCACCATATCACCTTAAAGTCAATGCAATTTATGATGCTAATGCTGCGTTTAAAGCTAGTCGTAAAAGCGGGAAAAAACAGCCTATTTGCGGAAAATTTCGTTCGATTAGAGACCGAATACAATCAATTAAATTTAGAGTCGAAGACTTGAAAAAAGGTACTTGGTTGCCATCATTAACGAAAGGATTAAATTTCCTAGAATCAGAACCAATTCCGAGTATTAATGTTGAATACCAACAAAAACAAAAAGGTGGGACATATAAAACTTGCGTGAGAGAACAATCTTGGAATGCAGAGACTCAGTTGGTTTATGACAAAAAACGCTGGTTTGCCGTATTTCCAACAGAGTTTAAACCAGAAAGCTCTCAGAGTCAATCCATGATAGCTTTAGACCCTGGTGTTCGCAGTTTTCTCACGGGATTTGATGGAGAAAAGTTTATTGATATAGGCAATCGCGATATTACCAGAATCTTTCGATTGGGGCAGCATATTGACAAACTAATCTCTACTAAGACGGGATTAAAAGGTCGTAAAAATAAGTACAAAAGACAGAGATTAAACAAAAAAATTAATAGGTTATTTATTAGGATAAAAAACCTCATAGATGAAGTCCATAAAAAAATAGCAAAATGGTTAACGACCGAGTATCGCGTCATATTTATCCCTACTTTTGAGTCATCCCAAATGGTTGCCAAGTCAGGGAAAAAAAAACGTAAACTTAACTCAAAAACAGTTCGCCAAATGCTAAATTGGGCACATTATCGTTTCAAACAAACTCTTAAGTTTCACGCTTTAAAACGAGGCGCGACTGTCATAGATGTAACAGAAGAATATACTTCCAAAACTTGTACAAAATGTGGTCATGTTCACCAAAACTTAGGAGGCTCAAAGCATTTTAAATGTCCACATTGTGGTAACACACTGCCGAGAGATTGGAATGGCACTTTGGGGATATTCCTCAAAGCATTGCGAGATACCGCCAGTGTCGATGGTTCTGCCGTCACACTGCTATGAACGGTTTTCCCGACTTTTGCCGGGAATTGCCGGGCTTGATGTATCTGCAATTATAGTATGTTGTACTTTCTTTTATGATCGGGACTTACGCACAGACACTAAATCAAGTGAGGGCGAATGCCATTCGCCCCTACATATAGCGTTTTAAACGTTAATTTGCGTAAGTCCTGATGATTACTATCGAAGCTAAAACTAAAAAGGAAATTTTTACTTTTTTACAAATTTTGACCAAAAAAGAAGGTCTCAAGCCTCCCCTTGGCTGCGCCGCGAGCTGTCGCTCTACAAGGGGATGAAAAAAGATCGACTTCAGTATTTCAAGACTCTGGCTTTAGCTGGAGGTACTGATAACTGAAATGACGCTCTCAAAGTTACTCCAACTAGAACAAAATCTGAGGTAAACATGACTAAAACTGTAGCAGATGTTATGACTAATAATCCAATTTCTGTTAAACCAGAAATGCCCTTAAAAGAGGCAATTAAAATCTTGGCAGAAAAACGTATTAGTGGTCTTCCCGTAGTGAATGAAGAGGAAAAATTAGTCGGGATCGTATCAGAAACAGATTTGATGTGGCAAGAAAGCGGAGTTACACCTCCACCCTATATTATGTTGCTAAATAGTGTAATTTTTCTAGAAAATCCAGCTCGTTATGAAAAACAAATTCATAAAGCTTTAGGAGAAACTGTGGGAGAAGTAATGACTAAAGACCCTCTAACTACGACACAGGAACAATCACTCTCAGCGGCAGCTAGACTCATGCACGAACAGAATATTCATCGGTTACCAGTATTAGATGAAAATGATAAAGTGATTGGTATACTAACTCGTGGGGATATTATTAGAGCTATGGCAACTGATTAAGTTTGATTTGATTAAAAATAACTTATGGCAGGGGATCGAAAATCTATCCTAGTGCCGCTATGCGGAAGTTAAAAGCGAGTGTGTAATTCTGAGGTCTCCTCAGAATGTAAGACACACTCAAGACAGTCAAAAGTTAAAAGTCAAAAGTATTAATGTGTAATTGTTCGCGCGATTTTGTAACCAGTTATTTCCGCCATCCTGCACTAGCTTATAGTTCATATAATCCAGGAAAATAAAAAAATAAAATTTATGGCAATGAGTGTTACCCCAGATTCAATTCAGCAATTACTAATATCAGAGGATCTAGGCGATCGCTTGCGGGGAGTTAATCAATTACGGCAAATAGATATAGCTACCGCTTTTGAATTAATTCAAACTTCAATCAAAGACCAAGATACTCGTGTTAGGTACGCTGCAGTGAGCCAAATGTCAAGCTTAGGAACACAAAATTTAACAATATCCCAAGAAATATTGCGAGATTGTCTGCTCAACGATCCCGAACCAGATGTCCAAGCAGCAGCAGCAGATGCTTTAGGAGCATTAAAACTTACTGAAACTTTTGATGACCTACAACAGGTTTACCAGAATACTCCAGAATGGCTAGTTAAAATGAGCATAGTTGCAGTAGTAGGAGGAATGGGGGAACCAAGAGCATTATCTTTACTAGAAGACGCTCTCAAGTCAGATAATGAACTAATACAGACTATGGCCATTAGTGCTTTAGGGGAACTAGGTAATCCAGAAGCTGTTCCTTTTTTGACACCTTTTGCTACCCATAGTGATTGGCAAATGCGTTATAGACTCGTACAAGCTCTGCATAAATTAGGAGGGCCACAAGCGGAGCAAGTTATCGCAGAGTTAGCTAACGATCGGGTGGAGCAGGTTGCTCAAGAGGCCAAGGTAGCCCAAAATAGTTAATTATAGTAGAAGGTTGATTACTTCTTTAATCTCAGTTACTTCATAAGTCCACAACCTTTGTAGATACTACGATTAAAAGCTAATTAAGTTAATTGAGGCGATCGCTATGATAGTTGCATATTTAGTACGTTAGAATACGAGTGAAAAATTTAGTTTGATTAAATAAATATTCTTTAGCGAGAGAAAAGATTCTATGTTTTTAGATGAACTAACCCCAGTTGTAAAAGAACTAATTGAACAACCAGTTGCCTTTTTTGGAGGTTTTTTCTCTGGTATGTTCCGACTAAATCTTAATGACGATCCAGTCAAAACTTGGCTTGACAAGCAGAATGGTTATACTGTCACTACTAGCTCTACTACAGAAGTAGATAGTGACAAAAGTGAAGGTCCTCAATCAATCACTATAGAATAATATTCATATTTACTTTACTTGAAAGCTTTTCCCAACTTCTTTGCATTTTATAGGTTAGATTAAACAACCGCTTGCTCAGAGGTTGGGATAATTTTTATTTATCTTTTGAAATAGACTGAGAAACATCTTTTGCTAAAGATAAAATATCAGATGGAATCATCAAAATAGTAGTAGTATTTTGTTCAGTTCCAATCTCAGCAATCATCTGAATTCGACGTAGCTCTAATGCTACTGGAGACTTAGCAATTTCCTGTGCAGCTTGTGTTAGTTTAATAGTAGATTCATACTCAGATTCGGCCTTAATCATACGCGCCCTTTTCTCTCTTGCAGCTTCAGCTTCTTTTGCCATTGCTCGTTGCATTTGTTTAGGAATTTCCAGATTTTTTATTTCGATACGTTCAATTTCTATACCCCAAGGATTTGTAATTTCATCAACTATTTCACAAATTCTAGAGTTAATTTTATCTCGTTCCTGAAGCAGTTCATCTAGTTTATGTTGCCCAATAATATTACGCAATGTTGTTAGGGCAGCTTGAGATGTGGCAAAGTTATAATCTTTAACTCTAATTAGGGCTTTATCCGGTTCCCGAATTCGATAATAAAGAACAGCATTAACACCAACAGTAACACTATCTTTTGTCACTGTATCTTGGGATTCAATATCAACAGTAACAGTTCTTCTGTCTACTTGCTTTATTTGGTCGATTATTGGAATTGTTAAATATACACCAGGACCTCTGACATAACTAAATCTTCCTAGTCTAAAAATCACCGATTTCTGGTACTCAAAATTCATTTTTAGACTGGCAGATAATAATACTATTAAAATTAATAAGATTAGTATAGGTAAGGTGGTTAACATATTTAGTTTACCGCTTAGGAGTCAGGTAGAGAAGCCGTCGTATTGGCGACGTACAGAAAAAATATTTTAAGTATTATTTATTGGCTTGAATATCCCTTAAGGAATAAGATTTTAGATAACTATTTAATTCTTATTCCTAAATAATACAAAGTTTGTGTTACTACTAGATTTTTTTTAGTAGATAACACCAACTTTTTTTTACCGAATAATTAAGGTATAAAGCCTCTCCTTTAAAGAAGAAAAGATTTTCCCTACCACGTCAATCCTCTCCTTGAAAAGAAGAGGTATTTGTTAATTATTAATTATAAATTGTTGAAATAGGTGTAAAATCAGAAACTTTTAGATATTTTTAACTTTTGACTTTTAAAATTTGCTTTTTACTCTTCACAAAGCAATCAACTATCTAAAGTTCATATAAAATTTAGCCCCCTCTTGCTCAAGCCTAAATAAGATAAACGTTAGACACATCCAGTCATAGAAGTCCAAGTAAAGGCTTTACCTTTACAAATCATCTATGTCACCACTGGAACTAATAAACTATGGAGGAACTATAAACTTATGGTCAATACCCAGGAAAACCTCCAAATTCGTCTGGAGGAAGCACAGGCATTAGACCGTGATTGTACAACCTTATCACGTCATGTCCTACAGCAACTTAATAGCTTTTCACCAGATGCTCAAGATATCAGCGCCCTGATGAATCGAATTGCTTTAGCAGGCAAGTTAATCGCTCGTCGTCTAACCCGCGCTGGATTAGTAGAAGACGCTTTAGGGTTTACTGGCACAGTTAATGTCCAGGGAGAATCCGTCAAAAAGATGGATATCTATGCCAATGATGTATTTATCTCCGTATTTAAGCAAAGTGGCCTTGTCTGTCGCCTGGCATCCGAGGAGATGGAAAAACCCTATTACATACCAGAAAACTGTCCAGTAGGGCGCTATACTTTGCTTTACGATCCTCTAGATGGCTCTTCCAATCTAGACATAAATCTGAACGTCGGGTCTATTTTTTCAATTCGTCAGCAAGAAGGCAATGATGAAGATGGTTCCGCTAAAGATTTACTCCAAAATGGACGTAAACAAATTGGTGCTGGTTATATTTTATATGGCCCTAGTACAATGCTGGTCTATTCAATTGGCACCGGGGTTCACGCATTTACTCTTGACCCTAATTTAGGTGAGTTTATCCTCGCTAATGAGAATATCACAATTCCAGACCACGGCCCAGTATATAGCGTCAATGAAGGTAACTTCTGGCAGTGGGATGATTCTATGCGAGATTATATCCGCTATGTTCATCGCCACGATGGTTATACTGCCCGTTATGGTGGTGCATTAGTTGGAGACTTCCATCGAATTTTATACCAAGGTGGCGTATTTTTATACCCAGGTACAGTGAAAAAGCCTGAAGGAAAATTACGTCTGCTATATGAATCTGCACCTATGGCTTATTTAATTGAACAAGCTGGTGGTAGAGCGAGTACAGGTAGTGAAGAAATACTGGATGTTGTAGCAAATGAACTACATCAACGTACACCTTTGGTGATTGGTAGTAAAGAAGATGTAGCACTTGTGGAGTCTTTTATTAAGGAACAAGCACGCATTTCTAATGAAAGTTAATACAACTTAACATCGGTATTTCATTAATGGATAATGGATAATGGAGAATTACCTCTGCTTAAAACTGTTCTGGATTGAATATAAGGAAATGTGGTTTCCTTTTTCGCTTGTAGAGCGACAGCTCGCGGCGCAGCCAAGGGGAGGCTTTTCACCTGAATTATTTAATTAATAATTATTAATTGTTAATTATTCGTTAAAAGTTTGTAATCAGAACGCAGATTTAATTTTAACTTCCTTACTGCCGATCGCAATAGTAAAGAAATTTTGAATACTGCCTTTGAAAAGTAACAGCTTAGTTATTTTTTCGCAGTATATAAGAACACAAAAAACTCCAAGGAAAATAGTAACAATTAAGGTAAGACAGCTATGACAACTAATCATTTACTCGAAATCAAAGACTTCGGTCAGAGTATCTGGATGGATAATCTCAGTCGTAATATCATTGAGTCTGGGGAACTCAAAAATATGATTGCCCAGAAAGGGATTCGTGGTATAACTTCTAATCCCGCTATCTTTGAGAAAGCGATCGCTGGTAATGCTATCTATGATGCAGATATTGAAGCAGGTATCAGCGCTGGTAAGTCAGTGATGGAAATCTACGAATCTCTTGTTTTTAAGGATATTCGTGATGCTTGCGATATATTTATGCCAGTGTACGAACAGACTAATGGTTTAGATGGTTATATTAGTATTGAGGTTCCACCTACTATAGCTAAAGATACAGAAAGTACCATTGCCGAAGCAATTCGTTATTACACTGCTATCGGTCGCGAAAACTTAATGATTAAAATTCCAGGTACACCAGAAGGTTTACCAGCAGTAACAAAAGTTATTAGCGAAGGAATTAATGTCAATGTCACTTTGCTATTTTCTGTAGAAAGCTATATAAACACCGCTTGGGCCTATATTGAAGGTCTAGAAGCAAGAGCAGCTAAAGGAGAAGATGTCAGTAAAATAGCTTCTGTGGCAAGTTTCTTTTTGAGCCGTATTGATAGTAATATTGACGGTGTCATTGATAGCAAACTCAAGGATGCAACTGATGAAACTGTCAAGGCCAAATTAGAAAACGTTAAAGGAAAAGTAGCGATCGCTAATGCCAAAATAGCCTATCAAGAATACAAAAAAATAATTCAGAGCGATCGTTGGAAAGCTCTATCTGCAAAAGGTGCAACAATGCAAAGGCTATTATGGGCAAGTACTAGCACCAAAAATCCTACCTATAGTGATGTGATGTATGTTGATGAATTAATTGGGCCTGACACAGTAAATACTTTGCCTCCCCAAACCATAGATGCTTGTGCTGACCACTGTCATGTTGACAATCGAGTAGAGACCAATATAGAAGAAGCGATCCAGCTTATAGAAAGTCTTAAAGACCCCGATATTAATATCAATATCGACCAAGTTATGGACGAACTGCTAGCAGAAGGGATCGATAAATTCATCAAACCCTTTACTTCTTTAATCGACTCTCTAGAAGAAAAAGTCAAAAAATTAGCACCTGTTTCAGGCTAGAAAATTCTATAGCAGGGAACAGGGAACAGGGAACAGTGAGAAAAGCATACAGTTCATCATCAATCTATATTCCTAATTCCTAAGCAACTCGTTCCTTGCTATATGTCATCAGTCATTCACCAGAAAAAAGTGGTTTGACTGATGACCAAAAATTAAAATTAATGTAGCTAAAGACGCTGAATTATTGAATTATTTATTATAAAACAGTCATAGGTAATTGTGATTTTATCTAGCTAAAAATAGTACAGTTCTGCAAAATAAAGAAAAGCTTCTATAGTAACTAAATTAGAAGGAGTCAACAAATAGATGGTAGCATTATTAGAAAATCCCTTGCGGGTTGGTTTACAACAAGACCGAATCCCAGATCCCCAGATATTAATTATCTTCGGTGCATCAGGGGACTTAACCCAAAGGAAACTCGTTCCAGCACTCTATCAAATGAAGCTAGAGCGGAAACTCCCCCCCGAACTAACAATAGTCGGAGTAGCACGCAGAGAATGGAGCCATGATTACTTCCGCGAACAAATGCGGACAGGGGTAGAAGAATTTGGCGGTGGTTTACAATCTGAAGACCTCTGGAATGACTTTGCCAAAGGGATTTTTTACTCTCCCGGTAATATCGACAAACCAGAAGATTACCAAAAGCTGAAAGAACTTTTGAACCAACTTGACGAAGAGAGAGGTACGCGAGGTAATCGCGTATTTTACTTATCTGTAGCACCACGCTTTTTTGGAGAAGCTGCTCAACAATTAGGAGCAGCAGGAATGTTGGAAGACCCCAAAAAACATAGATTAGTAATTGAAAAGCCTTTTGGTAGAGACCTCAGCTCCGCTCAGGTATTGAATAAAATTGTGCGTCAAGTTTGCCCAGAAGAGCAAATATATCGCATCGACCACTATCTAGGTAAAGAAACAGTTCAAAACTTAATGGTATTTCGATTTGCCAATGCCATTTTTGAACCCCTATGGAATCGTCAATTTGTCGATAACGTGCAAATTACCGTTGCAGAAACAGTAGGACTAGAAGGACGTGCGGGATATTATGAAACATCAGGTGCCCTGCGGGACATGGTACAAAACCATTTAATGCAACTATTCTCCCTGACAGCAATGGAACCCCCTAATTCCCTAGATGCTGACAGCGTTCGTAACGAAAAAGTAAAAGTAGTTCAAGCAACCCATCTAGCAGACTTAGACCGCTTAGAGCTTTCTGCAATTCGCGGCCAGTATACAAACGGTTGGATGAAAGGCAAAGATGTACCAGCTTATCGGGAAGAAGGAGGAGCAGACCCCAACTCCACCACACCTACTTATGCAGCACTGAAACTCTACATTGATAACTGGCGTTGGAAAGGAGTTCCATTTTATCTACGGACTGGGAAGCGAATGCCGAAAAAAGTCTCAGAAATCGCAATTCAGTTCAAAGAAGTACCATATTTAATGTTCCAGTCAGCAGCTAAACAAGCAAATCCTAACGTATTGGCTTTGCGAATTCAGCCAAATGAAGGAATTTCTATGCGTTTCGAGGTAAAAACTCCAGGCAGTTCCCTGCGGACTCGTTCAGTAGATATGGATTTCCGTTACGATACTGCTTTTGGTAAACCAAGTACAGATGCTTACAGTCGATTGTTGATTGATTGTATGTTAGGAGACCAAACACTATTTACTCGTGGTGACGAAGTAGAAGCATCTTGGCGAGCATTAACACCAATACTAGGTATCTGGGATGCTCCAGCACCACCAGAGGCAATACCTTTGTATGAAGCAGGTACATGGGGACCAGTTGAATCTGAACTGTTACTCAACCGCGATGGTCGTCGTTGGCGCCGACTGTAGGTTATTTCAGTTATCAGTTATCAGTTATCAGTTATCAGTACCTTTAGCGGATGATATTAAATCCGTTGGTTTCTCGTAGGGGTGCCATTCGGCAGCTCTGCGGAACGCATAAGGCAAAAGCTTGCGCATACTCCGCAGGTGCCCTCTTATATTCCAGTCGCCATTCATGCTCAAAACTCAGGGTTTGTAGAGGTTTGCTCACCAAACCCCTACAGAGTGTGAATTGTACCGATGCTACCGGATTTAATATTACAGTTTGCTATTCCCTATTCCCTAGCGCGTAGCGCTACAAATAACCATCAGTAAGCATTTACAAATAAGAAAAATGAGTACAACACTTGTTGCCTTACAACAACCAAAAGATATTTCTCTCGGCGAAATTGAAGCAGAGCTTAGTAAAATCTGGCTCGGTCAAAGTGGAGGAAAAGCAGCTGCGATCGCCACCAGAGCAGCTACTTTCAGTATGGTAATATATGAACCCGAAGAATTTCAGCAACTTTTGGCTGGTTTGGGATTCTACAAAGGTGAAATAGATGGTATTAACGGCACGGAGGCCCGTGATGCTATCAAAGAGGCTCAAAAAGCTTATCAGTTACCAGTAACAGGTAGGGTAGACTCCGAGACTCTAGCCAAGTTACGTTCAGAGTGGGCTGCCAAATCTCCAGAAACTCGGCAATTCCCCAACATGGATGTTAGAGGATTTAGCATTAGTGAAGTAATTGCAGCTCAAAATCCCTGTCGAGTGATTACACTATGTCCTACTTTTGGGGAAGATACAGGGGTAACAGCTCAAGTTTCTGCTTACTGTCCAGTACAGAAAAAGCAGTCTTCACTAATTTGCTGTGAATACATTACCCTACGCGGCACTAAAGAAGCACTGGAAAGAGTAAGTGATGTGGTGACATCATTGATGATTCCCGATTTGCCCAAATTTGTTTGGTGGAAAGCTACTCCCAACCAAGAACAAGAATTATTCCGAAACCTTTGTGAAAATAGCAATTGCATTATTCTGGATTCATCTTATTTTAGCGATCCAGATTCAGAATTTCTCAAAATGCAAGAGCTGATCGAAAATCAAACATACATTGCTGACTTAAATTGGCATCGTCTCTCTGCATGGCAAGAGTTAGCCGCTGCAACTTTCGATCCACCAGAACGTCGTGCTGCCTTGAGTGAAATCGATCAAATTACTCTTGACTATGAAAAAGGGAATGCTGCTCAAGCACTAATGTTTTTGGGCTGGTTTGCTAGTCGTCTTAATTGGCAACCTACAGCTTATACTGAGACTGGTGGTGATTATGATATCGTTCATATCAAGTTTACCAGTCCTAATGATAAGGAGATTGTAGCTGAGTTGGCAGCAATTCCTACCGCCGACTATGGTGAAATACCAGGAGATTTAGTGGGCGTGCGTTTGGGGTCTAGTAATCCCAATGCTGACTGTTGTACGATTTTGTGTTCTGAAGATGGTTGTATGCGATTAGAAGCAGGTGGTAGTGCTCAGTCTTGTCGTACAGAGCAAGTTACTGCTTTGAGCGATCAGAAAGCAGAATATTTGATGGCTCAACAGTTACAACGTTGGGGTCGGGAAGTTTTGTATGAAGAGAGTTTGGCTATAACTGCTGAAATTCTCAAGTTGCGTTGAAATAGCAGTCAGCGGTCAGCGGTCAGCGTTCAGCAGATTTTTTAGCTTGAAGAAACCGTAGGGGCGAACGGCCGTTCGCCCCTACAAACTTTTTTAAATCAACAATCTGAGCACCATTTCCAAATCTTTCTCCTTCTCCCCACACCTCCCGACACTCCCGATACCTCCCACACTCCCCCACTCCCCCACTCCCCTACTACCCTACTCCTCCGCTCAA
>JAXHSW010000195.1:9054-17890 GCA_034190295.1 Cyanobacteriota bacterium | reverse complement strand
CTACTCCCCTACTCCCCTACTCCCCTACTCCCCTACTCCCCTACTCAATAAATAAAAGCTTTTGAGAAATAGTATAGAATATATCCCGCTCCAAAAATGTAAAAATTGGAGCAGGATTCCGATTTTAGAGTTCTATTTTAGTAAAGTTTGTGGTCATTATTTTAGACGATCGTTAATCAGGAGGTAACAATGCCTTAATCTGACTGACAAATTCTTGATGATCCACTACTGGTTTAGAAATATAACTATCCGCACCACTTTGCTTCAAAAAAGATTCTCGATCGCCTGCCATAGCATGAGCTGTAACTAATATGATTGGTATTTTATCCGTTTTAGGGTCAGCTTTAAGAATTTGAGTAATTTTAATCCCATCAACAGATTTACCCTGGTAAACACTACGAGCTAGAGAAACGTCCATCAAAATCAAGTCTGCTTCTCCTGAGTTAGCCATTTTTACTACTTCTTCCACATCTTCTGTGTGCTTAACAGCTAAACCACCTCTTTTGGTCAAAATCTTGGAAAAAACTCTAGCATTAACTTGATCGTCTTCTACAATCAAAACAGTTTTCATATAAGTCTCCCGCTAAATACCCGTAAGTTTAAAAACCCCATTATAAAGTTTAGACTAAATTTTCTTATAGATAAGGAAAGCCAACTTATACCGTTTCACTAACGTTAAAAGTCAAAAGTCTAAAATTAAAAGTCAAAAGTCTAAGATTAAAAGTTAAAAATAAGATTTTAAATACTTAAAACTTCTATTAAACAGTAATTTTAGCTTATTATTTGACATCATTAGTTACCAACTATTTGTGACATTTTTTAAGTAAAATGGTATTAGTTTAACTACTTTCAGTTTAATCAATTAAAAATTACGCAATGATTTACTCAACTGACTAAATAGCTATTGTTTTAAATTTTTTTAATAGTTATTTGTGAGTTTTTGGACGTTTATCTCACCAGAGAGAAGCTTAATAGTCCAATCTTATGGGGATAAAGATTGAGAATATATTTTCTTCTGCCTGCTATGATGATGAGAAAAGTAATCTATAAATACTACTTTTAGCAGCTCCAATGCAGGAACCTAAAATATTAATAATCATACATAATTATCAAAGTAAGATTTTAAATCCTTCAGCATAATTGAGGCTAACATACTTTACCTTCATCTAGGTAAGCATTTCCTGCGGAATGCTTAATCATGTAGTTGTACAACTACCTAAAATGGCATAGCAGATATTTTCGATCTGCATAGCCTTCAAAATATTAGTTGGCTAAGTAGATAATATTTTAAGCTTCCCTCAATACACTCCAATTAATAAACTGATGTGCATATCAGTTAGGTACTCCTTGTTATTAGGTATTCCATGCTGAAAATCTTAAATTGTCATAACATTTGGACTTAGTGCAGGATGGCGGAAATAACTGACCAGTTACAAAATCCTCAAACAATTACAAATCAAAAATGATTGACTTTTAACTTTTAACTTCCGCGTAGCGGCATTAGTCTCTCAATTGTGCTTTGTCATTTTTTATAAATAGTAATATAAATAGCAACTCATGGCCAAACAATTAAATCTACTCTCCGGACAAGTCATTACTGCACCGCTACATATTGAAATGCAGCAATCATATCTTGAATACGCCATGAGTGTGATTGTTGGTAGAGCATTACCAGATGTCAGAGATGGACAAAAGCCAGTACATCGTCGCATTCTATACGCCATGCACGAACTTGGTCTCACCCCAGACAGACCATTTCGTAAATGTGCCAGGGTTGTTGGAGATGTTCTGGGAAAATATCATCCTCACGGCGACCAAGCTGTTTATGATGCTATGGTGCGGATGATTCAAGACTTTTCCAGTCGTTATCCATTAATTGATGGACATGGTAACTTTGGCTCCATTGACAATGACCCTGCTGCTGCTATGCGCTATACAGAAAGTCGTTTGGCATCTATTGGCAATGAAGGCTTACTTACCCAAATTAGTGAGGCTACAGTTGACTATACCAACAACTTCGATGGCTCTCAGCAAGAACCTACAGTATTACCCGCACAACTACCTTTTTTATTACTTAATGGCTCTTCTGGTATTGCAGTGGGAATGGCGACTAATGTTCCACCACATAATCTGGGAGAAGTAGTGGATGGCCTCATTGCTTTAATTGATAATCCTAATCTTTCTGATGAAAAGTTATTTCGATTGATTCCTGGGCCTGATTTTCCGACTGGTGGGGAAATTGTTAGTACTGATGGCATTATTGATGCTTATACTAAAGGTAGGGGTAGTATTCCTATCAGGGGAGTGGCGACTATTGAGGAAGTTCCTACAGCTCGTGGGCGTCGCACAAAAAGGGCTATTGTGGTGACAGAGTTGCCTTACCAGGTTAATAAAGCGGGTTGGATTGAAAAAACAGCAGATTTGGTTAATGCGGGTAAAATAGAGGGTATTTCTGATTTGCGGGATGAGAGCGATCGCTCTGGTATTAGGGTTGTAATTGAGCTGAAGCGTGAAGCTGACCCTAGTGTTGTACTTCACCACCTCTATCAGCATACTGATTTACTTTCAAAGTTTGGTGCTATTATGTTGGCTTTGGTTGATGCACAACCACGGCAATTATCTCTACGAGAATTTTTACAGGAATTTATTAGTTTTAGGGAACAAACTTTAACTCGTCGCTACAGCAATGATTTGGAAATAGCTGAAGGTAGGTGTCATATAGTTGAGGGTTTGCTCAAAGCTTTAACAGATTTGGATACTACGATTGATATTCTCAGAAATGCTCCTGATGGTAGTAGTGCTAAGGTTAGTTTCCAAGAAGGTTTGGGTTTAAGTGAAAGTCAAGCTGATGCTATTCTGGCAATGCCAATGCGCAGACTGACTGGTTTAGAAAGACAAAAGTTAGAGGAGGAATATGAGCAACTGAGAGGGAAAATACAAGAGTTACAGGGTTTATTGAGCGATCGCCGTTTACTTATGAGATGGCTGAAAAAAGAGTTGCGGACTCTAAAGCGTAAATATGGCGATCCTAGACGTACTCGAATTATTGTTCAAGCGGAATCAAATGCTTCTGTTTCTCCACAAAAAAGCAATGTAGAAATTGGCGATCGAGAAACAAATAAAGCAGCTAAAGGTAGAGGTAGAAAATCAAAAGGTACAACTGTTGAATCACAATTTTTGGCTTTGGAAGCTGCTCCACCACCGACTGAAGAGGTTGTTATAGAATTTACTCACCGAGGATATGTAAGACGATTAGCTGCTAAAGAATTTGAGAAGCATCAATTTGATAAAAAATCTAATATTATTATTGAAAATAGTGATGATTTTACTATTAATATAATTGAGACAACTACAGACAAAACTTTAGTGGTATTGACTCGTACTGGTAAAGCTTATCCTCTGAAGGTAAATGATATTCCTTCTAGTTCTAATCGTTCCACAACACGACATGAATATAAAGGTGTACCTTTAGTAACATTATTATCACCGTCAGCAACTAAAGAAATGACGGATGCTCGTCAGGAGTTTATTATTGCTCAATTTGTTTTACAGGAAGCTGAAGAAAATAAAGATTTAATTATGTTGACTCAAAATGGTAAAATTAAGCGTTTATCTTTGTCTGATTTGAGTGATATTACAAATCGCGGTATAACAGTAATTAAGCTAAAGGAAGATGATGAATTACGTTATGCTAATTTAGCTCTGGTAGGGGAACAAGTTGTTTTGGCAACTTCTGGAGGGAGATTATTAAGATTAGAAATAGATGAGGAACAGTTACCATTAATGGGACGTACTGCACAGGGGTCTCAAGCAACAAGATTAAGAAAACAAGAGGAGTTGGTAGGTTGTGTGACTTTGGATGGAGAAAGCAATTTATTTTTAGTTTCTGAACAGGGTTATGGAAAGCGTATTGCTATTGGTTCGTTGCGAGTTGCTAATCGTGGTGGTATTGGTCAGAATGCTTTTCAGTTTACTAGACAAACTGATGTTTTGGCGGGAATAGTTGTTGGTGAGTCGGGTGTAGTAGCTCAGATGTTAACAACTGAAGGTAAGGTATGTGGAATGATTGTAGATTCGGTTAAAGTTTATGGGCAGGACGATCGGGGGAGTCGGTTGGTGAAGTTGGGGGCAAAGGAGAGGATTATTAAGGTAGTTGGTTATTGATAGCAGAAGGAAGAAGGAAGAAGGAAAGTTTTAACATAAGGTTAGATATTTCCCTAGCTTTTACACAAACGATTGCCTTAGGACATGATATTATTAGCTCTTAATTTACCTTTTTAGTCTAAGGAACATCTCCTGAACGTGTTTTTTAACTGCCCTTATTATTAATAATATCAAATCCGGTTAATTGCACATAAAAAAATTCTCCAATCGTCATAACTACGCTCATCTTTGTAATTCCCATTTCTCCTTTCTCCTGACTCCTGACTCCTCCTGAGTTAACCATTCTATGACTGTTTAACCGGACTTGATATAACATTCTTTTTCCAAATTACTATTATAGAGAATTGAAAAAATGATAAATCTCTTTGATAAACTTTATAAACCAGGTTTTTGATACAACTAGGGTTTGCTTATGAATAGTCTGTTTGCTAGGGTAGGAGACAGGAGACAGGAGTCAGGGGGATGAGCGAGGAAGTAGGAGTAAGAATTGTAAGAGTGATTTTTCTGCTCAACTATGCACCTGAAATACGCTCCTTTTTGAGCATGAATAGCTGAAAATAAGGTAATTCTTTCGACAATAAAAAAGGCTAAAGTCTTTATATGTCAATGCTTTTAAATTTAATCAGCAAGCCCTAACTATATTTAGTATTATTTAGAAGCAAAAGCTTCCCAACTATAGAGCTTTACTTTAAACTCTGCAGCATGAAAACGACGAATAGTTGTCTCTTCATCTTCAACCCAAAATTGCCGACCAAACTGTACTAACTTTTGTTGTTTATCATCAAATATTAATGCTCCTATTGCCACCTTTGCTTTTTCCTTATCGCCAGAAGATTGTTCTTCAACAATAGCTTTAATTTGTTCAAACAAAGAATTATCTTCAGGAATTTTATGTACTGGTATTTGCAAGATAATTATTTGTCTTGGTTTCGCAGAACCATTTTCAGTTATTAATAATTCAGCATCTTTTTTCGGAGGATTTTTTTGACTATCTAATTGTTGTACTGATTTTTCTAATTCTGCCACTTGGTGATTAATTTTTATCTCTTCATCTGTTGATTCATTTTGATTATTATCTAATTCTGCCACTGGTTTTTCCTGTTGTTCAACTGGACCTATCATTACCTTATCTACTTTATTTACTATCAACTGAATTTCATCTTCCCGTTTCTCGGTTTTGCCACTTAACAAAAGTGGAGTATTTTCTGTAATTACATCTTCTGTAAGTAACTTTTTTGCCTCTTTATAAGTCTCTGAAAAAATCACCCCATCTGCTTGACCTGTCATATCTTCTACTTGTAAAAAAGCCATAGAATTACCTGTTTTGGTTATATGGTGTTTGACATTAACCAATATCACTATTACTTTTACGCTTGACCCCGTTTTCTTCTCCTTCATCTGAGATATATCAATTACATCTACATCCGGAATCCTGTGTTGCTGCTGCACTTGTTTAAGAGGATGGTCTGAGACATAGAAACCGAGAATTTCTTTTTCGTGCTCTAATTTTTCAGCAGGTTCAAAATCTGGCTCTGAGGAATATTTATAAACAAAATCAAAAGCGGGCATTGCTGTTTCACCTACATCAAATAAACTTAATTGCCCCATATCCCGGTCTTTCTTTCTATCTTGTGCCCACTTCATTACACCATCTAAATTTTCAATTAATTGATTACGGTTTGATTCAATTTTATCGAAAGCTCCACATTTAATTAAAGATTCTAATGTACGACTATTAAGAGCATTAAGATTAACACGGTCACATAAATCGGCTAAAGACTTAAATTCTCCCCCTTCTTTTCTTGCTTTTAAAATTGCTTTTATTGCTCCTTCACCTACATTTTTTACTGCGGATAATCCAAATAAAATTTTATCTTTTATTTCTCCTGTAATTTCTTTTGGCAAGGGAGTAAAATCTACTTCTGAGCGATTAACATTTGGCGGTTCAACTTCAATATTAAATTTCTGACAATTAGCAATATATTTCTGTACTTTATCTTGGTCGCCACTATTAGCAGTTAGTAAAGCTGCCATATATTCAACTGGATAATTGGCTTTTAAATAAGCAGTTTGATAAGCTACATAAGCATAAGCTGTGGAATGAGATTTATTAAAACAGTTAGAGGCAACTAACCCATTTGCTAAGACAAAGTTATGGTCTTTTGTTACACCAATATCGTAAACATTTTCTGTTTTTGCCAGCTTGCGAGAAACTATTTTCACCACGATGATAATTCCTTTTTCCAATTCAAAAATAAAAAGTCATGCATCGAGTGTATAATTCTGAGGGAACCTCAGAATGTAAGACACACTCAAGACAGTCAAAAGTAAGATTTGCCAAATTTGCTTTATCTAAATAAATAAGAGCGACTATATAGAACCCCTCGGTGGTATCTTTGTCATTAATTTTCGCGATATAGCTGTCACACTTGCTCCGAAGGGCGCGTTTGAAACAATACTATTTTTTTTGTTGAATAAAAAGTCATGTATAGGGGCGAACGACACCCAATAACATTTATTATATCACAATTTTTGTGAGGATGCAACGGAAAATTCTTTGACGCGCCGTTTTTTTTGGAGCTTCAGAGAATGAAAATATTCGTGATTTTCCACCCTAGGAGTTATGGATGGAAAGATTTAATCGAGGAAAAACAAGCATTTATGGGAGCTTCACAAGATGAGAATATTTCTGGTATTGCTCCTGGGAAAAATTCCTCAATATTGAAAAGTCTCTTAACTAATAACTAAAGAGGCGATCGCTCTGTCAACCTCAGCCCTTTTACATTGATTTTCCTTTCTACAACCTCAGGGATATAGCTGTCACACTTGCTCCGAAGGGCGTCGTGGAAACTATCAACTATTTTTTGTTGAATAAAAAGTCATGCGTATAGGCGAACGACCCCCAACGATTTTTATCGTATCACAAAAATTGTGAGGATGCAACGGAAAATCCTTTGACGCGACGATTTTTTTTTGAGCTTCAGAGAATGAAAAAAAGTGGTTTTCCACCCTAGGAGTTATGGAAGGAAAGATTTAATCAAGGAAAAACAAGCATTTAGGGAAGCTTCACAAGATGAAACAAGATGAAAACATTTCTGGTATTGCTCCTGGGAAAAATTCCTCAATATTGAAAAGTCTCTTAACTAATAACTGAAGAGGCGATCGCTCTGTCAACCTCAGCCCTTTTACATTGATTTTCCTTTCTACAACCTGAGGGATATAGCTGTCGCACTTGCTCCGAAGGGCGCCGTGGAAACTATCAACGATTTTTTGTTGAATAAAAAATCATGCGTATAGGCGAACGACCCCCAACGATTTTTATCGTATCACAAAAATTGTGAGGATGCAACGGAAAATCCTTTGACGCGCCGATTTTTTTACGAGCTTCATAAAATGAAAATATTGGTAGTTTTCCGCTGAGGAACAATGGAAGGAAAGATTGGATGAGGGTCAAACAAGTATTGATGGAAGCTTCACAAAATGAAATCCTGATATAGCTCCTAGAAAAAACTCCTGAATCTTTTGATTATGACCACCTACTTACCGAAAAATTGTGGGTATGCACCTCCCCTTTTAAGGGGATAATAAATAAAAATTTTCATGATTAGTCAATCCCATCCGTTTTCAAGGAGAAGTAATTGTTAACTATTAATTATTCATTATTCATTATTAATTATTAATTGTTGAAATACTTCCTTCTTCCTTCTTCCTTCTTCAAATAAACACTTAAAATCCAAATTACGCTCAAAAATTTCATCAATAGGCAGCATTTGACCATCTTCAGTCATAAACTTATGTTCTGGTGTTGCCCGAATAACCGTTCCATCTTCAAGACTATACTCATAAACTTCTTGCATACCCCGATTATGCCATTGAGCGATAGGTTGTGTATAAATAAATCCATTCTTATCTACCGTATAAACAGTACATTCAATCCGCTCTTCTACAATTTTACCAATAGGAATAGCACCATATTCTACAGTCATAATTTCTGTCTCATAAGTCAAACAATATTCGGCGAATTTAATCATTTGCTCAAACAAATCTTCTGCTACTCTAGAACTAACACCTCTTTTGGTAGCTCCATCAATAAATATTTCTCGGTGCTTTTCCATTTCTGAAACTTTCTTTTTACCCATGCAGTTGTGAACTATAAAATCATTGGCAATAAAGTTATGAGTTTCGGGAATTGTCAAATCAAAGACTTCTTCTTTGCCAATATATTCTATAGAAATAATCTCATCCCAAAATACATCACAATTACTATTTTCTCTGAAGTTTTCAGAAGTGAAATTTGTAGCTAGATGATTAGTTGGATTAGTGGATAATTTATAGTTTGGGTTGTGGGGGGTTTGAGAATTATTATTTTTTCTGAAATTTTCAGAAGTGAAAGCTGTATCTAAATGATTAATTTTGTGACTGGATAAATTCTGATTTTGGGTTTGGGAGGTTATGGAATAATTGATGAATTTATCTATTTCTGCTTTGGGGATAAAGCTAGCTTTTTGAATCTGTGAAATTAACTCAATATTAGCAATGAAATTATCTGCTTCGGGAGCTGTAAAATTCAAGATTTTGCCAATTATTTGAGAATTACTATTTTCTCTGAAATTTTCCGAAGTGAAATTTGTAGCTGGATGATTAGTTGGATTAGTGGATAATTTATAGTTTG
>JAXHSW010000195.1:7939-8954 GCA_034190295.1 Cyanobacteriota bacterium | reverse complement strand
GATAAAGCTGACTTTTTGAGTCTGTGGAATTAACTCAATATTGGCAATGGAATTATCTGCGTCGGGAGCTGTAAAATTCAAGATTTTGCCAATTATTTGAGAATTACTATTTTCTCTGAAACTTTCCGGGGTGAAAGTTGTTGCTAGATGATTAATTCCATGACTGGATAATTTTTGGTTTGGGGTGTGGGAGGTTGTTAAATCAAAAATTTTCTCGCCAACTTGAGAATTACTATTACTTCTGAAACTTTCCGAAGCAAAATTTGCTGCTAAATGATTAATTTGGTAAATGAAGAAATACTGCTTCGGGATATTTAGAAAATCAAAATATGACTCTACTTTGCCATGATAGACATCTACAACTTTATCTATATTATGATTAATCGGAATTTCCTTTGCCAAACCCAGGCGATCGCCTACCGAAAAATCTTTTAAAGGTTTCCATCCTAAAACTGTATAAAAAAGGTGGTCGTTTGTGGCTCGAATTTTCCGATTTGTACGAGTGGTAATTTCCCAAACATCTCGTGTACCGTTAGGATGAATTTCTGTAATTGGTTGTCGAACAATTTGTTGACTTTTGATGTCTAAAGAAAAGACTTTTCGACTCAACCAATACTCAGGTTTGGCAGCTATTTCTTTCAGACTAACCAAGTTACCTGTTGCTGCATCTATTATTTTTGTCGAACCACTCAAACAACGACGTAATAAATCTGCTTCTCCTAGAGAATATCCTGCTAAATCTTGAGCCATTTTCATAATTTGTTCTTGGTAACAATTATGAACTACTACTCCTTGCGCAAGAAAATAAGGCGAGCTTTGGTCTTCCATTTCTAAGTCAAAACATTCTGCTTCTCCTGCTTCTTCCACAGAGACAACATAAACAAGTCTGGCATCCTGTAAATAAGTTTTTTCGTGGATTTCCTGGTCAAACTCTTCCCAATTTTCCCACTGGGATTTTTCTGAGAAATTAGTCTTTCTAAATAAAGTGGATTTTTCCTGGGAAGACTCCAGAGTT
>JAXHSW010000195.1:7632-7839 GCA_034190295.1 Cyanobacteriota bacterium | reverse complement strand
TTTCGAGTTGAATTATCCGTCTGGAGAATTAAATCTTCTAAGTCGGTTGTCAAAGTTGAAGGGGAAATTGGTAGATGGTTTTCCCTAACTTTTCCCCAATTTTCCCACTGGGATTTTTCTGAGAAATTAGTCTTTCTAAATAAAGTGGATTTTTCCTGGGAAGACTCCAGAGTTTTTCGAGTTGAATTATCCGTCTGGAGAATTAAA
>JAXHSW010000195.1:0-7532 GCA_034190295.1 Cyanobacteriota bacterium | reverse complement strand
TCTTCTAAGTCGGTTGTCAAAGTTGAAGGGGAAATTGGTAGATGGTTTTCCCTAACTTTTCCCCAATTTTCCCACTGGGATTTTTCTGTAGGATTAGTCTTTCTAAATAAAGTGGATTTTTCCTGGGAAGACTCCAATGTTTTTCCACTAGAATTATCCATCTGTGGAATTGAATCTTCTAAGTCGGTTGTCAAAGTTGAAGGGGAAATTGGTAGATGGTTTTCCCTAACTTTTCCCCAATTTTCCCACTGGGATTTTTCTGTAGGATTAGTCTTTCTAAATAAAGTGGATTTTTTCTGGGAAGACTCCAATGTTTTTCCACTAGAATTATCCATCTGTGGAATTGAATCTTCTAAGTCGGTTGCCAAAGTTAAAGGGGAAATTTGTAGATGGCTTTCTCTAACTTTTCCCCAATTTTCCCAATTTTCCTGCTGGGTTTTATCTGAGAAATTAGTCTTTCTAAATAAGATGGATTTTTGCCGGGAAGACTCCTGAGTTTTCCGAGAAGAACTATCAGTCTGTGGAATTAAATCTTCTAAACCAGTTGTCAAAGTTGAAGGGGAAATAGGTAGATGAGTTTCTCTAACTTTTCCCCAATTTTCCCAATTTTCCTGCTGGGTTTTATCTGAGAAATTAGTCTTTCTAAATAAGGTGGCTTTTTCCTGGGAAGACTCCTGAGTTTTCCGAGAAGAACTATCAGTCTGTGGAATTAAATCTTCTAAACCAGTTGTCAAAGTTGAAGGGGAAATAGGTAGATGAGTTTCTCTAACTTTTTGCCAATTTTCCAACTGGGATTTTTCTGGAAAATTAGTCTTTCTAAATAAGGTGGCTTTTTCCTGGGAAGACTCCTGAGTTTTCCGAGAAGAACTATCAGTCTGTGGAATCGAATCTTTTAAACCAGTTGTCAAAGTTAAAGAGGAAATAGGTAAATGGCTTTCTCTAACTTTTCCCCAATTTTCCTGCTTGGTTTTATCTGAAAAATTAGTCTTTCTAAATAAGGTAGCTTTTTCCAGGGAAGACTCCAGAGTTTTCCGAGAAGAACTATCAGTCTGTGGAATTAAATCTTCTAAACCAGTTGCCAAAGTTGAAGGGGAAATTTGTAGATGGTTTTCCCTAACTTTTTGCCAATTTTCCAACTGGGTTTTGTCTGAGAAATTAGTCGGTCTAAATAAAGTGGCTTTTTCCTGGGAAGACTCCAGAGTTTTTCGAGGAGAACTATCCATCTGTGGAATCGAATCTTTTAAACCAGTTGTCAAAGTTAAAGAGGAAATAGGTAAATGGCTTTCTCTAACTTTTCCCCAATTTTCCTGCTTGGTTTTATCTGAAAAATTAGTCTTTCTAAATAAGGTAGCTTTTTCCAGGGAAGGCTTCAAAGTTTTCCCACTAGAACTATCAGTCTGTGGAATTAAATCTTCTAAGTCGTTTGTCAAAGTTAAAGAGGAAATAGGTAGATGAGTTTCTCTAACTTTTCCCCAATTTTCCTGCTTGGTTTTATCTGAAAAATTAGGCTTTCTAAATAAGGTGGATTTTTGCCGGGAAGACTCCAGAGTTTTCTGACTAGAACTATCAGTCTGTGGAATTAAATCTTCTAAGTCGTTTGTCAAAGTTGAAGGGGAAATCTGTAGATGGTTTTCCCTAACTTTTTGCCAATTTTCCAACTGAGATTTGTTTGAAAAATTAGTCTGTCTAAATAAGGTGGCTTTTTCCTGGGAAGAATCCAGAGTTTTCCCACTAGAACTATCAGTCTGTGGAATTAAATCTTCTAAGTCGTTTGTCAAAGTGGAAGAGGAAATTTGTAGATGGCTTTGTCTGAGTTTTTGCCAATTTTTCTGCTGGGATGTTTCTGGAAAATTAGTCTTTCTAAATAAGGTGGCTTTTTCCTGGGAAGACTCCAGAGTTTTGCGAGAATAACTATCCGTCTGTGGAATTAAATCTTCTAAGTCGATTGTCAAATTTCGACTAGAATTATTCGTCTGTAGAATTAAATCTTCTAAGTCGGTTGCCAAAGTAAAAGAGGAAATTTGTAGATGGCTTTGTCTGAGTTTTTGCCAATTTTCCAACTGGGATTTGTCTGATAAATTAGTTTTTCTAAATAAGGTAGATTTTTGCCGGGAATATTCCAGAGTTTTGCGAGGAGAACTATCCGTCTGTGGAATTAAATCTTCTAAACCAGTTACCAAAGTTGAAGGGGAAATCTGTAGATAGTTTTCCCTAACTTTTTGCCAATGTTCCAACTGAGATTTGTTTGAAAAATTAGTCTGTCTAAATAAGGTGGCTTTTTCCTGGGAAGAATCCAGAGTTTTCCCACTAGAACTATCAGTCTGTGGAATTAAATCTTCTAAACCAGTTGTCAAAGTTGAAGGGGAAATCTGTAGATGGCTTTCTCTAACTTTTCCCCAATTTTCCCAATTTTCCAACTTGAATTTGTCTGAAAAATTAGTCTGTCTAAATAAGGTAGATTTTTGCCGGGAAGACTCCAGAGTTTTCCGAGAAGAACTATCCGTCTGGAGAATCGAATCTTCTAAACCAGTTGTCAAAGTTAAAGAGGAAATAGATAGATGGCTTTGCCTAACTTTTTGCCAATTTTCCAACTGAGATTTGTTTGAAAAATTAGGCTTTCTAAATAAGGTGGATTTTTGCCGGGAAGGCTCCAGAGTTTTCCGAGGAGAACTATTCGTACCAGTTGCCAAAGTTAAAGAGGAAATATGTAGATAATTTTCACTAATTTCTTCTTGTTGTTTGTTTGGCATTTGGGAATTCCCTAATATAGAAATAAACCAAGACCTGTCACAAACCCCAACATAATTATCTGCCAGATAATAATCAATTTTCAAACTTCCCAAAAGCTTGCCAACTTGTGACAATAATCGAGGAGAAGAACTCCAAAAATAAAACAACCTTTCCCCATCGCAACCATGACTATCCGACAGACCCCGCAACAAATCTATTCGGTCTTTTTCCGAATAATCCAAAATATCTTCTGGTAAATGCCGATCGACAGATTTTACCTGCCAACTCCTACTGCCATAAATACCATCCAAAAACTCCGCTAGGGGTGTAACTTTGGATTGAGAATTTAACTTTAAATAAATCTGTCCGCGAAGAGTATCAAAATAATATTTAACTTCCCCACCCCAAATTTCATCAATCAAATTTGCCACACAAACAGCACCCTTTTCTGTTGAACAGGAAATATTCGGAATTGAGGAAACCAAAGAAGCATTTCCTATTAATAACCCCAATAAATAAGCCTCATTTTTACGAAGTTGTTTCTGATTACTAGAAACTTGCCATTTTTCATAAACCGCAGAACCATACATAAGACCATTCTTAACTCCCCTCACCCCAGATTTCAACTCCCAGGCAAACTTATCTCCTTCTGAAGTTAAAAAGCGATGGTTTTTTCCCGCATAAATTACCGCTCCACTAGACAAAGTAATCTTCAATATTTCCTTAACACCACTCCGCCACTGTCTAGCAACTTTTGCCTGCCAAACTTTCCTACCATCCGAACTTAAAATTAACTCCCCACTCTTAACATTTTCGATCGTCACCCTCGAACCATCTGGTTTATCAATTAAAGTTCCCTTTGGCAAACATAAAACTCCATAAGTTTCTTGCAAAATAGGTTCTAACTTTGGATGTTGATATTCAATTTTCTCCCGCCCATGTTTCCGGTCAATAAACTTAGGAATTAAACCAGCATCCAAAGGTCCGGGGCGATACAAAGCCAAGATAGAAGAAATATCCTCAATACAAGTAGGCTTCAACTTTTTCACCACATCTACCATTCCAGAAGATTCCAACTGAAATATCCCTTCCAAATCTCCAGACTTAATCAATTCATAAGTCTTCTTTACATCCTCTGGCATTTTCTTGATATTGCCTCTTGCCAAAATTTCCATTGCCTTTCTTTCATTAGCTGGCAACTCATCTGGAACCAAAAGAAGATGATGATTTTGCTCAATCAAATCGGCAGTATTCTGAATAATAGTTAAATTTTTCAATCCCAAAAAATCCATCTTCAACAAACCAAGGGATTCTATATCTTCCATATGATACTGAGTAATAACAGAGCCATCATTATTCCTTTGTAAAGGCACAATTTCATCTAAGCGTTCTTTAGAAATTACTACCCCTGCTGCGTGTACTCCAAAAGTTTTATTAGTACCCTCAATTCTAATTGCCATATCTATCCATTGCCGGACAGAAACTTTACTAACTTTTCCTGCTTGATTATCTTCTATTTGTATTTCATTATTTTCATAAGCTGCTTTAAAATCTGGGGAAGGAGTCTCATCAGAAATCATCACCTTTAACTTCGCTGGTTTACCCCGTGCAACAGGAATAAACTTTGCCATTTTATTCGCTTCTCCAAAGGGAACTCCCAACACTCTCCCCACATCTTTTAAAACTGCCTTAGATGTCATCCGGTTAAAAGTAATAATTTGAGCGACTCTCTCTTCTCCATACCGTTCAGTTACATAATCAATCATTTCATCCCGACTTTCAATACAGAAATCTGTATCAATATCTGGCATTGATTTCCGTTCTGGATTCAAAAATCTTTCAAATAATAAACCATGATGTACCGGATCTATATTAGTAATCCGCAGAGAATAAGCAACTAATGAACCAGCCGCACTTCCCCTACCCGGTCCGACAGGAATATTGGCATCTCTTGCGTGTTTAATGTAATCCCAAACCACTAAAAAATATGTAGAAAATCCTTTCTCCTGGAGAACTTTCAATTCAGTTTCCATTCGCTCTTTGTAAGATAAAGGAAGTTCATTTTTTTGTTTCAATTTCAGTCGTTTTAATAATCCATCCCAAGCAAGTTCTTCCAGATAAGTATCAGCATTATGTTCTGGTGGAATAGGATAGTCAGGAATTCGTGGTTCTCCTAATATTCCTTCGTAGGCTTTAACTTTATTTGCTACTTCTAATGTATTAGCGATCGCTTCTTCTATAACTTTATCTTCTAGATGGTCTCGAAATAATAATTTCATCTCTTCAGCAGACTTTAAATATTCGGTGCCACTATACCGCATCCTTTTTTGTTCAGCTATTAATTTTTGAGTGTTAATACACAACAAAGCGTCGTGAGCTTCTACATCTCTACAGGAAATAAAATGAGAGTCGTTTGTCGCTACTATTTTTATGTTTAATTTATCGGCAATTCTAGCTATTCCAGTATTAACTACTCTATCTTCTTGGAAACCGTGGTCTTGTATTTCTAGATAATAATCTTCCCCAAATAAGTCTTTGTACCACTTAGCTATTTTCTTGGCTTCCTCATATTTTCCCAGCATAATATTTTGAGGTACTTCTCCTGCCAAACACCCGCTGGTTACTATCAGACCTTCGTGATATTTTTCTAGTAATTCTTTATTAATACAAGGTCGAGCAAATATTCCTTTTCCTTGAAAACCATGTAGGTGAGAAAGGGTTGTTAATTTGACTAAGTTTTTATAGCCTTGAGTATTTTTTGCTAATACGACTTGGTGAAACTTTTTGCCTTTTTGTTGTTTCTCAATATCTCCATTTATCACATACATTTCATTCCCAATTATGGGTTTAATTCCTTTATTTCTACACAGTTTAATTAATTGAATCGCCCCATACATTACTCCGTGGTCTGTCAGAGCAATGGCTGGCATTCCTAGTTCCACGGCTTTATCTATTAATTGTGGTAATTGGGATGCTCCGTCTAATAGGCTATAGTCGCTATGAATATGTAGGCCAACAAATGACATTTTCTTTAGATTTTAGATTAAATATTATATGTAGCTTTATTTTATAAGGAAGAAGCAAGAAGGAAGAAAGAAGAAGGTTTATATTTAATTTTTGCTGCTGTTAGTTTGACTGAAAGTCTTTACCTGTAAAGTTTTTAGGGTTTAATGAAAGGTAGTTATAAATTAAGCTTATAAATTATTGCTAAATATATTTGGAATTTAAACTGAATTTTCCAAAAAAAGTTCAAATGAGCTATTTAGGGGGAAAAATGGGAGTAAAAAGGGTGCGATAGCGCAGCTAAACGTAGTTATCGCGCTTTTATAGGCCATTTGTTAAAAGTGTTGATATGTAACAGATATAGGGTGGTTGCTTGTCAAGAAATTTTCGTGTATTTTGGAGATAAGTCATTCGCTCTGCGTAGGTGCTTATTAAGATGAGTAAAGAATTTTTGGGTGGGAATGCGATCGCGTAGCGGAAGGTCGTTCTATCATGTAAAGGAAGAAGTAAGAAGTAAGAAGGAAGAAGGTTGATATTTAATTTTTGCTGGTGTTGGTTTGACTGAAAGTCTTTACCTGTAAAGCTTTTAGGGTTTAAAAAAAGAAATTCATAAACTAAGCTTATAAATTATTGCTAAATATATTTGAAATTTAAACTGATTTTTCCAAAAAAAGTTCAAATGAGCTATTTAGGGGGAAAAATGGGGGTAATTTGGGTGCGATCGCGTGTTCGGAGGCCATTTGCTATAAGTATTGATATATAAGAGATATAAGGTGGTTGCTTGTTAAGAAATTTTCGTGTATTTTGGAGGTAAGTCATTCGCTCTGCGTAGGTGCTTATTAAGATGAGTAAAGGATTTTTAGGTGGGAGTGCGATCGCGTGCTTAAGTTAACTAGCTCTCTCGAAAAATTGCTACAATCAACAATAATTACTTTTAATTCTCAATACTATTTGTCAACAACTTCTTCTTATCTTTCATCTTCCTATGTTTAACGCTGAACATATTGGTACGTTACGCTACTTAATTACTCTATCTGTGATTTTGCAGTATTTTTAGGCCATAATCTAGAATTATAGGCGTTGGTGAATCAAACTATGAATTAAGATGTTTGGGCGAACCGTAATCAAGTTCTGTAGGGACGCCCTTATGCAACGTCCCTACCTGTTCCCTATTCCCTGTTCCCTATTCCCTGTTCCCTATTCCCTGTTCCCTATTCCCTGTTCCCTAAGCACGAAAATCATAGCTAAATTCACCAACGCCGAATTATACTATAATTGCGATACATTTATAAATTTTGCCAACCTGCTTGGTAGGAGGACATCAACGTGACTGATGAACAACATTCTCTGCTGAAAGCATCAGACATTGATTCAATGGATGCGTTTAAATTTCATCATCCACTCAATCCCAATTCAGAAATTGATTTACGGTTTCTTGGACGTACTGTAGGTCTTAAACGTATTGGCGTAACGATCGCCCGTGTACCACCAGGCAAAGAATCTTTCATTTATCACGCCCACCAGAATGAAGAAGAATGGGTTTACATTTTGTCAGGTCGAGGAATTGCGGAAATTGGAGATAGAGAATATGAAGTTGAATCAGGGGACTTTATGGGATTTGGGTTACCTCAAGAACCTCATCATTTGCGCAACCCATTTAATGAAGACCTTGTATATCTAATAGAGTTGTTGGGAAATAACTTAAGGTTAGAAAAAAACTCAAACAAAAACTGATATATTTCCTTAGTAATGTGATTACTTATGCTGCCATCAGATATAAGTTCCATAATCCAGTTGCT
>JAXHSW010000194.1:0-17895 GCA_034190295.1 Cyanobacteriota bacterium | reverse complement strand
TTAGTCATTATTCAGAAGGAAGAAGGAAGAGGGAAGAAGGAAGAAGGAAGAAGGAAAAATTTAATCATTATTCAGAAGGAAGAAGGAAGAAGGAAGAAGGAAGAAGGAAGAAGGAAAAATTTAGTCATTATTTGATATTCAACATCAAGCTTAATTAGGGAATGCTCTTAAAAGTATGAGTTGTAGGGGTAGGAGCCAGAATCCTGAATTCTGAATTCAGGAGGAATGGGAATTATAGAAGAAGTAGTCAGAAAAATCGTAAAAGTGATTTTCTACCCCTCGAAATGCCGAAAATACGCTCCTAATTGAAGCATTACCACCTAAAAGCTGGTACTTTATTAATACCTGAAAAGGGTAAAACCTTTACCTGTCAAAACTTTGATATTTAATCGGCAAGCCGTAATTAAAAAAAGCAGAAATTCCACAGATACGGGTGCATCTCAATGCATGAATAAAGCCAAAAATTTATCACTTTTAGGCAACAGCTCCGAAAGGCAACAGGCAACAGGAAATATATAGGAAAAAAGTATTTTTGCAAATATGAGATGCACCCACAGATACCTGCCATATTAATTTTTTTGATAATATCATGTCCGGATAATTAGCGATCAAAAAACTTTCTCCTTTTCCTCCTCTTTATTCTTTCTTCCCTCCTAACTCCTGATACCATGTCCGGTAGCATCATTTGTGTATAGAATTAAATTAAAATAGGAAGAAAACCTTCTGCCTTCTGCCTTCCTTCCACCAAAAAATAAGTATTCAACCAGACATGATATAACGCATTCCAGGTAACTGAGTAACTAACCCTAATAACTCCAACTGTAATAGAGAACTAGAAACATCTCCTGGCGATAAACCTGTTTTTTGAACAACTAAATCTAAATGAGTAGCTTCAGTAGAAATATGTTGAAAAACTTGAGCTAAAATAGGTTCTAAATCTGGAATAGAATCCCGGTCTTTCTCCTCAAATAAAGATAATTGTTCGGGAGATTCTACCACATCAATATCTAACGGTGGTATTGCTCCTAACATTTCTAATAACTTATCCATAGTAATCGGAATTACCTCTGCACCATGATTAATTAACCGCAAACAACCATGAGATTTTTCATCATCTAAACGAGCAGGTAAAACATACACATCTCGACAAAATTCATTTGCCATATCTGCAGTAATTAAAGCACCCGATCTTTCAGGAGCTTCCATAACTAAAACTGCTCGACTTAATCCTGCAATAATTCTGTTACGTTGGGGAAAATGTTTAGAATTTGGTTTCGTACCTGCCGGATATTCACTCACAACTAACCCCTGTTTTATCACTTTTTCCGCAAGAGTTTTATTTTCCTTCGGGTAAACTCTATCAACCCCATTACCAAAAACAGCAATTGTTCGCCCCCCTGCTTCTAAACAAGCACTATGCGCCTCAGTATCAATTCCCATCGCTAGTCCAGAAACAATTGTAAATCCACTTTTTGCCAAGGTCGAACTTATTTTCCGAGTCCAACGACGACCATATTCAGTGGGGTAGCGAGTGCCGACTATTCCTACCGTGGGAGTAATACCTAGAATTTCTTGAGGGTCAACTATGCCTCGATAATACAGCAGAGCAGGGGGTGTCGGAATTTCTTGCAAAAGACGTGGATAGTCTGAGTCTGCTGGAGTCCAGAAATCAGGATTTTTGGCCGTGTGTTCTTCTATCAGTTGTTTTGGGTCGAGCCGCGATCGCTCTTCTACTATTTTCTCTATCTTCTGACGGCCAAATCCTGATACTTGGCCTAATTCTTTGGGGCTGGCCGTCCAAGCGATCGCCAAAGTCTCGAATTGTTGTTTGAGGCGTTGTAGAGCAATTGGACCAATACCACTAATTTTTGCCCATGCCAACCAGTAGGCACGTTCTTCTATCAATTATTTCTCCTCTTGAGCAATAGTTGTTTTTAAGCTTATTTTAGTGGTTCCCGCTCTCCCGACATTATAGCAGAAGGCAGAGGGCAGAAGGCAGAAGGCAGAAGGAAAAATCTTGCTTTGTCTAGGTTTTAGGCTTTTATAGCGCTGTGCGCAGCTCATCTGGCAACAGGTAACAGGCAACAGGGGAAATAAAAAACCTATTATATAACACTTTTAGCTATTGGACAGTTCTTGTAATTTGTAAATATGCCAGCGCACATTTAGCTAAAAAAACTTGATATTTATGAAGATACGATCGGGGGTTCTATAATTGGCTAGTGCAGGATGGTAGAAATAACTAACCAGTTACAAAATCCGGCGTTGGTGAAGCGCGTGTTACGATCGGGACTTACGCAAATTGACTTTTAAAGCACCATTCGCCCCTACGACTTTTGACTTCCGGGTAGCGGCACTAGCAATGCGCGCATGACCTTCCACAGGACCACCAGCAATAGGAATCACCTGATACTTGCGCTCTTCTTCTAAGTTTTTTAGTTTGGTATAATCAACCCAGTGAATACAATTTACAGGACAAGTGTCGATCGCTTCTTGGATTAATTCTTCTGAATCACCATCTTGCTGAAAAACCCGCGCTCGCCCATGATCTGCTTCTATATAAAAAGTATTATGGGCAACATGAGCGCAGTGCTTACAACCTATACAGGTAATTTCATCAACGTAAACCCCTTTTTGTCGTAACACTCCACCAAGTTCGGGTTCAAAACCTGAACGTTCGGGAGTATTGCGTAACACCCCACCAAGTTCGGGTTCAAAACCTGAACGTTCTGTATTAGACTCAGGAGATGATGGAGAAAATTCTAGCATTAGACCTCTTGCAAAAATAAACGGCGTTGCTGAATCAGTGTATGATATTAGTCTTAATTACTTAGAAGTAGGGGCGATTCGCGAATCGCCCCTACAGGAGTCAGGAGGGAAGAAAGAAGAATAGACATCTCCAGAAAGTAAATAAACATTTTCTCAGACTCATCTAGGGATGTTCCATAGAATACCCCTGGATTATTTTTCGGAGAATGATATCAGTGGAAGCAAAGGTGAGGACATATCAAAAGCGGAAAACTCAGACAACACCAGATTTTTCCTTCTTCCTTCTTCCTTCTTCCTTTTGCTATAGTAGTTAAGCGCTCCAACGTTGAACAACTAGACGAATAGAGCCATCTTTATTTTTTTGCTGTTCGGTAACTTGAAATCCTTGTTTAGTAGTTTCATTGACTACAGTGCTGTAAGCATAACGCTGAGTCACCATACTGATAAACCGGTCTACAGACCATGCTTGTTGCCAAAATTGTAGATCGGCAACCAATTCATATTCATTGCCATTCCAGGAAAACCCCAGATCATAACCATTATTCTGTTCTACAACTACTTCAGCAGTGCTAGTTTGTCCACGATAACCACGAACTTCTGTAGGACCAGATTTCCATTCAATACCTAAATCTGTGAGAGCGGACTGCAAAGATTTCAAGTTACGAATTTGAGTTTTGATTTGACTAAAGTGTGACATAAGTTATTTTAAAAGAAATAAATGGAACTCAACAAAAAAAAAGATTTTTACCAGTTGCTGAAAGAAGAAACTTGCGTTGTAGCAGTCTCAGACTGATGCTGCTGTTGAGCAAAGTATTCAGAAGTTGATTCTTGAGTGAGAATAATTCCTAATTCTTCTTCAATTGCCTTAGTTACTTCTGTACAGGATGTACCGACAATGCCAGTCACTTTTTCCTGTACTCGACCATCTGGATAAATGATGAACTCTAAAGTTTCCATGTTCATAGCTCAATATATATGAACAACAGTTGTAGGACTATATGCTGACAGATACATCAAGCCCGGCAATTCCCTGCAAAAGTCGGGAAAACCGTTCATAGCAACGTGACGGCAGAACCATCAACGTAGGCGGTATCTCGCAATGCTTTGAGAAAAATTCCCAAAGCGCCATTCCAATCTCTCAGCATTGAGTGGCCGCAATGCGGACATTTAAAATGCTTTGAGCCTCCTAAATTTTGATGAACACCAATTGTTTGAAAGTGATGTCTGCTGAAATTGCTTCTTAGTTAAATGACTTTTTTTTAATCTAAATCAATTTTTACTAATTGATAGATAACGAGTCATAGTTTAACAAAACTTAATATAATCTGAAGCAATAAATCAGTTATTTGTTAAGTTTGACGTATATTTCTCAAACCGTCAACATATTGGACCAGGTTATATAGCAGGCAACAGCTCATCTGCTCCGAAAGGCAACAGTGGGAAAAACATTGCCTAATCTAAGGTTCATCATCAGCATAAGTCCTAACTAACTCGTTCCTTGCTATAGAAGTCACGTTGCTAGATAAGTAGTTGTGCAGAATTGAAACTTTCAACTTATTTAAACATTTCAACTCAAAGTTATTGACAAATATCACCTAAGCTGTTATGAGCAGACAGTCGATCCCTATTATGTTTACTATCTGTTCTAATCAATATTTTTGGATTTGTGGGTCAATTATTGCTTTTCAAGATAATTGGGGAAACGTTTAAAATTATTGTGATGGTTTTGAAGGTACAAAATAGAAGGAAAGAAGTTTTTTTGTGTTTGCTTAGTTGAGATAAATAGTTTAAATAAAATACAGATTATTATGTAGATTTAATAGACATAAATTACTTCCTGAAAATTAATAATTAATAATTACCTATCCTTGAAAAGAAGAGGATTGATTCAAAGGAAAAATTTTTATCCTTTTAGAGCTGATTTATAGAGTAAATATTAAGAGGCTGAATTTATCGCTATACTTAGGTTTTGCTAGTTATCGTCCTGTAGACCTCAAATTTCTGAAACCTTGGTGATGTAAGACTTTTAGCTAAGTTTATAAATCAGCTCTTACAATTGGTTGGGGTTTGAGTCCCCATCCACTTTTTTTTTTCCTTCCTTCTTCTTTCTTCCTTCTTCAATTTCGTTTTCCACAGTGATGCCCCATAACGGATAATAAAGGTATGTCCAATTAAATCAAGTGCCATGAATATACTGCAAACTACAAATTCAAAAAATCAAATTCGTGTAGGTGTTTTAGGTTTTGGTGGCCTTGGTCAAGCTGCCGCTAGGGTACTCGCTCCCAAACAAGAAATGCTCTGGGTTGCTGCTGCTGACCAAAAAGGTTATGCCTACAATACTCAAGGATTAAATCCCGACCAATGTATGACCATCTACAATACTCAGGGGTCTTTAGGCCATTTAGAATCTGGTGGCGTTTTAAGTAGTCATAGTATTGAAGAATTAATCAAAGTTGCTGATACTGTGGATGGTTATTTTCTGGCTTTACCAAACTTGCCTAATACTTTTATGGCAAATGTTGCGAAACAGTTTATTGCTGCTGGTTGGCGGGGTGTATTGGTGGATGCTATTAAGCGTACCAGTGCTGTAGAGCAATTATTGGCCTTGAAAGATGAGCTACGGGCTGCGGGTATTACTTATATGAGTGGTTGTGGGGCAACTCCTGGTTTATTAACTGCAGCAGCGGCTATTGCAGCTCAGAGTTATGCTGAAATTCATAGTGTGAATATTACTTTTGGAGTGGGAATTGCTAATTGGGAAGCTTACCGAGCTACAATTCGTGAGGATATTGGCCATTTGCCGGGATATGATGTGGAAAAAGCTAAGGCGATGACTGATGCTGAAGTTGAGGCTTTGTTGGAGGAGACTAATGGTCTGTTGAAGTTGGAAAATATGGAACACGCTGACGATATTATGTTGGAATTGGCAGGAATTTGCGATCGCGACCGGGTAAGTGTGGGAGGTATTGTTGATACTCGCAACCCGAAAAAACCTTTGAGTACTAATGTTCAAGTTACTGGTCGTACTTTTGAGGGCAAAATTTCTACACATACTTTTACATTGGGAGATGAAACGAGTATGGCGGCTAATGTTTGTGGCCCTGCTTTTGGCTATTTGAAAGCTGGAGTTGCTTTATATCGCAAAGGTCTTTATGGTTTGTTTACTGCTGCTGAAGTTATGCCACAATTTGTGCGGTAGTGGTTTGTTTGTTGAATTGGGATAGTGTGAGTGTCTCGCTCACGCACGAGATCCTTAAATAAATGGGTCAAAGGTTGATAGTGCGATCGTCTCGCTCACCCATAAGACCCACGAGGGCGTCTAATTCACCCACGGGAGTATCCTACTCCCACTGCTAAATAATCAATGGGGGAATTTTCCGTCACCCATGAGACCCACGAGGGTGTCTAATTCACCCACGGGAGTATCCTACTCCCACTGCTAAATAATCAATGGGGGAATTTTCCGTCACCCATAATATAAAATCCGGTTGAATAGTTATTGTATAGTTGGGAGTGGGGGAGTGGGGGAGTGGGGGAGTGGGGGAGTGGGGGAGTGGGGGAGTGGGGGAGTGGGGGAGTGGGTCCGATTAAATATTGAAGTAGTTATAGAATTATCAACATACAGTATATAACCGGATTCTATATGAGACCCACGAGGGCGTCTAATTCACTCACGGGAGCATCCTACTCCCACTGCTAAATAATCAATGGGGAAATTTTCCCCCATCCTAATTTACTGTTAATCAACCTTGTCCATTATTCAATCAAAACTAAAATTATTGGTTGACAGTTAAACTGAAAGGTAGTAGGTTTATTGTTTCTTTCTTATCGCTCACAGTGATAATGAGATTATATTTTTTACCAACATCATTCTCGTCAGGAGTACCAGAGAGTTTCCCTGTGTTGGCATCAAAAGTTGCCCAATCAGGTTTTTGATCGATCGCAAATTGTAGGTTTTTACTCTTTAGGTTTTTGAGTACAGGAGTAAAGCTATAAGTTGTCTTTTGATTGATACCCAGTGGAACACTTATAATCAAAGGAGTTAGACTGTTATTTTCTTTGTCATTGCCTACAGTAATACCAATATTAGATGTGGTAGCGATATTATTAGGTGTATTAGAGGGTTGTATTGGTATTGTTTTTTTTATACCAAATTCTAAACTTTCTAAAGTTGTAGGATCGCCACTATTTTTGGCTGTTAGGATGATTTTGGTATCTAAAGTCAGAGGTGTAGTTGGTGGATTATTGAAGAATGGCCAGAGTAATTTAACGATTATTCCGCTGATTAATAATATCAGCAATATTCTTGACACCCTGGTTAAATATTTCTTCGACGGCTTTTTTCTTTCAGGTAATGTCTCCCCAAATGCTAAAGATTGCTGCAAATTATTAGATTCAACAAGAGAATATTGCTGCCAATCATTAGATTCAACAAGAGCTGATAAACCACGCCACACTTTAGCTTTTTTCAATGCTAATTCTGCTTTATTTTTTGTAACAACTACTAAGACACCATTATGTTGCGGAAGCTTGTATTTTTTTAGCTCATCTATTAGCTCATTAACTCGTTCTTTATCTGCTTTAGCTATATATTGATCTTGTTCTGGAGTTAAGCCTTGATACTTATCTTTAGCTAAAATCTCAGCTTGAATAGCTTCTCCATTTACTATAAAACCTTTATTTGTATCCGACTTCACTGCATTATTAATCTCCTCTTGAAATGAAGTATCTTGCTCTAGAATACTTTGTAACCCTCGAATTGCTAAAGCTCTCAATATCTGTTCATCTTCATCTTTATCTGCACCAATCCAAGCCACAGAATTGCGGATTGTTCGCTCCCGATAATCTTTGCGCTGACTTGGTATATCTGTAATTAGCAAAAGTAGTTGATTTTCACTCCTTGCTAATAATAATGAAGGAGCTTTAGAGTCCAGCAAATCTTTAAAACTTTTAACCAATGGGGGATAGTCTACAATATCTTGAGTGTTATTATCAAAACTAATTTCTTTCCACTGGTAGTCATAATCTTGCGAAATTCCTCTGCTTTGAACATAAATATTTTCCATAGTTTACTCCTATTTAATATTTAACCACTTTTGTCCTTGTAATACAGTAAAACCATTAGTAGTTTTACATCCTTGAGAAGACTGAGTAATTGCTGATTTAAGATGCTCATTCATTCCCAACCACTCTTGAACAATACCAACCAAACCCAACCATTTTGCATTTTTTTGAGCCAGGTGTAGCTTCAAAACAAACCTTAAAAGATATCGCAAAGGCTGATCGCTATCTTGAGGATCGTATTCAGCTTCGTGACTAATTTTATGAAAATAAAAATGTGGTCGATTCTCTTTGACATCAATTCTAGAGAAAACAACTGTCCCTACAGTCTGAACGGGAGTAACTACAGTTGTTACCCAAGGATTTAGGGTCTGTGCGCGGAAAAGAGCAAGCAGATCTGCATATCCCTCTTTAATACTTCTGAGTAGATTGCTAGCACTTGTTGTGTTCTGCATATACTTTTCACATCTGACAGGTGCAAATATCACTAGACGAGGTGATTTCATCTCTTGGTAAACACTTGCAAACAAGTTCTTAATTTGCGTAGGTCGATTTTGAAGTTCATGCCACTTTCCTTTTACTTCCATTAGTGCTGGAGTGTCAACTGCGATCAAAATTGCTACAGAGTTTTCTAGAAGTTCCTTAACAAATTGTCTTTGCTCTGAAGTTGCATTACTAGATAACCAACCACCAGGAAAATCTTGAAAGTTTAATCTTAAAGATGGTTTTGCTCCCTTCTTTCCTAGATCAAAAATAAAAGAACTTGGTTCGCTATCGCCCTCTATTCCCCCTGTGGCTTCAAAATCATCCAGTAATCCCTTCAATTCCCCTAGACGTTCTTGTAAAACAGCATTACTTTCTTCATCAGGTGTAAGTTGTAAGTCAGTTTGACCAATAGTTTTGTCGAACTGCTCATACATAGCTGTCAAGAGGCTAGTTTTACCTACACCACTAGCTCCCATCATAGCAATTTTCAGTTCTTGCGGCATTTTAATCTCCTTACTTTTTTAGCTAATAAATTGCATTGAATCCAATTGATTCGCTTGATTTACAGACTCTACTGCTGCTAACCAATCTTGTCTCAACTTAGTACGTTCTCCCAGTAATTCAAACTCTTCTGGCCAGATGGCAGAACGCTCTTGATTTAGAAAGATACGCCATTCAATCTTTACCCCTTCTGCTCTAAGTACGCGGTCGAGAAATTCTTCAACAATTGCAAAACCAGCTTGAGAAGGTTCAGAAAGTAAATCTTCTAAGGCATTTTCACACTCATAAATAGCTTCGCCTTGCAACGTTTTCAGGCTATTCATTATTTCTTGAGCTGATGAAGAGCTAGAAAGTTTAAGTCTCTTTTTATCTGGAGTCATACCATCCAGACACTTACGAATTCGGTGCTGCACAAATCCGCGATAAGACAGCTCAAACTCTGCCAGAATTTTAAAGCCATATTTGAGTTTGCTGGGTTGCCCTTCAATGAGTTCCTCTGGGAGTAAGGTAGCGATCGCTTCAATAAATTCTGCTCCTCTTGATTCTGCCAAGTTTCCCAAACGTCCTTTTTCAACAAGCACCTCTGTTACTTGAGATTTTACCTTATCTAAAGAACGCTTTAAACCTTCATCTAGAGACAGAAATTTTTGTGACAAATGAGCACGAATTTCATTGAGATACATATTGTAGGCAATTTCATAGGCTTTCTCCTCATCACGCTTAACCTCTATCTCTTCTAGGGATGATGGAATTCCTGTATCATCTCTACACTCCTGGAGAGCCATATCTACCGACTCTTGAAAGTCGCGGTCATATTCATCTACTTCTTTACTTAAACCCCTTAACAATCCTTCAAGACCACTGGTAAGTTGTTTCCAAATATTCTCAAATAAGACTTCAAACTGTGCTGTTTCTGCTGGTTGTCTTGCCAGTCCCAAAGCATTTTTAGCTTTCTCTACCTCTGCATCTACTGTAGTTTGAATTTGTTGCAAGCGCTCTTGACAAGAAGAAGCATATTCCCGGTCAAGAGAAGTAATATTTGCTGCTAAATAACTCAGAACTCGATCCAAAATCTTTTCATTGGCCTCATCTGGGTCTGCACAGTCGGCGATAACTGACTCAGAAACATTAATGTGTTTATTTTTCAGCTCTCCTGCTAATTGTTTACACAAATTAGAATTATCGCCCAAGTCTGAATTGCTATCTGTTGCGTTGAGAACCATGAAAGACCATTTTTCCAAGGGTAGGTCTACCAAAGCAGAACGAGCAATATCATAAAGCTTCACATCTACATCACCAAGGAAGTCACCACTAGATTTAGGCATTCGGACAAACAAAACTAAGTCTATATCTTGACCTAGTGTTTTTAGTAGTCTTTCCTCATCCCCAATACCTGTATCTCCTAACCCTGGAAGATCCACTAAAGCTATTTGCCCAACCTCAGAATTAGGAAAATTACAAACAATCTTCACTTCTTGAACTGCTAAATAATTGTAGTAGATGCGTTCTCCATCAAGATTATCTTGAGCTACATACTCCCGAATTTCTTCTTTTGTAATTCGACGTGGTGAAGACTCCCGCAACAAGTCGCGATATTTGTCAACATGAACATGATATCCTCGTAAATGTTCATATTTAGCTCCTACTTCTGCACCATTTTGATTTCCAGGCAACTCTGGTAAAGGTTTGCTGGCAAATTCTTCTACGGTAATTGGTTTTACTCCTAATTTTAACTGATCGTAATAAGGCATTATTACCTCATCTAAAAACGAGCGCTCGTTATAAAACCAAACTTCACCAGAGGTTTCAAATGCTGGATTATGATGAATTGTACTGCGGACTCCCGTGCAATGCTGGCCGCTGCCATCGGGAATTTCTGCTGTTGTTAGTCCAGTTAAACTTTGTAATAACCTACTTTTACCTTGTCGCGCTCGTCCAACTACGCCAATATTGAGAGTATCACGAGAGAAACGAGTTTTGAGTTTGTAAAGAGTATCTAATTCGCTAGAAATATTACGTTGAATGGGGGATGTATTAATTTCCTTAAGTTGTCCAATTACTTTTGGATCGTCTAATTTATCAACTAACTCATCCCGATAATTTTCAAGTTTATTAAGTGCTGAAGAAAGCAATTCTAGATTTTTCTTAACACCTTCAATTTTGTTTACTAGAGGCTGACGCTGTTCTATGATAGCAGTAATTTGTTGGACTCTTGTACTCATAATTTTTTTGATAATCTATTTAGGACTACCCACACGCGAATCAAGAAACCTGGTTTTTTCCTAGATGTCTATTCTTAAAACCAACAATTTCTCCTAGAAACCGAGTTTCTTTACATTTTTTGATATAGTAGAATTCTAACTTTTAAAATTATCATCAGCAATAGTAGTATTTACCTAATCAAACTGATTTTTTATTGCGATTAAATATGAAGTTACATTAAGCAATATCAAATCAGATTAAGTTCGTTTAATTAATAATTAAAAGATGCTTTTACGATAGTATTCTGCACCAATCACGCGATCGCACCTACAAGAATGCTTTTTTTCAATCCAAACTAATTTTATTGAGAAGCTTTATTAATTAATTAGGGTTTATATAAAGAGGACTTACGCAAACTATTAGACAATACGCTACCTGTAGAGGGCAAATGCCATTTGCTCCTACTAAATATGGTGGTTATGCCTAAGTCCCGATCGAAACTCAATATAATCTTTAGGACTAGAAATTGAGGAGTATATATATTTTCTATTATAAACTAAATTAAAAGAATTCTCAACTACAATTGATACAGATTTCAATTAATTTACCCGATATATTTAGAACATAGATAGGGTTGATACAAAAACTCCTTTCTATTCCCAGGTTATTTGAATATTTTTCTCTTATAGGGCAAATGGTATTCGCCCCTACAAAAGAAATAATTGCTAACTTTATTGCAACTACTTCTTATTTAGCTGAAAACGAGAATAATCTATAAGAGGAATTTGAAGCTAGAAAATTCTGCAAATAACTTGTATAAATAACCGAAAACCCTCAAAAATCTGGGTCGAGCTAGTGAATTTTTTTGACTCACCAGGTTTAATGAATTTGATCAAAACTAATCAGGAGTGTTGATTATGGCAAAAATTGGCATATTTTATGGTAGCACATCAGGTGTAACTGAAGAAATCGCTGAAGCATTGCGCGAAAAATTCGGCGAAGAAATTTGCGATCTCTATAGTATGGAAGAAGATTTCGACGAATATAGTCAACTTCTTGATTATGATTATTTGTTGTTGGGTTGTTCTACCTGGGGAGCGGGGGAAGTACAAAACGACTGGCGCGAACCACTTTTTGAGATGGATATTGAAAAACCAGATTTTACTGGAAAAACTATTGCTTTGTTTGGCGCTGGAGACCAAGTTGGTCACGGGAAGCATTTTGTTGGCGCACTACAGATTATGTGTTACCACTTCGAGAAACTTGGCGCAACTATAGTGGGAGATTTTCCTATTGAGGGTTACAGTTTTGAGCATTCTTCAGCGGTGCGTAATGGTAAATTTGTGGGTTTGCCAATTGATGAGGTTAATCAAAGTGAGTTAACTGAAGAGAGAATTACACAGTGGGTTGAAGCGTTACGCCCTATTTTTGTAGGCACGGAAAGTGCTGTGTTGATACCTGCTTAGATATTGAAATTTGAAGGTTGATATTAAATCTGGCTAACCATCTACGCTAAAGTTGTTACGAGTTGTTTGAATAAATTCCTAAATTTGAGATATTTTTCGACTTCAGTAATGGCAACTATTTAGTCGGAAATAGTAACATCTATCGCATCGTGTGAAAATTTGTTTTGTTTACATCTAAGTTCGTCTCCTTTTGGAGTTGGGGAATATTCCTCAACTTTTTTTTTTGAATATTCATATAATCAAAAACAACTCACTTCTATGAAAGCTATTGAGTATTTTTGTTAAAGTGGATAATTTACTCTTTTTGATGCTCTGGAGAAAGTATGGTTTCTTGCGTTGAATAAAAAGTCATGCGTAAGGGCGAACGACTCCCAATATATAAATCATATCACAACTTTTTGGGAGGTGCAAGGCAAAAAAACTTGCGCCGCTTTAGAGCTTCATAAAATGATGATTTGGAGGCTGAAGGGATAATTTTCTCTATTTCTGGAGTGAATGTTGTCGGTTTCTATTAAAGCTATTTAGTCTTTTTGTCAAAGTGGATAATTTAGTCAGAGATGATTATCGACAGAAAATTCTGTTTCTTGCGTTGAATAAAAAGTCATGCGTAAGGGCGAACGACTCCCAATATATAAATCATATCACAACTTTTTGGGAGGTGCAAGGCAAAAAAACTTGCGCCTTTTAGAGCTTCACGAAATGATGATTTTCTTTATTTCTTTCTGGGGTGAATGTAGATTTCTATGGAAGCCATTGAATATTTGTCAAAGTGAATAATTTACTCCCAGATAATCCTCAGAAGAAAGTATGGTTTCTTGCGTTGAATAAAAAGTCATGCGTAGGGGCGAACAACTCCCAATACATAAATCATATCACAATTTTTTGGGAGGTGCAAGGCAAAAAAAACTTGCGTCACTTTGGAGGTTCATAAAATGACAAATTGAAGGCTGAGGCGATTATTTTCTCTATTTCTGAAGTGAATGTTGTCGGTTTCTATTAAAGCGATTAAGTATTTTTGTCAAAGTGGATAATTTACTCTTGTTGATGGTCAGGGGAAAGCCCGGTTTTTGGCGTTGAATAAAAAGTCATGCGTAGGGGCGAACAACTCCCAATACATAAATCATATCACAGTTTTTTGGGAGGTGCAAGGCAAAAAAAACTTGCGCCACTTTGGAGCTTCATACAATGAGAACTTGGAGGCTACAGCAATAATTTTCTCTATTAGACATCTCCAAAAATCAAAAATAAAATCAATTCTTATCCATAAATTATCAATTATTCCCCTCCACAGTCGGGGTTAGGGGTGGTTCTGTTGCCTTCCGGAGCTGTTGCCTGTTGCCTCTTTTCTGGAGATGTCTATAGAGGTTGAAAATTTAAGGTGAGACCATGAAAATTTCGGTAGTATATCAAGCAATAGCAGTTTGATTAGATGATAAGAGCCATGTTTGTAGTTTATTAATCAGAGTTTGAGTGTGATGATAAGCTACCATATTCCCCCCATCGCAGAAACATTTTGCTGCAGCTTGCCAGTCTTGAATTGCTGCTTGATAAAGTCCCTGGTGGTGGTGTAACAGTCCTCGGTTTAAATAAGCTTGAGCTTCATGGGGATTAAGTTGTAGAGTTTTGCTAAAATCTTCTATTGCTCCTTCTATATTTCCCATCTTGCTACAGACACAACCTCGGTTTAAATAAGCTCTGGAATTATTAGCATCAATATTAATCGCATCAGAAAAATCTGCCATTGCCTTGTGCATATTTTTTGACATTAAATATGCTAAACCTCGCTCGTTATAGATATCTGCTTGACTAAAATTATTGTCTTGCTTGGTATTTGCTAAAGCTAGGTTATAGTCAACTACAGCTTTGTGATAATTTTTCAGTTCAAAATTAGCTAAACCTCGATTGTATAAAGCACGAATATCATGATGATTATGATTAAGGACTTTGGAATATTCTGTAATAGCTTGTTGGTAATTACCAATGTTGTAGTAGGCTAAACCTAGATTAAGATTTGCTTCTATATTTTCTGGGTTGAGTTTAATAGCTTGGGTACAGTCAGCGATCGCTTGCTGGTACTTTTCCCACTGAAGATAGATTAAACATCTATTGCTATAAGCACTTGCAAAGTTAGAATTAAGTTCTATTGCTTTGGTAAAATTTTCAACTGCTTGTTGATAGTTTTGGTTTTTAGTTTTACCGATACCTTCGGTGAAGAAAAAATTAGCATTTCCGATATCTGAGTTAGCAGTTGCAATTTTTATTGGTGGGGAGAATGATAAAAATAAGACTGTAACTACTATGCCAATACTGAATAGAAATCGATAAAAGCTATTCATTTGTCACCGTATATATTTACTTCAAATAATAATATTGGGGCAAAATTATAGAGCTATAAATTCAGGATTTTCTTTAGCTCTAATTTTCACCCCAACTATTAAGGGATATATTATCAAGATAAAAAAGCTTTCATCTGTAAAGTTGGAAACTTTTTTCTCCTATCTTTATCCTAGTTTGATATTAATTATTTCCAGCCTTTTTCAGCTTGGTCTACAACATAAGCTACCACATCTTCAATATCGTTAGGCTTGAGGCGACCTTTGAAAGCTGGCATTGCTCCCTTACCATTTGTTACTTGATAAGTTACTGCTGCTACATGATCTTCTTTAAAACCTTTAAGATATTTTTCTAAGGCATCTTCTTTGAGAGTTTTCATTGACATAATTGTATTGCGACCTCCCAAATGGCAAGCATTACAATTAGCTCCAAATATCTGCTTTCCATGAGCTATATCGGCAGCAAAAGCAGGGGGTTGTACAGCAACAACAACAAAAGTTATGGCCAATACCACAATTGATAGTAATTTCTTCAATTTTGTTCTCCTCTCTCAACACAAATACAGAATCTTATTAAATCTGCGTTGCTAATTGTAAATTGACCTCAATATTAAGTCAAACGACAAGCCGTCAAACATAAAAATAAAATTAATCATTCTCAAAAAGTTTTTCATACTACATTTTTAATTTGTACTGATACTTTAGAGTGTTTTATAAAAAAAGGAAAAAAGCAGAATAAAAAAGGGAAAATACAGAATAAAGTAGGAAAAAGTAAAATTCTTAACGTTGTTTGAGTTTTAAACTTTTGAATTGTATTAACTGTTCCTACGACTGCTATTTTAATAATAAAAATAATTATTCTCCCTCTAAAAATATCTAAATCACAAGAATTAATTGTGGAATTTATTAACACTTGTGGTAGATAAATTTTTAGAGGGAGAAATATTTAAGAGTTATCACCGATAACTCTAATTTTTGATTAGTATTATGAACTCTAATTATTTAGTAATTTACACAAGAACAGGTCTTCTTGATAATTACCTAAAAAAAACTACAGTAAAGCAAATTTAAAGTAGTTTCTCATGCTTAAGTTCTGCTATTATTCTACAACCAGATGACCAACCATTCCTGCTCCACGGTGAGGAGAACAGAAAAATTCGTAATCACCAGACTCAGCATCTTCTGGAATATTTATATCAAAGCTTTCTCCAGCCTTGTATGCCAACTTGGAATGGGAAAGTGATTTGGCTAGACCTGAATCTGGTGAGTTACCAGGATTGAACATTACATTATGAGGTGCTAGGATACCATTTTTAAATGTAACTGTATCACCAGGCTTAACAGCTACTTTCTTAGGACTAAATTGTAGTCCACCAGCACCCATTGTTACTGTATAGTTAGCTGCTTCTGCTGGATGAGAAAATACTAGACTACCAATAACTAGCATCACTACGGAAGCTAGCAGTGCTATAGACTTGGAAAGTGAAGAGATAAAACGCATCTTTACTCCTGTTTTTTTAAGATTATTATGTATTCACAAGTCATTATACAATAGACATATCCAAAAAAAAATATGAAACCCTGATTCTGCCTGGGTTAAAATCTAATTTATGGAGATTTTTATTGTAAAACGACAGATTGTCATACTTAAATAATTTAGCAGAAAAAAGGAAAAATTTTAACTATGGTGTTGTCAAAATCTAAAAATAGAAAATAATGAGTCCTTTACCAGATCGCCGTCCCCAACAAATGTCTTTAGGCCCTCTAGAAACAGAGATTTTGAATATTGTTTGGAATTTAAGTTGTGCCACAGTCAAACAGGTACATGAATATATTCTGGCCGATCCTGACCGAGAACTAGCTTATACTTCAGTAACTACAGTGCTACGTCGCCTGACTCAAAAGGGTTGGTTAGTTTGTGATGATAGTGGCCGTGCTTTTGTGTGGCGACCTTTAGTTTCTCGTCGAGAAGCTCAAATGTTGAGAGCGCATCAACAATTAAATAAATTTCTGGAAGTGGGAAACCCAGATGTGGTGGCAGCTTTTGCCGATAGTTTAGATTCTGCTAGTATCGAACAAATAGAAGCGATCGCCGAAAAGCTAAAAGCTATACGCAAAGTTAGGGAGGAGAAAGAATAATGCACCTCATCATCATTTTGGCAGCTATTGGCCTATCTTATGGTCTCAGAAAAGCTAACTTTTTTACTCCGCGTAATTGGGGCCAACGTTGGGAGCGATCGCTCATGTTATTTATTTCTCCTCCCATAATATTAGTGACGACGGCTATTGCAGTTATTTGTATGGGTCCTCAAGGAGAAATGCTTGGACTATCTACTGGATGGTTTAGTTATTTATTGGCCTGGGGTTTTTGTGGATGGACAGCTATTTTAGGTTTGATTTTAGGTTATCAAGGGTGGCGGTCTGTACAAGAGGTAAATAATTATCCTCAAATAATTATTAAGGGTAAATCAGCACGTTTACTGGATAATCCGATTTTATTTAGTGCCCAAATAGGCTTTTGGAATTCTCAGTTAGTAGTTAGTAAAGGACTGATAGAAAGATTAAATTCCGATCAACTTTATGCAGTTTTAAATCACGAACAAGCACATTATTATTATCGAGATACTTTTTGGTTTTTTTGGTTAGGTTGGTTAGGAAAAATTGTGCCTTTTTTACCAAATACTGAAATGTTGTGGCATGAACTTTTGACTCTTCGAGAAGTGCGTGCCGATCGGTGGGCAAAAAAACAGGTTGATGGGTTATTATTGGCGGAGACTTTGTTGTTAATGGTGAGCGATCGTTCAACTCAGACAGCTAATTTTGCTGCTGCATTTAGTTGTACAACTCCACCTAATCGTTTGACGGAAAGAATTGATGCGTTATTAGCGGAACCAGATTTTTCTATACAACAAAATAATTATTGGTTTTGGATTTGGATATTGTTAAATTTTTTCCCTTTAATAACTATGTTATTTCATCAGTGAAAGAAGGAAGAAGGAGGAAGGAGGAAGGGAGAAGGGAGAAGGGAGAAGGGAGAAGGGAGAAGGGAGAAGGGAGAAGGAGGAAGGAAAAAGGGA
>JAXHSW010000193.1:11661-18161 GCA_034190295.1 Cyanobacteriota bacterium | reverse complement strand
TTTATGGATGGGATAGAGGCATTGCCGTTTATGCCTTTAGTTCTGAAATTATGGACTAAGAATGAATTTGTCTAGATATGACTACTTATTGGTAGATATGTCCAGATTTATTTGAACGGTTCAATTATCTCTGTTTTAGAAGCTCCCGTTATAATCGAGCCATTTAACGGGAGAGAACTTCACAAGTCACCCTACAAGGACGAGGCTTCAGATCCAATTTTTCGGTGAACCAAGAATTCTCATGCCTTTAGGGTAAGTGAGGGGTGCTAATTTGTTAGGAGCAGCTTGAAGGATCTGTTTTCTTTGAAACCGCCCCTAAAATGATATATTAATATCTAAAGTGGGAACTCTTGCTGAAAATTATCGCGAGTAATGGGTTGAGATACTTCTAAACCTTCACCTCCAAGCATTTTTAAAGGTTTACCACCCACAAAAATCCACACTTTTACATCTGGTTCTAAACTAGAGGCAGTATAGATAACTTGTCCCAAGCGACTCATCATCGAAGCACTACCACCTCCAGAAGTAAATTCTTCGGATAAGTCGATGTAGACCCCATTATTTTCAACAGTAAGTGCTTGAACTTTTGTGCCTGTGGGAATAGCACTAACGAAATCGGTATTTGTTGGACCTACTAGCAAGCGATCGAAAGCTGCTTTTAAGATAGCTTCTGGTTCGTCTGCTGTTTCTAATTTTACTGTAGAAGAAACTATATCTATTTCTTCAGCAGCATTTTTGACCCAATAAAGTTCTACAGTTTTTTCTGTAACTGCTTTGGGTTGAGGCACATCCAAAGGAACAGAGTCTGGAGATTCAACTTTAGTAGGAGGTGGGGGGGGTAATGTCCCATCAGGTGACTCTGAAGTAGGGGGAATTGTAAAGGTCTGAGAATTATCAGAAGTTTTTGTGGTGGTCGATCGTAAATTTGTCCATAAGGCGATGCCACCACCTACCGCCACTGCCAATGCACAAACACTGGCCACGATACCGAGAGATAAATTATTAGTTTGATTTCGATCTTTCATTGTGAGGACTCTCCTTGAGAATTAGGCATTATGGCGGTGAGGAGCTAAAGCTAAATTTTTTTGAGGTTATGTTTAATAATTCTATTGTATTCCAGGAAACAGGGAAAAAACATTTTCGTTTATTCGCTTCATCAGCATAAGTCCTAATACCGTTTCACTAAAGTTAGAAGTCAAAAGTCAAAAGTCAGAAGTGAAAGTTGATAGATTTACCGAATAATTAAGGTTTAAAGCCTCCCCTTTTAAGGGGATAATAACGAAGTCTGCAAGTCTGCAAGTCAGTAGGGGCGAACGGCCGTTCGCCCGTACAGAAGTGTGGCCGTTCGCCCGTACAGAAGTGTACCCACCCCTAGCCCCTCCCAGGAGGGGAAGTAGGGGATTTAAGCCCCGCTCCAAAAACCCTATCGCCTTAAAAGGCGGGGTTTTAGACCCATGTTATTTTGATAAAGAAAAAATTTCATAATTAGTCAATCCTATCCGTTTTCAAGGAGAGGTAATTGTTAAAATTATTCATTGTTAATTATTCATTATTCATTATTCATTATTCATTGTTGAAAGTATTGACGGTGACAACAATTTATGCCTATTCTTCCACATCATCAGTTGCTGACTATTTGTGACATCCTTTTCATTAAAGTTAGAAGTCAAAAGTCAAAAGTCAGAAGTGAAATTTGTATCTGTAATTAATTGCCAAGATTTGCCAGTCAAAAATATTAAATTAGTAACTATAGCTAAGAAAATTAGAACTCCAAAAATTCCTATTTCATATAACATCTTAGGATAAAAAGTTTCAATCAGCTTAGTTTGACCAAATATTCGGGCAGCATTAATAGCAGTACCTAAACCATGCCCCAGAAATATTTTTTGTGACTGAATTACATATTGGAATTGAGACACAATAAAATCTATGGTTGAGTTTCCATTTTCTGGATTGATTAATAATAAAATTTCCATAATAAATGCTACTAAACCTATAAATCCCGGGTTTATTAACCACCTAAGATTATTTACTTGATTAGTCAAAGCTAACAGGAATAAAAATATTATTGGTACTAAAACTCAGGTGATTGTTCGACCTGAAATTATTGCTATGGCTAATACTAAAGCAGCAGAAATTCAACTAACAATTCGCCAATCACGATTAGGGTTACTGACTGCTGAAGCTAAAGTAAAAAAGCTATTAGCAATTAAAAACTAACTCCACTGCCAAGGTGCAACAAAAGTTCCTGTTCAATAATTGATAATTGATAATGGATAATTGATAATTACCTCTCTCTAAAACGGATAGGATTGAATAAAAGGAAAATTTTTATTTATTATCCCCTTAAAAGGGGAGGCTTTAAACCACAATTTATCAGTAAGCGAATCATATTAACTTCTGGGCTGAAAAGAATTGCGCCACCGACAAAACATTTTGCTTCTAGAGTTGCTTTGAATAATTCGTCTTTTACTAAACCATGAGTACCGACACAAATACCCGTGCTTAATAATAGGAATTGTAGTGACATACTCCCACACTATAGCTTCAGCTTAGTGTGGGCTTCTCGTTTCGCAGTCCCGGTACCCCGTCGGACAAGCGCATGCTTTAAGGATGGAACGCCCTACCGCCCTATTTTTTATATTTATCGCCACGTTTCCTAGGTCATGCTCCGCAAACACATCGCGGTCTATTACAATACCGCAATGTGGGCAAGAATGAGTTCGTATGTTTAATTCTTTGGGAACTCTTTCCCCGCAGTTTGAGCAATCTTGACTGGTATTTTTGGGGTTCACTCCTATAGTTTTCACCTCCAGCATTTCCGGCTTTGACAGTCAAAATCGTTAGAAATTGGCCCCATCCAGCATCATTAATTGATTTACTCAAACTGGTCAATGCTTGCCCTTTAATGTTTAAGTTTTCATGGGCGATAACTTCAGATGAGTGATAACAATTCATTGGCTGTTTTAAAATGAAAATCTTTACGTTTATCGGCTACTTTTTTATGTTGTTTAGCCACAGCTTTTACAGTCTTTAACCACCTTTTACTTCCCTTTTTCTTTCGAGATTAACGTTTCTGTAGAGTTTTTAATCGCTTTTGAGATGAGCGATAGTATTGAGGAATTGGAACTGATTCTCCATCGCTTGTTACCAAGAAATCTTTTAATCCCATGTCAATGTCTAGGGTGTTTTCTGCTGTGGGTTTAACATCATAATTAAACGTGGGAACTGATTTATCCTCCAAAGATAAAGTTACATAATACCCATCAGCTTTACGGCTAATCGTAGCAGTTTTAAAAAGTAATCGCTGACTGAGTTTAAGCCTTTATAAATGTTCTAGCCTTTGTTTCGACTGCTATACAACAAATTAAAGCAAGGACTGCTAAAAGTCGCGTCAGAAAAAATAAATCAGGTGTATCTCAATGTATGAATAAAGCCAAAAAATTATCGCTTTTAGGCAACAGCTCCGTCAGGGAATATATAGGAAAAAAGTCTTTTTGCACATATATATAGAGATGCACCCCTTAACGAAGTCAGCAAGTCTGCAAGTCTGCAAGTCAGAAGTTATTTTTGCAGGCGGAGATTTGAGTTCCGCTCCAAAAATATTGCGCCTTAAAAGGCGGGGTTTTAGAACCTTATGATTTTGATAAATCTTGTCACTTTCTAATTAAATAATACCTACAAAAAATCAGAGGAATATATCCCATTAATACTTTGAAACCGATTAATCCTTGCATTAATTGCTGAGTGCCATTGATTAGAAGCAGAACTAATAAACACCAACCCCTTAACGAAGTCAGAAGTATGCAAGTCTGCAAGTCAGAAGTTATTTTTGCAGGCGGAGATTTGAGTTCCGCTTCAAAAATATTGCGCCTTAAAAGGCGGGGTTTTAGATCCTTATGATTTGGATAAAATTATGAGAGAAATTGCTAAAGATTTAGAGATTTTTAACTGCTGAGGTTGCTGTCGCCACTCTTGAATTAAAGCAATTAAAGCTGGAAAATATAGAGCATCTTTAAGAAAAATAAATAGGGGACTGCCATTACCAATTCAGTAAGTAACAGTACCACTAAAAGGCAGATAAATTAATAATGCCCAGAGTACTTTTCGGGGATAGTTATAAGCAAATCCTACCTAGACAGAAAAAAATAACTGCACTGAAAAATCCTACCTGAAAACTATTACTGAAACTTATGAGTAAAAAAACAGCAATAGTTAACAAGACAAAAATCAAATTTTCACGGGAAACTTGAGACCTTGAGCGAATCATTTTAATGCTTTCTCAATCAAATCTTTAATAGTAGATAACACATCCGCCACAGGTATTTCCTGAGATTGATGATTAGCTCTTTCTACAAATTCAACTTTGCCAGACTTGAGCGATCGCCCAGTAACTATTCGATAGGGAATTCCAATTAAATCTGCATCTTTGAATTTAACACCAGCCCGCTCATCTCGGTCATCCAAAATAGTCTCAATTCCAGCTTCATTTAATTCTTGATAGAGATTTTCTGCCACTTCCATTTGTTGAGCATCCTTAATATTAGGAATACAAATAACCACATGATAGGGAGCGATCGCCACAGGCCAAATAATCCCATCTTTATCATAAGACTGTTCCACCGCTGATTGAGCCAAACGAGACACACCCACACCATAACATCCCATCACCAAAGGCACTTCCTCACCCTGTTCATTTGTATAAGTTGCCCCCATAGCTTCAGAATATTTCGTCCCTAACTGAAATATATGACCTACCTCAATACCTCTAGCAGTTTCTAGAGTTTGATTCGAGTCATGGATAGAGCGATCGCCTTTTTGGGCTTTTCGTACATCTACCACCAACTTGGGCAATTCAAATTCCTGGCCCCAGTTTGCCCCCATGACGTGATAACCAGATTCATTACTACCTGTTGCGAAATTTTTCAAATCTACAGCCGTCTGGTCTACCATCCGTAAGAACTTAGAACTTACCTCTTTACTAGAAGTAATATAATCATCAGACAAATTTGGAGCAATATAACCCAAAGGCAAAGACTTAGCTGCCCATTTCTTTTGAGCCTCCACATCTGGCACAGTCAAAGCCAAAACAGTTTTTGCTTCATAATTTCCAGCCAACTTAGTCAACTCATTCAACAACTTCACATCATTAACATCTTGGTCTCCCCGAATATTCACCAAAACCAAAACAGTCATCCCATTGTCATAAACTGCCTGGTAAAGAACATTTTTCACAATATTAGTAGGAGAACATTTGAGAAACTTACACAACTTTTCAATAGTCTCCGTGCCAGGAGTTTCCAATTTTTCATAACTCTCAAAAGGTGAAGCTTCCCCATCAGGTGGCATAGAAACAGCCTTTTCTAAATTTGCTGCATACTTACCATCCTGGGTATAGAGAATTTCATCCTCACCAGCATCAGCCAAAACCATAAATTCTTGAGACCCAGACCCACCAATAGCTCCAGAGTCAGCATCAACGGCTCGAAATTCTAATCCACTGCGACGTAACATATTTCGATAAGCCTTATCCATATCCTGATAAGTCTTTTTGAGACTTTCCTGGTCAGCATGGAAAGAATAGCCATCCTTCATAATAAATTCCCGGCCTCGCATTAACCCAAACCTGGGGCGAATTTCATCCCGGAATTTGGTTTGTAGTTGATAAAGATGTAGAGGTAGTTGGCGATAGGAGCGAATCATATCTTTAGCAACAGTAGTAATTACCTCCTCGTGAGTTGGACCTAACCCTAATTCCCGATTTTGACGGTCAATGAGAGAAAACATAATACCCTCAGCCTGAGTATAAGTATCCCAACGACCAGACTCTCGCCACAAGTCAGCGGGTTGAAGTTGAGGGAGGAGACATTCTTGAGCACCAGTAGCATCCATTTCTTCACGGACTATTTTGGAGATTTTATTGAGGACCCGCAACATTAGAGGGAGATATGCGTAGAGACCACTGCCAATGCGACGAATATATCCAGCACGGATAAGGAGTTTGTGGCTGGGAATTTCTGCTTCTGCGGGGTCGTCTCGGAGAGTGACTAATAACATTTGAGATAGTCGCATGGTTGTTCCTTGATAGAAATAATGATTATTTCAGATAGTTTAGGACATCTGGTACTGCTTCACAGAAGTCAAAAATCAAAAGTTAAAAAGCAATAGATTCTACTAAAATATTTGCTCTGCAAAGCTGATGGGAAGGCGGAGTATTGTTTGTTGGTAATACTCTTGGTAATATCCTATCAAAGGAATAAAATGAGTAAAAATTCCTATTGCGACATACGCAACAAAAGCGCTGACTCTCTCAAATGAGTAAAAATTCCTATTGCGACATACGCAACAAAAGCGCTGACTCTCTCAAATGAGTAAAAACTCCTATTGCGACATACGCAACAAAAGCGCTGACTCTCTCAAATGAGTAAAAACTCCTATTGCGACATACGCAACAAAAGCGCTGACTCTCTCAAATGAGTAAAAACTCCTATTGCGACATA
>JAXHSW010000193.1:11416-11561 GCA_034190295.1 Cyanobacteriota bacterium | reverse complement strand
CGCAACAAAAGCGCTGACTCTCTAAAATGAGTAAAAACTCCTATTGCGACATACGCAACAAAAGCGCTGACTCTCTAAAATGAGTAAAAACTCCTATTGCGACATACGCAACAAAAGCGCTGACTCTCTAAAATGAGTAAAAACT
>JAXHSW010000193.1:0-11316 GCA_034190295.1 Cyanobacteriota bacterium | reverse complement strand
ATACGCAACAAAAGCGCTGACTCTCTAAAATGAGTAAAAACTCCTATTGCGACATACGCAACAAAAGCGCTGACTCTCTAAAATGAGTAAAAACTCCTATTGCGACATACGCAACAAAAGCCCTAACCCTCTAAAATGAGTAAAAACTCCTATTGCGACATACGCAACAAAAGCCCTAACCCTCTAAAATGAGTAAAAACTCCTATTGCGACATACGCAACAAAAGCCCTAACCCTCTAAAATGAGAAAGAATTGTTGTTGCTATACATGATTGGGTGAGTTAGGGAAGATATGGAAAAATCACCAGTTAAACCAGAGTTTCCACTTGTAACAGTTGGTGCTTTAGTTAAGGGGCCTTCCGATCGGATATTAATTGTTGAGACTACGAAATGGAAAGGTACATGGGGAGTACCCGGGGGAAAGGTTGAGTGGGGAGAGTCTTTAGAGGTTGCTGTGGCCCGGGAATTTATGGAAGAAGTGGGTTTGAAATTAACTGATATCCGCTTCGCAATGTTCCATGAGGCAATACTCGATCCTCAATTTTATAAGGAAGCTCATTTTATTATGGTTAATTATTGGGCAGTTTCAGATTCCGAAGATGTTGTGCCTAATGAAGAAATTGTCCGGTGGGAGTGGGTTACTCCTGAAGCTGCTTTTGATTATCCTTTGAATAGCTATACTCAGATACTGGTTGAAAAATTTGTTTGTGGCACAGGCTTCTAGCCTGTGTCTGTACCTGTGTCTGTACTTGGCTTGGACAGCCCAGAGGGCTATCCCACGAGGGCTATCCCACAAGGGCTATCCCACAAAAGTTAATTTACAACAGCTATTCTACAAAAGTTAATTTACAACAGCTACTGCACAATATTCAACAAGATTCTTAGACTTCAGTTGTTGTCTATAGGATGGACAGCTCAGAAGGCTATCCCACATCTGATACTGCCATCTGCAAATAATTAGAAATTTCCCGACAATATTCATTGCATAATTGCGACATTCGGAAATCTTGACTACGAGGATAAGTCACGTCTATTTTAACGTCTGCTATTACTCTACCAGGGCGAGCAGCCATAACAATTACTCGTTGAGATAAATACACCGCTTCATAAATATTATGAGTAACAAAGACTATGGTCGAATTTCGTTGTTGCCATATTTTTAGTAAATCGCTATTTAATTTACTACGAGTCATTTCATCTAAAGCAGCAAATGGTTCATCCATCAAAACAATTCTTGGTTGAGTTATTAATGCTCTAGCAATAGAAACTCGCATTTTCATTCCACCTGATAGTTGTCGTGGATAAGAACGTTCAAAACCATCTAATCCTACTAAGTTAATTGCTTCTTGTACTATTGTTCGAGATTCTCTGAGAGATTTTCCTGTTAATTTTAGGGGTAAATATATGTTGTCAATAACGTTTGACCAAGGCATTAAAGCTGGTTCTTGAAATACAAAAGCTAACTGATTTATATTTGATTCAATTTTGCCAGAACTAACTTTGCTTAATTCTGCAATTAGTCGTAATACGGTACTTTTTCCACAGCCAGAGGGTCCGACAATAGTTACAAATTGACCATCATTAATTTTAAAGTTCATGTCTTGTAAAGCAACTGTGCCATTAGGGAAAATTTTATTGACACCATTGAAGGAAATAGCTGTTTGATTGTTCATTTTTATTTTTGATATTGATGTTTATTCGGGTGTATCTCAATGCATGAATAAAGCCAAAATTTTATCGCTTTTAAGCAACAGCTCATCTGGCAATATATAGGAAAAAAGTATTTTGGCTTGCTATGAGATGCACCAGTTTATTCAGAGATGCGATTATTATTTTATACCGTTTTTATCTGGAGTGTAAATACATCTGTTATAAATCATATTTTTTTACTAAATTGATTTTTTTATCGGTCACAATATGAGAATTTTCAAGAGTTAATGAATAAGTTTCACGAAAGTCAGAATAATCAACAATTATTATCTAGGAAAGAACAACAATAATTAGATAAATTAACAGCAACGGAACGAACTAAGGAAATATTGGCAATTTTAAAAAATCAACAATTTTAATAGTATCAGGACTTATACAAATTCACCTTTAAAACGCCATATGTAGGGGTGCAATTCGGCAGCTCTGCGGAACGCAAATGACATTAGCCCTCATTTTTTGATGAACAGAGCGATCGCTATGGTCTGATGCAAGTGGGATGGAATAAAGGTAAGCGAGTTCGAGGAAATATTATTTATATTACTTTAGGAGAGGGAAAGGTCTATGTTGAATATGATGGTATGGAACAGGGAATTACTCAAGAATTAATTGACCAAGGTATTCCTCAGAATAATATAATTTTAGGGCATTTATGGGAAATGAATGCTGAAAACTTTAGGGAAGTTGAGTCAAATTATTAGATATAGCGCTACAGGGAAGTCATAAGTAAAAAGTAATCTCACCAGTGAGTTTGAGTGTTGATAAATGTCAAATACCTATTTGTGTAGTGCTATATTTTGTGTGACTAAAATGTAAAGTGATAACTGAAAATAACCTGCATATCTTCCCTGAAACTAGAAATATAATAGATGAAAATTTATAGTTGTTAGGAAAGGGTTAAATTTATGGTTTTTCCTAAGAAATGGTTATCTATTCTCAGTGTTAATAGTCTGATGTTATTTAATGTCAGTTTTCCTATATTAATGTTGCCCAATATTGTGAATGAGGGGGAAGTTATTGCTCAAACATACCCGAGTTATGAGGCAGAAAAATTATATAAGCAGGGATTTGAACTATTTAAGCAAGGTACAGCAGAATCTAAAAAACAGGCAATAAAAATTTGGGAAAAAGCACTCCAGATATATCGGGAAGGAGGTAACAATAGAATGGAAGCTTTGATCCTTTTCGCTATTGGTCGTATCTACGATGATTTAGGAAAAAAACAAACAGCACTTGAATACTACAACCAATCCCTGACTCTATCTCAAGAAGTGGGAGATAAAACAGGGGAAGCTGTTATTCTCAATAATCTTGGTGACATCTACAATAGTTTAGGAGAAAAACAAAAGGCACTTGAGTACTTAAATCAATCCCTGACTCTATCTCAAGAAGTGGGAAATAAAATAGGAGAAGCTGCTACTCTCAATAATCTTGGCGATCTCTACAGTAGTTTAGGAGAAAAACAAAAAGCACTTGATTTTCTTAATCAATCTCTATCTCTAAAGCGGGAAGCAAGAAAAACAGCTACTGCAAAAACTCAACACATTAGACCAAGCGCGACAACTCAACACCCCAGGATACAATCCCGACCAACTCAAACAACAAATTGAAACCCTACGCAACCAACTCCAACAATTAGAGGTAAAGATTAAACAAAATAGCCCCCGTTACGCAACCTCAAATATCCAGAACCCCTTACTGCGTCGGAAATTCAACAACAAGTTATCGACAAAGATACCATACTTTTACAATATTCTCTGGGAAAAGACCGTAGTTATTTATGGTTAGTAACTCCCACAGAAATTAGCAGTTATGAACTACCTCCAAGAGTGGAAATAGAAGAATTAGCCAAACAATTTAGAGAAGAAATAACCTCTCTTTCCCCAGTTCCAGAAACGGGAAATAAATTAAGTGAAATATTATTGTCGCCTGTAGCAAATAAATTAGAAAATAAACGACTATTAATAGTAGGAGATGGAATATTACAGACCATTCCTTTTGCAGCTTTACCACTACCACAAAATCTCAATCAAACCAATTATCAACCCTTAATTGTCAACCATGAAATTGTCACCTTACCCTCAGCTTCAAGTATTAATATTCTCAGAGAACAAGTTAAAGGTAGAACACCTGCTCCGAAAAAAGTAGCTGTTATTGCCGACCCAGTATTTGCAGATAATGACCCTCGATTTCAAACAATTTCTCAAACAAAAAAAGAAACAGAAAATAATGATTTAACCAAAATGGCATTAAAACGTTCTCTAGAAGATTTTCTCGGTTCATCATTCAATCGTCTAGAAGGAACTCGTCAAGAAGCGGAAGCAATATTAGCATTAGTTCCTGACAATTTAGAACAACTATCTTTAGACTTTGATGCCAATCGGGAAACCGCAGTAAATCCCAATTTATCCCAATATCAAATGGTACATTTAGCTACCCACGGATTATTAAATGAAACTCAACCATAATTATCAGGATTAGTGCTTTCCTTGTATGACAAAGGCAGAAAATCTACACCAGGATTTTTACAATTAAACGATATTTTTAACTTAGATTTACCAGCAGAATTAGTAGTATTAAGTGCTTGTCAAACGGGAATCGGCGAAGAAATTAGAGGAGAAGGATTAGTGAGTTTAACTAGAGGATTTATGTATGCGGGAGCTAAACGAGTAGTAGTAAGTTTATGGAGTGTGGAAGATAATTCGACTGCTGAATTAATGGAAAATTATTATCGTAAAATGTTAGAAACGGATAAAAATCCTGTGGAGGCAATGAGGAAAGTTCAGTTAGAAATGTTAAGTTCAGATAATTGGAAAGCACCTTATTATTGGGCACTATTTGTTGTTCAAGGAGAGTGGAATGAGTAGAAGTCAGAAGTTTGAAGTCAGAAGTCAGAAGTTAAAAGATGTAGGTTGGGTTGACAGAGGAAACCCAACAAATTGCTTGAACAGGACTTATATCAAATCCGGTAGCATCGGTGTAATTAGATGGGGAGTAGGGGAGATGGGGACCCACCCCTAACCCCTCCCTGGAGGGGAATATCGAGAAATATTTGGTAATGGTTGAAGATGGAACATTTTGTTGTTCAGGGAGAGTGGAAATCAAGTCAAAAGTTAAAAGTCAAAAGTCAAAAGTAAGAAAAAAGAAAGTTTAATATTCAGTTAAAAGATGTAGGTTGGGTTGACAGAGGAAACCTAACAAATTGCTTGAACAGGACTTATATCAAATCCGGTAGCATCGGTGTAATTAGATGGGGAGTAGGGGAGTAGGGGACCCACCCCTAACCCCTCCCTGGAGGGGAATATCGAGAAATATTTGGTAATGGTTGAAGATGGAACATTTTTTACCGAAAAATTATGGTTTAAAGCCTCCCCTTTTAAGGGGATAATAAATAAAAAATTTCCTTTGAGTCAATCCTCTTCTTTTCAAGAAGAGGTAATTGTTAATTATTAATTATTAATTATTAATTATTAATTATTGAAGTACCGAATTAAACGGATTTGATATTACGCCAAAAATTGACTTTGAAAACACTATCTGTAGGGGCTAATGGTATTTGCCCTAGCTATATGTAGAGTCTCTGTGTAAGTCCTGTTGAATAAACAACAATACCTAACAAAAATAGGTATCTGTTGGGTTGCGCGATAGAAAATCCGTTCCGCTCCGCGATCGCTTAACTCAACCTACTAGACCGACACTATAGTTATACCCAACCGACATTTTGATGTTTTCATAATCATAGAATTTCTGGTCAAAATAACAAATCACAATGTTTAATAATTGGTATAGATACTCAATTTGATTATATTTGTCCACTATACATCTTAATGTTAAAATATAGTTATTTATAACCATTACTAAATAATTCAGATCGGCACAATGAAAGCAATAGAAATAAACGGCAAAATTGACCACCAGGTTTAGGTGCGTTACGCTATCGCTAACACACCCTACGGATTAATTTATCAAGTTGATGTTAGAATATTTATAATAATCACTAAATAATTTAACTAATGTCAATGAAAGCTATAGAAACTAACGGCAAAATTGATAAACATGGCAATCTAATTTTAGAACATCCTCTAGAAATAAATACTCCTACAAATGTGCGAGTTATTATTCTTGTACCAGAAGATTCTGAAACTCAAGAAATAGAAACTAATCAAACTAACGAAGTTAATTTTGAAAAAGCTATGAATGCTTATCAAAAAATTAGTGAAAAATATAAAAATGCTTTGCGAGAATTGGCAAAGTGAAAGAACCTATTTGGATAGACGAAATTATTACCGAAGAATTAAATAATTAAATAAATAAATAAATAAATAATTAAATAATTCTGGTTTAAAGCCTCCCCTTTCAAGGGGAAAAAAATAAATTTTTTCCTTTTATTCAATCCTATCCGTTTTAGGGAGAGGTAATTATCAATTATCCATTATCAATTATCAATTATTGAATCAAGCTATTCATGCAGACCAAATTATTCAACATGGAGGAAGTCCAGGAATTAGAGATGAAAATTTACTTTCTGCTAGTTTAGCTAGACCTCGACATTTATTTACTTATGGTCAACCAAATTTATTTGAATTTGCAGCAGCTTATGGTTATAGTCTAGCGAAAAATCATCCTTTTATTGATGGAAATAAAAGAACAGCTTTTGCAGTTATGGCAACTTTTTTATTGGTTAATAATTATTTGCTAGAAGTTCCCAAACAAGAAGTCGTGACAATGATGGAAGAGCTAGCAAGTGGAGAAGAAAATCAAGAATCTCTAGGTAACTGGTTAGCAGAAAATTCTGTAGAGATTTAAGCATTGAAATAATATTTAGCAGGACTTATACAAATTCACCTTAAAAACGCCATATGTAGGGGCGAATGGCATTTGCTTCGCATACTTCGTAACGCCCTCAGTGGATTTAGTGTTTGTGCGGAACTCCTGTTAGTTGAAAATTTTAACAAAACCCAGAAATAAGGAATTATTTAAAATGTCTCTTATATCTCGCCGTCATTTTTTCCAATTTGCCAGTTCAATACTTGCTACCCTTGGCATAAGTCAATTAAAATTTCTCTCTCAAGCCGAAAATTATGGCAAAGTATTAGCTCAAAATACTCCACGAAAACTTGCTTTATTAGTAGGAATTAATAAATATAAAAAAGCTCCTTTAAGAGGTTGTGTAAATGATACATAAATGCAACGTCATCTATTAATTCATCGTTTTGGTTTTAATCCAAAAGATATCTATATTGTTACTGATGAACAAGCAACTCGCCAAGGAATTTTAGAAGCATTTGAAGAACACCTAATTAAACAAGCAAAACCAGGAGATGTGGCAGTTTTTCACTATTCTGGGCATGGTTCTCGCGTGAAAGACTCTAATCCAATTGTGCAGACTTCTTTGATGGATGGTAGTGGTTTAAGTGGTACATTAGTTCCGATAGATAGTTCTCTGCCTCAAGGATATCCTAATGTTGGTGGTACTGTTAATGATATTATGGGGCATACTTTATTTCTACTCACATCAGCTTTAAAAACAGAAAATTTCACCGGAATTCTTGATAGTTGTTTTTCGGGAATGACGACTAGAGATTTTACTGCTCGTTCTCGTGCAGGAGGAGAAAAAATAGAAATCGTTCCCCAAGAAAAGGCTGATCAAGAAAAATGGTTATCTCGCCTCAATATGTCTGAGGAAGAATTTGTGGAAGGTTATCAAAGTGGTGTGGCAAAAGGATTTTTTTTTGCTTCTGCTAAACCATTTCAAACTGCTAAAGATGTGAAAATACTTGATTTTTATGCTGGAATTTTTAGTTATTTATTCACACAATATTTATGGCAAGAAACAGCTACACCAGAAGAAGCGATCGCTTATGTTAATCGACAAATTCCTACTAGGTTAAAACAGAATCCACTTTATGAAGTTAAGACAGATACTAAATTAGATAGTCAAGCTATATATTTGACTGAAAATTCTGCTCCTGTTGCTAATGCGGTAGTTACAGAAGTTGAAGGGGATAAAGCTCAAATTTGGTTAGGAGGATTAGATGTGAAAAAAATTTCTGAATTAACAACTGGTGCTGTATTTAATGTTGTAAATTCAAAAGAAAAATCTACTGGTAAATTAATGTTTGAATCTCGTGATGGTTTGATGGGAATTGCAAAAGTTAAAGGTAATGTCAAACCGGGATTTTTATTAGAGTAGGGGCGAACGGCATTCGCCCTAATAGACATCTCCAGAAAATAAATTAACCTTTTAATTAGAGCAGTTAAGGAAATAAAAATTCACCCTAAAAAATCATTTTTCCTGTCAAATTCTGTGAAAAAATCTTACCTGTTGCCTGTTGCCTTTCGGAGCTGTTGCCTACTCCTGCAAAAAATCTATATCTTTTTTGGAGAGGTCTAATACCTATGTAGGGTCGCCCTAATACCATCTCTCAAAAAGAATGCTATGTATGATTGGGTGGGAACCCACCCCTAACCCCTCCTGGGAGGGGAAGTGTGGGAAGTTGGTTCGTGTGGGGAGGGGTTAAAAGTAGGAAAAATCTATACTAACCAACTAATAATTGTCAAAAAAAGACTTTGAATCTTGGTAAATATTTGACTGTTGAAGTAGAACTGAAGTATAGCATTGCTTTTGGGAATTGGTATAATACCTATGTAGGGTTGCCCTAATACCTATGTAGGGTCGCCCTAATACCTATGTAGGGGCAAATGGCATTCGCCCTAATGCCAAATTGAAATGAAGCTACATAGAATAATATTTAAAGCATAATTGACTGCAGGTAAGCTTAGATAAAGATAGATAGGTTTAATGAATTTCATCATTCTATGCAACCTTATATAAAACTGGTATAACTGGATTTAATGTCTGTGCGTAAGTCCAGATAGTTATATAGCAATCAGGAATCAGATGTGAGAATTGAGGTGTTCTTTTAAAGCATAGAATATAGCAGTTATCTTATTCTTATGTATTCGTTTCTTCCCTATTCCCTAAAACAAAAGTCTCCAATGTTTCACAACTAAAATTATATTGCTATTTCAATAATTAATAATTAATAATTAATAATTAATAATTACCGAATAACTAAGTTTTAAAGCCTCTCCATTCATGGAGAAAAAAGAAAAAAATTCCTTTTAACCCAATCCTCTCCTTGAAAAGAAGAGGTAATTCTAAATTCGCGCATTCTAAATTCTTGAACTCTCCTTGAAAACGGATAGGATTGACTAATTATGAAAATTTTTTCTTGTTTCTCCTTTAAAGGAAAGACTTTAAACCTTAATTATTCGGTAAGCATATTGTCTCTACAAAATTATTAGGAGTCAGTTATGGAAACAACATATTTAGAACTAAAAGGTATGGGTTGTGCGGCCTGTGCTAATAAAATTGAAAAGGCTATTGAAAATGTAGTTGGTGTGGCAGAATGTCAAGTTAATTTTGGGGCAGCACAAGCAACTGTTAAATATAATTCTCAGAAGACTAATTTACAAGAAATTCAACAATCTGTAGCGGATGCTGGTTATTTTGCTCAACCACTTCAGGAAACAATAAATCAGGTAGAAAAAGAAAGAGAAAATCGCCGGATAGAACAAAAAATTATCAAAAAAGTTATTGTTGGCGGTATTATTAGTTTGATTTTAATTATCGGTTCATTGCCAATGATGACGGGGTTAAATTTGCCTTGGATACCAATGTGGTTACATAATTCTTGGCTACAATTAATTTTAACAACCCCCGTAATGTTTTGGTGCGGTAAATCTTTTTTTGTTGGTGCTTGGAAGGGATTAAAAAATCGTTCTGTAGATATGAATACTTTGGTGGCTTTGGGTACGGGGTCAGCTTATTTTTATTCTTTATTTCCGACATTTTTCCCAGATTTTTTTACTAGGCAAGGATTAAATCCAGATGTTTATTATGAAGCAGCAGCCGTTATTATTACTCTGATTTTATTAGGCAGACTTTTAGAACATCGCGCCAGAAAACAAACCTCGGCAGCCATTCAAAAATTGATGGGTTTACAAGCGAAAACTGCTAGAGTAATTCGAGATGGAAAAGAAATAGATATTCCCATTGAACAAGTAAAAATTGGCGATTTAATTGTGGTACGTCCTGGGGAAAAAATTCCCGTTGATGGGGAAATAAAAGAAGGCAATTCTACAATAGATGAATCTATGGTTACTGGCGAAAGTGTACCTGTAGAAAAACAACCTGGGGATGAAGTTATTGGAGCAACAATTAATAAAACTGGTAGTTTTAAATTCGAGGCAGCAAGGGTGGGAAAAGATACTTTATTAGCTCAAATTGTTAAATTAGTTCAACAAGCACAAGGCTCAAAAGCGCCGATTCAAAAATTAGCAGATAAAGTAATTTCTTGGTTTGTTCCTGTGGTGATTGGCATAGCGATCGCTACTTTTATTGTGTGGATTAGTATTACTGGTAATTTAACTATGTCATTAATTGCTATGGTCAGTGTTTTAATCATTGCTTGTCCTTGTGGTTTGGGTTTAGCTACTCCTACTTCTATAATGGTTGGTACTGGAAAAGGTGCAGAAAATGGAGTTTTAATTAAAGGTGCAGATAGTCTAGAAGTTGCTCATAAAATTCAGGCGATTATTTTAGATAAAACAGGTACTTTAACTAAAGGAAAACCTCAAGTTACTAATTATATAACTACTCAAGGTACTGCCGAGGGGAACGAAATTAAGTTGTTAAAAATAGCAGCTGCAATTGAACGGAAATCAGAACATCCTTTGGCAGAAGCAATTGTTGAATATGCTCGAATTCAAGGGGTAGAATTTCCTCTTCCGGAGCCAGAAAAATTTGAGGCAATGTCTGGTATGGGAGTGGAAGGAATTGTGTCAGATAGATTAGTACAAATTGGTACTTCTCGATGGATGAATGAATTGGGAATTGATACTATTAATTTGTCAGATTCTCAAGATAAATTAGAAGCTGATGGTAAGACAACTGCTTGGATAGCAATTGATGGTCAAATAGAAGGAATATTTGGTATTGCCGATACTTTGAAACCTTCCTCAGCAAATGTAGTTCAAACATTACAAAAAATGGGGATAGAAGTAGTAATGTTAACAGGAGATAATCGGCAAACAGCAGAAGCTATTGCTGCCGAAGTTGGCATTAGTAGAATATTTGCTGAAGTTCGCCCGGAACAAAAAGCAGAAACTGTTAAAACTCTGCAATTAGAAAAGAAAAAAAGAAGCGATGACCATCAAATTGTGGCAATGGTAGGGGATGGAATTAATGATGCTCCAGCATTAGCTCAAGCAGATGTAGGAATTGCTATTGGTACAGGTACAGATGTGGCAATGGCAGCTAGCGATCTAACTTTAATTTCTGGAGATTTACGGGGAATTGTTACGGCAATTCAACTCAGTAATGCCACCATGAAAAATATCCGTCAAAATCTATTTTTTGCTTATATTTATAATGTTTTGGGTATTCCTATTGCTGCGGGTATTTTGTATCCTTTAACTGGTTGGTTATTGAATCCAATTATTGCAGGTGCAGCTATGGCATTTAGTTCTGTTTCTGTGGTAAGTAATGCTTTGCGTTTAAGGAAGTTTAGACCCATTCTTTAGTGGGGGAGTGGGGGAGTGGGGG
>JAXHSW010000192.1:0-18661 GCA_034190295.1 Cyanobacteriota bacterium | reverse complement strand
GGTGGTTTGACTCGGTCGGGGTTAGGGGTGGGTTTGACTCGGTCGGGGTTAGGGGTGGTTTGACTCGGTCGGGGTTAGGGGTGGGTTTGACTCGGTCGGGGTTAGGGGTGGGTTTGACTCGGTCGGGGTTAGGGGTGGTTTGACTCGGTCGGGGTTAGGGGTGGGTTTGACTCGGTCCGACTGACTCCTGAGGACTCAGTCGTTATTTATTTATAACTGTTCAACCGGACATGATATCAGTACCTAAAATATCACTTTTGACTTTTGATTTTTGACTTAAGTGAAACGGCATTTAGATACGCTTACCCTGCGGGAATACCGAACAAAAATTATTGATATCATCAAAAAAAGTTGTTATATAAAAACTCAAAAATATTCAAAACTTACGCCAAATATCAGATAATACACCATCTGTAGCGGGAAATTGCCGTTTAATTCTACTATATATAGTTATGCGTAATTCCTGATGTTGATATATAAACTCTGAGAGCTGATTTATAAATAAATTCAAAAGAAGCTGTTGCCAAAATCACCTCAGATGTTATGATGAATTTTAGTTGAGGCAGATAATAATTAATGAGTTGTCTACCTGCGATACGGCTGACGCGACCCTCCGCGATCGTCACCCCTCAACGTCTTTATTGAGTTGAAACAACAGAGCGGAGACCTTTTAATTGGTAGTTCTTTATCTGAAGGATGTACAACTTTAGAATGAATGAGCTAAACTGGAAGAAGCGTATACTACATATAACGCCTAAGTTATTTAATTAGGTGAAGTTAAGCAGATACACAAAATTAATTGCACATTTTTTAAGGCTGAATCCCTAATATTGTATGCCTGACATCAAATTAGGGTAGGTAAACAATTTTGTTTAGATGCTTAAATTAATTCTCAATCAGCTGCAAATCAGGAGAATATTTAACAATGAACAAAACTAAATTTTTACCCACCTTAATAGCAACTACTACAATATTATTTGCTACAATAGGAAAAGTTGAAGCTATTACTTTTGCTGGAACATCATCTGGTTCTTGGGGTTTACCGACTGTATCTGCTGGTACCGAATTTCTCTCAAATGAAAACGGTGGGACAGACAACAGACTAACTTGGGGAATTGGTATGGGTGGATCTTTCACAAATTATGTTCAGTATGATGGTTTAGGTTTCAGCACAAATGTAGATACCTTATTTGCAGTTGGTGATTTAACCTATCGTAATGGTGTGACAAGCCGTCATAATTTTAGAGGAGATTTCCCTCTCGAAGTAGAGTTGTCTTTTACTAATCCTTTCAATAGTGCAGAAAACTTCAACTATACTTTCAACATTCTTAACATTCCTAACACTACAGGAAACCCAGTTTTAGATGGAGATAGACTCAGATTTCAAGCTAATGGCCTGACAAGTGATACTTTTAATTTTAATGGAGTAGACTACACCCTAAATTTAATAGGTTTTCTAGTGACGGTGGTAACACTTTCGTCAGTGAGTTTAACTCCCCAGAACGTTTAGTAGCAGAGGCAATGTTATATGGGGAAATTACAGCAGAATCTCCAAGCGCTGACGTTCCCGAACCCGCAACAATAATTGGTTTAGGTTTACTTGGTGTTTATCTAGCAGGTTCATTGAAGAAAAAGCCTAAGTAGTGGCTTTCAGACACAGGATTACAGCTAACAGTTATCAGCACCGCTGAAGAGCTATGACTCAGTAGGAGTCTTTACTAATGGATAATTGATAATTGATAATTGATAGTTAATCAATTTGGTTTAAAGCCTCTTCTTTTACAGCCGTTTTTATTTCCACAGTAGGGGCGAATGGCATTGGCGTTCCGCCAGAGCTGCCGAAGGGCGCCCTACAGGGTTTTGATTGTGGCGAATGGCATTGGCGTTCCGCCAGAGCTGCCGAAGGGCGCCCTACAGGGTTTTGGTTGTGACGATGTGGTTTATACATTTGAAAAGCGCTGTAAAGAGAAAAAAAGTGCCCTTGAGATTTCCTTATATTCAATTGCGTAACGGTTAAAACCTTCTTGTAATTCTCCATTATTCATTGTCTATTATCAATTAATGAAGCCTGCCTCTTGCCTCCCGGGTCGGAGCTACGCTAACGCTAACAGGCCAGAGAAGATGTCAATTTTTAACGTTTAATTATCAGGAGAAAAAAAATGAGTACTGATGTTGTTTTATTACAGGATTTGACAAGTTCATACCGTAATGACTTGCCTAACTTGAAAAAGCAGATTCCCATCGCTGTCAATCGTTTGACCAACCCATACCTTGAAAAAATTTTTGGCCCTGACGTTCAGTTTGGCATTTCTACTTTTAAGGATAAGCCATTCTCCCCTTTTGGTGCCCCTAGTGACTACGTTTATCAATCAGAACTTGCTTTTACAAGTGATATTGCTACAGTCAAAAATGAAGTTGACAGCTTTTCTGCTGATGGTGGTGCTGATTGGCGAGAGGCTCAATTAGAAGCACTAACCCATACAGCATTTGATAGTGATGGTGGTCTTAATTATAGTTCAGGTTCAACCCGCATTGCTTTGATATCTACCGATGCGCCTTATCATGTTGCTGGAGATCATGCAACTGCCCCCGCTAACGATCTAGATAGCAATATTGAAAATGAAGACTATCCCACAATTGCTGGACTAAAATCGGTTTTGGAAACCGAAGATATGATACCTGTTTTTCTAGTTACCGATCGTGTAGAGGGAACTTATGAAGATTTAGTCGATCGACTAGGTCGTGGTTATGTTGCCAGCCTTAAGCCCGATAGTTCTAATGTCTCAGATGCTATTAAGTACGCAGTTGCTAAATCGAATTTAGGCGCTGCTCTGGAAGAAGGTACAACTAGCTCTGACTCAATTAATGGTGACGGTAGTGATGATATTATCTTTGGACTAGACGGGGAAGACCAGATTTTCGGATACGGTGGTCATTTCAGTTATCAGTTATCAGTTATCAGTACCGACAACTATTGCCGGAGGCTTGAAATACTGAACTGAATATTTTTTCATCCCCTTAAAAGGGGAGGCTTTGCACCTCATTTTTTGGTAATATCATGTCCGGTAGCATCGGTATTGTATAGTAAAGGTAGGCAACAGCTCATCTGCTCCGGAAAGCAACAGGCAATAGGCAGGAAAAGCTTAAGAGCAAGAAAAAAAACTCAAATTTCCTGTAGATATCCACGCTAACTTTTACAGAAACGATTGCCTTCGGACATGATATCATATCAAATCCGTTGGCTTCGGAGTAATATAATTGTGTCGATCGTCATACAATCGGTAAGGGCGAATGCCATTCGCTACAGATGGTGTTTTCAAGGGTTTTGCATGCGTAATATCATGTCCGGTTGAATAGTTATAAATAAATGATTATAGGCAACAGCTCCGAAAGGCAACAGCTCATCTGCTCCGGAAGGGATGATAAAGGATAATAGGAAACAGAAAATTTTTTCATCACTAATTATTCGGACATGATATAACCCCGACCGTGGAGAACCCACCCGCGGGCCCCTCCCAGGAGGGGAATAAAGAAGAAGGAAAAAGAAGGAAGAAGAGAGAAAAAGAGGAAATGAAGAGAGAAAAAGAGGGAAGAAGGGGAGAAAGTTTTTTCATCACTAATTATCCGGACATGATATAAGTCCCGATAAATTTTTTCCCTCCTGAGGACTGAGGACTGAGGAGTGAGTCCTACTTCAAAAGATTTTATACCGATGCTACCGGATTTGATATAAGGCAGAAGGCAGAAGGAAAGAAAAGGTGAGAAGGGAAAAGGTTTTCGGTCGTGTAAGCGGAAGGTCGTTCTATCGCGCGATTATCCGGACATGATATTATTCAGCATTATAAGATTGTAGGGGCGCCCTTCGATAGTTATGTGCCAGCAAATGGCCAGAAAGCTAATGCAAAGCTGCCGCTTTATATGCTGCGGAGCAAAACGCCCCTACACAATCAATCCGTGTATCCGTGGCAGAATCCTAATGTGCCCTATTTAATTCAGTAATAGTATTCAATTAATCGCTATCCTCCCAAACCTAAAACATTCTGTAATAACATTTGGTCTTCACCTTTGACTTGAAAGCGTCCACTCTCAATATCTCTAATCCAACTTTGACTTTTTCCGAGCATAGTTGCCAACTGTCTCTGACTTAACTGCTGATTTTTTCTAGCATTCATAATTTGTTCCCCACAGATCGCAGTCAGCTTTTTTGTTCTTTTACGCTTACTAGAATAACGTAACTTTTGTTTTTCAAAATCTGCTAAGTGTTTATCCCATTCTTCGGGCAATTTAAACCAGAGGATACGAGCATTCAATAACATATTCCACTTACCTCTGGGACCGCTATCTGTTAATCTTGTATTTTTACTACCATCATCAATCCAGAAATCTAAAGCTTCTTCACCATCATCAGGTAGAGCAGCTAACTTTGCCCACATTGGCTGAATTTCCGGGGGGTAAGTGACGGGGTCAAATTCTGGTTTAAGTCCATAATGATTGAGAACTTCCAGATCGCTTTCAAAAGTTTTAATTAGTCGTTTTCGCTCATCCCTAGAAGAAGATGCTCGTATCACTTTTTGTTCGCCATAAGCTACTCGCATTAAGGTAGGTACAGTCAACCGTTGTTCCCTACCCATTTTGGTTTTGAATAATAACCATAGCAGCATTCGAGCAGTTCCTTCATGTTGCTGCCAGACACTCATTACTGTAGTTAATATAGACTGAGGCAAAATGCCGTATTGATAAAATGCTTTGCCCTGCTTGCAATCTTCTCTATTGAGGAAATACTTAGCCCAAAGACCAGCTTTCACTCTAAAGGTAAGACCAACCAGATGTTTACATCCTGTAGAATCTTCAGAAAAGTGATGTTGAATGTCTAAGATATGCCATAATTGACTTTCTGGTAATGAGAACGCATTAATTCTACCCTGTTGAGGCCAATCAATAGTAGTAGTAATGTTACAAGGTTGTTGAGCTAGATTTTTAATTAAACTCAATTTAGTTGCTTTCGATAAATCTTTGCGTTTTTCTAACCCTAAGTATCTTTCAATTTGTTGGTCATCGATCGCAAATTCTTGTTCCCATGGTTTGTCAATAACTGCTGCATGGGCAGCATAAATTAGGTGGATACAAGCTGCTCTAATATCCATTGATGGTATATCTGTGACTTTGATGACACCATCATTTATGATTTTAGATGAATACTCCACATCTTTGATGCTGAAACTAATTGACCCCTGACCTTGTTTAATAGAACGTTGATAAATCAATTTACCTTCTGCATTCACTGTCCAAGGTAATGATTCTCTCTGCGTCAGAATGTTGCAAGCTTCCCAGATTGCGATCGAAGAAGCAAAAGGACTATGCTTGCTATTGGGAAATAAATTAGAGCTTGTGGGTGTTCTTGTTTCAACTTTATATCTACCTTTTTTCGCTTTAGTGGGAATAGGACTACTAATAGAACAGTGAATTACACACTGAGGTTGTTCGTAATAACCCTCACAGCTATTACATAGATCGGGATTAATTGAGTATTGTTCATCTTCTATAGTTATTGCACCTGTTGGGCACTGTATTTGAGGTATACAGGTGGCACATGAGGTACAGTTTTCAGTCATTTTGTGAGTCATAACAACCCCCTGTTATTGCTGTTGAGAAGTTTTGTGTTAGTTATCTTACTCATCATCTGTAAGTTGGTTTAGCTGATTCATCATCATCAAAACTTGTTCTTCTCGCAGCGCAGCAACGAGAGTGTGTTACAAGCTCCTGGTTTTAGCCGGAGGTTCCTGACAGTGATGTCTTGATTGCTATATAACTAACTATACATGGAGTGAAGATATCAAATCTTTTATCTATTGTTGATTTAAGTATTTTCACTTGAGCTTATATTTACGCTTTAATAATAAGAATTAATATTTCATAATTTTTGAGAATTAGATGTTCATAATAAGCAAATTAATATTGTTTTTATTTTTTATAATTGAGTAATTATAGGATTTTTATAATTATACATTTAACTTGCAATAGTTGATAACTATAATTATTATTTTGTTGTCAATATATAACAACAAAAAATAAGAATAAATGCTAAACAAATATTTTAAAAATCTATTTGCCTGCATTTAGCCTCATAATTTAACTGTTTATTTTGTGAAAATTTAGATAGATGCCTAATATTCTAGTTGATTCTTTGTAGTTTTTATTTGATGACTAACTTGTAATCTACCTCTTGGAAGATTAATCTTTTTTTGTTTAAGAATTCTCCTAACTTGAGTACCACTAAGTTTGATTCCTGTTTTTTCAGCAAGATAATTTGCTAAACGTTCTCCACTCCAGTTTTCAGATTCATAACCAAATTGATGAGGAGATTTTTTGCTGACTTCTATTAATAACTGAATGTACTCATCTGTAGCTTTACGAAAGTTACCATGCTCTCGCCGATCTCGTAAACTATCTAATTGGTCTGGGTCTCCATGCACACACCAATAAGCAACTGTTCTATAAGAACAACCTATAAATGCAGAAATTTCTGAATAAGTTTTTCCGTCATTTAATAGGAGTAACATCAATACTCGTTCTCGGAAATGAGAGCAATTACCTTCTTGTAAGGCTTTTTGCAATCTTTTCTTTTGCATTGAACTAAGAAAATCTTTAGCAGGCATAACAGCTACCTCGGTTTAACAACTTAATGCAACTTAGCTGCACTATATTTAACGCGCGTCAGAAGTCAGAATTTCCTACGGAATGCTCCGCAAATAGAAGTCAGCAAGTGTACCCACCCGCGGGCCTCGACCGTGGAGGGAGGGCTGTTTCATTCTCGATAGACACACCAGACACGGGGACGCACCAGACGCACCAGACACGGGGACACGGGGACACACCAGACACGGGGATGGAGGCTTTTAATTTATGATTAAAAGTTGACTTTTCACTATTTTAGTCAGAGCTTAAGGACACTTATTGGCTGAAAAATCGGCAAATTTTGGTAAATTTTACTGTTCCACGGTCTCCTTATCTCCCGTTCTCCCCAAATCGTTAATTTACAATACTTTGAAACAGTCCTGCGACCGTGGAGGGGAAGTAGGGGATTTGAACAAGCCTCTAAATTGAGAAGATGAGCTACGACTCCAGACTTAGACAAAAGCTTGCTTATTGCAGTCTGCTACCCTATAATTCAAGTAAGGTTAAGTAAAATATTCGTGCTTAGTAATTGAGTCAGGAACCCTTGGACTTTAGTCCTGGGGCTTGCACGCTCTTGTTGCAGTCGCTCCAAGAAAACAGGCCAACACCTGACCTGCCTAAGACTTTCGAGGTCTACGTTATCGGTAAGCGTTAAAGTTCCTACCTTGGAATGCGTTGCCAGTTCCTAGCTCTAGAACCAAATGGTTAAACAAGCATAGTGGGTTAAGCTAGTGCTATGAGCGAAAGTACCGACTGATAACATTGGCGCCATTCGGCAGCTCTACGTTAGCCTGGCTAACTTTACCCATAAATGGGCGTTATTGGGGGATTACTCCCCCCGTTACCCCGAAAGGGGACTGGTGGCTGAAGCCACTGTGTCGTTTTTCCTCCCGTAGCTAAAGCTGACAGGTTTCCAAACTACTGAATTTTTTTAGATGACTTATTCTGTAGAAAGTATGAAGAACTGGATTTAACTTAAGCTCGTATTCTTAACAGTGAATCTGGCCAGAAAGAAAAAAAAAGACAAACGTATGTCTTACCAGATATATAGTTATAGTCATTCCAGTTAAGGTTAAGACACTTAAACCTCGATCTAATCGTTAAAAATCAGGGATTTATCCGTCTCATTTTTATTTGAAACTACTATAGTGCCAATAACAACATATTACTTTTTTGTAAAATCCTTTCCTGTCAAATAACTAACAGTTTATTCTGCGATCGTTAGAATCACCGAAAATTTGGGTCTGATATCAAATCCGGTTGAATACTTATTATATAGTTGGGAGATTGGGAGATTGGGAGATGGGGGGATGGGGAGATTGGGAGATTGGGAGATTGGGAGATTGGGAGATTGGGAGATTGAAGTAATTATAGAATTATGAACATACACTGTATAACCGGATTCTATATGATATCAAATAAAGATATATTATATAATCGAATTTTAGGGGATAAAAAAAATTCTGCGCTAATTGAGTCCCTATTGCAGGAGGTACTGATAAATGAATTGACCCATACAATTTTCTATGGTGATGGTATTTTGTAGAGCAAGCTTTTTCTAAATTACGGCGCGGACATTGTTGAGGACTGAAGAGGGCGAATGCCATTTGCCCCTACATAATTGACTTGCGCGTAGCGCTATACTTTGACAAAGTGGCACAAAAAAAATCAGGGAGTTCAGACTTTAGGTAAATAATTTCACTAATGTACCTAAAGCTGATACTCCACAAAATTCTATATTATTCTATATTAATATTTCTGATACCATTTCACTTTCAGGATGTCACAAATAGTTTCAAAGTTATCATGTCAAATAATCCGTTGAGACTATTGAAACGTAAAAGTTTTCTGTCTATTAAATCTTACTTTTAACTTTTAACTTTTGAATGCATGACTTCCGTGAAACGGTATGAGTTGATATTCTTCCGAACTCATACACCTGCAGGAGCATGAGTGAAGCATTTCTTACCGCAAATGTTAGCGCAAGCTTCACATCCAATACAGTCATCTGCATTAGTAATAGTCATAACTTTCCGTAATACTTCATCATCATCATCATCATCATCATCCACAAATTCTCCATGTTCGTTGATGGGTCTCAGTTCTAGAACATTTCTATGACAAACTTTAAAACAACGACCACAACCTAGGCATTTATTCATGTCAATAGATTCGACATACTGAGGAGTCCAAGCTGTACCACCTTTAGTTAAAGCTGTTAATGTTGCCATCGGTTCTTCTCCTTTAATTAATTAATAGACTGAATGTTTTGTTTTGCTTTGTTCCATCTTTTTATATAATAGCTATTTATCACTACAAAAAAGTATCAATAAATACTTTTATTGAGTTTTTCGTAATATTTTACAACCGCTTTTTTTGTCTATTTATTTATTAGAAAATATTTGCAATTATCGGTAGATAAATATACCTATAAACAGTCAAAGTTTCTATATCAGTTTTGACGATATTTTGGATTTAACAAGCTATCAGCTATCAGCTAAAATCGGCGGGTTTAAGTACCCCACTATATTTAAAAAAGCGCGTAGTGTGAATGTTCTGGGGGTTTGCAGACGCGGATAGGCCACTCTAGAGTATCCCCCATATCATGCCTTGAGAGCTGACCGCTGACCGCTGAGTGCTGACTGCTATTTTAATTATTAATTGTTGAACACCTTCTTCAATTTCCGGCCTTAAGTGGAATTAATATCTCAAATAATGTACCTTCATTTTGATTAGATATACATCTCAGTTCTCCCTGATGTTTTTCGACAATAATTTGGTGAGAAATTGATAGTCCTAGACCTGTACCCTTACCCACTGGTTTTGTTGTAAAAAACGGGTCAAAAATACGATTTTGAATAGATTCGCTAATACCATGCCCATTATCAGAAATAGAAATTTTGACAAAATCTCGATTTACTCCTGTTTCTGATTTCTGAAATATTTCTGTTTTGATAGTAATAATTCCTGGTTTTTCTTGTTCTTCAAAAGCATCTATGGCATTAGCAATAATATTCATAAATACTTGATTTAACTGACTAGCATAACACTCAATCTTGGGTAAATTTCCATACTCTTTTATCCATGTTATTTCCGGTCTTTTTTCTGTGGCTTTGATACGATGTTGTAAAATTAATAAAGTGCTATCTATACCAGAGTGAATATCTACTTTTTTCGTCTCTGATTCATCTAAACGAGAGAAATTTCGTAAAGATAAAACTAACTCTCTAATTCGATTAGCTCCTATATTCATTGAATCGACCATTTTAGGCAAATCTTCAATCAAGAAATCTGCATCACACTTTTCGGCAAAATCTTGAATTTCTGGAATTGGAACTTGATAGTTTTCCCGATACAAATTCAGTAAATGTACTAAGTCTCTAATGTAGTTATTTGCGTGCAGAAGATTGCCGTATATAAAGCTAATTGGATTATTAATTTCATGGGCAATACCAGCAACCATTTGACCTAGACCAGACATTTTTTCGGCTTGTACTAATTGAGTTTGAGTCTTTTGCAACTCTTTTAAAGCTTTTTCTAATTGTAATGCTCTTTCTCGTTCCCGTTTTTCTGATTCTTGTAGTGCAATTTCTCCTTCTTTTCGTTCTGTGATATCACGAATAATTGCTAAGACTTCATTTTTACCACTTTTGACATAACGAGCTTCATAATAATAGAGCTTATTATTAATAATAGTAGAATATTCTCCTGCTTGCACTTTATCGGTGCTGAGAGTAAGCTTTAAATAGTGTCGAGTCCAAATAGCTATATCTTGGGGAAATATTTCTTCTATAGTTTTTCCTAGTAGTTCTGATGGTTCGGGGGCATTTTCATCATCTTTTGATGGGTAGAAGTCGAGAACATCTCCTTTTGAGTCGAGGCGTAACATTAAGTCGGGAATAGCATTGAGGAGACTCTGGTTGCGTTTCTGACTTTCTTGTAGTGCTTCTTCTACTCGTTTGCGTTCGGTGATGTCAAATCTAATTGCTAAGTATTGATAAGGTTGTCCGAGGTCGTTTAAAAAAGGTACGATAGTCGTATTAACCCAATAATAACTACCATCTTTAGCTTTATTTTTAATTTCTCCTCTCCACACATGACCAGAGCTAATAGTAGACCACAAGTCTCTAAAAAACTTTGGGGGATGATGTCCAGAGTTAAGCAGGCGATGATTTTTTCCGATTAACTCTTCTCTAGAATATTGAGATATTTCATAAACTTTATCATTCACATATTGAATAATACCTCTATGGTCTGTAATGGCAACGATCGCTGCTTGATCTAGAGCAAATTTGATATCAGATAGTTCTTTGAGAGTTTTCTGCAGTATTGTTTCTAGTAAGCGACGGTCTGCTATTTCTTTACGATGGCTAGTTAAGTTTTGTAAGGTGTTGCTTTTTTCAATGAAGGATGCTACAATCTGCTCGATCTGGTAATGCTCACGATCGGATTGATTTATAACTTGATTAGTTTTCATTATTTTTTGTTACTCCTAGTCTAGTTGAATTTTGATGAGTTTTGATGCACTGCTCATATTTTTAGCCCCACTTTCAGGTCGAAAACTATATTGTAGCTTTTTTTGCTCGCAACCTGTAAATGTGAGGCTAGTTCTTCATCTAGCGACTTAATTTTTGTGAATTAATTTTTAGTAGCTTAAACAGATAAAATGTTTATCTTAATATTAAAAGCATATAACCTTTCTACTTTAGATTTTAGTTAAATTGATTACTAATTTCTCGCTCTTTAGGTGAACATTTATTGCTGATTGTTAAAAACAATTATAGAAAAGTAAATATTTAATGCAGTTATTCTAGATACTAAAGTTTCTTTAAAGGGTTGTTTACAACCTCAAAGAGGATTGTTTAAAGCTTTTTTTTTGTTATACCCCTCCTAATTATTAAGTTAGATTTAGTGGGAACAAAAAACCTCTTAAAGCGTCTGTTATTAGAGATTTTTTTATAATTTTTGTAACATTAGTTACAGAAAAATAATCTTTTTGAGTGTAATAAAAAGAATTCTCAGGAAAGCTCAAAAGATAGCAGGAAATAGGGAATAGCGGTGTTAGTCTGCGTCAGTGGGAAGTGACCGGAGGTGTGGGGAGTGTGGGGAGTGACCGGAGGTGTGGGGAGTGACCGGAGGTGTGGGGAGTGTGGGGAGTGACCGGAGGTGTGGGGAGTGTGGGGAGTGACCGGAGGTGTGGGGAGTGACCGGAGGTGTGGGGAGTGTGGGGAGTGTGGGGAGTGACCGGAGGTGTGGGGAGGTGGGAGCATTATTCTACCTGCTTGGTGTGCGTTCCCTCTCTTGGTCAGCGTTCCCATGGCGAGGAGACCTACTCTTGAGAAAGGTTAATGAAGATAATTTATACAGTATAAATACTTAGCGAGGCCGGGATTTTTACCGAAAAATTGTGGTTTAAAGCCTCCCCTTTTAAGGGGATAATAAATAAAAATTTTCGTGATTAGTCAATCCTATCCGCTTTCAAGGAGAGGTAATTATTAATTATTAATTATTCATTATTAATTATTAATTGTTGAAACTACTTTTAATGTGACAAATTGACGTGCGGAATGCGGGTATTAAGGTGATACCAATTCACTTTGGAGGAAGGAAAGGAGAGGGTACTTATGCAGTTTGCGCAGCATTCGGACCGAAAAGCAGAAGAAAATATTGGTTAAAAGGGTAATGGTTTTTTCGGTCGCGTCAGCGGAAGGTCGTTCTATCGCGTCAGCGGAAGGTCGTTCTATCGCGCTATTATCCGGACACGATATAAAACATTAATTCTACAGCACTTTTGAGGAAGCGTGAGGTACAGTTATAAGACTATTGATTCCTATATTCCCTTCCGGAGCTGTTGCCTTCCGGAGCTGTTGCCTAGATCGATAAAATTTTGTACCTCATCCACTAGAAAACTGCTGTAACTTCTAACTTTTAACTTTTGACTTTTAATATCAAATCCGTTTAATTCGGGACGTAAAAAATGTTCCATCTTCAACCATTACCAAATATTTCCCTATCTCTTCATCTCCCCATCTCTCCCTCTCCCTCTCCCCACACTATGAATCTATTACACCGATGCTACCGGATTTGATATAACTTGAGTGAAGCGCTATAGAATAAATATGATGGCTAATTTTTTCATGTGTTATTTTTATGGTAATTTTAAGTGGATATACGGATTTAATAAAAATCCATGAAAGTGCAAATTCCTTAGTGTATCGCGCTCGAAGAGTTGTGGATACGACTACCGACACGCTCCGCGAAGGTCAACCTGTTATCCTCAAATTTCTCAATCGAGAGTATCCCACCACAGAGGAAATTCGACGTTATAAACAAGAATATCACCTCACTTGCCAGTTAGACTCTCCAAGTATTATTAAAGCTTATGGCTTAGAAAAATATCAAAGAAGTTATACGATCGCTTTGGAAGATTTTGGCGGAATTTCCCTCAAAAAATGGCTGGAAGAGTGCCAAAAATTTTCCCTAGAAGAATTTTTATTTATGGCGATCGCTATTACCGAAAGTATAAGAGAAATTCATGCCCTAAATATTATTCATAAAGATATTAATCCCGCTAACATAGTTTTTAACCCTGAAACTAAAGAACTAAAAATCATTGACTTTGGCATTGCTACCCGACTAAGTAGGGAAAATCCTACTCTGAAAAATCCTAACGTTTTAGAAGGTACTCTCGCTTATATTTCCCCAGAACAAACAGGTAGAATGAATAGAGGATTAGATTATCGCACGGATTTTTATTCTCTGGGGGTAACATTTTATCAAATGCTTTCGGGAAAATTGCCTTTTGAGAATGAGGATGCTTTAGAATTAGTACATTGTCATCTTGCGAAAAATCCACCAGTAATTATTAGCAAAGAAAAACTTAACAAGATAGAAATACCCCAAATAATTGCAGATATTGTGATGAAATTAATGGCAAAAAATGCCGAAGATAGGTATCAAAGTGCTGATGGGTTAAAAGCAGATTTAGAAGAGTGTTGCCGACAATTACAAGAAACAAAAAATATAGCTTCTTTTCCTCTGGGAAAACAAGATATTTCAGACCGCTTCCAAATTCCTCAAAAACTCTACGGAAGGGAAGAAGAGATTTCCACTTTGCTCGCAGCATTTGAGAGAGTTAGTAATCCCCCCCAGACCCCCCTTAGTAAGGGGGGAGAAGGAAGAGCGGAATTAATGATGGTGACTGGTTATTCCGGTATTGGAAAATCATCCCTCGTTCAAGAACTTTATAAACCTATTACTGTCTGTCACGGCTATTTTATTTCGGGGAAATTCGACCAGTTTCAACGCAATATTCCTTATTCGGCAATTGTGGGAGCTTTTAGAGGATTAATTGGGCAATTATTGGGAGAAAGCAAAGCTCAACTACAACAGTGGCGAGAAAAACTCTTAAAAGCATTGGGTTCTAACGGACAAATTATTATTGATGTCATTCCTGAAGTTGAATTAATTATCGGCAAGCAACCGCCAGTTCCAGTATTAGGAACAAACGAATCCCAAAAACGTTTTAACCTAATTTTTAGCAATTTTATTCGTGTATTTGCCGATAATAACCATCCTTTAACTATATTTCTAGATGATTTACAATGGGCAGATTTAGCGAGTTTAACGCTGATGGAACAAATATTAATTGCCGGAGAAACAAAATATTTATTGCTGTTGGGAGCTTATCGAAATAATGAAGTCGATGTCGGTCATCCATTGTTAAATTCTCTCGAAAGGATTCAAAAAAACCACAAAGAAATTCAGGAAATAACTTTACAACCTTTATCCCAAAAACAAATCGCTAGTTTAATAGGGGATACCCTCAATCAGCTTGAAGGAATTACCAATTTAGCTCAGTTAGTTTGGCAAAAAACGGGAGGCAATCCTTTTTTTGTTAATGAATTTTTACAAGCATTATATGCTGAAAAGTTACTCCAAGTTGACCGTGAGTTAAGAATTTGGCAATGGAATATAGAAGAAATAAAAGCCAGAGGATTTAGCGATAATGTGGTGGAACTGATGGTAGAAAAACTACAAAGATTACCCCGGTATAGCCAAAATTTTTTATCTATGGCTGCTTTTTGGGGAGCAGAGTTTGACTTAGAAATAATAACATTAATTACAAAAAAATCTCCTCCAGAAATTTTTGAATATCTAAAAATTGCGATGGAGCAAAACTTAATTATCCCCACATCAGAACTGGACGAAGACCTGTTGATTCAATCCTATAAATTCAGTCACGATCGCATCCAACAGGCGGCTTATACTTTGATTCCTGAGTGGCGCAATGCAATCACCCATTACTATATCGGACAAGTTATCCTAGAAAAAACACCCCCAGAAGCAATAGAAGAGTCTATTTTTCTGCTAGTGAATCAATTAAATTATGGCATTACTTTACTCAGGGAAGAAAAAGAACGGGACGAACTTGCGAAACTGAATCTGAGTGCTTGTCACAAAGCAAAAGCAGCTAGCGCTTATCAAGTAAGTCGGGAATATGCAAAAATAGGACTATCTTTGCTAGGAGAAAATGCTTGGCACAGACAATATGAAATGACTCTATCATTCTATAGTAATTCTGTCGAGTTGGCTTGGTTATGTGGCGCTCTTGAGGAGATGGAACAGTTTATTCATGCAGTTCTTACCGAAGGGCGATCGTTATTGGATAAAGTTAATGTTTACCTAATTTCAATTCAATCAAAAGTTGCCCAAACTCAACTCACGGAAGCTATTGAAATTGCTCTAGAATGTCTCCATCAATTAGGATTTCCATTCCCTCAAATTCCTACACCAGAAGATACTCAAAAAATTACAGCAGAAATTTCTCGACTAATTGAAAACAGAAATATTTCTGACTTAGTTGACTTACCAATAGCAGTAGATGCAACAACAGCTTCTGCCATACAAATTGCTAACAGTATTATTCCCGCCACTTATTTCTCAAATTTTCTTTTGTATCCACTAATAATTTCTTTTTCAGTTAAGCTCTCTATTGAAAATGGAAATATACCAGCTTCAACTACTGCTTATGTTTGCTACAGCATCGTTGCCTGCAATGTTTTGTTAGATGTAGAAACTGGAGTTGCATTTGGTGAGTTAGCACTCAAACTTGTCTCTAAACTGGATGCTAAAGCTTTCAAGCCAGAAGTATTGAACGTGGTAGGATTATTCACACTACACCGCAAATCTCATACGAAAGAAACTCTACCGTTGTTGCAAGAAAGTCATGCACTAAGTATGGAAGTCGGTAACTTGGAAACGGCAGGATATAGCGTCCATAATTTTTGTCTCAATGGTTTTTGGTGTGGTCAGCCACTTAAAAACTTGGAGCAGCAAGTTCGTACTTACTGTCAAAAATTGGTACGGTTAAATCAACTAACGGCTGCGAATTGGTGTCAAACTCACTTACAATCTATTTTAAATTTACAGACAGCAGTCGATCGCCCCTATATTTTATCTGGGGAAGTTATTGTCGAACCAGAATTAATCGTACAACTGCAAGCAGGAAATGATTTTTTTGGTTTGTCTTGTTTGTATTTACATAAGCTGATGCTTTCTTACCTGTTTGGGGAAATAACATTAGCTAAAAACTATGCCGTTGAAATCAAAAAATATTCAAAAGCTGTTGTGGGAACTGTTTCGATCCCGGCCTTGTATTTATATGATTCTTTGACTTTTCTTGCAGATGCAACACCAGACTCAGAGGATATATCCCAAATTCTCGCAGCGGTAGAAGAAAATCAAAGGCAGCTACAACAGTATTGGGCGAAGTATGCTCCCATGAACCATCAACATAAGGTAGATTTGGTAGATGCGGAAAAATGCCGAGTTTTAGGACAAAAAGCTGAAGCGATCGAGTTATACAATAAAGCAATTTCAGGAGCAGAAGAAAACGAATATATCCAAGAAGAGGCGATCGCTAACGAACTTGCAGCTAAATTTTATCTTGACTGGAAACAGGAAAAAGTTGCCCTGGTTTACATGAGGGATGCGCATTACTGCTATTCTCGTTGGGGAGCAACTGCCAAAATCAAACACCTGGAACAAAAGTATCCTCAATTGCTTCAATCTCCAACTGCTACAACTTCTGGTGCTAAAATCTTGAGTACTCGGAGTACGAGCAATTCTACTGGTAGTGCAGAATTAGATTTAGCGACATTAATCAAATCTACTAATGCTATTTCTAGCGAAATCGTACTCAATAAATTGCTGGCAACTTTAATAGAGATTATGGTAGAAAATGCCGGTGCCCGACGGGGAGTCTTGATTTTACCTGACGGCGAAGGTTTATTCGTCGAAGCTACTAAAGAATACTCTCAGGAAGTTTGTCTCTTGCAAGCTATTCCTTTAAATAAGTTCAAACAGCTTTCAAAAAAAATCGTCAATTATGTCGCCCGCACTGGCAAAACAGTAATTATCAACAATGCCATGAGTAAAGACAAATCTCTTAGGGTTCTTTCCCATGATTCTGATACGGAAGCGGGCGATCGCTACTTTACCGACGATGCTTATATTCAAAAATATCAATGTCGTTCCATCGCCTGCACCCCTTTAATCAATAGAGGTCAACTCCAAGGTATTATCTATCTAGAAAATAATCTTACTACTGGAGCTTTTACCCAAGAACGCTTGGCATTGTTACGAACTTTGGCAGCACAAGCGGCCATCTCTTTAGAAAATGCTCGATTGTATGATGCCTGCAAACGTTTTGTTCCGGAACAGTTTCTCAGCTTTTTAGAGAAAAAGAGTATTGTCGAAGTGAAACTCGGAGACCACGTTGAACGGGAGATGACGGTTTTATTCTCTGATATCCGTGATTTTACCACGCTCTCCGAACAGATGACCCCGGCAGAAAATTTTGCTTTTATTAACGAATATCTCGGTTATATGGAGCCACTTATTCAAAAACATGGTGGGTTTATCGATAAATATATTGGCGATGCTATTATGGCCTTGTTTCCTAATTCTGCCGATGATGCTGTAAAAGGAGCGATCGCCATGCTGGAAGAGTTAAAAATGTACAATTCAGAGCGACAACAAAGGAATCTAAAACCCATTCGTATTGGTATTGGTTTGCATACGGGAAAATTAATGTTAGGCACTGTGGGAGGATTTGGACGTATGGATGGCACAGCGATCGGCGATGCGGTAAACCTTTCCTCAAGAGTAGAAGGATTAACAAAAACTTATGGAGTGTCGCTGTTAATTACTCATCAAACTTTGGTATGTTTAGATAATCCTGTGGAATATGACTATAGATTTATCGAACAAGTTAAAGCTAAAGGTAAAGCTAAAGCGGTGGCTTTATTTGAAGTCTTTTCTGCCGATCCACCAGAATTAAAGGATGTGAAAATTGCTACGAAAGAGAAGTTTGAAAGGGCAGTTTTGCTGTTTTATCAGGGGTTATTGAAAGAAGCAGCAGCTCTATTTCAAGAATGTTTGGAATATGGTGAGGGCGATCGGGTTGCCCGCAAATATTTAGAACGTTGCCGTCTTCATATTGGTTAAATATGTGGTAGGGAGTAGCAGCTTTGTAGGTTGGGTTGAGGAACGAAAACCCAACAATAATATTGGGTTATGTTACTGCTTAATCTGACAATAATATTAGGTTGCGCTGCCACTTAATCTGACAATAATATTAGGTTGCGCTGCCACTTAACCCAACCTACAATATTATAACTCCTTCTTCCTTCTTCCTTCAAATATCAATAATTAACCTTCTTCCTTCCTCCTTCTTCCTTCTTCCTTCTTCCTTCTTCCTTAATATTGGGTTATGCTACTGCTTAATCTGACAATAATATTAGGTTGCGCTGCCACTTAATCTGACAATAATGTTGGGTTGCGCTGCCACTTAACCCAACCTACAATATTATAACTCCTTCTTCCTTGTTCCTTCTTCCTTCAAATATCAATAATTAACCTTCCACCTTCCTCCTTCTTCCTTATTCCTTGTTCCTTCTTCCTTCAAATATCAATAATTAAC
>JAXHSW010000191.1:0-18757 GCA_034190295.1 Cyanobacteriota bacterium | reverse complement strand
GTGTTTTAATGAATATAGATTTTCAACCCAGTTTTGATAGTCAGATTTAAATCTGACTCAATTAGTAAAGCTTTTATCTAAAACTAAAAGCAATAGCTGATGGCTGATAGCTGACAGCTGATAGCTTACGGGGTTTTAGACCCTTATGATTTTGATAAAAGCTTTTTAGCCAACTCTACTTTCAACAATTAATAATTAATAATGAATAATGAATAATTAATAATTAATAATTAACAATTACCTCGAGAGTGAAAACGGATAGGATTGACTAATCATGAAAATTTTTATTTATTATCCCCGATCGAGGGGAGGCTTTAAACCACAATTTTTCGGTAAAATAAAAATGACTATCATTTGGTAGTTTGTAATTATACCAAAATATCTACCAACAAATATTTATTTATTATGTCAAAAACTCATATTATTGGTCTAGGACGATCGGGTGTTGCTGCTGCACGACTGCTGAAAAAAAATGGTTGGGAAGTGGAATTGAGCGATCGCAACACTTCCGACTCTCTTGAACAACAGCAAAAACAATTAACTCAAGAAGGTATCACTGTTAAGTTAGGTTATTCATTTGAACCGGAAACATCTTTAGATTTAGTCGTTGTTAGTCCCGGTGTACCTTGGGATATACCCCCACTCCAACGTGCTAGAGAAAGCGGAATTGAAACTATTGGAGAAATGGAATTAGCATGGCGATATCTCAAGTCTTCCCCTTGGGTAGGGATAACTGGTACTAATGGCAAAACTACTACCACTGCTTTAGTTGCTGCAATTTTTCAGACTGCAGGATTAAACGCTCCTGCCTGTGGTAACATTGGCTATGCTGCTTGCGAATTAGCTTTATTAAAAACTCCGCCAGATTGGGTAATTGCAGAAATTAGTAGCTATCAAATAGAATCATCTAACACCCTTGCGCCTCAAATTGGTGTTTGGACTACTTTGACTCCCGATCATCTGAGTCGTCACCATACAATAGAAAATTATTTTAATATCAAAGCATCTTTATTAAATCGCTCTCAAATACAAGTTTTCAATAGTGACGACTCGTATATACGTCAAAAGGCAACTAACCTTGGACATAATCCCCACTGGACAAGTGTTAAAGGTAAAGGTAATTTAGTGGGAGATACTGCTAAAGGAATTTACATTGAGGATGGGTGGGTAGTGGCGTTAGGGGAAAAAATAGTTTCTGTGGAGTCGCTGCGAATGTTAGGAAATCATAATCAGCAGAATTTATTGATGGCAGTGGCAGTAGCAAAGTTGGCAGGAATAGAAAAAGAGGCGATCGCTGAAGCAGTGAAAACATTTCCTGGTGTACCCCACCGTTTAGAATATATTTGCACTTGGAATGGAGTAGATTTTCTCAATGATAGTAAAGCAACAAATTATGATGCGGCAGCAGTGGGTTTAAGTGCTGTACCTGCACCTGTGTTATTAATTGCTGGTGGGGAAGCTAAAGAGGGTAATGATAATGACTGGATGCGAAGAATTAAGGAAAAAGTTGCTGCTGTTTTATTAATAGGTGATGCTGCTGAGACTTTTGCCAAGAGATTACAAAAAATTAATTTTCATAATTATGAAATAGTAGGAAAAATGGAGCGAGCAGTAATTAGAGGTGCAGCATTGGCAAAAAAATATGATGCAAAAGTTGTATTATTGTCTCCTGCTTGTGCAAGTTTTGACCAATATCAAAATTTTGAACAACGAGGCGACCATTTTCGGAAGTTGTGTTTAAAACTTATTAGTTAAGGAAGGAAAAATAGAGCGTCATTTCAGTTATCAGTTATCAGTTATCAGTACCGACCACTAAAGCCGGAGAAAACGAAAATACGCTCATTGAATTTTTTTCATCCCCCTAAAAGGGGGAGGCTTTAAACCCAATATTTCGGTAAAAATGAAAGTTGTGAGTGTTAGGTTTAGGGTTAAAAAATCAATAATTACCTCTTTTTCAGAGAATAAAATTTAGCAAAAAAATTGTGAGATTTATTGTAATAATTCCGCAGAAAATGCTTACCGAACAATTAAAGTTTAAAGCCTCTCATAAGCAAGGAGAAACAAGCGGTCGCTCTTCGGAGCTTCCCGTAGGGTGGGATGGATGGGTTTCCTAACCATATCCAATCGACCAAGATAGAAAAAATTTTCCTTTTATTCAATCCTCTTCCTTTTAGGGAGAGGTAATTATCAATTATCAATTATCAATTATTGAAGATTTATTTCTTCTTTAACTCAGAAGCTTTTAAGCTTAATCATATCAATTTATCAGGATTAATGCTATACTTAAAGTGACACTTCAGTTCTTAAGTATTAACACAGATAAAATCGTTTTTATGCTAATTAGCAGACCAGTTAATGTTAATTATTCTTATGTTTACTCCCCCACTCCCCTACTCCCCCACTCCCCCACTCCCCCACTCCCCCACTCCCCTACTCCCCTACTCCCCTACTCCCCTACTCCCCCACTCCCCCACTCCCCCGCAATACGAAAATGTAGAAAAGTTTTTGATAAATGGTATTATTCGGTGAGAAAAGGGGATTTTAACATTGAATTAAGTACAAAAAAAAGTAGGGATAACTATGTCAGGTTTAACATTTAAAGACTTAGAAAAGCTGCAAGTAGACTATGCAGATTATCGGATGGAATTAATAAGCGGAGAAATTATTGTTATGAGTCCTTCTGGTTTAGAATCAGATGAAGTAGCTGCAGAAATAGTTGCTCAGTTACGCAACTGGGTAAGACCTCGTAAGTTAGGTAGAGTTATTGCTTCTAGTGGAGGTTTTCGCTTACCGAATGCAGATGGAGATATTCGCACTCCAGATGCTTCTTTTATTAGTGCTAAAAAATTACCCCGCCCCACAGAAGATTATATTAAGTTAGTTCCCGAACTAATTTTTGAAGTGAAATCTAAGAGCGATAAATTACCAAAATTGCGTGAGAAAATACAAGATTTTCTAGAGTTAGGAACTATTGTCGGTGTATTAGTAGACCCCCACAGTCGGACAATGGAAGTTTATCGGTTTATGAGAGAGAAAATTGTCCTCAGAGATGGAGATATTTTAGAAGTAGCAGAAATATTGCCTGGATGGAAATTACCTGTAGCAGAAGTATGGGCACCAGAATTTGAATAGAAATTACTTTGGAAAATTAGACAAAAAGTATAGGGAAAATTTAATGGAAGGAAAACAACTATCTTTATTTCCTAATTTAGAGAATCAAAAGGATAAAAATTATCATAAAAAAGCAAAACTAGGACGTTATGAAAAAATTCAATATGAATTAAACAATAATGACGGCGACCCATATAAAAAATTCATTAAAATTGAAGAGAAACCAATATTGAAATCTGACTATAAATTTATCGATTTGTTCTGTGGTGCTGGAGGAATGACACAAGGTTTAGTTCAAGCAGGATTTCAACCAATAGCAAGTGTTGAAGAAAATTTAATAGCATCAGCAACCCATAGAATAAATTTTCCTACATCTCATCATTTTTGTGGGGATATCAAAGAATTTAATTCTACAGAATGGCTCAATCAAATTGGTTCGCCAGAAATACATTTAGTAGTAGGAAGTCCTCCATGTCAGGGTTTTTCAGTTGCTGGAAAACGTAATCCTGATGACCCTAGAAATAATTTATTTCGAGAATTTGTAAGAGTAGTTTCTGAAATTCGTCCTTGGTATATTGTTATGGAAAATGTGCCAGGAATTATTACCATGAAAAAAGGTGCTGTTAAAAAAGAAATTTGTCAGGCATTTATCGATATTGGTTATTCTCATGTATCTGTAGCAATTCTAGAATCTGCTGCTTATGGAATTCCACAAATTCGCCCTAGAACTATTTTTATTGCCAATAAATTTGGCACGATCAATCCTTATCCAAAACCTCAGTTATTACCCCATCAATATAAACCAATTGAATCAGCAATTTCTGACCTTCCAGAATTAACTCCGATTCCAGAAATTAATCATCAATGGACTCGACATTCACAAGAATACATGAAAAGACTTGCTAAAGTGCCTCCTGGTTGTTCTTTATATAAAACTTACGCTGATGCTTTTAAGCGACAATATTTGGGTAAACCAAGTATGACTGTCAAAGAAAATCATGGTGGTACTCATATTCATCCTTACCTTAACAGAGTAATTTCAGCAAGAGAAATGGCAAGATTACAAAGTTTTCCTGACTCTTTTATTTTTGAGGGTTCTATGAAAAAAGCGATGTGGCAAATTGGTAATGCTGTACCTCCTCGTTTAGCAGAATGTATAGGTTATGGGTTGATTCCTTTTTTAAATAAAATTGCTGATGAAAGGAAGAAGGAAGAAGGAAGAAGGAGGAAGGAAGAAGGAGGAAAGTACATGAGTCTATAGATCGATACCATAAAAGTTTTGGTCTTATTTGAATCGTATTGGATGATAAGGGAGTAGGGAGTAGTAATTGGTAATTTATGGATAATAATTGATTTTATTTTTGATTTTTGGAGAAGTCTAATAGTTAATTATCCTATTTAAACTCAGTTAGTTTTTGATTAAGAGTATTTCGCCAAATCTCGAAATTATACCAACCACATCCCACACATCCAGTCTCAGCATCTTTTCCAACTTGAGGAATATTAGCCAATTTTCATTACCGAGAAATTGTGGTCTAAAGCTCCCCTTTTAAGGGAATAAAAAAAAGATAATTCCGTATTTTCTTGCCTCCTTATTGCAGAGGTACTGATAACTGATGACTGATGACTGAAATGACCTTGATACCAGAATTTAATGCCTAATGGTGTACCCCTTTTACCAGTTTTAATACAAAATTCACAGCTTCTTGATTTTAAAAGATTATGATTACCTCCACTATCTTTTTTAAGCAATTGAAATTTTTGTTTAATCTGAGTTTCACTCATATTTAAGTTATGATTTTCTTCAACATTTCCCCATCTTTCCATTGGAAAGCGATGGTCAATAACAATTTCATGTCGCGGTCGTTGTCTTTGTTCGATCGCATCTACATACGAATAGACAGATAATATTTTTTCGACTAATTCTGAGGGAATATTAGCAGGAGCATTTGCTGCTTTAATTTTTCCTGTCCAACAATCCCATGTTGTTTGTTTTTGACAAGTATTGCAGAACTTTCTTTCCGTTTTAATTTCTAGACCAGGGCGACTTTTTGTACCTCTTTGTAATTCTTGAATACCACCTCCACCAGCATATTGTTCTGATGCTACATTTTTACCTTCACAACTACGACAATGCCATTTTTTATCTGATAAAATATTAAATACTTTTAGTTGAGTAGAGTTTTTTCTAAATGTAGACTTTCACTTTTCTACTAAGTCTTGATTAGTCACTCTATATTATTAGCTTCTGCCTCTAAATTATCAAGAAGTTCAGATACACTAATACCCATTCCGTCAGCTAAACTAACAAGAGCAGTTAAAGAAGGATTTCTCACACCACGTTCTAATCCAGATATATAGGTACGATCTAACTTAGATCGAAATCCAAGTTCTTCTTGAGAAATTCCTAATTTAATCCGACGTTGTTTAATCAAACTACCAAGGGCAATCAGAATCTGAATTTTTGATTTATCCATACCCTATATTTTGATAATTTGTGGATTATCAGTCTACGGACTATGTGTCACAATTAAAATCTGTTAATATGTAAAATAAAGTCGTTTAATTTAAGAGAAAAATAAACAAATGACTCAAGCAATTAGTTACGAACAAATAATTTTAGAAAACGTGAAAAAATTAACCCCTCAACAACAGCAGGAAGTTTGAGATTTTATTGAATTTTTAAAGTTTAAAGGGCAAAAACAGGAAAATTCAGAAAAAGAGGAAAAAGTTATTTCAATGTTGGAAGCGGCCAAAGAATTTGTTGGCTGTTTGGAAAGTGGAGTAGGGGATCTATCTTTGAAAAAACTAAAGTAGAGAATATAAATATGAGAAGAAAAGTTATTTTAGATACAGGAGTTTTGGTAGCTATCCTAGATAAAAGCGATCGCCATTATAATTGGGCACTCAAGCAATGGGCAAATTACGGAAGTTATAAGTCAAAAGTTATAAGTCAAAAGTCAGATTTTATAAGCTCAAAACTTTGATTGTACAGTAATGTCAGGAAATTATTTAACATTTAAAGTTTGAAACTATTTGTGACATTTTTAAAGTGAATTGGTATTACGTTGAAGTTCCTTTTCATTTCAGCGATGAAGTAACTGTTGTTCAAAACTTGATGAAAAAATACCAATCTGTTCCCATGTCTTTTGCAGATGCTTGTTTAGTACGAATGAGTGAGTTAATTCCTGGCAGTAGTTTGTTAACTTTAGATAGTGATTTTCGCATTTATAGCAGAAGAAAGAAGGAAGAAGGAAGAAGGAAGAAGGAAGAAGGAAAAGTATTACGTTGTCTGACCTAACCTTTGCTTCGACTGCTATACCGGAAAAATCAAACAGAAATAATTGATGTAATTATTCCTGATTAGTTATAAGATAAGTATTTTATTCATTTATTTGGATGCTATCCCTGAAAAAAACGTGCTATTAGAGCTATTACTATTAACAACTTTAGGATTTCTTGGCAGTTTCGGTCACTGTGTCGGAATGTGCGGACCATTGACTGCAACTTTCTCTCTTTCTACGCGATCGCGGAGCGGAACGGATGTTCGTTCGCGGAGCGAAACGGATGTTCTATCGCCAACTCCTCCTAACAAATGGCATCAATTTCAATTTCATACCCTACTTAACCTCGGCCGCCTCTGTAGCTACACCTTAACTGGCGCTGGTATTGGTGCATTAGGTTCCGTATTAGTAGCAAGCGGTCATTTAGCTGGCATCGACAGTGACCTACGACGGTGGTTAGCAATACTCACAGGTTTAATGCTAATTTGGTTTGGTCTGGCAAAAGTGCAACCACAACTATTACCCAAACTACCAATATTCCATCCCTTGAAAAAAAACAACCTGCATAACCGTCTCAGTACAGTCATGGTTAACCTTTCCATGGAAAACAAATGGTGGACTCCTGCTTTTCTCGGTTTAGTCTGGGGTTTGATGCCATGCGGTTTTCTGTATGCTGCTCAAATTAAAGCGGCAGAAACTAGCAATATCTGGTTAGGTGGAGCGACTATGTTGGCATTTGGGTTGGGAACATTACCCTCAATGTTAGGGGTAGGAATGTTGACATCTTTTTTGAGTGCAGACAAACGTAGTCAACTATTTCAAATGGCAGGATGGGTGAGTATTTTTACTGGCATCATGGTAGTTATGCGAAATGGTGAGATGGTAGACTACAGTGGTTATGCTGCAATATTATGTTTAATGTTAGCATTGGTAGCGCGGCCTCTAAGTCGGTTTTGGAGTCAACCTCTACGTTATCGACGAGCAATAGGAATGGGAGCATTTGTTTTATCAGTGGCGCATACAGGAAAAATGTTAGACCACAGTTTAAATTGGAATATGCAGGCAGTATCGTTTATGTTGCCTCTGCATCAGGTAGGAATATGGGCAGGTATTTTTGGTTTGGGGTTAATGTTACCGTTAGCGTTGACGAGTTTTGATGGAGCGGTGAAATATTTGGGTAAGTGGTGGCGAAGGTTGCATTTGTTGAGTGTTCCGGCATTTTTGTTATGTGGAGTTCATGTGGTAGCGGTGGGTTCTCATTATTTGGGTGCGTTGGAATGGAGTTTTGGAAATCAGTTGCGTGCTGTTTTTTTTGGTGTGGCAATATTAGTTGTTTTGATTATACGTTCGCATCAGTTTTGGTCTTTATTTTCTATAGGCAAATATTATGTGGCACCACTGGAACAAACAACCATGTCATCCGCCAAGAAATAAATTTATTGGCTCAAAGCAGAAGTCATCTAAAAGATGACTAAAGATAGCTAATTTATTATAATTTATTATGGCTAATTAATGAGACTTGATATAAGTGCTTGAGGAAGGTAGAAGGTAATCTGAGGACTTCAAACAAGCTAAATATAGCTAATAATGCTATCTGATAATAAATTTAGGAGAAGGTAAAAAATGTTTTTTTTGTTAAAAATTAGTCTGAATGTTTCTTTACTAATATTGTTTTCTTCTTTTGGTACAGAAACTACAAAAACAAGCAATTATTTGTCGCCAGAATTAATTCCTAGTAATCAAAAAAAAGATGATTTAGAAAAAATATATTCATCTACAGACAGTCAAATAATAAATAACTTCAAGTTGGCTTATGCGAAAAATAAAGAGTCTATTGCAGAACCTCAAAAAATTATCAAACCAGTTAATTCCTTCTTCAACCTTCAAGCTCATAATGTTGAAGTTTCTCAAGATGTGGCTTGTACTTTTCACATTACTCCCAATCATAATCCAAAGGTAGGTAAACCTTCTTTAGCCTGGTTTGCTTTAACTCGTAAAGGTGGAAAAAGTCTTCCTTTTAGTGAATGTGATTGTCAATTAAATGTTTATTCTCAACCTCGTAATGCTGAAAGTAAACCGATAATGAATCCAGAATTAAAAGGTATTGACACAGAACAATATCAAGAGATACCAGGGGCAGAAATTACTTTTCCCAAAGCTGGTGTTTATGATTTAGAAATTACTGGGAGTGCCAAAGATGGAAAAAGTTTTAAACCTTTTAAATTTAATTATTCTGTGACAGTTACTGGTGGGTGATATTAAAGAGATGGGGAGATGGGGAGATGGGGAGATGGGGAGATGAGGAGATGGCGCTCAGATGGAACATTTTTTTATACCGAATTAAGCGGATTTTATATGAATGAAAAAAATATAGGAGTTTGCAGGAATTTAATAAACTACTGATAACTAGGGCAATATTCCCACTGTTACTGACGAACTATTTTTAATAAAAATATACCAGTTATTAGCCATACTGGTATAAAAAACTTTGGCATCAAATTATCATTAAAGCACTACTGCTCATACCTAAGATTGTTGTTAATATAGAAAGTTGGAGAGATTGTTTTTGATTGAATTGAGTTGTTTGGTACTTTTTATGGAGAAAACTTAAGATAATTCCCACTATCAAAAAACTAGCAGTTCCAAGAAAGTAGAATAATGTTTTATACCAATTTGATAAGTGTTTGTTACAAATAGTAGAAGTAAGAAAGAAGGAAGAAGGAAGAAGGAAGAAGGAAGAAGGAGGAAATATTGAAAAAAAGGTAAAAATGATAGAAATAACTATCTATAATAAATGAGAGCCACTATTTTTAAGCATATCCGATCGAGAGGCGCTTTTTATAGCATTCTTTTTTCAAATTGGTATTAGCTAAAAATCCTCCATATTGAATTGTTAAAAATCTGACAATTTTATCTAATAATGATGCTTCTCCTACATAAGCAGGCAATGAACATGCAGAGAGAATACCTATTAAATTTATCGCCATCCAAGGGAATAATAATGAAACGAATATACCGATAATACTCCCCCTAATAATTTGCCAACTTGTACCGCTTTTCATGCCGATATTTAACCAAAAAATTATCCACATCCAAGGGAATAATAATGAAAACAATATAATAATACTACCCTTAATAATTTGCCAACTTGTACCGCTTTTCATGCCGATATTTAACCAAAAAATTATCCATATTAGCAAAAATGAAACCAAAAAATTATCAACTATTATTTGTGGAGTTGGCGAGGGGGTTAATTGTGGAGTGCCTAAAGTCAACAATATTGCTAGAGAATAATTAGCAGGAATGGATAAAATAGCTGTTAAGACTAAACCGAAGAGCAAAATAATATATCTTTTTTTCATACTTTAAAACTCTTGAAATTACCCAAAAATATATCAGTAGAAAAGTCATAATTATGCTCGTAGTTGGGCTTTAGCCCTAATACCATTTCCCATAAAGTTGCACTTAATATTAAAGATGAGAATAGTCATTTTAATACCAAATTGATAAATGTTTGCTACAAATAGCTAGGATATTTCTTAGGAGTCAGGAGTCATAATTAATTGTTTCAATACCATTTTTTAGGCCGAAAATTATCCTTTTTTCCTGTTAAAATCTTTTTATTCCTTTTACTATTCGTAACATTCTTTTTTCAAATTGGTATAATAAGTTCCGAGCAACAATTATTAAGCGCAGCTTGACAAAGAATTGGTATAATACTAAGTATTTAAAGGGCTAAAGCCCAACTACGAACAAAAATTTTATTATAACTAATCATCATTAGCGGACATGATATTAATGCCTAATATAAGAACGTTCAAACCTAATTTTTATCTTCTCAGCGACAACTGCTAAACCTACACTTAATAGAGAAAGAGAAACTATCAACAATTTAATGGCAAAATCTTCTGTAATTATTGCTAAAGCTGCTAGAGCGATCGCCACCCCCACAAAAATCTGTTTTCCTCGAATAGCTGTTTGACGAGCACGACTACAGGAACTACAGAATTGAGTATGATGATAATATCGAGCCATTGATACATCTTCCTTCTCAATCTTACCGCACTTTTCCCCAGTCTTAAAAGTAGCATAACCATGATAATAAGGTAGAGATGAACCGAAGCGATCGAGCCATTTTCGATATTCCAACAGAATAGTATCAGAAGTCTTCAGAGGCAAATATAATTCCTTCAAGCTTTTTTGCGTCCTTTCAATATATTCTTGCTGTCCTAAAACCTGTGGCAAATCTTCCTCTAAAATTTTACTTTGACCTAAATGTATCATCCACCGGGGAGTTATTTTCATTTTCCACCCAAAAAAGTTGCGATAACTACGCGTCAAAACTCGACATCGGTTTTTACCCACTGGCATCGAATACAACGCCAACCCAAACACCCAACCTTTTTCTGCAATGTAAAAATTAAGTAGTACCAAGCTTGGTGCCACAAACTTTATATTTCTCCAAGATTCTTCAGGAGTACGAATCCGTCGAAATCTTGCTTCTATTCCAGCGATGGAACTTTCGAGAATTTCCATTTCCAGAGCTGTAGCATTTTTGCGATTTCCTTGACTACCGTGGTGACTAATATCAACATGAGCTGGATCTAACACTTGCTCAATAAAAAAATCTTGGTCAAAAGGTAATTCTGAGACTTTCTCTGAATGAAAAAATCCTGGTTTTTCTAAATCTGGTAAAGTGGGAATACTATTTTCATCTGCTATGTCTGCTTCTCCTGTCCACATCCAAACCATACCTTGTTTTTCTGTCACAAGAAACGACTTTACACAAGCTTTTGCTGGAATTTTCGCATCTGCTGGTAACTGCGGAATATGCAAACATTCTCCTCCATTGCCAAACTGCCAACCGTGGTATAAACATTCGATTTTGCCGTCGATTATTTGTCCGTCTGAGAGTTTAGCAGCACGGTGAGGACAAAGGTCTGTCAAACAAATTAATTGACCATTATTATTTCTAAATAAAACCAGAGGTTCATCATACAAAGAAAAACTATAAGGGCGGTTTTTGGGTAAGTCTTGAATGAATGTGACTGGATACCAACAGTTTCTCCAATTAAATTCTTGGTCTGTTTCTGGAGTTGCTGAGGTATTAGTGGGTGGTAAGATTTCTGGGATGTTTGATGCTATGGTCATAATGCCAATTTTTCTGTTTTGCAAGTACTTTATTAGTTTATCATGTTTGTTTTGTCTAAGTCAGAGAGATGATTGATAGATATTTATATAGATTACATCAGCCTTTGACAAAATTATTTGTATAGATATTTTCTAGAAAGTATCTACTCTTTTTAGGCGGATGCCTAATACAAAAAATGCTTTTCTAGCATCCGCTGAATTTAATGTAAATAATCTCCCTTGAAAAAGAGAAAATAATTAACCATTTGTTGAATCTATAATCCGATTAATTATTAACTAAAATAATGCCTTTTCTCGGAAGTAAATTTAATTCTAATTCAGTAGATTCTTCTTGCCATAAAAAGTCACAACTACCATAAACAATTTTACTAGGTCGAGAATTCAACTTAGTAACAGAAACATTTACCTTTGCTGCTTCTGTACCACTATTAATAGCCACAATAATTTCCTCATCTCCTAAAATGCGAGCAAATACATACACATTTCCCTCAGCAAATAAAACCTCATAACTACCAGTACGCAAAGCAGAATATTGATTTCTAATAGCAATCAACTGTTTGTGATATTCCAGAACCTGAGTATCCCATTTTTCAGTAGTAGGAAAACTACGACGAGAGTCAGGATCTAATGCTCCTGGTAAACCTACTTCATCACCATAATAAATACTAGGAGCGCCAGGAAATGTCATCAATAATAGAGTCGCTAGCTCCACACTTGCTCGATCGCCCTGAGCAATACTCAAAAGTCTAGCTGTATCGTGACTGTCTAATAAATTCAGTTGAGTTAGTTCAATTTCCCACGGATAGAGTTGTAGCAACTCCTGCATTTTTTGACCGTATTCAACAGCAGATATAGCTGGATAAGCTGAATAGTCACAACCTTTAACTTGGTCAATATCCACGCGATCGCCTCCTGTAAAAGCAATAGTTGGACCAGTAAACAAATAATTCATCACCCCATCAAACTGAGTACCATCCAACCATTGTACGCAGTCACTCCAAACTTCACCCACAATATATGCTTCTGGGTTAATAGCTTTGATGCGATCGCGAAATTCTTGCCAAAACCCAGGAGTTTTCACCTCAAACGGTACATCCAAGCGCCAACCATCAATGCCAAACTCTAACCAATATTCCCCAATTTGCATAATATATTCTTTGACTTCGGGGTTATCGTGATTAAATACAGGCAAAGCGCGGTTGCCTATCCATCCTACATAATTAGCAGGTAAACTGCCATCATAAGCAGATAGAGGCCAACCTTCAACTTTGAACCAATGTAACCAGGGGGAGTGGGGACCGTTTTCCAAAATATCATTGAAAAAATAGAAACCCCGACTAGCGTGGTTGAAAACTCCATCCAGAACTACCTTAATATTGCGATCGTGAGCAGCATCTATCAATACTTTTAAAGCTTCATTACCCCCTAAAATTGGATCGACTCGGTAATAGTCATGGGTATGATAACGATGGTTACAAGCTGATTGAAAAATAGGAGTGAAATAAATAGCAGTAACACCCAGGTCTTGAATATAGTCAAGTTGTTCGATGACACCCCATAAGTTGCCACCTTTGTAACCTTGAGGAGTAGGAGGTTCATCCCAAAGTTCGAGGGTAGAAGGATACCAACCTTTATCTATTCCTTTTCTGGTTTGAGTAGACGTTTGACCTTTAGCAAAACGGTCTGGGAATATTTGGTAAAATACGGCGTGTTTTACCCATTCTGGTGTTTGAATTTGCATAAATAAATTTTTGAGTTAGGTTATTCTACTCAAAATTATCAGATATTGAATTTGTTGTAAAATTCTGTAACGATATCATCTATTTCTGTATTTAAGCTTAGTATAATGAGAGGATTAATTTAGTCTCAGGTTAGATAATTATGACATGGCTAAAACTTACAAAAAAAGCTCTACAATTAAAGCAACCAAATAGTAATGAATCAATAGATGAAGTCAAAGTTGAATCTTATAATTCTACAGAAGATTGGATAGAATAATTTCCTATAAGATGGTTTGAAGGTTCAGATGCGCCAAAAACTATGATTATTTCTAGGAATGATGTGGAGTTACTGGATATAGAAAAAGGAGCAATTGAACTTAATATATTAGAGAAACTTAACCCAAATAATGATCTGAACAATCGGCAAATATCTGAAAAACTAGAAAATTTAAGTCACAATTCTGGAGTAGATCAATTAATACTGGCTTTTTATAGTACCCAACCTATCAGCAAAAAGAAATTAGAAGCAGCATCTACTCAAGAACAACTTCAAAAAATTTGCGATATTTTAGGCTGTGAGATTAATGATTTGAAGGGAGAAGAAGTAGATATACCATTATTTAAGTTTGACATAGATCTTTATATCAAGAAAAAGTATCAAAATGAAGCTCAGTTTATTAAAGAGACAGACGCTTCAGCAGAATTTATAGAGATTCTTAGAACTGAGCATATAGACGTATCTTTGAATAATCCTTTCGGTGATTATACATGGACAAATGTAGAAAGATGGCTAATTGGTCTTTTTAATTAGTAGTCATGTACAAGTAGTGATTTTTGTAGTTATATTCTTGAGTATGAAAGGGGTTTACTTATAGATATCACTAAATCTACAGGACTAACTTTTAATTAATTAAAAATACTTCTGAAAGTATCACATGAAAAAGTCTAATTCAAATAATATTCGTAGTATTTATTTTACAAACAATCTGGAAAACAAAGACTTTGTAAATTCACAAGGTGGGCATCATATAATCCGTAAAATATTGGTAGTAGGAGCTGGAATATTTGGTACTATTTTATCCAGTATAATATCTTTAGTGTCAGGAGTGCTGTTGGCTAATATCTTTAAAGAATTGACTACTATCTTTAAAGAACTAGATAAATATTACTTTGGTAAAATAGAACTTGGATTAGTAATCTTAGTACCTTATATTTTTTTTCCTAAAATTTAGTTTTTAGTAGTGCTAGGGTTAACTGTAAAAAGGACAATAATTAGCGATCGCCAACTTATAACCAAAATTTAACCTAACCATATCTACATATAACACCACGAAAATAGGGCGCGAACATTTATAAATGCTCAAACGAGCGTCAGGAATTACTTCTGTACGGGCGTTAACGATAGTTATGCGAAGCAAACGACCGTTCGCCCCTACTAACTTCTGACTTCTAACTTCTAACTTCTGACTTCATAAAATCTACCCTCTTGCCAACGATCCCTAACCATTGGACACTTAGAATGTGAATGTTGTTAGCAGTGAGGTTCAACCGTGAAAAACGTACTAAGTGTAATTCTAGGCGGTGGCGCAGGTACCCGTCTCTATCCATTAACAAAACTGCGGGCCAAACCAGCAGTCCCCCTAGCTGGGAAATATCGGTTGATAGATATTCCTATCAGTAACTGCATCAACTCAGAAATGCAGAAAATATATGTTATGACCCAATTCAACTCCGCTTCTCTCAACCGTCATATCACTCGTGCTTATAACTTCCCTGGTTTCAGTGAAGGTTTTGTAGAAGTTCTCGCAGCTCAACAAACTAAAGATAATCCAGAGTGGTTCCAAGGAACTGCCGATGCTGTCCGTAAATATATCTGGTTATTTAAAGAGTGGGATATTGATTATTACCTAATTCTCTCCGGAGACCATCTCTACCGCATGGACTATCGAGAGTTTGTCCAACGTCATATTGACACCAAGGCAGATGTTACTCTCTCTGTCTTGCCCATGGATGAAGCACGAGCATCTGATTTTGGTTTAATGAAAATTAATGACTCTGGTCGGATCGTTGAATTTAGCGAAAAACCTAAAGGGGACGATCTTAAAGCTATGGCAGTGGATACCTCTGTTTTAGGAGTTAGTCCAGAAGTTGCTAAAGAACAACCCTACATTGCTTCTATGGGGATTTATGTCTTTAATAAAGATGTCATGGTCAAACTATTGGAAGAATCCCAAGATCCAGATTTTGGTAAGCAAATTTTACCTAATTCGGCTAAAGATTATAATGTTCAAGCTTACCCATTTGAAGGTTATTGGGAAGATATCGGGACTATTAAGTCATTCTATGAAGCTAATTTGGCTTTGACCCAACAGCCTCAACCACCTTTTAGCTTTTATGATGAAAAAGCTCCTATCTATACTCGCTCTCGCTATTTACCGCCAAGTAAACTTTTAGATTCTCAGATTACAGAGTCAATTGTCGGAGAAGGTTGTATTCTCAAACAATGCCGCATTGACCATTGTGTCTTAGGATTGCGATCGCGAGTTGAAGCTGGTTGTGTAATTGAGGACTCTCTGCTGATGGGTGCAGATTACTACGAACCCTTTGCAGAACGTAAATCTGGGCTACAAAAGGGTGGTGTCCCATTGGGTATTGGTGCTGAAACGACTATTCGTGGGGCGATCGTTGATAAGAATGCCCGCATTGGTCGCAATGTCCAGATAATTAATAAAGACCATGTAGAGGAAGCTCAACGCGAGGACGAAGGATTTATCATTCGTAGCGGTATAGTTGTTGTTTTGAAGAATGCCATTATCCGAGATGGCACAGTGATCTAGTAAGTATTTGAGTTTTAGTTGTTAGTTGGTTAGCGGTTATTAGTAAATGCTGCTAACCACTAGATGCTAATTGCTAGTTTATGACCAGACTAATTATTCTTATTGGACTTCCAGCTAGTGGCAAATCTACTCTAGCAAGGAAAATAGTTGCTAGATATCCTCAGTGTCAATTAATTTCTACTGATGCTATCCGAGCTGAGTTATTTGGTGATGAAGCAATTCAAGGGCCTTGGCCTCAAGTATGGCAACAAGTACAGAAACAATTTTACCAAGCTGTACGTCATAAATATCTCGCCATATATGACGCTACTAATGTCCAACGTCGGCAACGAAGACAAGTAATTGATCGGGCAAAGGAAAGTGGATTTAGCCATCTAACTGGTTTATGGCTTGACAAATCATTAGAATTATGCTTAAAAAGAAATCAACAACGACAGCGTCAAGTTCCTGAAGAAGTAATAATGAAAATGTATCGACAGTTAACAGATGCTCCTCCAAGTTGTGAAGAAGGATTAGACGTACTCAAACGAATTACTAAATAATATCATGCCCCCTTCGGGGGAGCTACGCTTACGTTAGAAAAGTTATAATTAGGCTCGTAGTTGGGCTTTAGTCCTAAGACAAGTATTTAAAGGGCTAAAGCCCAACTACAAACAAAAATTTTATTATCATTAATAATCTGAACATGGTATTAGGTGGGCGTTGAAAATTATTGTTATCACAAATCATAAAACAGAAGAGAAGAGGTTTTTTTGCACTTTACTGAATAATTAAGGTTTAAAGCCTCTGAGCATCAAAAAAAGAAAAAAAATCTTTTAGTTAATCCTCTGATTTTAAGGAAAGGGAATTGTTAGTTATTAATTACTAAAATAATATTTTCTCTACATACAATCTTCATGAAATTCATCTCAATATTACAACTAAAAAATAGCTTTAATTCTGACATTTTTCATAATTCATAATTAACTTTTAATGTGGAGTTATAGCACTAAAAAAAATTATTACAGCCATGAAACTTCCATACCTTGCAGGTAATAGTTTTAACTCAAGCTGATAGATGATAGCTCAGTGCCTATAGCTAAACTATAAAACAGAGTACGGAAATTGCTATTACTCTTTCAGGAAAAACCGAACTTAAATGAATGTTAAACTTTGATAACTTGAAAGAAGTAAAGTAAAACATTAAAATTCAGCCTGACTGATTAATTACTAATATCTGGCAGTAGTTTTTTTATAAAAAATTTGGCAAACCTATCTCTAGGTTTAAACTAATTTATATTCGATCGAGCATGACAATGTTTATCTGAATTTATGAATATTGCATCTGACAAATCAAAAAAAACACTTGAAACTACATTGTATATTACTTTTGGCTATTTGTAATTGACAGTAGTCAAAAATAGTTTTCTTATAATTAATTATTAAGTAATCAGATCGGGACTTACGCAAATTAATCTTTAAAACGCCATATGTAGGGGCGAATGGCATTCGCCCTTACTTACTATATTTAGTGTCCATGCGTAAGTCCTGCATATATTACATTCGCATTAATCTGAAAAATATTAAAATGAGGAGATAGATAAATGGCTACAACTGATTTTAAAGACTATTATTCAATCTTAGGTTTAACTAAAAGCGCTACTTCCGAAGAAATAAAAAAAGCTTATCGTAAATTAGCGAGGAAGTATCACCCAGATATGAACCCTGGTGACAAGAAAGCAGAAGCTCGTTTTAAAGAAGTGAATGAAGCTTATGAAGTTTTATCAGACCCAGAAAAACGTAAAAAGTATGACCAATTTGGTCAATACTGGAATCAAGTAGGTTCCACAAGTGGTGGATGGCCTGGAGGTACTGGTGGTACTACCGTAGATTTTGGAGGTTTCGATTTTAGTCAGTATGCCAGTTTTGAAGATTTTATCAATACTTTATTAGGACGTGGTGCAACTCCAGGTAGTAATGTTGGTGGACGACAAACTTATAGCTACAAAACCAATGCAGGGTGGCCAGAGGGGTTTAATAGTGGATTTGATGGTTTTTCTAATTTTGAAAATCGTCAGTCAGGAGCTTCTCTGAATTTAGAAGCTGATATTACTCTTACTTTTTCAGAAGCTTTTCGAGGAACACAGAAACGTGTGGGTAGTGGAGAAGTTTCTATTCCTCCAGGGGTAAAACCAGGAAGTAAAATTCGGGTTAAAGGTAGAGGTCAATTAGATCCATACACTAAAAAAAGAGGAGATTTGTATCTGAAGGTAGAAATTCAGTCTCATTCTTTTTTCCAGTTTGACGGAGAGAACTTACTTTGTGAAGTACCAATAACTCCTGATGAAGCTGTATTGGGTACATCTATTGAAGTACCAACTCCTGATGGTATGGTTAATGTTAATATTCCTGCGGGTATTCGTTCCGGTCAGTCTTTACGGTTACGAGGTAAGGGATGGCCAAAAGCGAAGTCGGGGGGACGTACTGACCAGTTAGTAAGGGTTACTATTGCTGTCCCTAAAGATATTAGTGCTATAGAAAAAGAGTGTTACGAAAAAATTAAAGCTAATCGTACTTTCAACCCTCGTAGTCATTTACAAAGTATTTCGCTGTAGTTTAAGTCCACTTGGGAGTGGGGGAGTGGGGGAGTAGGGGAGTGGGGGAGGAGGGGAGT
>JAXHSW010000190.1:0-18815 GCA_034190295.1 Cyanobacteriota bacterium | reverse complement strand
TTGTTGATAGACATATTATTAACCGAACACATCAGTATTGGCGGGTGTGTGATGAGTTAGCCTTTAAATCAAAAAACTTGTATAACCTGGCTAACTATTATTGTCGTCAGCATTTTTTCTGTACTGGTTATAGTCTAGATTTAACTAAACTTTATCACACCACCAAAAATAGCGATGCTTACAGAGCATTACCAACTAAAGTATCAAAACAAATAATCAAATGCTTGGTGGCAACTTGGCGTGGTTATTTTCAGGCAATCAAAGAATGGTCAAAACATCCAGGGAAGTTTTTGGGAAAACCAAAAATACCCAAATATAAGGACAAAACCAAAGGTAGAAATGTAGTTATATATTCAAAGGAATCAGTCTATAAAGCCCCTCTAAAAGATGGTATTTGTCACTTATCAATGAGTGAAATCAAAATACCTGTAATTGTGGATACTGTAATCGAAGTCAGGATAGTACCTGCGAATAGCTGCTATATAATAGAAGTAGTTTATGAAAAAACGAATCAGCCACAAATAGACTCAAGATATGTAGCCGGAATAGACTTAGGAATTGACAGATTAGTAGCTCTATCTACAAACAAGCCTGGTGTCAAACCACTGCTGATTAATGGGAAGCCACTAAAAAGCGTCAATCAACTATATAACAAGCGAAAAGCTAAATATCAAAGTGTTCTTAAGGGCCAGAAAAAAACTAGCCGTAAGATTGAAGCCTTAACTTATCACCGGAATCGTTTTGTGGAAAATTATCTACATAATACCAGCAAGTTAGTTGTAAATTATTTAGTCACTAATAATATTGGTACTGTAGTTATAGGCAAAAATGATAACTGGAAACAAGGTGCAAACATCGGTAAAATCAACAACCAAAAATTTACCCAAATACCTCACTCCAAGCTAATTCAACAGATAACTTATAAATGTCAACTGGTTGGCATCAAAGTTATTGAAACCGAAGAAAGTTATACCAGTAAAACATCTGCTATTGACTTAGAAAAACCGATATGCCATGAAAACTATGTAGGCAAGCGAGTCAAACGTGGTTTATTCAGGAGTGCAACAGGCATTGTGATTAATGCTGACATTAATGGTAGTCTTCAAATAATTAGAAAGAAATTCCCAGAGGCATTTACTGCCGAGGGAATAGTGAGCTGTGCCGTACAGCCATTATTGGTTAATCCAATATCAAGATAAAAGCTGTTTCATTTTTCTACAGTTTTTTTCGTACGGTTGGTAATTTAGACGCTAGATCGATATATCTTCTCGACCTTTATATATGTAATAATATATAGATTATTTAACTGTAAAAATAAATATAGGACTTACGCACCTGCAACGTATTTTCGTCCGAAGCGACCGACAGGGTTTGCCGAGCAGTCCGGAATGGAAAGCAATCTCAAATCCTAGTCTTTCAGACCTCATGGGTAAGTCCTGAAACGAATATTCCATTGCACTGAACTTAGCAAAGCAGGAAGCAGGGAGTAGGGAGTAAGAGAGTCCAAAAATTGGATAATTTATTTTTGCTCTTCCTTAACTCTAAAAGTAAACAAATAAATTGGGAGAAACCAAAACCATCCAAAAAATGACTCAAATATATCATCCTCGCCAAAAGCAACTTCAATCTCTAATAAAAAAATTATCCATACCTCAGCAAGCAGCTATTAAATGGAATTTACTAGATTTGGCTTTAACCCATTCTACAGTTTCTTCGACACATAACTATGAACAATTAGAGTTTGTAGGTGATGCAGTAGTTCGACTGGTTGCGGCAGAGTTACTATTTGAAAAATATTCAAGTTATCCAGTAGGAGAATTTGCAGCCATTCGTTCTATTTTAGTGAGCGATCGCTCTCTTGCACAAATTGCCAATAAATATGGGTGGAGTCGTTATTTACTGGTATCTAAAAGTGCGGCAGGAGATCGAGCAGGAGAAGAGTCACGAATAGCAGATTCTTTTGAAGCTGTTTTAGCTGCTCTTTATTTAAGCACCAATAGTTTAGAATTAATTCGCCCCTGGTTAGACCCTCACTTTGAAATCTTAATTGCAGAAATTCGCAGTGACCCAGCTAGGCAAAATTATAAAGCAGCTCTCCAAGAATGGACTCAAGGTCATTACAAAACACTGCCAAATTATCAAGTTCAGGAAACAAATAAGATTCATGGCGATCGTGGACGTTTCTTTGCAGAAGTTTGGTTTAAAGGTAAGAAACTTGGCATGGGTAAGGGACCATCAATTAAAGCCGCGGAACAAGCTGCAGCTAAATCTGCTTTGAATAAATTGAAAGCTCAAAGTTTTGAACATTTAGACGATCGACTTTAGTATCTGAGAAATAACGTTTTTCGTGGTAGTTAATACTCACCAGTTTTGAAAACAAGGTTAATAATAACGCTGATAGGTTTTGAGTTGTTATTAGCAGTCAAATCATATCTATATTAATTGCACATAAATTCCAATTTAGACAATAGGAAATAGTAGAATTTCTAGCAATACTAAACTTTTAAGGGTTTAGCGTCTTCTATATTATTACTACTGAATTGAAGTGAGGTTATTTAACCAGAATTAATATGATATCATATCTGATGGAATACTCATACCAAATCTCAAAAAGTTTGCTATGTATCTTTGTACTAGGGACATAGAGGTATGGGGAGGTCATTTCAGTTATCAGTTATCAGTTATCAGTTATCAGTACCTCTGCCTGTTTGCGCAGCATGACAAAGGTCAAGTAAAGTGAATTGAAATATTGAACTTGATTTTTTCTTGGTCGATTGGATATGCTTAGGAAATCCATCCATCCCACCCAACGGGTGCGCTGCGCTAACGACCGCTTTTTCATCCCCTTAAAAGGGGAGGCTTTGAACCTCATTTTTTGGTAAGGAGTAGCGATCTGGTAATCAAGCATAGCATTACTATTGAGAAATGGTATTATTCAACAATTAATTATTAATTATTCAACAATTAATTATTAATTATTAATTATTAATTATTACCTCTCCTTGAAAGCGGATAGGATTGACTAAAAGGAAAATTTTTTCTTGTTTCTCCTTGAAAGAAGAGACTTTAGACCCAATTTTTTGGTAAATGAAATGAATAGATAGGTAGGTGTATTCTGTATAGATAGGATCGGCTTTTCGATCGCTCAATTATCGGGACCCGGTCTCAATCAAGTTGCATAAAGCTAACGTATATTGAATCTAGTATAACTACTACTCATGCCATTTGGATGAATATTTGCTATAAATCTTGATTCTGTATATAAATTAACGCAATGCAAAATTAGAGCGTAATCTCAGGTCTAAATCTTCTTCTGGATAAATTACGACTACCTCTGCTTTTTCTCGACCCAATAATACTCCAGCTAAAGCACCCAACCCAGCACCAGCTAATACTCTTTCTGTAGCAATTACTTTATCCCCAGTAATACCAGATAGTAAGGTAGCAGCAGCACCACCCACAGCAGCACCCTTCAAAATATCTCCAGCATCGGCACCCTTTCTGATTTCTTCAGTATCGGTAACTACCCTAGAAATAGCGTCAAAACGAAACCTTCTGCGGCCGCCGATAATTAACTGTTCGGCAACAAATTGAGTACCATCTGAAACAGGTTCTAGTTGACCTTCTATTAAACTGCCAAAGGGTATGATTACTCTTCCTTGAGCATCTCGAATATCTTGTGCTACTGTTAGTCTTAATCTCATAGATTCATCTGGACTTAGGACTACTTTTTCTGCTTCTTCATATTCGACAGGTATAAGTGTCCCTGCTGGTATTTGTGCTACAGAAAACTGTCTTCCTCGGTTATTAGGAAATTGCCTTTGTTGGTTATTAGGAAGTTGCCTTTGTTGGTTCCCAATAAACGTTCTTCGCCGATAAAATTGAGCCATAGCAGGATTTGAAATTAGGGGTGTTGCTGTGGCTAATGTCATACCTAAAGTTAATAATAAAGAAGTTCCGAAATGCCATTTTTTTGAATTAAACATAGGTAATATTCTCCAAATAGAAAATTTTCAGTAGTCTCATTTCAGTTATCAGTTATCAGTACCTCCGACTAAAGCCGGAGAAAACGAAAATACTGAATTGAAATTTTGTCATCCCCTTAAAAGGGGAAGATTTTTACCTTAATTTTTCGGTAATAAATATCTGATTAGATATAGCAGTGCTAACTCAGGCGTTTACCAGAGTCATTTCATTCTAGATTTTGGCGGCAGAATTTCTTGATTTTCAGACAGCTAAAAATAAATTTCCTCAACCTTGAAATAACGTTGTTTCGTCAATACATAAAATGGCACAATTTAGAATAAAATAGCCCTGGGTGTTTACCTTTTTCAGGTAAGGGAAAATTGCTAAAATTTTTACATAACAATATTTTTTATTCCCTATTATTTACCGAATAATTAAGGTAAAAATCCTCTCATAAGCAAGGAGAAACAATGAATTAATTTTCCTTTTATTCAATCCTATCCGTTTTAGGGAGAGGTAATTATCAATTATCCATTATTGAACTACATAGTAATAGCTTTCAAGGCTAAAATTCCTGCACCATAAGCAGGTTGATGTCTAGGCCATATAATTTTTGCAGCAGGAGCGATCGCTATGATGGAATCTTCAAATTTACCGCGAAAATTAATCATACTCTTCCAGACATTTCCAATAGTAACAACCTCAAAAGTTTCGTGAGGCTGAAATAAGGTAGATATCACAATTTTTGTAGCTACGCTTAACTCCTCTACAGCATCGTTGATAATTTTTTTAGCAACCTTATCTCCCTTATCTGCGGCTGTGGAGACAATAGGAGCAAGTGCTGCTATCTGTGTTGGACCCCATCCACGACGATAGATTACTTCTATTAGACCTTCAATATTGCTCAAGCCCAGATATGCTTGAAAATCTTTAGTTAGAGTTGTTGGTAATTCACGACCATCATCAGCTTTCAATACTGCTTGTAAACCCCGAATAGCTATATTATAACCACTACCTTCGTCTCCCAACAGATAGCCCCAACCACCAACTCGTTTAGTTAACCCCTGACTATTTTGGCCGAATATTTGAGAACCTGTGCCTGCCATAGCAACAATACCTACGGAATGGCCAATACCACCGACCAGAGCGATCGGGCTATCGCTACAAATAATTATTGTATTTGGCTGTAATGCCCATTTTATCGGAATATTAGTAATAATTTCTTGGAGGAAATTTTCTACTACTCGAATATCTTCCGGTCTTCCCACTCCTGCTAAACCAAGACAAATTCCAGAAATTGGTTGATGGTTATTACTGTTACTAACTGCTTGACTAATAGCGGTTTGAATTGATTTTTTTGCTACTTCAATTCCTACACTCTGATAATTTGACGGACCGCTTTTAGCACTACTTATAATTTGATAATTTTCATCCATTAAAACTGCTTCTGTTTTGGTGCCACCGCCATCAATTCCTAAAACATTTACTTTTTTCATATTCTATAATTATTATTATTTATTGAGTTTAGAGGTGGGAAAATTTTTGATAATAAAGTAAGTTCTCAAGCCTCCTACTTCAGTGGTAGATACTGTTAATTTCAATTTGAAAAAAGAGTGTTACAAAAAGGTAAATATCGATCGGATATGCTGAAAATAGCTGCTCCAATTCATTTTAGATATTTATCTCTATTGTTTTTCCATTTTTTTCAATATTTACCGAAAGATTGTGGTTTAAAGCCTCCCCTTTTAAGGCAGGGTCTATTTATTGTCACGCTTAGAAAAAAGGAGGAGTGGGAGGTGTGGGAAGTGTGGGAAGTGTGGGAAGTGTGGGAAGTGTGGGAAGTGTGGGAAGTGTGGGAAGTGTGGGAGGTGTGGGAAGTGTGGGGCTCACAAGATATAAAAAAATATAGGGTTGTAAATATTCTCTGACGACAAAGAATTAGCCCTGCCCTTTTAAGGGGATAATAAATAAAAATTTTCATAATTAGTCAATCCTATCCGCTTTCAAGGAGAGGTAATTGTTAATTATTAATTATTAATTATTCATTATTCATTGTTTAACCTTTCTTCTTTCTACCAAATGTAGAAAAGTTTTGGAAATATATTATTAAGGCTATAGTACTACTACAAACAAAAACTTTTTGATGGCTTATTATCTGGATATCATATAACTGTTAACTAAGATGACATTAAATTATTCTAACCATACAAAAAGTATCACAAATAGTCAGAATAAGCTGAATCTAACTCCTGAATTTCAAAATGTTGCTTCTGGCTTAATTATGAAGCTGGAAAATTCTCAATTAAGAGACTTTCTGATTGAAAAAATCCTTGGGGATAGGAAGCAAAATATTAAATCTGATGTAACCAATTTAGAAATATTTGAAAAATCTCGACCTTCCCGTTTAGGAGCATTCTATACTTCTGAGAATTTAGTCAATAAAATTATTTCACAAATCGAAATTAAACCAAACTTTAAATATTTAGACCCCGCCCTTGGTACTGGCAATTTTATTTTGATATTAGCCAAAGAACTACTGACTAAATTTTCTTTTAATTCTGTAGATGAAGTCTTAAATTCAATCTATGGATTTGATATAGATTTGGAAGCACTAGAAATTTGTAAAATGCGGTTCTTGTTAGAACTAGAGGAATTTTTTAGTATTGATATTTCTACCTATCAACACCTAAATTTTTATCATACAGATTTTACGGCAAAAGCCTCACAAGGATTTGACTTTATTAATGATTTTAACATTATCCACAAAGACTCAAATCAAGTAATAAATATCAAAAAAGAACTGAAATTTGATTATATTTTCGGCAACCCACCTTTTATCACTTTTTACGGCAGACACAGTAAAAAATTACCAGAAAGTCATAGAGAATATTATTTAAGTAATTATGAGTTTATTCCTGATGCAGTCAAAAATGGCAAATTAAATTTGTATATGTTTTTCATCGAACATGGTTTAAATCTGCTCACAAAAGGTGGTCATTTAATTTACTTGTTAGATAATTCCATTTACGAAACCTCAGCTTATTATTTGCGTAAGTGGATAATTGAAAATTTCCAAATTACATCTATTCAAATGGGTTTAGCTAATTTTGAGAATGTCGCTAGCGGTCAAACAATCTGGCATATTACTAATATTTATCCGAAACAACCTGTTTTAATAGAAGATTTTTATCACAATAAAATTCAGCAAATAAATCAGGATAAATGGTTAAAAAATATCGAATGTAGAATCAGCATATCTCGCTCTAACTCAATTTTAGATAAGCTTACTCAGAATCAACTATTGATTGACTATTTTCCCAGAAAATCAATTAGAACCTGTTGTATGCTATTAAATCTAACTGAAAAATTTTTAGTTACTAAAGAAGATTATCAAAGAGATAAATCTGGATTAATTATGCCTTACCTTGAAGGAGGAAAATCTTTATCATCTCCAGACCTACCTTTTGAATTTTGTCATTACATTAAATATGATTATGAATTGCAACTTCGACTTAGTGAAGAAATTAGAGTGAGATTGGAGAAAGAAGGTATTAAAAATAAAAAGCGCATTGGTTTAGGTCAACTAGAAATTTACCGATCACCTAAAATTTTTATTAGACAATCAAGCGATCGCTTAATTGCCAAATTTACTAATGAAAATTTTATGGCAAATAATAGTTTATATATATTAACTCCTATTTATTCTAATTTTCCAAAAGAAGAATGGGAAAATATTTTAATTTATACGGAACGCTTACTCAACTCGAAATTATATTTATATCTGGCATATCAGATGAATGTTATTAGAAAAAATCCCAAGCAGCAACCTCAAATCAAAGTTAGCGATTTAAAAAGATTACCTTTTTGGCTGGATGAAAAGAGTTTATTTTTTGAGAAAATTATTAGTCTCAACCCTATAGACCGGAATAAAATTGATTGCCTCATTTACGAAGAGCTAAAATTGACTAATCAAGAAGTTAGCAAGATAGAGTCCTTTTCACTTCTTGTTTAAAATCATAAAACTCTGATTCTAATCTATTAATTTTTCTCTCTATCTTTTGCTACCTTCTCACTAAAGATTATTTTCAACAATTAATAATTAGGGATTGCTGATTAAATCTAAAAGTCTTTACAGATCGGAGTTTCTACAAAACTTATTTATTCGGTTTCACGGACTTAGATAAATTTTTCCTCAATTTTTTGATTTTACTTATCTGCTGAAGTTATCTCAAAACTCCTCTCTATAAGGTTTTCTAGAGTTGAGTAGCTACCTTTACTCTTTTTGATACGACTATAAAATTATTTTATATTAGTTAAGCTTATATTTTTTATTTTATAGATTTGTAATTTAAACTGATTTTGACAAAAAAAGTTCAACTTAGCTATTTAGGGTCAAAATTTTCGGAAAAATAGCGATTTCACGCCTCTATCAACAATTTTAAAATAAACGCTATAACTCTTGATATGTAATAAATACAGGACTTTTGCTCTCTGACAATTTTTGATGTATATTGGGAGTAAGTAATTCGCTCTGCGTAGAAGCTTATTAAAATGAATAAAAGCATTATGAAAAAAAATGCGATCGCTGAAGGGGTGCTAAAAGCGATCGTAAAATGACAATCTGGATTACTATTTTTGTAAGCTGCATTTGTAGCTTTGATATCTATCCAAATTAACTCTTCCTCCTCTTTGGTAAACTCATATATAAAATAAATATCCATGGATTTTTAGTTGCTCCTTTAGGAGAACCTGCAACTTCAATAATTTTTTCTTGCTGCTGAACTATCTCAACAAACTTGTCTTCTAAAACATCACTTATTTCTGCACCAGCTCTAGATACTGCCCTAATTGGTAAAGTAGGATTTTCTAAAATTATTTGCTGAAAAATTGTCTCTATTAAACTAAGAATTATTACCGAAGAATTAAATAATTAAATAATTAAATAATTAAATAATTCACGCCTTGAAGCCTCCCCTTTCAAGGGGAAGAAAATAAATTTTTTCCTTTTATTCAATCCTCTCCCTAGAAGGAAGAGGTAATTATCAATTATCCATTATCAATTATCAATTATTGAACTCTTTTTCCTGCCATTTCATGTTGTCGATAAAATTTTGACTATAAACATAACTTAATAACTTACAAAACCTATTTAACTATTTCTAACAATATTCTCAAATAATAACTTATATCAGATTCCGTACTAATGAGGTAAAACTGACAATTGGGAATATTTTTTGTCTATTCCCTGTTCCCTTTTCCCTGTTCCCTAAAACCATAAATATTAATTTTCTGACAACTTATAACTGATAACTGAAATAACTCCTTCTTCTTTGTTTATAAGACTATAAAATGATTCGGTATTAATTAAACTTATGATTAATTGATTAACATATTTATAATTTAAACTAATTTTGGCAAAAAAAGTTCAAATGAGCTATCGAAGACCAAATTTTCGGGAAAAATCGCGATTTCGCCCCTGTATAAGCAATCTTTTCATAAACGCTACAAGTATTGATATGCAATAAATACAGAGTTTTTGTTTCCCAGCCAATTTTGATGTATATTGATAACAAGTCTGTCGCTCTGCGTAGGTGCTTATTAAAATGAAAAAGATAATTAGTAAGTGGGAGTGCAATAGCTTCACTGTGCCTCCGGCGATCGCGTAGCGGAACGGAGTTTTATTGCATCAGCAAAACGGAGTTCGATTGGGCAAGCAAAACGGAATTCTATCGCAAAATGGTATCGATCAAATTGATAATTATTCCTTCTTTATTCCTGCCATTTCATCTTGATAAAAATTTCTTTCCAAATACTAAGAAATAATTGGTTAAGACATAGACTGATGATGAATCTTAGACTAGAAAATGTTTTTCCAACTATTCCCTCCATACCTATTCCCTGCTATATAAAAATTGCTGAATAAGTGCCAAAACCTATTCAGCCATCCTAAAAAGTAATAGAAAAATTACACCTATAGCTAAGAAAGAATTGGTGAGAACTTATGCGGACAATCAACCTTAGACTAGAAAATATTTTTCCGACTATTCCCTGTTCCCTCCATACCTATTCCCTGCTACTGTAATTGAGGTAAAGCCTTTCTTGCCCTTTCTGCACGAGCATCTGCCGACTCCATCACCTCATCAATTTTTTCCAACATTTCCCCTGGATAATTTTCCAACACCTTAGTAGAAAGAGAAATTCGCTTTCGACCCTCATCTAAATCAACAATCATCGCTCTAACCAAATTACCCTGAGCAAAAATTGTTGATAAAGAATCAACCCGTTTTTGACTAACCTGGGTAATATGCAGCAAACCAGTTAAACCCTCTAAATCTACAAAAACCCCAAAAGGTTTCACTCCAGCAACATTTCCTTCAACCAACTGACCAACCATTAACTTACTAAAACCAGCAGATTGAGCAGCCAAACGTTGAGATAAAACAATCTTCTTTTTTTCTTGGTCTAATTCCAAAAAATTAACAGTCAATACTTGGTCAATCAATGACTCTAAATTATCCTTTGCCAGAAGATGGGAACGCGGAATAAAACCCCGCAAAGATTGTATATCTACTGTTACCCCACCCTTATTCGTACCAATTACTCGAACTTGGAAAGACTGACCACCTTCTTGTAATTCAATCAAATTCTCCCAAATTTGATTAATTTCTAGCTGCTTGATAGAAAGAAGCACTTCCCCTTCTGCATTTTGCTCGCGGATAATTAGGAAGTCCCGTTCTAGCTGTAATGGTAGTGCTTCCGATAAATCTTGTGTTACTCCCAAGAAAGCTTCTTGAATGGGTAAAAGAGCTAAAGACTTACCCCCTATATCAATGTATATACCTTCAGATTCATAACTATATACTTTTCCAGTGACTATTTGTCCTTTTTGAAATTCATAATTATATTTAGGTTGTTCGAGAGCTTTAGCAAAATCGTCCATGGAAAAGGACTGTTTACTTCCTTGAGAGCTAGTTGATTCGGGATTCATCATTAAACTTTCGGTAAGTAGAAAACCAGCCCGTTTTTAACGGCTGGATGGAAACGATGCGACGGGTTTAAAAAAAGCGGTCAGCACCTCAGCATTCAGCAGTCAGGAGTAAACGTTTAGAAGGAGATTTAAACCTCTCCTAAACTTTCCGGTTTGAAACCGGGGCTTTAAACCCAGAGCTGCTAAAAGCTGAAGTCCACAGTTCCTCTGCAAGAGGCTAGCTGTTTGCGGAGCATTCCGGTACGGAAATGCTAATAGCTAATAGCTAGTTAAACCCGTAGTCACGCATATTGCAAATTTTCAATTTTTCGCTATAATATTCATTATACAGCGAAAGCAAATTATGTATCTTACCCAAAGGAACAAAATTAGAAACCTGTCTAGCCAGGAGTTTAAAGCCTTAAAGCAATTGTGCAGATTGTCCAAGAATATGTACAATGTAGGGCTTTATTCTGTGCGACAGTTTTATTTTGCTGAGGGTGGATATCTTAGATATGAATCAAATTACCATTACTGTAAGGATAACGAAAATTATCAACTACTTCAAACCGATATTGCACAGCAAATTTTAAAGGTTGTAGATAGGTCTTTTAAGTCGTTTTTTAACTTAACCCAGAAAGCTCAAGAAAGTTTATATCGTTGGGAACAAATACGAATACCTAGATACCTCAAAAAGGAAGGCTTTTTTCCTTTAATCATACCTCGAATTAAAGTGATAAATGGGTATTTTAATATCCCAATGTCTAGAAAGTTTAAGGCTGAATATGGTGCAATAAAAATTCCCTTTCCGGAAAGATTAGTAGGTAAAAATCTGAAGGAAGTTAGAATAATTCCTAGATATGGTGCTAGATTTTTTGAAGTTGAATTTATTACAGAAGAGGAACCACAACTAAAAGTAAAATCTGACAATGCTTTAGCAGTAGACCTGGGGTTAGAGAATCTAGCAACTTGTGTATCAAATACTGGGTCATCGTTTATTTTAGACGGTAGAAAACTTAAATCAATCAACCAGTTGTACAACAAGGAAAATTCTAGATTGCAGTCAATAAAGGATAAACAAGGCATTAAAGGTTTAACCAAAAAACAAATTAGCATTACAGTAAATCGGAACAATAAAGTTAGAGATTACCTGAATAAAGCAGCTAGATATTTAATCAACTGGTGTAGAGAAAACCAAATATCTACTATTGTGGTAGGTGTAAATCCAGGAATTAAAAAAAATCTCAATTTAGGTAAAAAAAACAATCAAAAGTTTGTACAAATACCTCACAATAATTTGAGATTAAAACTAAAGGGTATGTGTGAGAGGTATGGATTAACCTACACTGAAATTGAGGAATCTTATACTTCCAAAGCTAGTTTTTTAGATAACGATCGGATACCTGTTTACAATGCTGATAATCCAAGGGAATATAGTTTTAGTGGTAAACGAGTTAAACGCGGTTTGTACAAAACTAAGCAAGGAAAATCGATCAATGCTGACTGTAATGGTGCTGCAAATATTGGAGTAAAAAGTAACCTGAATGGGTTTACCCCGGACAGACTAGAGGCATCTTTGGCTATGCCATTAAGGGTAAAATTTGACGTGGCTTTAGCCTATTAAATTTGTTATCCTTAAGAATCTGTGTGGATTTATTCCACGGAGTGTCAACTATAGCAAAAGTCATTTCAGTTATCAGTTATCAGTTATCAGTTATCAGTTATCAGTTATCAGTACCGACCACTAAAGCCGGAGGCTTGAAATATTGAACTTAATATTTTTTCATCCCCTTAAAAGGGGAGGCTTTGGACCTCATTTTTTGGTAAAAAGTTAAAAGTAAAATTATTACTTTGACTCAGGAAAGAGAATTTGAGCAAGTCATGCATTTAAAAGTTAAAAGTTATGCATTTAAAAGTAAAATTATTACTTTGACTCAGGAAAGAGAATTTGAGCAAGTCAAAAATCATGCATTTAAAAGTTAAAATTCAAAAGTAAAATTATTACTTTGACTCAGGAAAGAGAATTTGAGCAAGTCAAAAATCATGCATTTAAAAGTTAAAAGTTAAAATTCAAAAGTAAAATTATTACTTTGACTCAGGTAAGAGAATTTGAGCAAGTCATGCATTTAAAAGTTAAAAGTTAAATTATTACTTTACCGAATAATTAAAGTTTAAAGCTTCTCCTTTAAAGGAGAAACAAGAAAAAATTTTCCTTTGAATCAATAATTATTAATTATTAATTGTTAAAATAGCTTTTCTCTTTACATCTTTACAATTTTTGACCAAAAAGTTGCTTTGTCTTAACCCAAGCATCAGCAGCAGCTTCAGCATTATAACTACTACGATGGTCACAAAAGAAACCGTGGTCTGCTGGATAACGAAATACTTGATGTTTAATTTGATATTTCTGTAATTCTGCCTCTATTTGGTCTACCTGTTCTATCGGAATTAAAGAATCTTCTGTGCCAAAGAAACAGTAGATAGTACCACTAATTTTCGGAGTGAGAGTAATAGTAGGTTCACCACCACCAGGAGTACCAGTGGCAATACCAGCTCCATAAAAAGAAGCTGTTGCTTGAATTTCTGGTAAAGTTGCTGCCAGATAACTAACATGGCCGCCGAAACAGAAACCAATACAACCAAACTTGTCTGCTTTAACATTAGGTAGGGTTTTGAGATAATTTATAGTAGCTTGAATATCACTGAGTAGTTCTGAAGCTTTGGTTTGTTCTTTATACTTGCGACCCAGTTTTAAATCTTCCTGAGTATAGCCCACTTCAAAACCGGGAGCTTGACGTTGGTAGATAGAGGGAGCGATCGCTACATAACCTTCCTTGGCAAATTTTTCTGTTACTTCCCGAATATGGGCATTGACCCCAAATATTTCTTGAATTACTACTACTGCTGGAAATAGATTTTCTTCTACTGGTTGTGCTAGATAGGAAGCTATTTCTAAGTCTCCGTTGGGGACTTGAATATGGCCTGTACGGATTTTTAATTCTGTCATATAGTTGCTACACTCCGAAGGTATTAGGTCGTAGGTTGTAAGTATTTAGATGGGAAAAGTTTACCTAAAGCTTTATTCAAAACTAGATGGTATCTAGTAGATTGTTAAGAATACATAATAATTGCTCAAGCCATTAATATCAATTTAATTAAAAGATTTAATATGAGTGAGTTGTTGACAAAACAAAAACTAAAATTAGAACATGAAAATTTATTTCTGAGCAGCAGTTTTTTCTACTATGGTTAATTTTCAGATTAAAGCAGATAGTGATATTCCTGCATCAAACCAATTATTTAATCAAATTCGGTTTGCCATAGCTTCCCGAAAGTTTCCTCCTGGCCATCGACTACCTAGTACCCGACAACTTGCAATGCAAACTGGTTTACATCGCAACACTATAAGTAAGGTATATCGTCAACTTGAAGATACTGGTCTTGTGGAAGCTCAAGCAGGTTCTGGTATTTATGTCAGAGCACAAGGAAATGAGGGAGGGTCAAAGTTAAAGTCTCCCATTTATCAAAAGTATCCCCATGCCAGTGATATAGTCAAGGGTGGATTGGATGAATTACTGTCCCAAGGCTGTAGTCTGAATGAAGCTAGAGAAATGTTTCTTACTGAGATTGACTGGCGACTGCGTTGTAGTGCCAGGGTATTAGTTACAGCTCCCTCTAATGATATTGGTATTGGACAGTTAATGGCTAAAGAGTTGGAACATGCTCTTAATATTTCTGTGCAAGTAGTTCCTCTAGAAGAACTGGGTAGAGTTATAGACGAAGTATCTTCTGGAACGGTTGTCACAAGTCGATATTTCATTGGGAAAGCTGAAAATATAGCTGCTCCTAAATCTGTACGAGTCATTCCAATTGATATATATGATTATGGTCAAGAATTTAAATTGGTCAATAATTTATCTAAGGGAAGTTACTTTGGTATTGTTAGTCTTAGTTCTGGCCTACTAAAAGCTGCAGAAGTAATTATTCATAGTTTGCGTGGAAATGATGTAATTGTAATGACTGCGCAACAGGAAGAAACCCACAAAGTTGATGCTATGGTGCGGATAGCTAAAATAATTATTTGTGACAAATTTAGCGAGGGAAAAGTTAAAGCTGCCGTACAAAAAAACAGAGCAGATATTATTCGTCCACCACAAATTATCTGCTTTGAAAATTACATTGGCACAGAGTCAATTAATTTATTGAAACGAGAGTTGGGTTTGGTATAGTTACTGCTAAAAATTATGCAAAATGAATAATAATTATATATGGTGTTTCTCAGACTAATGAGGTACAAGTATCTTAATTTCTATTTGATTCCCAGAACCCAGAACCTAGCTCCGGTGTTCCCTAAAACAAAGGAATTTTGTACCTTACCAGTACGGGAATTGCTATAGATAAAATTAATCTTAATTTATTCCCTATTTCTAATGTTGATGCTGCTATATGATATGGTGTTTTTAAAGATTGTGAGACCTAATAATTACTGAATATAGTAGCACTACAAAATCTATATCTATCTATAAATTCCTCCTATTCCATTTTTCTATTAATCCTAGTTTCATACCTGAAAATGGAAAAACTATAGTTCAATAAGAAATAAAAAAAAATCTCAACTAAAAATTATATTTTGATTTTATGGAACCTAGTATTAATTTAAAGCAAGCTATTGAGAAACGTCGTTCTGCTCGTGCATTTAGTCAAGATTCAATTCCTAATGTAATCCTAGAAGAAATTTTACGTCTGGGTATGATGGCTCCTTCTGGTTTTAATTTACAACCTTGGCGTTTTATTGTGGTTAAAAAACAAGAGAATAAAGAACGACTTAAGGCTTGTGCTTTTAATCAACGCCAGGTAGAAGAAGCTCCAGTAGTTCTGATTTGTTGTGGCGATCGCCATGTATCTAAACCAGAATATATAGAATCTATAATTGAGTTGGGCAAAGAGCATGAAGCCATCAATGATACTTATGCAGATTATATGCGAAATTCAATTCCTAAAATGTTTGAAAGTCCTCCTTCTTTTGAGTCTATGGAAGCTTGGATAAATAGGCAAATAATGTTAGCAGTAGCTCAAATTATGCTCGTTTCTAGTAGTTTTGGGGTTGATAGTTGTCCTCTCGAAGGATTTATTACTTCTCAAGTTAAAGAAGCATTTAATATTCCGGAGCAAGTAGATGTTTGTTGTTTATTAGCTATGGGTTATGCTGCTGAACCATTTAAAAAATATGGTGGACGTCTTTCTTTGAGTCAGGTTTGCTTTCAAGAAACCTATGGGCAGGATTTTGTATGATTGACAAATGATACTAATTAGACCAAAGAATATTACAAAAATTTGTTTCTATGGAACAGGAATTTTTAGCAAATATTTATCCAAATGGTTTGATTAATCCAATTTCATAAAATATTGCGACCGCGACACAAGGAACAGTTCAAGAATTAACAATTACCTCTACTTGAAAAGAAGAGGATTGACACAAAAGGGAAAGTTTTTTCTTGTTTATGCTTGTTTCTTAGAGGCTTTAAACCTTAATTATTCGGTCAATAAAAACATAATAAAAAAGGGGGGAAAGGTGGAATTTTTATAATTTATGTAATTTATATTTTTTATTGTAGGAATAAATCACAAATTCAGATGTAACTACCTTTTTTGAATTTGGTATAATAATTTATTTCATATTCAGGATTGTTGATTTAACGACAATATCCAAAAATATAATAGACATCTCCAATCATCAAAAATAAAATAAATTATTGCACAGAAATTATCAATTATTTTCCCCTACTCCCTACTCCCTCTTTTTCGGAGATGTCTAATTCTTAAAATAATGAATACAGCTAACCAATAAAAAAATCAAATTTTTAACTAGAAAATGAAAACAGCAATCAGAAATATTAATACTCAGATATTAGAAGATAATTTACAAAAAAGCTGGCAATCTTTGAGAAATTTCAACGATGCTTGTAAAATTCAATGTGACTTAAAAGCTGGAACATTATTAGTGATTTGTGAACATCCAGCAAATTTAGTTATAGACCGAGAAAAAACAATTTCTGAGTTAAAAGGTCTCGTTCAAAAACAACAATTAGAATCTATAGAAAAAGTAGGTATTTGTTTGAATGTTATTGGTCATATATATCCTTATGCTTATCATTCATTTTTTACAAAAAGTCGGCTAGAAGAATCTACATTAACTTTTATGCCAAAATGGGTAGATGGAGATATAGGCGATGGAGTAAAAATTACACCAGAACTTTTAGATTCTTTAGATAATCCATTTGATTTAGAAAATTTAGAACAGATATCTATTAAGTTAGAGTCTGAACTAAATACTAATGTTGAAAAAGAGTATACTCCTAAAGAGAAAAGTCAAAAGTCAGAGATTAAAATTACCTCAAAATTACTAGATGATTTAGATAACCCTTTTGATATAGAAGGATTAGATATATCTCCTAAAAAATCCAGAAAAAAAGCAAAAAAATCTCATTATCCAGAACAAGGATCGACTGTTAACTTAAGTACCTTCTCTAAAGTAGAATTTCTCAGTGCCAGTTTAAGTTTGACAATTTTAATAGGCTGTTTTTATGCCATAACTCAACCCTGTGTTATTGGAAAATGTATGATTATACCCACAGCAAAAGAATTAAATCGGCAGTCATTAGAAACAATCAAAAATGTTAAAAACTCTCTAGCACCAAAACAGGCACAAGAAAAGTTAGAAAAAGCAACTCAAAGTTTAGAAAAGATTCCATTTTGGTCAATACATTACTTTGAATCACAGCATTTAAAATCTACTTACCAAACAGAAATTCAAAATTTGGCAGGAATTAGAAAAGCTTTGAATAAAGGTCAGCAAGCAGCTCAAAATAGTAAAGGGTTGCCACTAAAAGTAGAAGATTGGGTCGAAATTCAATCACTTTGGCAAGATGCGATTGTCTTACTAGAAAAAGTACCAGAAGATAGTAAAGCTTATCCTTTTGCCAAGAATAAACTACAGCAATATCGTAAATATTTAGTGGCGATTAAAGGTAGATTAACAACAGAAGAAGCAGCAGATAAAAAATTAATTGCTGCTAAAAAATCAGCTCAGTTAGCAGAGACAAGAGAAGTAGTAGCTCAGTTTCCTGAAAGCTGGAAAAATGTATATTCAAGTTGGGCAGATGCTTTGGATGAAATATCCTCTATTCCACCACAAACAACTGCCTATTTAGAAGCTAAAAATTTACTACCTCAGTATGAACAAAAACTTCAGTTAGCTGAAGAACGTAGAGTTATAGAACAAATTGGTGAAGAATATTATAATCAAGCTATTAGTTATGCGAAACAAGCTGAAGTTTTTGAGAAAAAAGATAATTGGCAAGAGGCTGTGCAATACTGGCAAAATGCTCTAAATTCTGCTGAAGAAGTACCTAATAATTCTAGTTATTTTTCTAAGGCAAAACCTTTAATTAAATCTTATGATACTATTCTCAAAATAGCGCAAGCTAATCAGAGATTTTTGGATACTATAGCTAAAGCTCGTCAAGATTTAACTAAGACTTGTAATGGGACACCTAAAATTTGTGAATATAGTATTACGAAGGATTTAATTACTGTACGCTTAACTTCTGATTATGTGGATAAAATCAAGAAAACAGCTAAGGAATTACAGGGTAATAAAGATAAAAAGAGTTTGACTCAACTAGAAAAACATTTGAAAACTTTACAGATAGCTTTGAAGGCTATTAGTAATAATGCCAAAATTCCTTTAGAAGTTTATAACCCACAAGGTTTAAAAGTTGCTGCTCATATTCCTAATATTTGAAGTAATTTCAGTTATCAGTTATCAGTTATCAGTTAACAGTACCTCTGCAATAAAGAGGCTTGAAATCTGTAATATTCT
>JAXHSW010000019.1:0-74602 GCA_034190295.1 Cyanobacteriota bacterium | reverse complement strand
CGGAAACTGCTGTAACTATTGTCCAATAGTAACAATTGCAGTCGCACAGCGATCGCGAATCAGCAGAGCCATAACTATTGTCCAATAGTAACAATTACAGTCGCACAGCGATTAAGCTGCCGCACTTACTCCGAATGGCGCTCATCAGCAGAGCCATAACTATTGTCCAATAGTAACAATTACAGTCGCACAGCGATCGCGAATCAGCAGAGCCATAACTATTGTCCAATAGTAACAATTACAGTCGCACAGCGATTAAGCTGCCGCACTTACTCCGAATGGCGCTCAAGAGCAGAGCCATAACTATTGTCCAATAGTAACAATTACAGTCGCACAGCGATCGCGAATCAGCAGAGCCATAACTATTGTCCAATAGTAACAATTACAGTCGCACAGCGATCGCGAATCAGCAGAGCCATAACTATTGTCCAATAGTAACAATTGCAGTCGCACAGCGGCGAATCAGCAGAGCCATAACTATTGTCCAATAATAACAATTGCAGTCGCAGGGCGATATAACTGCCGAATGGATGTTAAGAACGCTACTTTCATGCAACAAAGCCCCGCATTTTTTAAGATAGTGAGGTACAGTCTTCCATTAGTATCTATTTCTTCTTTTATGTTGCCTACCGCCTCATAATTTTGACCTCATCAAACAGCAAACTGCCGTAAGTATTCAATCGGATATAAAATAATTAATATATTAATTATTAGGATTATCGTACAAAACAAATCCTCAAAAAAAGAAACAAGTAATATCAAATCCGGTACCATCGGTGTAATTAGATGGGGAGTAGGGGAGTAGGGAAGTAGGGGAGATGGAGAAATATTTGGTAATGGTTGAAGATGGAAGATTTTTTTATACCAACGCCAACGGATTTGATATAAAAGGAGAATAACTAGATATTTTTTACCGAATAATTAAGATTTAAAACCCCTCCTTTAAAGGAGAAAAAAGCGGTCGTTCGCGGATCTCGGAACGGAGTTCTATCTTCGGAGCTTCCAGTAGGATGGGATGGATGGGTTATATAGAATCCGGTTGAATAGTTATTGTATAGTTGGGAGTAGGGGAGTAGGGGAGTAGGGGAGTAGGGGAGTAGAGGAGTGGGGGAGTGGGGGAGTGGGTCTGATTAAAGGCTTGAAGTAATTTAAGAAATTATCAACATATACTATATAACCGGATTCTATATTACCTAACCATATCCAATCGACTCCTGTGAAGAAAAAAAATTCACCCTCCGCGTTAATCCTTTTCTTTTCAAGGAGAGGTAATTATTAATTATTAATTGTTGAACTATCTTTTGATGTTTTTCACAAATTACTTATAATTGCTATCCTAGTGCAGGATGACGGAAATAACTGACCAGTTACAAAATCCTAAAACAATTACAAATCAATACTTTTAAATGCATGACTTTTAACTTTTAACTTTTAATATTATGTCCGGATAATTAGCGATCAAAAAAACTTTCTCCTTTTCCTCCTCTTCCTTCTTCCTTCTTTCTTCTTTCTTCCCCTCCACGGTCGGGCTTAGGGGTGGGTAGACTCCTGAGGACTGACTCCTCCGTAATTTATTTATAACTATTCAACCGGACATGATATAACTTTTAAATGCATGACTTTTAACTTCCGCGTAGCGGTACTAGGGGTATTTAATCATAGAAATAAATTCAGATTTAAGCATTAAAAACTTGATTTCAATCATCCCCTACATATTGATATAAATTACCGAATAATTAAGGTTTAAAGCCTCTCATAAACAAGGAGAAACAAGAAATATTTTTCCTTTGAGTCAATCCTCTCCTTGAAAAGAAGAGGTAATTATTAATTATTAATTATTAATTGTTGAATCACTTATACAGCTTTCAATGAATTTAATCAAATGTTCGTGAAATTCTTCCGTTTCTTTCATATAACAAGCATGACCAGCATCATTTAGAATAACTTTTTGAGAATTTGACATTAGTTTTACTAACAGATCGGCCTGTACTATAGGAACTATGCGATCGTTACTTCCCCAAATAGCTAATGTGGGTAATTCAATTCCTTCTAATTGATTCTGAAAACGTTGAATTCCGACAGTCGCAATGGCGACAAAACCTGCTAATTTATCTCCATGATTAATCACAAAAGGTAAGCTATAACTTCCACTCATAGAAGGAGATACTAAAATTGGAAGATTTAATTTTAAAATACTTAATAATTCTAGTAAAAAACTTAAGCTAGAAACTGATGTTCTTTTAGAACGACCATATCCAGGAATATCCACAGCAACTGCTCGATAACCTGTCATAGCTAAAAGTTCAAGAGTCCCAATTTCTTGCCATGTCTGAGCGCTAAAACTTGCCCCATGTAACAAAAGTACACTAACTGAATTTTTTGGGCCTGTTTCAAGATAATGAATCCGAGCGTTTTCCAAATTCAGATATTGAGAATTAATGTTGGTATTCATAGTTTGATTAATGATAATTTCATTATCTTATATCATGTCCGGTTGAATACTCATAAATAAACGACTAAGGAGTCAGTCCTCAGGAGTCAGGAGGGAATAAATTGGTAAAAATCTGACAAATTTCTGCCGATAAACTCCGATCGTTATCATCATTAAAAACAAGAACAGAGTTAGTAATATTAATTGATTGAGTTAACTCGATCTAGGAGTGAAATATTCCAGATTCGCGACGATAAAAAATTTCACAGAACAGGAAAAGTTTAGAAGTTTTTAAAAGTAAAATATACAGTGGTTTTTGAGGTTTCCATTTTATATCATGTCCGGATAATTAGCGATCGAAAAACTGTCTCCTTCTTATATCTTAAAACCACCTCTTCTTCCTTCCTGACTCCTGAGGACTCCCCGAACCCATGCATACTTTTTCAGCAAACCCTAACTAAACATTTGTCAAAATTATTAATTCCTCAAACCACTAATTAAATTTTTCATTTTTTTTCATTCTATTAAGCTCCCAATAAAAAATTTCCAAGTTCGGGTTGCATTAGAAAAAAAATTATGATAGTATGTAATCATTGGGCGTAACTCGCCCCTGCGCATGACTTTTTATTCAACAAGAAAACCTTTGAGACCCTTTAGCAAGCACAAAACAACAGGGGTCATTTCAGTTATAAGTTATCAAAATAATATGGATCTAAAACCCCGCCTTTTAAGGCGAAATATTTTTGGAGCGAGGCTTAAATCCCCTATTTCCCCTCCACGGTCGGGGTTAGAGGTGGGTTAACTTCTGACTTCTAACTTCTAACTTCTGACTTCTAACTTCTAACTTCTGACTTGCAGACTTGCAGACTTGCAGACTTCTGACGCGCGTTAACAGTACCTCCTTTCATTAATAGACATCTCCAGAAAATAAATTAACCTTTTAATTAGAGCAGTTAAGGAAATAAAAATTCACCCTAAAAAATCATTTTTCCTGTCAAATTCTGTGAAAAAATCTTACCTGTTGCCTTTCGGAGCAGATGAGCTGTTGCCTACTCCTGCAAAAAATCTATATCTTTTTTGGAGAGGTCTAATTGATAATGGATAATGGATAATGGATAATTACCTCTGGTTAAAACCGTTACGGAATTGAATATAAAGAATATTTTCTTTTTTTTCCCCTTAAAAGGGGAGGCTTTAAATCTGAATTATTTAATTATTAATTATTAATTATTCGGTAATAAGGAGGCTTGAAGTACGGAATTCTCTTTTCCCTTAGTCTGATGGATATGGCTCCGAGACCCGTTCTTGCAGACCCGCTCTGCGCTCCGCCATTCCACCCTACTGGACCGACACAGCTAAAATGGTGCATTAGGGAGTAGGGGAGTAGGGGAGTAGGGGAGTAGGGGAGTAGGGGAGTAGGGGAGCTCGAGACACCTAGAAACAAAAATCTATTGCACAGTTTTAGCTGTGTCAGTCTAATAGAAATAAAAATAAGAGTGCGCAGTTTTAGCTGTGTCAGTCTACTACGGTCCGCTAGGAAGATAGAACTCCGTTCCTAGCTCCGCGAACAACCGCTTTTTATCCCCTTAAAAGGGCAGAGTCAATTTATTGTCATTAGAGAAAAATTGATGGGGAGATGGGGAGATGGGGAGATGGGGAGATCGAGAAATATTTGGTAATGGTTGAAGATGGAACATTTTTTTATGCCGAATTAAACGGATTTGATATAATAAATAAAAATTTTCATGATTAGTCAATCCTATCCGTTTTCAAGGAGAGGCAATTGTTAATTAGGGTTTGCTGAAAAAGTCTGATGGTGATAATAGGCAACAGCTCCCGAAGGCAACAGGCAAAAGTTTAGACTATCTGCTACGGCCAAATTTTCTGATAGTCAGGGGAAAAATATTAGCATTTTTAGACAAAAAGAGCCAAAAACCTTGTACTTTTTCAGCAATATTTAACCCTGGAAGCCTTTACAGGTATTGATTACAATTTTATTCAGCAGAGCAATAATAATTAATAATGAATAATTAATTATTAATTGTTGAAAGTTTGCTATTCCCTGTTCCCTGTTCCCTATTCCCCATTCAAGTAGCGCTATAATAAGTTTAGTAGAAAGTAAAGGATGTCAAATACAATCTATAATTAAAATAACCCAAATAAATCTTATAGATTGAAAATGCTACCAGTTGACCAAGCAGAGTCAATCATTCTGAACCTAGTACAACCCTTAGATACCCAGAGGGATGTAGAAAAACTAGACCTATTAAGTGCATCGGGGCGCATATTAGCCACCCCAGTCACCAGTAAGCTTGATTTTCCCCACTGGGATAATTCAGCAATGGACGGCTACGCAGTAAAATTTACAGATGTCAAAGACTCTAGTCCCGAAAATCCAATATCCTTAGCAATCATAGAAGAAATTCCTGCTGGGTATCAACCCCAGTCGCACATTCAACCTGGGCAAACAGCTCGTATTTTTACAGGTGCTGTTATGCCGCTAGGTGCAGATACAGTAGTCATGCAAGAAGCGACCCAACGAAAAGACAATAACGTACTCATCTTAGAATCTCCTAAAAATCAACAAGAATTTGTACGATATCGTGGTTCATTTTATACTGCAGGTACTCCCTTACTCAGCCCAGGAATTATCTTAGGTGCTTCAGAAATAGCAGTATTAGCAGCACTTCAATGTGTTGAAATCACAGTGTATCGCAGACCTAGAGTTGGAATATTATCCACTGGCAACGAATTAGTAACACCAGACCAACCCCTACAACCAGGTCAGTTAGTAGACTCAAATCAATATGCTTTAGCAGTAGCTTTAGCACAGACAGGTGCAGAAGTAATACGACTCGGTATTATACCAGATGAACGAGAAATATTGAAAAAAACTATTGCTGAAGCGATAACAACTACAGATTTTTTACTTTCTACTGGTGGAGTATCAGTAGGAGACTATGATTATGTAGAAGATATTCTCGCAGAGTTAGGAGCAGAAATTCATATTCATTCTGTGGCAGTTAAACCAGGAAAACCATTAACTGTTGCTAAATTTGCCGATAGTCAATGTGTATATTTCGGTTTACCAGGAAACCCAGTTTCGGCATTAGTCAGTTTTTGGCGGTTTGTACAACCAGCGCTGAAAAAATTGGCAGGAGTCCAGTCAGCAGCATGGGGACCTGAATTTGTAACGGCGCGATCGCTTCAAGATTTACACTCCAACGGTAAACGAGAAACTTATCTATGGGGTCAGTTAAATTTAGGAAGTAATGGTTATGAGTTTCAACTTGCGGTCGGTAGTCACAGCTCGGGAAATTTAATTAATTTAGCTGGTAGTAGAGGTTTAGCGGTTGTACCATTAAATGAAACTTCGATCGCGGCAGGTGAGTTAGTACAAGTTTTGAAAATTAGTTGATGGTCATCAACATCAGGAAAATTAAAAAGTAATTAATTATGGAATAGTTAACAACCAGTCACTTCAGTTATCAGTTATCAGTTATCAAACAGGATTGGGTCGTGCAACCCCGTCTTTTAAGGCGATCGGGTTTTTGGAGCTTTTCTCAAATACCCTTCCCCTGCTGGCTCCCCTCTTGGGAGGAGCGGGGGTGGGTTGGGGAGGGGTTAGGGGTGGGTTAACTTGCAGACTTGCTGACTTCTGACTTCTGACGCGCGTTAACAGTACCTCCTTTCATTAATGGATAATGGATAATGGATAATGGATAATTACCTCTGGTTAAAACCGTTACGGAATTAAATATAAAGAATATTTTCTTTTTTTCCCCTTAAAAGGGGAGGCTTTAAATCTGAATTATTTAATTATTAATTATTAATTATTCGGTAATAAGGAGGCAAGAAAATACGGAATTCTGTCGATCTCTTGGTCTCATGGATATGGCTTTGAGACCTCGCCATCCCACCCTGCTGGAAGCTCCGAAGATAGAACTCCGTTCCGATCTCCGCGAACGACCACTTTTTATCCCCTGAAAAAGGGAAGCTATAGACCTTATTTTTTGGTCAACAACAGCAAATACGAAATTAGGAAAATTAAAAAGTCATTATGGAACAGTTAACAACCAGTCAACAACAGCAAATACGAATTTTAATTGTGGATGATGACCCAATGATGCAACTTGGGTTAGAGCAAGTTTTGGGCGATCGTAACAATATTGAAATAGTAGGTTTAGCAGACAATGGTAAGTTGGGTGTAGCAGAAGCGATCGAAAAGAAACCAGATTTAGTGGTTATGGATATTGCCATGCCAGAACTTGATGGTATAGCAGCTACTCAGCAAATTAAGGAAAAACTCCCAGGTACAAGAGTTGTTGTACTAACATCTCACGATAGTCAGCAAGAAGTTATGGGTGCATTATCTAGTGGAGCAGATGCTTATTGTGTAAAGGGGGCAAGTGTAGAAAGGTTGATATCTGCTATTACTGCTGCTATAGATGGTGCTACTTATCTCGATCCACAGGTGGGACGAATGGTAATTCAGCATTTGCAACCAGCATCACCAGCAGTGCCAGAAAATTCAGCTAATTTGTCATCTAGAGAATTAGATGTTTTAAAGTTATTGGTGGAGGGTAAAACTAATAATGAAATTGCTAAAGACCTTTTTTTGAGTCCGAATACGATTAAAACTCATGTTAAAGGTATTATGAATAAACTAGCAGTTGACGACCGAGTTAAAGCAGCTGTTGTTGCTTTGAGAACAGGTTTGGTATGAATTTAACTATAATTTATTTATTTTATAAATTAATTTTTATCTAACTATAGGTAGGGGAAAAAATGAAATATCACGCATTTATATCTTTTTTAGAAATTTGTTGGGTGGGAGCTACTCTTTGCATTTTTAGTAGGCAAATTGGAATTTGGCGCAGACAAGTTAGAAAGAAGAAAAATATCGTCGTGACATACTCCCACACTAGACATCTCCGAAAAAGATATAGATTTTTTGCAGGAGTAGGCAACAGGCAACAGCTCATCTGGCAACAGGTAAGATATTTTTACAAAAAAGGCGCGAAAAAGGATTTTTTAGGGTGAATTTTTCGTATCCTTAGCCTGCTCTAATTAAAAGATTTATTTTCTGGAGATGTCTACTGAATCAATCAATTCCGTTTTCAAGGAGAGGGAATTATTAATAATTAATAATTAATAATTAATAATTAATAATTAATTTCCGGTTATACAGTATATGTTTATAACTGGACTTTCAAAAAAAAATGCAGTAAACTAGGTTAAAATCATTATATATTATGGCTTTTACCTAAAAATGATAGCTGATGAAAGAAACAACCTTGTCTGCCTTACCAAAAAATGAGGGTATGCGCCTCCCCTTTTAAGGGGATAAAAAAAAGATAATTCCGTATTTCAAGCCTCTTGCTTTCCTGCGGAATGCTGCGCAAACAGCAAGAGGTACTGATAACTGATAACTGATAACTGAAATGACCGCCATGCTTTCAAAAGTGGTGTCAAAAATTTGATGATTTATTCAAAACAAAAGCTCAAAAAAAGGGATTTCGTTATTATTTGGCGGGATTATTAGGAGAAAGTAAACGCAAAAATATTGCTCAAATTACCGACAATATTATCGGCTCTTCATATAATAATATACATCATTTTATTGGCTATGCGATCGGGGGATGACAATTCGATAAATGTTAGCGTTTGCGCAGCATTCCGGAGGAAAGCTTTGCGTCAGCAAACGTCGTTTAGAAATTATGAATCAACATAATCAAACCAGAATTAGAAATGGATTTGCTCTGATTATTGATGCCATACGGCCATAGAAAAAGTGGTAATTTTACTGGTGGAGTAGGCCGACAATATCTTGGAGAAATTGGTAAAACAGACAAGGTCGTAGTAATAGTCACAACTCACCTATATGATGGAGTGCGCAGTCTACCTTTGGATGTGGAATTATACCAAAAGTCATCATCTTTACCAGATGGAAAAGAAGATCAAGAATTTGTTAAAAAACCCGATTTAGCAATCAAGTTAGTGAAAAAAACTTTGTCCAGAAAATATCGACCAGGTATAGTTTTAGTGGATGGAGGTTATGGAAATAATTCGTCTTTTTTACAGGAAGCGCGAACAACTGGAACTTAAATATATAGGGGGGTTAGCGAAAAATCGTCAGGTAAGTGTTATCAATCAAAAAACTGGCAAAAAACAATCACAAAAAAGGTTAGATGAAATAGCCTTATCTTTACCTCAAAATAATTTTCAGGAAGTAACATTAGAACAAGATATACCCAAAACAGTTTGGGTAGCTACCATAGAAGTAGAAACAATCATGTTTAAGTGGTCCAAGAACTATTGCTATCGTCATGAATAATAGTTCTATAAAAGAGGCTACTGAAATTGATTATTTAATTACAAATAAACAATATAAAAGTGTGACTGGAGCATGGCTCGTTCAAACTTTTTCTGATAGAAACTATATTGAAAAGTTTGATAGGGAAGCTAAGGGATGGTTGGGTTTAAAAGAAGATCGAGTTCGAGATAAAACCAGTATGATGCGTCATTTTATCTTAGTTTTTGTTGCCTATACTTTCATTCTTTACCAACAATTAATGGGAGGCTTGAGAAAGCGTTATTCTCGCCAAGCTTTGACAAATTTTACAGAGAAATTAGAAGCATTTATGACTGGTGTTTCCTACACATTTTTTTGCTGGTTACAAGAGAATCAAGAAATTTTTGCTCAACATAAAGCTGACTTGGGGGTAATCTGGGGGTAGACTCTGGTATAACTCCCTCTAATTATAGAATAGAGGTAAATATATTTTACTTTTTTACAAAAGTCCAGATAATTCTATCCACACTTCAATATTAAATCTCCCCATCTCCCCATCCCCCCATCTCCCCATCCCCCTATCTCCCCATCCCCCTATCCCCCCATCTCATATAATAAGTATTCAACCGGATTCTATATCAGACGGAATTATATGACTCCTGAGCAATGGGTGCGTTACGCGATCGCGCTTCAGCACCCTACTGACTTCTCCCGCTAAATTATCCTTTTCCTACCGCAACAGGTGTACTTGGAGGAATAATCACAGCACCATTACCATTTAACTTTCCAGAAGTAGCCAAGTCACCATGATAAGCATTAGTCAACAACTGCTTAATATCACTAATCAAAGGATAACGAGGATTTGAACCAGTACATTGATCGTCAAAAGCTTGGTCTGCTAAATCATCCAACTTAGCAAAAAATTCAGCTTCACTCACCGAAACTACATCCTTAATAGCCTTGGGAATACCAACCTGACTCTTCAGCTCTTCAATAGCAGCAATCAACAAATCTACTTTTTCATCCTCAGTTTCCCCACCTAATGACAGATAATCGGCAATTCGAGAATAACGCCACTTAGCATTAGGATATTTATATTGAGAGAAAGTTGCTTGCTTAAATGGTGCATCGGTGGCATTGTAACGAATAATGTGAGAAATCATCAACGCATTTGCCAAACCGTGAGGAATGTGAAAAATAGCCCCCAACTGGTGAGCGATGGAATGACAAACGCCCAAGAAACCATTAGCAAAAGCCATACCTGCCATGGTTGCAGCATAGTGCATCTTTTCCCTTGCCTTCGGGTCATTAGCACCATTATTATAAGCAGAAGGCAGATACTTAAAAATTAATCGGGTAGCCTCCAATGCTAAACCATTAGTATATTCAGAAGCTAAAACAGACGCATAAGCTTCCACCGCATGAGTCAAAGCATCAACCCCACCAAAAGCAGTCAAACTTTTCGGCATATTCAGCACCAACTCTGGATCGACAATAGCCATAGTCGGAGTCAAAGCATAATCTGCCAGAGGATACTTAATATTATTTCGGCGGTCAGTCACCACAGCAAAAGGCGTAACTTCCGAACCCGTACCAGAAGTAGTAGGCACCGCCACCAAAATAGCTTTCTCACCAAGAGGAGGCAAATCGTAAACCCGTTTACGGATATCCATAAACCGCATTGCCAAACCTTCAAACTCAATTTCTGGATGCTCGTACATCAACCACATAATTTTGGCCGCATCCATCGGCGAACCACCACCAATGGCAATAATCACATCAGGATTAAATTTCCGCATCATTTCCAAACCCCGGTTGACAGTGTCCAGGGAAGGGTCGGGTTCTACATCATAAAAGATGTCATATTTAACCTCAACTTCATCCAGCACATTTTCTAAACCGCGAGTCATACCGAGTTCGTAAATGGGTTTGTCAGTGACGATAAATGCTCGTTGTTTACCTGCCAATTCTCGCATGGCAGTAGGTAAAGCTCCATATCTAAAGTAAATTTTTGGTGGAACGCGGAACCACAACATATTTTCTCGACGTTCTGCCACTGTCTTTATATTTAGCAAATGGTGAGGTTCAACATTTTCGCTAACCGAGTTACCACCCCATGTACCACAACCGAGAGTTAGGGAGGGGTCAAGACGGAAATTATAGAGGTCGCCGATCGCTCCTTGAGAAGAAGGAGTATTAATTAGAACCCTGGCTGTTTCGACTGTATCTTCAAATCTTTTAATATGGTCGGCATTGGCAGGGGAAGTATATAGAGCTGCTGTATGTCCACGTCCACCAAATTCGACTAAACTTTCGGCTTTGTCCACAGCTTCTTCAAAGGTACTTGCCCGATACATTGCTAAGATAGGGGAAAGTTTTTCGTGGGCAAAGGGTTCTTCTTTATTAATATCTTCTACTTCACCAATAATTACTCTGGTATTTTCTGGAATGGAGAAACCTGCCATTTCGGCAATTTTTTGCACGGGTTGACCAACAATTTCTGCGTTTAACCGTCCGTTGACAATAATTTTGCTCCGCAGTTTATCTTTTTCTTCTGGAGTTAAGAGGTGAGCGCCTCTTGCAATAAATTCTTCTCTGACTGTATCGTAAATACTATCAACGACAACTACTGATTGTTCGCTGGCACAAATCATGCCATTATCAAAGGTTTTACTGAGAATAATTGAAGAGACTGCCATTTTTATATGGGCCGTTTCGTCAATCAAAGCTGGTGTATTACCTGCACCAACTCCTAGGGATGGATGACCGGAGGAGTAGGCCGCTTTGACCATTCCCGGTCCACCAGTTGCTAGGATCAGTTTAATATCTGGATGCTGCATCAGTTGTTGGGATAGGGGAACTGTTGGTTCGTCTATCCAGCCAATTATCTGTTCTGGTGCCCCTGCTGCAACTGCTGCTTCTAGGACTACTCTTGCTGCTTCGCAGGTGCATTTTTTGGCTCTGGGGTGAGGAGAAAATATAATTGCGTTACGAGTTTTGAGACTAATTAGGGATTTAAAGACTGCTGTTGAGGTGGGATTAGTTGTGGGAACTATTCCTGCTAAGATTCCTACTGGTTCGGCGATTTTTTGAAAGCCAAAAGATTTGTCTTCTTCGATAACTCCGCAGGTTTTTTCGTTTTTGTATTTGTTATAGATAATTTCTGAAGCAAAGTGATTTTTGATTACTTTGTCTTCTACTACTCCCATTCCTGTTTCTGTGGCTGCCATTTTTGCTAGGGGAATTCTAGCTGCATTGGCTGCTAGGGCTGCTTTTTTGAATATGTAGTCTACTTGTTCTTGAGTATAAGTGGCGTATTTTTCTTGAGCTTGTTTTACTCTTTTTATCAGTTCTTCAAGTTCTTGCTCGTTTGTTACTTTCATATTCTCTCCTTGCCCTAATTTTCGATTTTTCTGGGGCTAGTTTGATATCTGTTTTATTATAGTTCTGTTCTTTTTTTGTGGGGTTGACTTGAGTTATTTTCTCTATCTTTTTGTACTTTTTTTATAATTGATGACACATTTTTCTGTTGAAGTTTTAATGAAGTTTAAATTAGTATTAAATTTCAGGTAATTATGATAGTTTTATGGTTTGGAAAAGTGGTTAGCAGTCAGCAGTCAGCAGTCAACAAGATTATTTTTCGCGCATTGAACGAAGGGGATTTCAACCCCTCCTAAACAATCCTGCTTATACAGCGGATTTTAACCAGAGCTGCTAAAAGCTGAAGTTCGCAGTTCCGACCTAGGAGGCTAACTGTTTGTGGAGCATTCCGTCAGGAAATACTAAAAGCTGATAGCTAGTTGAAAAAAATATCTCGATCCATAAAGCAAACAAAATTTTATAAAAATATTACAGATTTTCAGTTAAGAGAGTCCTAGAAAGTGAATATAAATAAAACTTGTACAAAATACAATTTATGTTTTGAATTTTAAATATGAGTCATCAAATTCGGTATAAATTTTGCTTTGTATTTCGACGAACTTGCGTTTTTTCAGGGATTTGGTATACTAAAAAACAATGATATGCTGCCAATGTTATAACTACTTTTAAAAATACTTAAGGAATAATAGGCTGAAACCTAAGTATTTTCGTTTATGAGATGACTAAAAAGTAGTAATTGAGTGCTGTGCCATAGCCTCAATATATAACTATTTTTTCAAACCGATAATCGGTCTATTTGACCTAATCGAGATTTTGTGGTAAAAAAATACCTGCAAGTAGGTGCGATCGTTAAGCTATACCAATTATGGTAGAAGTATTGTTAAGAAAAACTAGAGAAGAAGCTTTAGACATAACAGAGAATTTCCGCCAAATGGTTAAAGGAGAAAAAGGATAAATTAGTCTTTGCGATAATTTATCAAAGCTGAATATATTTCAAGGGGTTTTTCAATTTCTTGTCAGAATCAAATGTGTTTTACTAAGTTAGCAGACTCTTAAAGCTGCCCTAGATTTTCACGCTAAGAGGATGCGGTAAAATTAATATTAAAGGTTTTAGAAATTGTCGATCGACCGTCGCTTTTGACAACTTTTGAAGCTGATTTGATATAAGATAGGATGATTTTCAGTTTAAAATTTTTTGGATTGATGAAGAAAGTAGCTCTTCAGGAATTTTTGGTAAATCTTTTTGAATTGCGCAGCACTAGAAACTTTTCACTATTTTTTCAACAGGTGGGAGAGAAATATTTCTCCTCCTATTTAAACAACTCAATACTTAAGTTTTACTACTAATTAATGGGTGCATATCAATGCATGAATAAAGCCAAAAATTTATCGCTTTTAGGCAACAGCTCCGAAAGGCAACAGGCAACAGGGAATATATAGGAAAAAAGTATTTTTGCTTGGTATGAGATGCACCCTAATTAATATTGTGAACTGAATAAGTAATATCGTTATAAATAACTTCCTTATCTAGATCGGGACCAAAAATTGGTTCCACACTTACACCGCCATCTTCATCATATAAAGCTAACTCGTTTTTGTTCGTAATATCCCAAATGCCAGAGAAAATAAATTGTGTAGTTCCTGTAGTTTCATTGTAGCTATCATAATGAGAACTAAACGAACGATCGCCGTGTAAAAAGATTCCTATAGATATTTCCTGGTCTTCATGTTCTTCCCAATAATTGATAACTCCATTAAAATCCAAGTCAATCTCCAACAAGTCACTATTAAAATAGTAAGATAACCACCGATCGCTCAAATATGATTCCCAGTCAGTAGGTTCGGGAAAATCTAAATTGTTAACTACATTATTTGCTATATCTTTATAGTCTTTTAACTTATTCTCTGTTCCTCCTACAAGAACAGTAGCAATTTCATTATTAGGCCCTATAGTAGCAACCAAGTAAAGCTTTTCTTGAAGTTCAGAATCTTCAGCAATATAAGTATTAGTAACTTTATTACCTTTTATTTTTGCTTTTCCCTGTGGTTGAAAGGTAACTCCATCACTTTCAAAAGGCTGGTTCCAATTATTAGCAAATCCTCTCATTGAACCTGTCAAGTAACCTTCGTTCTTAATTTCTACATCAACATCTGGATATTTTTTAGATGAAGCTAAAATTAATGTCTCATCATAATTACTTGTTACTCCACCAACCCATCCTTTTGGTATTTGCAAGCTAACTCGGTTTTCAAATGCTACCCATGTACCAGCTTTATAAATCTCTTCTTTTTTTGGTGAATCTACTACATTATCAATTTTTTCAGAACTTACACTAAGCTGATAATTAGTTTTAATATTACCCGGAACAGATACTTCTACATAATAACTTCCAGACTCTAAAACTTCCCTAATTCTCTCTGACTTTTTACCTTTATTAGTAGACCTATCCAAAACTGTCTCACCATCTTCATCAATTAACTTGATATTGGCATTTCCCTTCAGTTTATTCAGAGTAATATCAACCTCACGTTGTTGATTCAGGTCGAAAGTATAGAGGTCTACTTTGTCTCTTCCAGCACCTTCTTTGAAACCAATTTTATCTTTTGCTGTGAGTTTTTTGTTAGATAATTTTCCTAAATCATTAGCTCAATCAATAGTATTATCATCAGGAATTGATTCTAGATTGAGGCGATAAGGAGTTTGGGCTTGACCAACATTAGAAACTCGCAAATAATAAGTTCCTGCATCTAAATATTCGGTAATATTTTCAGCTCTTTTGCCTTTTATAGTAGACTTCTCTAATACAGTTTTGCTATCTTCATCAAATCAGTGCAGATTGGCATTTTTCTTAAGTCGATCGAGGGTAATACTGACTTCAGTATCTTCAGGTAAGGTAAAGTTATAATAATCATATTTGTCCCGTTTGCTACCTTCTTTGAAACCAATTTTTTCCTTTTTTCTCAATTTTTCACTAGATATTTCACCCAGGTTTGTTGCATTTTTAATACTATTATCTGACTTGTTAATACTTCTTGATTGTATACTTTCACCTGTAATTGGATCGGTTCCTTGATTGTTGTTAAGACTAGCAGAATTTCTCGAGATATCATCTAATTCAGCAACCAATGAATCTTGAGATAAAAACAGATCGTCGGCAGAGTTTATATCATCTTTTAAAGTTAAATAGTTCTCTAGTAGTACAGGTTCACTAGGATGCGAGTAATTAATCTTATCTCCAGGGGTTGAAAATAAATCATTATTTGTGTGTATGGCATCAAGTTCTACGGTGTTCAATAATGAGTTAATGTCCATTATATATGCCTCCTGAAGTTGAAAAATATTTTCGTGTTAATGGATGCTAAGTTCAACAATTAATAATTAATAATTACCTCTCCTTGAAAAGAAGAGGATTGACGCGGTAGGGAAAATTTTTCTTTTTATCCCCTTAAAAGAGGAGGCTTTCAACCACAATTTTCGATAATATATTTAATCGTATAGAAAATGACGAAATTTAACCTACATATTTTACATTTATTTATATAATCTTAGAATAATTAATTATAAGTTATCAGTAGAACGTAGAGCTTCCTAAATCTTATGTAAGCATTTCCTACGGAATGCTGCGCAAACAGCAGTCAGCCATCAGCTATCAGCTATTGCTTTTAATTTACGATCAAAGCTTTATTATTTATGATCAAAGCAATATTTAATTGTCTTACTACAAAAGTTAGTTCCCTTGCCCTTTAAAGTTAGTTGTTAATTTAAACACTGTCCCATAAGATAGAGTCTTGTTGCGCTCTAGCTGACAGCTAATAGCTGTTTGCGCAGCAGTCCGCAGGAAATGCTTACAATCTTATGGGTTATTTATCAAAATTGTAAAATATTTCAAAAGTAATTAATATCAGTGCTTTTAAGCTTTTTATGATAAATATGCAATGTCTTTTTTTTTACCAAAAAATGAAGTCCAAAACCTCCCCTTTTCAGGGGATGAAAAAATATTCAGTTCAGTATTTCAAGCCTCCGACTAAAGCCGGAGATACTGATAACTGATAACTGATAACTGAAATGACTTGCTCTACTTAAAAGAGAACAGTTGGAAAAGAATTTCTGTGTCTAAGATTTATCATTAGTCTATGTCAAATACCAACTCGTTCCTTGCTGTATCCTATATATTAAATTGAGGAGTAGTCCTACAGTCGTAATGGTGGGGATTTAACGAACTTAGAAGTCAGCAAGTCTGCAAGTCAGCAAGTGTACCCACCCCTAGCCCCTCCCAGGAGGGGAAGTAGGGGATTTGAGCTCCGCTCCAAAAATATTGTGCCTTAAAAGGTGGGGTTTTAGACCCATATTATTTTGATAATTTTTTAATTTTTCTCTTACCGAAAAATTGGGTTTAAAGCCTCCCCCTTTTATACCAATTCCCGTGCATTAATGCTATACTTGGCTGAAACTTCAGTTATTAAGTAATTAACGCAGGTTTAATAACTTATTTCCTAATTATTAGCCAGTTAATGCTAATTATTCTGATGTTTGTCTCTCCCCCACTCCCCCACTCCCTTACTCCCCTACTTAAGAAAGTGTAGAAAAGTTTTTGAGAAATGGTATTAGGGGGATGAAACAATTTAAATTCAGTATTTTCGTTTTCTCCGGCAATAGTTGTCGGTACTGATAACTGATAACTGATAACTGATAACTGAAATGGCCTACTCCCCTACTCCCCTACTCTTGACTGAAATTACTTTTAGGATAATTAAAATTATCTTTAGCAAAAGCTTGTTTAACTCGCCTCACTAAATCAGTTTTATAAAAATATTCATCCCTAGCATCTATAGGATAAGACTTTAACTGATATTGAGTTCCCCAAGGTTTTTCCTCAACTAATACAGTAATTGGAAGTTTTAATTGAGTGTACTTACTGGTATAAGCAGCCAGATGTAAAATTTTAATAACCAGTTCAGAATCAACTCCATGAGCCAAATAAAAATCAGTTGTGACTTGAGCTTCTAAAGCACCACTATTAGCATTAGATATTGGCTCATTCCAAATTTTATTATGAGGAATAAATATCAGATTATCTTCAACAGTTTGTAAACGTATTCCCCGCAAATCATAAGTAATAATTTCGCCATAATTTTCTCCAATTTGAACTCTATCTCCTACTCGATAAGGAATTTCAAATAGAGCTACTACTCCAGCAATTAAAGAACTAACATAATCCTTAAAAGCAAAACCTAAAGCTACAGCAATTGTTCCGGTTATAGCTAATAAATTTTCAGTCGAAAGTTGCAAGAACAAACTCAATATATATATTGTGGAAGTCAATAAAATAAAGGCTTGTAAAAAAGGCTCTGATTGTTTAGCTGCGGCTCGAAATCTTAAAGGAACTCTTTCTGATAACCACTTACTCAAAAATTTAACGCTAATAAGAAATCCATAAGCAAGAGCTAAAGCAATTACTGTTTTTAGAATAGTCTGAAAATTTATATCTTTGATACCTATTCCATTTAATCCTGGCGCTACTGTAAGTAGATGAAAATGAAAAAAGAATGTTAACCCTAGATAGTTTAAAATCATTATACCTCTTTTAATTAATTGATAATTGATAATGGATAATTGATAATTACCTGTGGTTTTAACCGTTACGGAATTGAATATAAGGACATAGTATTAATGGATAATGGATAGTGGATAATGGATAATGGATAATGAAATAATTATCGCTCATCTCTAACTCTCTAAGTTTTTAATTATCAATTATTAATTGTCAATTATTCATTGGTAAAGGGAGGCTTCAAGGCGCGAATTATTTCATTATTAATTATTCTGTAAAAATTTTAATTACATTAATTCAAAGCATAAATAAACATTTTAATACCCCTATTTTCTATCCTCTTACCAAAAAATGAGGTCCAAAGCCTCCCCTTTTAAGGGGATGAAAAAATATTCAGTTCAATATTTCAAGCCTCCGGCTTTAGTCGGAGGTACTGATAACTGATAACTGATAACTGAAATGACTTCTGCAAGAAGTCTATTCTATTAAATCAGTAATAAAATTATATTTTTTTAAATGCTTACGCAGCTTTGGATAATATGTAGGATGAATACTCAAGAGATTATTCAAAAGTTGAATTACTCCCATGCGTAATAATTTTTGAATTTGGAATTGAATTCTACTTTCAGATTCTCCCAAACTCAAGGCAAGGTGAGATAAATTAATTTCTTTGTGCAAAAGCAAAGAAAATAAAAGATAGCGATCGTTTCCACTTAACTCTGGTAAATCTAATGATTTAATTTGATGGTACTCTACTAAAATATTCTCTTTTTCTGCTTCTTGAGAATCAATATTTTCCATATTTGTCATACTCAAAGATTTTAGCCATAATTGAGAAGCTGATGAACTTAAACCTTGAGCAATATAAGATAAATAATCAAAATGTTCTTGCATTTTAGCAAACTGTTTTTCTTCATCTAAATCATTTTTTTGGAACTCCATTTTAGTAATGACAGGAGTTAGCCATTCCATAACCTCTTCTCCTGTCATAGTCGGTAATAATAGAGTTTTTTTAAAGTAAGAATCAATATTATAAACATAGTCAAGATACTGCCATGTTGAAGAATTACAACCAATTAACCAAAATCGAGAATGATCTTGAAAGATTCTATTTCTTAAAAACTCAATTCCATCCAAACCATGTATGTGTCGTAGAAAGCAAAATTCCAAACAAGGAATAACTACTAATTCCTGAAATTTGCCAGAATTACAATCAACATCTAACTTTGCAGACAAACCTAAATCATTTTGTAATTTGGAGACAATCTTCAGGAAATCTTTAGGTCTATTTGACCAGGATAATAATTTTATATTTCTGATATTTTCATAACTCCAATTAACTAAAGCTGTCTGAATAATTTGAGATAAAGGTTCTATAGAACTACTCAGAATTACCAGTTCATTAGCTTCTGGATTATCTTGCCATTGGCATAATGCTTCTTCTAAAGTAGATTGCAAAATTTTGGCATATTTAGGATGACAAGGCAACGTCTGAATTTGTTGATTTAAACTAGAAATAACATTTTTTGGGAGTTCATCAAGTTCATTCTCAGTTTCCTGGAATGGAACTTTTATAAACAGAGATTTTAATCGATCAAAGATTTGCATAATTTTATTAGTATTCACATCGGAGTTGTTATAGCAGGGGTAAGCTTTTCCTCCGGACTGCTGCGCAAACAGCCGTCAGCGATCGGCTATCAGCTATTGCTTTTAATTTAGGATAAAAGCAATATTTAATTGTCTTACTACAAAAGTTGGCTCCCTTGCTCTTAAAGTCAGTTGTTATTTTAAACACTGTCCCATAAGAGATAGTCTTGTTGCGCTCTAGCTGACAGCTAATAGTTGTTAGCTCCGGATTCGGACCGAAATGCTTACTTGCAGGGAACAGAGAACCCTTAACAGGGAACAGTAAAAAAATTTCCCTGTCTAAAGATAATTATCAGCCTATGTCAACCCCCTATCTTTCTATTGCTATATACCATGTCCGTTTAATAGCTATCAAGAAATAATATCTTAGAAGGTCATGTATTTGAAGGTCAGATTAATAGTGAATATAATTTTAGCTTGTACTTGATAAATTAAGTTGAATAGCTAGAAAAAGAAACAGTATTAAGTAGGTGAGCATAAATCAAAAACTAAGAATATGAAAATGAAGCCAGAATGCAGTTTTCAACCTTTTGAATTTCCATCGCTATTTTATGGATAATTAAACCCGCCTACTTATTCAACAATTAATAATTAATAATTAATAATTACCTCTCCTTGAAAACAAGGGAATTGACTGATTATGAAATCTTTTCTTTATTATTCCCTTAAAAAGGGGAGGCTTTCAACCACAATTTTCGGTAATAAAAAAATGCTTTAATTTGCCATAATAAAAAAAAATGATCGGCAAAAAAAATAGGGTGAAAAAGGATAAAAAATATTGTTTTTACAACTGATAACTGACAACTGAAATGACCCACTTACTTCACCACAATAAAATCAAATATAAACATTGTGTATATTTATCAAATATCAATGATTAGAATCTTCAGCTTATGGAAGTTATTTAAACTTAGCAAAAGAAGTAGAATATGTTTTGATTAATTTCGGTTCAAAATATACAATTAATTTTATGTAGGTACTTACCAATGGATAATTGATAATTGATAATTGATAATTAATCGAATCTAGGTTTAAAGCCTCTCATGAGCAAGGAGAAAAAAGTTCACTAGAGATTTCCTTATATTCAATTCCGTAACGGTTTTAACTAGAGGTAATTATCCATTATTCATGATCCATTATCAATTAATGAAATTAGTACATTTTACTATAAAACTGTTTCGAGCTTTTGTCGGAGATATGCTACCCAAAGAGCAGAACCAGAATACAGTGGTATTGTTAATTTATCGATCGTATTGCCTCAGAATTTTGTTTCTCTTGGTTTTAGTTAGATAATGCAGAATCTTATTTTTTACCGAAATAAATATTGGGTTTAAAGCCTCCCCCTTTTAGGGGGATGAAAAAAATTCAATGAGCGTATTTTCGTTTGATCCGGCAATAGTTGTCGGTACTGATAACTGATAACTGATAACTGAAATGACACGGCGATCGCTTATCCCCCATTATCTGTGTTGGTATCTTTAATGGTTATTATTGCTATATTGTAGAAATAACGGCAACTGAGGCAGAAATACCAAAGTCTTAACTTTCACCTCAACCGAATTAATCTGTAGTTGCTTTGACAAAAAGCTGACAAACTTCTACTTTTTTACCCAACTATGGAGTATACTAAACATTTTTATGGTAATTTTAATTTATAAACGACTAATGACTTGTTAAGTAAATATGCCTTTTCATAAAAAAAACTGGATAGAATTAGTATTGACATTAAAAGGGTCTGTCATACCTAGAATTTGGCAACGAGTAGTAGTTGCTATGGCTTTTTCTTTAATAGTTACCATTATTTATCAGAGTGGAATTCTGTGGATTCATCAACCAATTTTAGCCAGTTTAATCCCTGGTGTTGTTTTGGGTTTGTTATTAGTTTTTAGAACAAATACATCTTATGATAAATACTGGGAAGGGCGAAAACTGATTGGGGGAATAATAATTTCAGGTCGGTCTTTATCAAGACAAATGTGGGTAAATATTCCTGATAACACTCCAGCAGATACAGAGGATAAGAAGGCAGCAATTTTACTTTTAGCTGGTTTTCTAATGGGAACAAAATTACATTTAAGAAATGAAAAAATCGATGAGCAACTTCAGTCAATTATTAGCAAAAATCAATATTTAGAGCTGAAAGAAGTTAATCATATACCTTTGAGAATAGCTAAATGGATTGGAGATTATTTCCGAAAAATCTACGATCTTAATTATATAGACAGCATTCAGCTTTCTACTTATAACCAAATTTTAGATTTAATGGTAAAAGATGAAACTGGCTGCGAAAGAATTTTAAAGACGCCTATTCCTTTAGCTTATGCAATTCACTTAAAACATTTATTATTTTTGTATTGTTTTGCTCTACCTTTTCAATTAGTAGCTGATTTATCTTGGATAACTATTCCTGCTACAGGAGTAATTAGTTTTGCTTTATTAGGAATTGAAGCAATAGGATTAGAGATAGAAAATCCTTTTGGTTACGATCCTAATGATTTACCTTTAGATAATATGTGTAATCGACTTTTGTCGGATATTGAGGAGTTAATGAGTTCTGATTCTCGAAAAGAATATTTAGTAGAATAAATAGGACTTAGGCAAAATATGAAGTGATACAGCATTTTTAGGGGTTAACGGCCGTTAACCCTATATTTGGTGGTTATATCATGTCCGGATCACAGCGCGATCAAAAAACTTTCTCCTTTTCCTCTTCTTTCTTCTTTCTTCCCCTCCTGGGAGGGGTCCGCGGGTGGGTTCTCCACGGTCGGGGTGAGGGGTGGGTTGACTCGGTCCGACTGAGGACTCTGTCATTTATTTATAACTGTTCAACCGGACATGATATTATGTGTCATTTCAGTTATCAGTTATCAGCACCTCTGCAATAAGGAGGCTTGATATAAGGAATAATCTCTTTTTTTATCCCTTTAAAAAGGGAGGTGCATACCCACAATTTTTAGGTAATATCATGTCCGGATCGCAGCGCGATCAAAAAACTTTCTCCTTCTTTTCCTGTTCTTCTTCTTCCTTCTTCCTTCTTCCTTATTTTAGGAAAGTAACTAAAAACAGTTAGCTATTAAGATGTGGAAATAATTTTTCAGACATCAAGTATAAAAATTGTACTTAATACTAAAATTTATGGATATCCTATAAAAATTTAATATTTTAATTAGATTTTGAGATGGATAGAATACTCAAAAAAATTTTATAGCAGTCGAAGGAAGGGTTAGGACAAATCAAAAGCTTAAAACGAAAGACTTCGTAAGATTTTTCCTTCTTCCTTCTTCTTTCTTCCTTCTTCCTTCTGCTATAACAAAAAAAATACTCTCTTCATCGTAGAATAAACTTTAAGCTGGTATTTCATGCCAGCAATTTTTTTTGATTAATATTTTCTAGGTTTAACTATGCCACTTTCAAGAGCTAGCGGTATTCTGCTGCACCCTACTTCCCTCCCAAGTCGCTTTGGAATTGGTGACTTAGGCCATGAAGCATACAATTTTGTCAACTTTTTAAGAGACAGTGGACAGCAAATTTGGCAAATTCTACCACTAGGACCCACAGGTTTTGGTAATTCTCCCTATCTAGCTTATTCGGCAATGGCAGGAAACCCCTTACTAATTAGTCCAGATAAATTACGAGACCAGGGGTTACTCAGTGAGGAAGACTTATCTAATTTGTCAGAATTTCCAAACGACCGAGTAGATTTTGATTTAGTCAGAGAATTCAAGCGCTCTTTACTACAAAAAGCCTACGATAATTTTAAAACAAAACAATCTGAGGAAAAACAAGCATTCTATGATTTGTGTGCCAGTAAAGCTTTTTGGTTAGATGATTATGCCTTTTATATGGCCCTAAAAGAAGCCCACCAAGGAGCTAGTTGGCATACCTGGGATCGAGAAATTGCCCGTCGTCAACCAGCAGCATTAGAAGAATGGCAAAAACGTTTGGCCGATGAAATTGAGTACCATAAATTCGTTCAATTTGAGTTTTTCCAACAATGGGATGAGCTGAAAAATTATGCCAATGAGCAAGGAATAAAAATCTTTGGCGACATTCCTATATATGTTGCCCATGATAGTGCTGATGTTTGGGCACATCCAGAAATATTCTGTCTAGATGCAGAAACAGGTGAAGCATCTTTGATGGCAGGTGTCCCTCCAGATTATTTTAGTGAGACTGGTCAACTATGGGGCAATCCAGTTTATCAATGGGATAGATTAGAACAGGAAGATTTTCTGTGGTGGGTCCAACGTATTCAATCAATTCTTAATAAAGTGGATTTGATTAGAATTGACCACTTTCGTGGTTTGCAGGCTTATTGGGCAGTGCCACAAGGTGAAACTACGGCCATAAATGGTGAATGGGTCGATGCACCAGGTGAAGCTTTTTTTGAAACTATTAATGAAAAGTTAGGCTCTGTGCCAATCATTGCTGAAGATTTAGGGTTGATTACTCCTGATGTCGAAGAATTGCGCGATAAGTTTGAACTTCCTGGTATGAAGGTTCTGCATTTTGCTTTTGACTCAGGCCGTGAAAATCCCTATTTACCCTATAACTATGTTTCTCCTAATTGGGTTGTTTATACTGGCACTCACGATAATAATACTACTGTGGGCTGGTTCAATAACCGTTCTCCTGAACAACAGGAGCAAGTTACTAATTTTCTTGGTTGTACTTGTGGTGATGGAATTCATTGGGATTTGATTCGTTTGGCTATGGCCTCGGTGGCTTCTACAGCAATTTTTCCCCTACAAGATATTTTCGGATTCGGAGAAGAAACTATGATGAATAAACCTGGAGTTGCTGAAGGAAATTGGAGTTGGCGTTACCAACCGGAAATATTAACTCCAGAGGTAAGCGATCGCCTTAGAGAAGTCACACAAATTTATGGTCGTGAGCCACAAGATTGGGATTCATAGTGTTTAATTTTTAGTATTGCTGGACTGGGAAATTTTAGTATCAGTAGGAGTAAAAACAACTTCTTTTACTTCGCCTGTTTTTCCCAGTTGCATCATTTGTCCGTTATTGATAGGTATTAATATTCCTCCAGCATTTCCTGCAAAGAAAACCAATTTTTCTTGAGCTTCCCAAGTCTTCTGAGTTCCCTGTACTAAAGTTCCTTCAAATGCTATTTTTCCATCTATTTTTATTGACACCCAGGAGTCTTCTTTGACAATTACACTCACTACTAAAGATTGTTTTTTATTTTGTTTTTCTAACTTTGCTGCTGTAATTTTATCTGTAGATTTTTCCTCATTTTTAATATTACCTGAAGATGCTTGAGCTAAATCACTTTGATTTTTTTCTTTTGTATAATTATTAATTTCAGTTTTTTTTCCTAGTATATAATAGCTACTCATTACGCGGGGCAATAAACTAACTGACAATAAAACAATAGATACATATAAAAAGTAGAGATGATGTGGTCGTAGCTGAGGCATTGATAGATTGAGGAGAGATTTTTTGCTAGTTTCTTGAGTTTTTTCAGTCGGAAACAAATTTGCTAATTGCTCTCCATTTAATCCCATAGCATCTGCATATCGCTTGATTAAACCTTGGATGTAAACAGGTTCAGGTAGTTTTTCTAGATTACCTTCCTCGATCGCTTCTAGCAAATTAATTCTAATCATTGTTACTACTGCCACTCTTTCTAAACAAATAGAATGTTTCTCTCGAAATCTTTTTAATTTATATCCTATATCTAATAATGCTTGGTTTTGTTGTTCTTCAAAAGACAGTTCTTTTTCTCGTTCAAAACGTTTTTTAAATGGTAAAACAAAGAAACTTTTTTTTATGTTTTTGATTGCCGTCAAATTCACCATTACTTTAATTTATATAAACTGTTAATTTTGTTATTATCTTTTTCTTTTGGGTTTAATACCCCACCGTCAATGGGGGTGTTTACAAGCTTGTTAGGGTTATAAGACACAGGCGTGGCAGGTCCTTTACTGTCCCCATCCACTTCTTCCTTTTTCCTTCTTAAGAGAGTGATACTGATAGGATAATAATTAATTTATTTATTTATTGATATCAATAATATTCTTGATTTTCTGTAATTAACTTAATCACTTATTTTCATTTTATAACTCCTAAATATATTGCTAATACCATTCTTTCAAAAGCTTTATACTAGATATATTGCGATCGAATCAGCAAGATTTATCTAGAAAAAATTATAAAATTTTATTTGGATGTTTTGCTTATTATAGCCACTTAACTCAAACCCCTAAAACTCTTTAAGTTTTAGCTTAATTGATAACTTTTATTGATTTGGTCGTGCAAAAAGTTAATTTCAAAATCTGTTAGAGGTCGGTAATGACCACTAGGCAAAACAGACTCTCCAGGTATCTGCAACTGGATTTGGCCAATTGCAGTACGGTGTAGTTTCACAACAGGATGTCCTAATTTTTCTGCAACTCTACGAATTTGCCGATTTCTACCTTCAGAGATAACCACTTCTAAAAGAGTTTGAGAATTATTACTTTCCTCTAGAACTTTAACCCGAGCAGGTAAAGTTTTTTTACCAGATAAGATAATACCCTGACGCCACAATTTTAATGTCAATTCTTGGAGATGACCTTCTACCCATACTTGATAAGTTTTGGGAAGACAATGTTTGGGATGGGTCAAACAATATGTGACTCGACCATCATTTGTGAGGAGTAATGCTCCTGTAGAATCTGCATCTAAGCGTCCTACTGGATGAATCCCCTTCCCATTTCTCAGTTCTGAACTTAAAATATCTAGAACCTTACTACGTCTACTAGGTTCCGAACAAGTGGAAATGACCCCCATCGGTTTATTGAGCAATAAATATATAGATTTAGGACGGTTTTCTGGTCGGAGGGGCAAACCATCAACTTCAATACTGTCCAATTCCGGATTGGCTTTTTCACCTAACGGGATAACTATACCATTCACTTTTACTCGTCCAGCTATAATCATTTGTTCGGCTTGACGTCGAGAAGCTATTCCCCACTGAGATAATATTTTTTGTACTCTTTCAACCATACTTTTCAGTTCATTACTTTTGTCGATCCAGATTATTAGTCAATATATAGTAATCCTATTTGAATCGTAAATTTTTGGTGTAGGTAGATTGTACATATTAGGTGGAAGGTAGATTCAACAATTGAAGTCTGAACAATGAATAATGGATAATTACCTCTCTGAAAGAAGAGGATTGAACTTAAGGAAAATATTTTCTTTTTATTTTCTTCATAAATGATAGCGAAGTGCGGTAGCGAGGAACGAGCGTCAGAGGTCTTAGAGTAAATTAAGCAATTATCAATTATCAATTATCAGTTATCCATTGATAAAAAATAAATACATCGAAATTTGTTCTACCAATTCCCATGCAGTAATGCTATACTTGAATAACACTTCAGTTATTAAGTAATTAACACAAGCTGAATAACTTTTTTGCTGATTTTAGCTAAGTTAATGTTAATTATTCTTATTTTTACCGAATAATTAAATAATTAAATAATTAAATAATTAAACAATTCAGCTTACTCTGCCTCCTCTTTCAAGGGAAAAAAAATATATTTTTTCGGAGTTGGTCAATCCTCTCCCTAAAAGCTATCCCTTATAAGGAACTTCTGAAAACCTTGTGGGGAGCAGGGGAGTAGGGAGTAGGGGAGAAGGGAGAAAGAGTCAATAAAGCTTGGCAAAACTACTTAAGTTATCAAAAAAATCTACTTTTCAATACATGATTTTTGAGAAAAAAGCCTCTGAAACACTTATACATAACTTTTCTATTTTGTCAATTTTTATGTGATGAAAGATGTTTATAAAGCATACCCCTAAAAGGGAGAGGTAATTATCCATTATCCATTATCCATTAATGAATTCTCCCTCACTCCCCTACTCCCCTACTTCCCCTCCACGGTCGGGGCCCGCGGGTGGGTCCCCTGCTCAATAAAGTGTAGAAAAGTTTTTGATAAATGGTATTACAACCCCTAGATGGAGTGTTATGTAGCAATTCCCAAGAAGCGCGAGGTACAAAATTGTTTGTTTTAGGGATTAAGGAGTAGGAAAAAAGAAAAAAAACTGTACTTCATTAACTTGAGAAACGCTATATTTTTCTGAATTTAGAATAAATGCAAGATACAGTTTTTAGCATTTTAATTGTAAGCATTTCGGTCTGACTGCTGCGCAAACAGCTATTAGTAGTCAGCTATTCCTTTCCTTTCCAAGGTCGATGCTACGCAAACGGAATGCACTCGCATTCAGCAATTAATAATGAATAATTATTTCTCAGGTTAAGTCCGGAGACTTTGACAGTAACTTTTTATTCTTTCCTCAATTTCAAAGGTTGCTTTTACCGAAAAATTGTGGGTATGCGCCTCCCATTTTAAGGGGATAAAAAAAAGAATATCTTCTATATTTTAATCCCAATGCTTTCCGCAGGAAATGTTTACTTTTAATTTGAAATATCAACATAAAATTAGATATTTTAAGGAGCAACTGAACATAAAATAGAGCAGTTAAAATTTGACATAATTCATAGTTTCTGGCAATAGAAAAAATGATAGTTGTTCAAGCAAATTATCTCAAGTGAGAAATACAAGTAAATGTATAATGTTGAATTATCGGGAGTTTTCTATTGAAAAGGAAGAAGCAGAAAAGCTAAGTTAAGTCAGTGGCAAAAATAGCAAGTAAAACAATGGATAAAATAAGAGCAAAAAACTCTCAAAAAACTGGGGAGTTAATGTGAGCAAAGAAACTCTCAAAAGAATTGCAAAAAAGTTTAATATGATTGGGAAAATTATGCAAATAGGACTGAGTAAAAAACCTGATGGTAAGCATTTGTATGGGAATTAGAATTCAAAATTCACAAATTGTTAGAACTGAAATAAGCACCTAAACAAAATTATTACCCTACTCTGATTCTATATAATGCTGACAATATCAGGAACTTAGTCTTAAAAAATTTGTAATTAATTTTGTGTACCTGCTTCACAAGGTGAAAAAAGGGAGTGGGTGAGTGGGGAAGTAGGGGAGTGAGGGAGTAGGGGAGTAGGGGAGTAGGGGAGTAGGGGAGTAAGGGAGCTTTTTCTACCTTTTTCCCCTTTCACCTATTATATTTCTGAATTTCCTGACTTCATCACGACTGAGGAAGGCAGTCAAGAGTAATTAGGAGGAAGGGAGAATAGAATTTATAGGAGAGGTAGTCGGATATATTTTTCCCTTGATTTTTCTGCAATCCCCCCTGCCTTTTCTGTTAACTTTTTGAGGGTTTTGGGCTGAAAATCTGGCACTTTTTTAAACAGAAGTAATTATTAGACATCTCCACCAAAAAAGGGAGTAGTGAGTAGGAAGTAGGAGGAAATAATTGATAATTTATGTGGGATAATTGATTTGATTTTTGACGATCGCGCCTATGTCTATTCATTACTAATTACTGAATGCGAGTACATTCCGTTTGCGTAGCATCGACCTTGGAAAGGAAAGGAAAGGAAAGGAAAGGAATAGCTGACTGCTAATAGCTTTTTGCGCAGCAGTCGGACCGAAATGCTTACCTTAGAATGAATGAATTGTATAATTCTGTTCAGCCTCACATTAAATTTGTATAAGCTCAATTCAACAATTGAAGTCTGAACAATGAATAATGGATAATTACCTCTGTTTGAAAACGGATAGGATTGAACTTAAGGAAAATATTTTCTTTTTATTTTCTTCATTTATGATAGCGAAGTGCGGTAGCGAGGAACGAGCGTCAGAGGTCTTAGACCAAATTAAGCAATTATCAATTATCCATTGATAAATATCAAAGCTACCCTAGAAAGACAGAGTTTTTCAATCAAAATACCTAGTATAGAAGTTGAAGGAAAAGCTAGGACATATCACTCATATTAAAACTCAGACAACACCAGATTTTTCCTTCTTCTTTCTTCCTTATTCCTAGAAAGACAGAGTTTTTCAATCAAAATACCTAGTATAGAAGTTAAAGGAAAGGCTAGTACATATCACTCATATTAAAACTCAGACAACACCAGATTTTTCCTTCTTCCTTCTGTTATAAAATATGGTAGTTTATATATTCTCCATATCTAGAAGTAATTATCAAATTAACTATACTAACCTAATGGTACCTTTGATGAATAAAAATTTACCAGAAGAGAATCAAATTTCCGATTCTGATGTTGCTGTTGAAAGTCAAGATCAAATATCGACTCCAAGAAAGAGTAGGATTGTTAGTAGATTTTTATCCCCTGCGTTGAAATTTTGGTTAAAATCTCAACTAAAACAAGTAGAACAATTAAAAGTTCTGATTGAAGGAGGCGATCGCCAAATTCTTACAGGTAAAATTCCGCAGGTTTCTGTTGCTGCTTCTAATGTGGTTTTTCGAGGATTAAATTTAACTGAGATAGATTTATCTGCGACTGGAATTAAGATTAATATTGGTCAAATTATCAAGGGTAAACCATTACAAATATTAGAATCTTTTCCTTTATTTGGTAACCTTACATTACTACAATCTGACTTTAATGCTAGTTTACAATCTCCCCTCTTAGCTCAGGCGGTCGTTGAATTTTTAACTCCATTATTACCGTCAGATTTTTTAGAACAGCTAAAACAACCAATTAGTTTGTATGACCAGAAAGCTGAAATTTTTACAGACAGGATAAATTTATTTGCTAATTTTTTGTCTACATCAGATGAAAAGATTTCTTTGACTCTGCATACTGATTTGAAGCTTGCTAGTAGCTCTGAACTATTGTTAGACAATCTAGAAATTCAGATTTTGCCAAAGCCTAGTTATGATTTTTCAAATAATATCAAAATTGACTTAGGCTCTGATGTTGAATTAAAAGAATTAACATTAAATTCTGGTCAACTTAGTTGTCAAGGTCGCTTAACAGTCAACCCATAACTTCAACTATATCCAAGACTGACGAAGTAAATAATTAGCATGAGTTTAAGAGATTTTTAGACAAGAAACACAATCTGTTAATTTCAGCATAAAACCGATGATTTTTTGTATGGGATATGTCTCTTAACTAATCTCATAAATCAAGGGATTAAAATTACTAAAGGATTCGAGTATTTATTAATCTTTATTATTGTGATTTAGTCTTTAATTCTCAGGTAGGTTTGATTGTACCCTTAAACATAAGGTCGAGAGTTATTAAATTTTGTTTGTCAAATATTTAGTAGCTCTTTTGTACAAATAAACGAAGATATTTGACATTGTTTGACTATATTCTAAGTATTGAGAAGTGGTAAAAGTAGAGTAAAAAAATAATAGATGAGGGGTGCAGTAAAAACATAACTATCCGTACGGTCAAGAATCCCTCCATGTCCAGGAATTAATTGTCCAGAATCTTTCACACCTGCATCTCGTTTCATCATCGATTCAGTCAAATCTCCAAGTAGACTGGCAATACCTACTACTAAACCCAAAGTAGCACCTGTCCAAGGCAAACCAGGCCAACCTAAGTACCAAGAACCTACTGTCGCGACTACCATACTACCCATAACTCCAAATACTGCACCTTCCACAGTTTTTTTAGGGCTTATTTCTGAAAGTCTAATTCGGCCAAAGAATTTTCCCACAAAATAAGCACCAATATCAGCAGCCCATATACAGCAAAAACCAAGTAGAGTAAATGTTAAACTCGGAGGCCAACTCAAAGGGTCTATCCATGAAATATCCCAATTTCCTAATGAAATTTTATCTATAATTGTTTGAGATGTCTGTAACTGAGGCTCTAATCCAACTCTGAGTCTAATCCAATAACTCGGTAGATATCCACCATAAAATAGACCTAAAATTGATGATGCGATGTCAGCGATTGTAGCTAATTTTGGCTGAAATAGTAGATAAAAACAAATTAGAGTTCCTGCTAATGTAAATATAGCATCTACTAAATTAGGAGCTAAGGCAGCGACTACCAGCATAACTTGACTTAATACTAAAGTGGTCTTGCCTGCTGGTACAATACCTTTGGCGCGTGATAGTTGAAAATATTCTTGTTGGCCCAGGTAAACGATCGCTCCCATACCTACTGTAAACCACCATCCTCCGAAAATAATCATTCCCAGAGCAACAGCGATCGCCACTAATCCACTAATAATACGAGACCAAGACATAATGTGTACAAATTTTAGATCAAATAAATTATAGGTTCAGTTTTTGCTCCAATAATACAGAGTTGAATGTTCCAGTAATTTAATATCTAATTATTATAGACATTTTATTCACTGATAATTATTACTTAATTTATAAATCTATATATTTCTATGTATTGTCTAATTTAAGATTAGAGCAAAATTCAGTCTATTTTTTCACCACTAAGTATAAATATGGGATTAATTGCTGCAAAGGTCTGATGTATACCTCTTGTCTCTAAACGATTTAGTGCAGGCTGAACTACTTCTACGTTGCGAACCTGTAAATCAGCAAAACTTTCAGAAACAGCATAAAGACTTTCTAGATTAGCAGCAGTAGCTATGACTCTGCCTTGTGGTAATAACCTTTTCCAAACTTCTTGGAGTATGGCTTTGATATGACGGCCTCCCTCTATACAGACACGACTAGGCGCATCGGCTAAACCATCAAGACATTCAGGAGCATTACCTTCAATTACTTTCACATTCTCTACTCCAAAGCGATCGCAGTTTCTCCGAATTAAATTTGCTACATCTCGGTCCCTTTCTATAGCAGTAATGTGGCCTTGGGGACATATCAATCCGATTTCTACTGGTATAGTGCCTGTTCCTGCCCCAATATCCCAAACAATAGAATCTGATTGTAATCGTAAATAAGATATTAACAGTAAGCGGACTTCTCGCTTACTCATCGGAATGCCAGGTAAACGTTCAAATAGGTCATCGGAGATACCTGGAGTAACATAAGGCCAAAGTGGAGAAGGCATAGAATATTTTTTTAGCAGTAATTCACAAAAGAAGTTGATATTTAAGTATTTACAAAAGATTCGGTCGTATATGAAGTACAGATATTAACGAGGGAATTTTTACAGTTTGGGCATCTTCCCCGCTATGGGTGTACCTCACGCCTGATGAAATCCACTTTATCTATCCTAAATGCTACAAATATATAGCACTATAGTTTTTTTTAAATTTAGTTTCAGTCAATAGATAACTATATTAGGCAAACTTTGGTTTTGAATAGTAAGCTCTAACCATTTGTCATACCCAGATTAATGTCTAGTGTAACTTTAAAGACCGAGGTTAAAATCTACAGACTTTAATACTTTTGAGAGTTGGGTCACTACACCCTGTTATTATCCCACCCAATGCTCGGACTTGTTCAAGTATTTTCAAATGCTGTTGCGCAATAATTTCACCAGGCATTAACACCGGAATACCGGGTGGATAGGGACAAATAAGTTCAGCACTGATACAACCTAAAGATTTTTCTATGGGCAAATAATCTTTTTGGGCAAAGAAGGCATCTCTGGGAGAAAAAGGAATTGAGGAATCAATTAAATAATCGTCAATTTCTGTCTTCAGGTCAGTGAGCTGGTTAAATTTATTTCTACAATTTTGCTCTGCTAAATTTACTAGAGCATCTATTAATCGATCGATATCTGCTTTTGTATTTCCCAGAGAAATAATAAATGTAAGATTTTTGAAAGTTGGTAACTCACAGGTAACACCTAATTTCTGATGCAAAATTTCATCAGCTTCATACCCGCTCAAACCAATATCAGAGACTTTTATTGTTAATCTGGTTTGGTCAAGAGCAACAAACCCAGAATTGATATAACTTTCATCAACTTTTCTGCCTTCGATCGAGAAAGGTAATTTTTTCCCCTTATTAGTTGATAAGTTTGAATTTCCTGGTGAGCTAGTCAAGCTTCTTATTTCTTTGTCAAATACAGAAAAATTTGGCAGTTGACTAATTCTATTTCTAGCATCCCTAGCTAATTCTAAAGTCTGACTCATTAATTCTTGACCAAATAAAGCCATTTGTTGACGGGCAGCATCAAGAGATGCCAAAAGTAAATAATTTGGACTACTAGACTGTAGCATTTGTAAAGCTTGGCTGAGTCGGTAGGAGTCTATGCGCTTACTGCCAAGATGCAACATTGAAGCTTGGGTCATTGCCCCTAATACTTTATGAATGGATTGTACTGTTAAATCTGCTCCACTGACTAATGCTGGAATTGGTAATTCTGGATGAAAAGCAAAATGTGGACCGTGAGCTTCATCTACTAATAAAGGAATATTATATTTGTGGACTTCTTGGGCGATCGCTGCAATATCTCCACAAACACCATGATAGGTAGGATAAATTACCATTACTGCTTTAGCATCTGGATGTTTTGCTAAAGTTTGAGCAATAGATTCTGGAGTGACACTTAGAGCAATACCCCAATCTGAGTCATATTCAGGATTGATAAAAATGGGAATTGCTCCAGATATAATTAGTCCAGAAATTACCGACTGATGAATATTTCGAGGCAAAATAATTTTATCCCCATTGCCACAAGTAGCAATAATTCCGGCGATAATTCCTGTAGTTGAGCCATTGACTAGAAATTTGGTTTGTAATGCTCCAAAAGTTTCTGCTGCTAATTCTTGAGCTTCTTGAATTACACCTTCTGGAGCAAACAAGTTATCCAATTCTGGCAATTCTGGTAAGTCTGCTAGAAATACTTTTTTACCTAATAAGTCATTAAGTGGTTGTGGAATACCTTTTCCTTGTTTGTGTCCTGGTGCGTAGAAAGGAGCATGAGATTTTTGGGTAAGATTTTTGAGAGTTTGAATTATTGGTGTTTTGGTTTGGTCGAGCATTTACAGCAATTTTCTAGTTGATATTGATTAGGTAGAAAATTTGGTGGTCTATTGTAATTATTTTGGTCAAGTACAAAAACAGTGGGAGCATCTTGCTCCCTTGTTCGTATCTTGCTCCTATGAAGCGCCGTTGTTTATCCCCATCTACCATTATTATGCAAGACTAACGCACCACTACCGTTTTTCAGTCATTTTATCCGCGAGATTAATTGGAGATATATCTATAATCATTACCGTTATAGATAGTGAATGCTCTTAAAAGTCTTTTAGTAGGAGGAGGAAACAGGAGACAAGAGACAGGAGACAACCCACCCCTAGCCCCTCCCAGGAGGGGAATACAGGAGAAATGGGAATTAAGAGGAGGTAGGATTCAACAATTAATAATTAATAGACATCTCCAATAATAAAAAATAAAATCAATTCCATACGCAGAAATTATCAATTCTTTTCCCCTACTGCCTACTGCCTACTGCCTACTGCCTTGTAAAAATTGTCCCAAGATTTTTCTGCCCAACTATGCGCCTAAAATACGCTCCTTTTTGAGCATCAAGAGCTGAAAACTAGGCATTTTTTTTTACCTAAAACAGCTAAAACCTTTATCTATCAATGCTTTTAGATTAGATCGGCAAGCCCTAGATAAATCTATATTGAATTTATCTAATAACTGAATAAAAATTTTACTATCAATTAACCCTCTATATATCCAATGGTCTAATTGAGTTTGACAATTCATCGATCTGAAGACTTTAATTCTTGCTTTAGTAACTTTTTATGGTTATTCTTTCTGATTATTCCTGCTATCTGTAGAGAAGATTTGCTGGGAAAGAAAACCTACTTTCATCAAATTGTATTAAGTCAATTTCCCCTCTTGTAAATTAATTTTTCAGTAGTTATAGTCTTACCATTTTTACCAAAAAATGAGGTCCAAAGCCTCCCCTTTTAAGGGGATGAAAAAGCGGTCGAGGGATGGCGAGGTCCCCTCGCCATATCCAATCGACCAAGAGAATATTCAGTTCAGTATTTTCGTTTTCTCCGGCTTTAGTCGGAGGTACTGATAACTGATAACTGATAACTGATAACTGATAACTGATAACTGATAACTGAAATGACCTCTAGTACCAAGGATGAAAAAAGAATGTTATGAATAATCAGGGAAATTAAATAATTTTGGTTCAGATGTATATTTGCTTAAACTCTATCCTTAAGGACAAGGTTTTATAAAAATGCAGATAAATGATATTTAGGTAATTTATGATGATTCTTAACTCCTCAAATCATACGATAATTAATTACTCAAATTCTATATTAGGGAACAGGGAGCAGTGGGAAAAACATTTCCCCTTATTCGCTTTATCATTATCCTACAGATAAAATATTTCTTTTAAAGCATTAATTTTGGCTTTCCCAATTCCACACTTTAATTTTGTAATTGGTTCTAAGCTTTTCCAATTTTGACGTGGAGCTTGAGCAATACGTTCTGTTGCTTTTGCTAATTCAACTTGTTTAAGTTGACTATTTGGCTTTTCGATTAAATATTTAAGTGCTGCTTGAATTTCGTCTTTTGTAGCAGTAGAAAGATTTACTTTTTCTGGTTCGGGTATTGGTTGGGGAGTCAGATAAAAAACTTCTTTCAAAGCTTTGACTTTAGCCGTGGTAATTCCACACCCTAATTTTGTAATAGGTTTAAAATCTTTCCAATATTGACGGGGTGCTTCATCAATACGATTTGTAGCTACTGCCAGTTTTACCCCTTTAAGTTGACTGTCTGGTTTTTCAATTAAGTATTGAAGTGCTGTTTTAATTTCGTCTCTTGTAGCGGTGGAAAGATTTATTTGTGGTATTTTTTCCCCAGACAAAATTTTGCTAATTTTTTCAGTTTCTTCACTTTCATCAGCAATAACACACCAAACTTTTTCCAAACCAGCAGCTTCAGCTACAGCAAAAATAAAGGAGTTACCGATTACTTCATACTTATTCTTTTCCAATTCTTTGACAATTACAGGTACCCAGTTTCTTCCACCTGCTTCATTGAGAAATTTTGCCGTTGCTGAAATGATAAATTCTGGAGCGTCTGTGCCACTTCCTGGTTCAATTTTGTACATATATAGGTGCATCAAATTACCAATATTACTCAAGCTACTCATAATAAAAAATACTCCTTAACCAAACTCTTATAATATTCACGAACTATCTTCTCTTTATAAACAGCAGGTACGTTAGAAAAAGCAGATTTTGCAATGGAAGCATAATTAGGTAATTCAAATATTTTCATATTTTTATTTGCTGCTGTATAACGGGGATAAAAATAGGGTAGCAGGTCAAATTTATTATTTGGGTCTTGTTTAGCATCTTTGATAAGTTGATTGATATGAGATTTGGCATCTTTCATTTGCGCCTCGGTCGCTTTCTCTCCATTAAAGAAAATAGGTAGAATCAAAGGTCCGCCATCTTTTCTTTTTCTTTGAACTTCAGGTATATATTTTTTGATAGCTGCGGCTGCATTTTCTAGGGAAAAGAAGTTGTTATGTTTTGTCGGTATTAAAACTACATCCGCAGCATAAATTGCACTCTGACTAAAAATTCGCCAGTTGGGAGAAGAGTCAATCAAGATATAATCATAGTTATTTTTTAAAGGCTCTAATATTTCACTTAATTTCGTAACATCTATTTCTTGACGCAATTTATCTTCATGCCAGACTTCAAGGGGTTCGTCTAGAGGAATAGGAATCACATCAAAGCCAAATTCTTTTTGTAAGTTTCTGAATTTCTTTTTGTAAGGATAAATTACATCTCTAACATTAATACTTTCATTTATTAAGCACTGATTAAAAGAAGGTTGACTAGGTTTAATTGCTAGAGAATTTGTTAGGTCTCGTTGGTCAGGGTCAAAATCTACAATCAAAACTTTTTTATTCAACAGAGATAGAGTTGCTGCGGTATTGACTGTGGTTGTTGTTTTACCTACGCCACCTTTCTTGTTATAAACTGCTACTGTTAATGCTCTTTGTGGATTATCAATTTTTTCTTTAATTAGTGTAGCGATTTTGATGATATTTTCTGGATTAATTTCCAGACAAACTGTCGCCGGATGAATAACTTTTCCATGCTTTCTAAATAATTGGATGTGGTTAGCATTGGTAATTATTCCCCACTTCACTGTCTTACAGTTTTCTGCTAAAAAATACCGTTTAATTTGTACAACTGTCTTTTTATATTGTGTCGAATCAGCAGCTAAATTAACATTCCTAGCTTTCAATTCTACGAGAACATCTGGATTAATTTTGGTTTGATTAAATATGTCATTTTCTGTATTATGACGCAGAGCATGATCGACTGCTTGAGTACCACTGCCTGTAGAAAAAGAAGGCACCCTTTCATTTATCTCAAAACCTAAAAAATTGAATAATTCAGAAGCAAAAATCTGATTAACTAGCTCTTCAGATGCGTCCTTGGGCAGATTTTTTACTAAAGCATCTACAAGGGCTTGATTTTTCACAGCAGTATCCATCTGTCGTTAATTTTTTTGACTTTAAATATCAGCTTATCACGACGAATATGGTAAAAAATCTAAATTTTATCTACTTACTGACATCTATATATATCTATAAGCTCGACAAGCACTAATCGGGTTAAAATTGGTATCTACAAATTGCACCGGACTAAAAGTATCTATCCACAAATGAGCGCCACATCCAGCCGGGTTGTGAGGTCGATAAACGATTCGACAAGGACCTTTAATTTCGAGTTGATAACCATAGTTATTGCGATTAGTTTGCTTTACAGAAACTACTGGTTTTATATCTTTTAGTGGGTTATTTGCATTGTGCTGAATTATGTGCTGATTAACATGAATCATTGTCGGTTTAGTACGCCTTCGCTTACACCAAATACCTTTCGGTCCTCTGGTACCAGGAAAAATTACTGGCATTTCATTATCTTCCGGCCCATAAATGGGGATTTTCCAGAAGCCATTTTCCTTGTAAGCACCTTTGACCCTACCTTGAGCTAACAATACCCGCAAACGTTGACCGGAAATACCCAATAAATATGCTGCTTCTCTAGTTCCGATAATTCTTTCTTTAACCATTGTACAATAGTTTTTATTTAATAACTTTGGAAATCCTAACGATTAACATTCTAAGCAGTACCTAGCAATAAAATATCATCTAAATAAACATTAGGCCAGTAGAGCAATAAAATTTTGACTTATATAGTTCTACAACTAAATCATCATAAATTTTTGGTAAGTGGGAAAAGTGCCTGTTTTAACGGCTGGATGGAAACGACACGACGGGTTTTAACCCGTAGTCACATCTCTATCTGTAGGAGTTTTCGCTATAATATTTATTATTAGTGCGAAAGTTAATTATGTATCTTACCCAAAAGAACAAAATTAGAAACCTGTCTAGTCAGGAGTTTAAAGCCTTGAGACAATTGTGCAGATTGTCCAAGAATATGTACAACCTAGGGCAATATTGCTGTGAGACAGTTTTATTTTGCTGAGGGCAGATATCTAAGATACGAGTCAAATTACCATTACTGCAAAGATAACGAAAATTACCAACTACTTCAAACTGATATTGCGCAGCAAACTTTAAAAGTTGTAGATAGGTCTTTTAAGTCGTTTTTCAACTTAATCCAAAAAGCTCAGGAAAGTCTATATCGTTGGGAACAAATACGAATACCTAGATACCTCAATAAAGAAGGGTATTTTATTTTAATAATACCTCGAATTAAAGTAAAAAATGGGTATTTTAATATCCCAATGTCTCCCAAATTTAAGACTGAATATGGTACAGTAAAAATTCCCTTCCCGGAAAGATTAGTAGGTAAAAACCTGAAGGAAGTTAGAATAATTCCTAGATATAATGCTAGGTTTTTTGAGGTAGAATTTATTACAGAAGAGGAGCCACAGAAAGCAGAAAAATCTGACAATGCACTAGCAATAGATCTTGGTTTAGATAATAAGCGCAACTTGTGTATCAAATACTGGGTCATCGTTTATTTTGGATGGTAGAAAACTTAAATCAATTAACCAGTGGTACAACAAGGAAAATTCTAGAATACAGTCAATCAAGGATAAACAAGGCAGAAAAGGTTTAACCAAAAAGCAAGTTAGAATTACAGTAAATCGTCACAATCAAGTTAGAGATTACCTGAATAAAGCAGCTAGATATTTAATCAACTGGTGTAGAGAAAACCAAATATCTACTATTGTTATTGGTGTCAATCCAGGAATTAAACAAAGTATCAATTTAGGTAAAAAAACAAATCAAAAGTTTGTACAAATACCACACCATAGTTTCAGATTGAAGCTAAAAGCTATGTGTGATAGATATGGATTAACCTATTTAGAGCAAGAGGAGTCTTATACTTCCAAGGCTAGTTTTTTAGACGGCGATAAGATACCTGTTTACAATGCCGATAACCCTAGTAAATATAGTTTTAGTGGCCAACGAATTCAGCGCGGTTTGTATAAAACTAAGCAAGGAAAATTGATCAATGCAGACTGTAATGGTGCTGCAAATATTGGAATCAAAAGTAACCTGAATGGGTTTACCCCGGACAGAGTAGAGGCATCTTTGGCTATGCCATTAAGGGTAAAATTTGACGTGAGGAAAGTCCGTCAAATTTATGACCCTTAAGAATCCACGCGACTTTAGTCCGTGGAGTGTCAAATTCAAAGACTCTTATGAACTATTCTTCACATTTCTTAACATTAAATTTTGAGCCAATTGTTTCAAAGACCAGCAAAATGTATTGATTTTCTTGTTCTCAAATCTAGCACTATAGTTATTTGTGGAATGACCTGAAAAGGAAAGTCTATTTTTTAATTTTTAATTTTTATTAGGACTTAGCTAAGAAATCAAGATTCTTCTTTCGTTCTGCTATCCTAACTAGATAAGGCAGTTGTATGGTAATTAGAATCTCAATACAAACTGTAATTTCTTGAACTTTTTACTTTTGATTTTTTACTTTTGACTTAAATTTATGCTCAGAGCTGGAATTGTCGGACTACCCAACGTCGGAAAATCTACCTTATTTAATGCTTTGGTTGCTAATGCTAAAGCGGAAGCTGCTAACTTTCCATTTTGCACAATTGAACCCAATGTTGGTGTGGTGTCGGTGCCAGATGAGCGGTTAAATGTGCTGACTAAAATTTCTAATTCTGCTCAAACTGTTCCTACTAGAATAGAGTTTGTTGATATTGCGGGTTTAGTAAAAGGTGCTAGTAAAGGAGAGGGATTAGGGAATCAATTTTTGTCTAATATTCGAGAAGTCGATGCTATTGTTCAGGTAGTCCGTTGTTTTGATAGTGAGGATATTATTCATGTTTCTGGTTCTGTCGATCCAGTGCGAGATATTGAGGTAATTAATTTAGAGTTGGCTTTGTCAGATTTAGCTCAAGTTGAACGCCGAATTGAACGGACGAAAAAACAAGCTCGTACCAGTAAAGATGCTCAGGCAGAGTTGGAAGTTTTGACAAAATTAGAGGGGATTTTAAATGAAGGTAAGTCGGTGAGAATGGCTGACTTAAATGAAGAAGAATTTCTGTCGATCAAGCCCTTGAATTTGTTAACTTCTAAGCCGATAATTTATGCTGCTAATGTGTCTGAGGATGATTTAGCTAGTGGAAATGATTGGGTGGAAAAAGTACGGAATATTGCTGCTGTAGAAAATGCTCAAGTTGTAATAATTTCAGCTCAGGTAGAATCAGAATTAGTTGAGTTACCACAAGAGGAAAGAGCTGATTATTTGGAGTCTTTAGGAGTAGAAGAAGGTGGGTTGAAATCTCTGATTAAGGCTACTTATGAATTATTGGGATTGCGCACTTATTTTACTACTGGAGAGAAAGAAACAAAGGCTTGGACTATTCAAGCTGGAATGTTAGCTCCTCAAGCTGCTGGTGTAATTCATACTGATTTTGAACGGGGTTTTATTCGAGCAGAAACAATTGCCTATAATGATTTAGTAGCTAGTGGTTCGATGAATGCTGCTAAAGAAAAGGGTCTGATGAGGAGTGAAGGTAAGGATTATGTTGTAAAGGAAGGAGATGTTTTGCTCTTCCGATTTAATGTTTAGATTTGTATTGAAATAGCAGTCAGCGGTCAGCGTTCAGCTATCAGCTTCTAGTTGCGTGTATAATGGGGGATTCTTTCCCCCCATAAAAGGTGCACCGCGCGCTTTTTCGCTCCTCTTGCGGGGGACGCCCAACCCTCAAATTTTAGCGCTCCAGCTATTAGCTGTCAGCTCTGAGCTCTTATGAGCAGGTTTTAATGAATATAGACTTTAAAGCTAGCTAGAGAGCGTAAGTATAAATTCTGACTCAATTAGTAAAGCTTTTACCTAAAATAAAAAGCAATAGCTGATGGCTGATAGCTGACGGCTGAATGCTGACGTATTAATTAAGGAGAAAAAAAATGGCTACTGAAGAGATTGTTAGACTGATTGTTCTGTGGTTGATTACTGCTATTAGTTTGTTTGTTATTTCTAAGTTGCCTACTGGAGTAGAAATTGATGATTTTAATATTGCGTTAACTTCTTCGGCGATTTTTGGTCTTTTGAATGTATTTATACCTCCAATTTTGAAGACTTTGGCTTTGCCAGTTAATATACTTGTTCCTGGTTTAGTTACTCTAATTGTTAATCTTATTATCTTTGGTTTAGCTGCCTGGTTAGTAAGTGGATTTCGATTACGTTGGGGATTTTGGAGTGCATTAATTGGTTCTTTAGGGTTAACCTTTATCAACTCTTTTCTTTATGAGTTACTTAGCAAAGGATTAGCCAGTTAGGCAGTAGTTAAATTATCAATTTTTGTGGGTAATTTTAGGTTTATTTAAAATTGATATCTAATAAATTATCCACTTTTGGTGTAGAGAAGTAGGGAGTAGGGAACTACTAATTAGGGCTCGCTGATTAAATATAAAAGCATTGATAGATAAAGGTTTTAGCTGTTTTAGATTGAAAAAAGTGCCAGCTTTTCGGTTGCTCAAGGTCAAAAAGGAGCGCATTTTGGGCGCATAGTTGGGCAGAAAAATCTTGGGACAATTTTTACTCCTACCTTCTCTATAATTCCCCGTTCCTCCTGTCTCCTGTCTCCAGTATAGCTGTCTCCTACCTTCACCCATAAGACTTTTGAGAGCATTCCCTAATTATGTCTACCTTCTCTACCATTAGTTTCATATCTAAGCGTTATCTGCGGTGCATTAATTAGACAGAGTTTGAATTCCCCAACCACGATTATTAATTCCATGATTCTGAGTATTAGTTTGATTTCTGAGCGTTTGAACAAGTTTGATTTTATAGTAAAAACCTAATTATATAAAGCCCAGCTTCTCAAAGTAGAGTTATAATTTTTCTCTGTTCTCCACTTCTTCACTTAATCAATAATGATCGTCTATACAAGACAGATTTAGTATAACAAAAGCCCTAAAATTACAACATTTTCAAAGTAGATAAAGTACAAAATGATCGGATTTTACGGGTAAGCATTTCCTGCGGAATAAAGAAATAATATATATTTACTTCATACAAATAGTTATTAAAAACATTACTAAATCTGACTTACCGAATAATTAATAATTAATAATTAATAATTAATAATTAATAATTAAATAATTCGCGCCTTGAAGCCTCCCTTTACCAATTAATGAAAGCGCTTTCCACTGTTATGAGGTACACCCCGAAGATGGCTAGATTGCCTCACTACAATATTTTCACTATTCATCTTGTACATCATTTGCCCGAAATATGCTGTATTACTTAATAACTGAAGTGTTCAAGAAGTACAGCATTATTTTTAGGAATTAATATAACAGTTAATATTTTTAATCTTATACTTTTGTGGCAGGTCTTTAGAAAGTGGAGCGACTTCCCTTCGTTAATCTCTCATAATATACCTACTAACGGAATTCCAACCCAGGAGGCTAACTGTCAACTGTTAATTGTTAACTGATTTAATCTCTACTCCCTACTTACAAATGTTAAATAAATTTTTCACAGATACTGGTTATTACCCTGACAATTATCATCTATTATTCAGGGCAGCCTAATGAAGGAATGGTATTATTAGTCAATCAGCATACATTATTCTTATTTTTATCGCTCTCTTGCTCACCAAAAAATAAGGTCTGAAGCCTCCCCTTGGCTGCGCCGCTAGCTACCGCTCTACAAGGGGATGAAAAAGCGGTCGAGGGATGGATGGATTTCCTAAGCATATCCAATCGACCAAGAGAAAAAACAAGTTCAATATTTCAAGCCTCTGACTTTCCTAGGTCATGCTGCGCAAACAGGCAGAGGTACTGATAACTGATAACTGATAACTGATAACTGATAACTGATAACTGAAATGACCCACTCATCCCAGCCAAGAAAATGTAGCCAAATTTTTGAGATTTGATATTAAAGTCTATGTACTTTACCTAAATTAAAACTTCTATAAGATGAAGCTGTACTTAATCACCTTAAAAAGTGCTTTAAATTCTATAGTTAATTAAAAAATAAAAATCTAGGTAATTCCTGCAATCTTCAGAACTTTTTATGTAATGCTATAACAGATATATTGATTATATTTTAATTTTTCATTTGAGGGTTAGTGGTGCAAGCTATTAGTAAATTTCTCAAAAAATAAATCGTATATCGTATATGTTTATTAAAATTTCCGGGCTATTTTGTTTTTTTAGAGCACGTTTATCTAGAAAAATAGTATTGTGGATATTTGCCAGTATTTTAGTAATTGAGACTGTAATTTTAATTCCATCTTATAAGCGACGGGAAGATGAACTTCTTCGCCAACTAGAAGATGTTTCTGGAGCGATTTTTAATTCTATTGTCCGCTTAACTCAAACTACAATGAAGTCTGATGGTATGTTTCAGGCAAAAGTCAAAACATTAACCCAAGACTCTGTAGTTTTGGGAGTCACAATTTATGATTTTCAGGGAAAGTTAATAGAAACAATTGGTGAAGCTCCCGATATAGATTTTGATGACCTCAAAAACAAAGATATTTTGCGCGTTAGAAGTCGAGATGGTAAACGATATGATCTGGCATTGTCAGCAGATTATTTAGGAATCAATTATACATTAATTGCCCGCCATGATACTTCTAATATCCAGCCAAAGTTATATGCTTTTATTGGCAGAATTGCACTTCTTGTAATTGTTATATCTCTTTTTGTTACTTTGGTGACAATGCTAGTTCTAGGAGTGAGTTTAATTTCTCCTGTTTTGAGGTTAAGGGATGATTTAATTGCTGCTGGAGAAGCCTTAAGTAAAAATGGTAATGGGATTAATTTTTATTCTCTTTCTGTTCAACGACAAGATGAATTAGGAGAGGTAATGATGGCTTTTAATCAAATGTTTAATCGAGTTTCTAGAGAAATTGAGAAACGTAAGCAAGCAGAAAAAGTATTGTCTGCTGAACAAAAAAAATCGGAACGATTATTATTAAATATTTTGCCTAAATCTATTGCAGAAAAATTAAAGGAAGAACAGGAAAATATTGCTGAAAGTTTTGCTGAAGTAACTATTTTGTTTGCTGACTTAGTAGGGTTTACTCAGTTATCAGAAAATATTCTTCCTACACAGTTAGTTAATTTACTTAATCAAATATTTTCTTGCTTTGATGAGTTAACCGATCGATATTGTTTGGAAAAAATTAAAACTATTGGAGATGCTTATATGGTAGTTGGAGGTTTACCAAATCCAAGACAAGATCATGCTGAAGCAATTGCTGAAATGGCTCTGGATATGCAGCAGGCAATTACTGATTTTAATCAAAAAAATAATATGCAGCTTAGTATTAGAATTGGCATTAATACTGGTCCGGTTATTGCAGGTGTTATTGGTAGAAAAAAATTTATTTATGACCTTTGGGGTGATGCTGTTAATACTGCAAGTCGAATGGAATCTCATAGTGTACCTAATGCTATTCAAGTAACAGAAAAAACTTCTAATTATTTAAAAGAAAAATATATATTAAATCCTAGGGGGACTATTATGATTAAGGGTAAAGGAAGGATGAATACATATTTTTTAATTGATAGAAATAATCGCTAGTCAATTTAATGTTACATCCGGCGATCGCGGACGTATCACTTAATTTATTTATTATTGAAGATAAGGTGGTGAAAGTTGAGGGGGTTGGAAGGGACCTGCAAAAAGTACCTTTCGTTAATATGAATTAAACTATCAGAGCAGGCCGTAAAAAGCTATTGAGATAGAATAGAGCTTATGATAATATTGCAAGTCAAATAATGACTTTAGAAGTGGATAACTAGAAAAAGTTATCTGCTATAAAATTACTAGAATACCAGAGGAAAATAGGATGGAAAATACTGTAAATTGTGCAGAAGCTTGTGTTAATGGATGTGTTTTGGGTGACAAATGCCCAAATAAGGAATATGCAAAAGAAACATCAAAGTTTATTGATGATACTCCCTTAGATAAAATGCTGGAAATAGCTGAAGAAGCAGTTATGAAGAAAAGAATGGCTCCTCCTAAATGGGTAATTCCTGAGTTTCCTGAGTAAAAATAATATGAAAGTGACATACTCCCGACACCAAGACAAGCGATAGTGCTGGCTACGAGGGCGACTCTGCTATGCAGACATTAACCGAGCTAGCACGGGATGTCCCTCCGCTCCAGTTGATTAGAATAGGCTCAATTGATTACCTTGATATCCTTCAAATTTTGGTGCTGCTAACAAATCTTTTGTCAGCACCTTACCTCTAACACGATCGCTAAGTTTTTAATTAATCGATCGATAATATAATTTAGGCGATCGCTATTTTCTCAGACCAAACCCTCTTTACCCACATTTCTCGTAAATTATTTGAATCAAGTCTTTTCAAGCTAGAGATAAAGAGGATTTAAACGGATTAAAATCGTAGCTTATCATGACCTTATGTGGTATAAATCAACATTTTTGATAATTTTATTTTAGAGTATAATTAAAAATCCCACTAAGATACAGAAATTAAATCAAATTCAGAAAATTATTTTCAAAGAAAGATTGTTTATGATCGAAACTATTCAAATTCCTGAACAAATAGTAATAGATATTAGTAAAATTCTGCAAATACTTGCCATCGCAGTCATAGGAATAATCGCAGTTATAGGAATTCGCAAATTGCCTGAATTAATGGAGAGGATTATATCTACAGAAATTTCCGAAGCATATAAAATTATCATCTCTCCAAATAAATCGCTAATTGGAGTAGTAATTGCCATAGCCATATCTGAGATAACTCTTCTCGCTGTTACACCATATTCTCAGGTATATATTATAGAAATTATTCTCAGTTTAATCTTAACTATTACTACTACTTGGTTAGGTTTTCAATTGGCTAAAAAATTTTTTGATGTTTATCTAATAGAAGCAGCATTTAGAAGCGATAAAAAAGCTAATAGCGACTTATTTATAGTTGGTAAATTTATTACTAATTTTATAATTATTGTATTAGCTATTATCATTTTTGCTCAAACTCATCAAGTTAATGTATTTGGTATTATTGCAAGTCTGGGAGTAGGGGGTGTAGCAGTTGCTTTTGCTGCTCAAAATACTTTAAGTCAATTACTCGGTGGTATCGTACTCTATGTAGATAGACCTTTTGTCGTAGATGATTATATTGGTCTCCCAGATGGTACTTTTGGTAGGGTAGAATCAATTGGTTTACGCTCTACTAAAATCCGTTCTTCTGGTAAAGGTACATTAATTATTATTCCTAATAATTCTCTGACTCAGGTAAATATTGAAAACTTTACCGCAGCTAAGAAAGTTATGTCTATTTTATACTTAACTTTTTATCGTCAGGTAGATATTGAAGAGCAAGCATTAATACGTCAAGTAATCTTAGCAAGTACCAGTGATGTATTTGGGATCGAGCCTCGTAATACTGATATTACCTTTAAAAATTCACAGAATTCTAACTTACAAGATATAACTCAAGCCCAGATTACATTTTTCATATTAGGCTCTGGTAAAGTATCTATGGATTTACGTCGTCAAATGTTGGATAATGCTAGTCAAAGAATTACTTTTAAACTTAAAGAATATGGAATTGCTTTTGATATTGAGCAACCCAGTATCTATGTTGATTCGCCAATTACAGTTTAATTTAAAATGAATTTTTTTTTTAATATAGTTAACGACAAGATCGATCGGCTATCCGTTCTTTTAGATGGTTCTAGAATTCCCAACTATTTAATTTTTTGTGTATTCGCCCTAGGAGCAATATTGATAGGAAAATATACACCAGGAATTGTGGAATTAATTGTTAATAAGTTGCTGCCTAGTTCCGGTCAGGAAATTAATAATAACTTTATTCATCCACTGACAAAACCTTTCCAAGTAGCAGGAACATTTATATTAATTTCTTTATCCTCAGTTTGGTTAGAAGATTATAAAGCATTATACAACTTCCTTAACCCTCTAATAGTTCTTGCTTTAGTCGTTAGTATTGCATGGTTAACCTCTAGGATATTTAATCAAGTTTTGAGAATATATGGTATTGAAATTATTCGTAAGTCAGGCTTAGAAGTTGATGAATTGCTATTAGTATTTGAGACCATAGTAAATGTAGCAATTGGATTTATTGCCGCAATAGGTTATGCTCAAAGTCAAAGATTTCCATTGACAGGTTTGTTGGCTGGAGTATCTATTGGTGGTGTAGCTATTAGTTTTGCTGCTTCCAAAACTTTGGAGCAATTGTTTGGTACTATTGTATTGTATTTAGACCGTCCTTTTATTCCTGGAGATTATATTCGTTTCTCATTAACAAGTGGTTATACTCCGCCAGGAGGTGAGGTTTATGGCAGAGTAGAATCTATTGGTTTGCGCTCTACAAAAATCAGGAAAGCCGCCACGGGTACACTATATATTGTTCCTAATAACCAATTAGCTAATGCAGGAATTGAGAATATTACCCGTGGCAAAAAAGTGATGGTCTTATTATATTTAGACTTTACTAAAAAACTCATAGAACGAGAAAAAGCTCTAGTTCAGCAAGTAGTTAAAAGTAGTACAGATTCAGTATTTGGTATTGACCCAGGAAGTACAAAAATAGCAGTATTTGACCATGAACATACAGATAAATGTCGGGCTAGAATAACTTTCTTTATTCTCGGTTCTAGTGAAAATTCTATCCAATTAAGAAAGCGACTTTTGGAAGTTGCTAATCAAACTATTTCTAAGGAACTGAAAAAGTTTGGTATTGAATTTTATCTACAAGAACCAAATATTTATGTTGATTCTCCTATTACTATGTAATTTCAAATCCGGTCGCATCAGTATAAAATCTTTTGAAGGTAGGAGTCATTTCAGTTATCAGTTATCAGTTATCAGTACTTCTCTGTGCCTGTTAGCTCCGCATGACAAAGGTCAAGTAAAGTGAATTGAAATATTGAACTTTATTTTTTTTCGTCCCCTTGTAGAGCGGTAGCTCGCGGCGCAGCCAAGGGGAGGCTTGAGACCCTATTTTTTGGTCAGGAGGCAGGAGGCAGGAGTTAGGAGTCAGGAGTTAGGAGTTAGGAGTTAGGAAGAGAAAGAATCACACAGATTTAGCAGTTATAACGATTAGAGATTTTTTTTATGTCCAATTCCCCCGGATTTGATATAATCTGTAATATAATCTGGCTAAAATTACAGCAGTTTCGGAGTTAGTGAGGTATAAAGTTTTATCACTTTAGTTAATAGGAAAGAGAGATGAGTTTTCAAGTCTACCTCACCATCCTAAAAAGTGCTGTAATAATTTAAATTCATTAATTTCGTAGTAGGGGTTTTGATAAATGTTGGTGTTTTTATACCAACTCTGGATAACTATCGATCGTCAAAACATCTTTTTCTTGATTATCTTCAAAATTTTATAGCAGTCGAAGCAGTGCGATTCGTTCTTAGTGAAATTGGCCTATCCATATAAACTAAGGAACATATATCTGATAAAAGATGCAAAAACTATCAACGCAAGATTTTTCCAATTTCGGTCCTTCTTCCTTCTGCGTATATGACTTTTTTCCTTGCTGACCGCTGAATGCTTACTTTGTTTATTCAAACTAACCCAAATATATCGCCAATAAACCACCCGTAGAATAGGAAAAATATTAATCCTTCCCAACGAGTAACCTGTTTATCTTGAGTAACAAAAAAGAACATAATTGTTCCTGCTAATAAAACCAATAACCCGCCACCAATAACATCTTCAGGAATTACTAAATTGCCTGTTAATCTTGGTATTCCCATTACTACTAATGAGTTAAAAATATTAGAACCTAAGACATTTCCTACGGCAATTTCTGGGTTCCCTTTTTTAGCAGCAGAAATTGTAACTATTAACTCTGGCAATGAGGTCCCAAGGGCAACTGCACTTAAAGCAATTAATTCCTTAGCAATATTGAGTATCTCAGAAATTTTAGTAACTGATTCAATTGTATAAGTTGCCCCCAAAAATACAAATAATGAACTAGCAATCACAATTACTATTTGTTTGAGTGGTAAAGTTTTCTTTGAGTTTCTATCTCCATCTCCTTCTGACCCTTGTTCTTCCTTACCGCTACTAATAGTGTATAAAACATAGATAACATATCCCAAAATACAAATAATAGCTTCATTTTTAGAAAAATTATTATCTAAAACTGTTAAACCTAATAAAAAAGCTGAACCAACAAATAGTGGTAAATCTACATTAATGAGTTCATATTGTATCCTTAAAGGACTGCCGATCAATGATGCAGTACCAATAATCAAGAAAATATTAGCAATATTAGAACCAACGACATTACCAAAAACAATTTCAGAGGAGTTTTGGTATACAGCGATAATAGATGATACTAACTCTGGTAAAGATGTTCCTACTGATACTATAGTTACCCCAACTAAAAAAGGAGAAATTCCTAAAGATATACCTATTTTTTCTGCTGCATCTGTAAAGAAGTCAGAAGCTTTAATCAGAACGAATAAACTGACTATAAATATTATTAGCCAGATAATTAAGTCTTGCATTAGTTGATTTTTTCCATTTACATATATTTGTCGCCAATCCAAATTGAAGCTTTAGTGAGTATGTTTGTAAGCATTTCCTGGGGTATGCTGCGCAAACAGCCGTCAGCTATCAGCTATCAGCTATTGTTTTTTATCTTGATTTAAACCCTATATTAAGGGTTCTTATTAAGCCAGAATCTAGTCATAATTAAATCTAACAAAAGCAAGTTCCTTTGACCTTAAAGTCTATATTCATTTAAACACTTCCGTAACCATTCAGCTATCAGCTTCATTCCCTTGAATTGTACTTGAATTGTATAAGTTAAAAACTCAAAACAAATCTTTCTTGTGCTTAAATTTATAGGTAAAAATGTAGTACAAGTTAAACTAATTTTTATTTCATTCATTCAAAAGCTGTTTGCGCAGCATGAGAAACGGAATAGCCCATCGCTAATAGCTGTTTGCGCAGCATTCCGCAGAAAATGCTTACCGAATAATTAATAATTAATAATTAAATAATTCTGATTTAAAGCCTCCCCTTTTAAAGGGAAAAAAGCGGTCGTTAGCGGAGCTTCCCTAAGGGTGGGATGGATGGGCTTCCTAACCATATCCAATCGACTCCTGTGAAGAAATAATATTTCCTTATATTCAATTCCGTAACGGTTTTAACCAGAGGTAATTATCAATTATCGATTATCAATTATCAATTAATGAAGTATGTTTAATATAGAAGTTGACATATCTTCCACGATCGAAGGCTTTAACAGTTTGATAATTGACTGCTGCTAAAAATTTCCTAAAATCCTTGATATGATTTTTGGCAATTTCAACTAACATATCAGGTCGATAGCTAGATATCAAATTTTTTGTTCCTTCCAAGACATCTATTTCTTTCCCCTGTACATCCATTTTAATGAAGTCTACTTTTTCAGTAATTATTTCATCTAAAGGAACAACTACTAATTCTTGACCATTGATAATGTTATCGTCAATTTCTGTCAAACAGAAATCTTTAGCTGGATGTTCTTTGATGAAAGATTTACCACTATTTTTACCAAGAGCATAGCCTAATTTAGAAAAGTCAATATTGCTGACTTGATTAATTGAAATATGTCTCTTTAAAGCTGCAATAATTTCTGGATGAAACTCTATGGGAATAACTTTTGCTGCCTGGATAATTTTACTAAAGTATACTAAATGATTCCCTGTATTTGCTCCAACATCAACAATAACTGGAGCAGTTGATTTGAGGTTTTGTCTAATAAATTCTAGCTCGGCTAATTCATAAAAAGTTCCACCTACATTAGCAATTTCTACGGCTAGATTTTTTCCTGTTATTTCAAATTTTATGGGGGTGTTTTGATAATTAAATGAAACTATATTCTCTCCTTTGAGTAACTTATCAACTAAAGTTAACCAAATTTTTGCTGCTTGATAATTAGGATTAATTTCTAGAGCTTTGCTGAATTCTGATTTAGCTTCTAAAAGTTTATTTTGTCTGATTAATAAATTACCGATCGCTTGATGAGCTTGAAAACTTTTGGGCGATATTTCTAAGGCACGACGAAAGTAATTTAGTGCTTCATCAAATTTTCCTTGTTGAACTAGACTATTACCAATATTGCCATAAAATTCTAGGGCAGAATCTGGTTTAAGTTCTGCTAATTTTTGCCAGTAGTTAATAGTTTCGTCTAATTGGTTTAACTCTTGTGTAATTTTGCCTAAGAGATAAAGTAGAGATATATTATTTGGCTCTATGGAAAAAGCATATTTATAGAATTGACTTGCTTCATCTAGTTTGCCCTGATTTTGCTCTATCAAACCTAAGTTAATCAGGGAAGGTACATGATTACTATCAGACTTTAGTATGTCAATATATGTTGACTCTGCTTCTTTTAATTTTCCTTCTTTTTGCAGATTTATAGCTTTTTGGAAATCTTGATTTATGTCTGTCATTGTTAGTTTTTTTGATGATTTTTTTGAATTTTAAACAGAAATTACTGTTGTTAAAGCCAATCAAAATATTAGTATATATTTTAATCTATAGAGGAAGCAGGGGATAGGGGGAAATAATTAGGGTCTGCTGAAAAAATTGGTTGGTGGGGGTAGGACACGGGGGCGCGGAGATGGGGGGAACAGGCAACGGTTTCAGCTATTTTATGTGAAGAAATTTTCTTGAATTTCAGCAGAAAATTTCAGTATATTGATGCCAATAAGAGCCATAAACTTGGAGATAAACTGAATATAAAAAGCTCCATTACCAATTAATGAAAGATTTCCCGATCTTCAATTCCGTAACGGTTAAAACCCGAGGTATTTATCCATTATTGATTATCCATTATCAATCAATGAACGCAAGCTACCTGACTTTCAGCTTTATGAGCGTAAGCCCTAATTAATTAACTATTTACTTACGATAATTAATTTTATTTTTTATTATTTGGAGATGTCTGATAGTTTCAAGATTTTTTCTTGTTTCCTCCTATATATTGATTGCCAAAATCAAGGAATATGAGCCCACACAAAAACTAAATGAATATTCGTCTATATATCTAATAAAAAAACTTGGTATATTATACAACTATCGGTCGAATATGCAAATAATTAATAAATTTTTTCTAATTGACGAAAATCACGCTCTACTTCAGACCAGAGAGCGCGGTTATGAGGGTCTGTTTTGAGTGCTTTCTTTAAATAGTTTCTAGCTTTATCCAGTTGTCCTTCTCCAATGAGGTGACGTGCCCAACGTTGATAGGCGATCGCTTGCCATTGTCTTACTTCCCAATCTTGAGGCATTCTTTGAGCCAAACCTTCTACTAGAGCGATCGCCCGAGGATATCTTTTATATTTTAATAATTGTTGTAAATGTAAATAATAATTTTGCTTAAGTTGTTTTTCTGCTTCTGATAAGTGGGATTTATTTTTATGTTGATTCTGCTTACGAGTTACTTTTACTTTTGTTGGTTTTGAGGGTGAAGTTTGTGGAGATGTAGTTTCTGATGTTGAATTATTTTTTGTTGATTTGACAGGAGAATTATATGGCGATTCTGTTTGAGAAGGAGCAATTTTCAGCAAGATTTTGTAAGCTTCTGTAACTGCAATAAATTTATCTTTAGCCTGCCGATCGGGGTTAACATCTGGATGATATAGTCGTGCTAGTCGTCGATAAGAAGCCTTAACTTCTCCTAAACTAGCTCCTATATTTAACCCTAATTGTCGATAATAATCTGCTATATCCATATCTTTTTTACAGATAATAAAGTAGGGTGAATATTAAGTAGTTGTGTCAAATCAATTACACATTAATTTTAGGCATTCTCAAGAATTTAGACAAATTTTTGTTCAATCTATTTTACCTACCTACTTAATTCACCCTACTGGAATGACATACCTTATTTTGTGCTTTAGATTATCAAAATAATTGGGTCGCGCAACCCCGCCTTTTAAGGCGAAATATTTTTGGAGCGGGGCTCAAATCCCCTACTTCCCCTCCTGGGAGGGGCTAGGGGTGGGTTAACTTCTGACTTCTGACTTCTGACTTCTGACTTCGTTAATGGGGTGGGAGCGGGTTCATCTAATTGTTAAAACTCATTAATTTAACGTGGAACTCCCCCTACCCGATGCAACATTTTAAGTATGTCACGCCACTACTAACTACTAAATTTTTAGCTTTGACGTTCGTCAATTACTTGGTCAATTAGACCATATTCTTTTGCTTCTTCAGCAGACATAAAATAGTCTCGATCGGTATCTTTTTCTATCTTTTCTAAAGATTGACCCGTACATTCTACGAGCATATTGTTTAACTGCGACCTAACACGCAAAATTTCCTTAGCTTCTATTTCAATATCTGTTGCTTGGCCACGAGTCCCCCCCATTGGTTGGTGAATCATAATTCTAGAGTTAGGCAAAGCTAGTCTTTTACCTTTCGTACCAGCAGCTAATAAAAAAGAACCCATAGAAGCGGCTAAACCCAAACAGATAGTAATTACATCTGCCTTGATATACTGCATAGTATCGTATATGGCCAAACCTGCAGTTACAGAGCCACCAGGAGAGTTGATATAAAGATAAATGGGCTTATTTGGGTCATCAGAATCTAGATACAACATATAGGCTACAATTCTATTAGCTAGCCCATCTGTAACTTCTTGACCGAGGAAAATAATTCTTTCCTGACCGAGACGGGTGTAGATATCTATCCATCTCTCATACTGACTGCCAGGAAGACGATAAGGAACGCTAGGAACACCTATAGGCATAATTTTTTGACCTTTTATTTTATTGAGAATTTAAACAGCAGCGGGTAGTGGTTTTGGTAGTTCTTTTCTACTTGCTAAAACTTGGTCAATTAGACCATATTCTTTAGCTATTTCGGGGGTCATATAAAGCATTCTATCTGTATCTTTAGCAATCTTTTCTACTGATTGACCCGTATTTATAGAAAGAATATTTAAAAAAGTTGTCTTATTAGCTAAAACTTCTTTTGCCCTAATTGAAATATCTGTTGCTTGACCTCTAGCTCCTGTCTTAGCTTGATTAAGAACTATGGTAGCATGAGGTAAACTTGCCCGAAATCCTTTTGTACCTGCCGACAAAATCATTGCTGCTGTACCCATAGCTTGACCAATACATATTGTATGAATTGGTGGTTTAACGTAACTCATGGTGTCACAAATAGCAAATGCTTCTGTTTCAAAACCAATTGCATCTCCTGTATACCAAGAAGTACCAGTAGAATTAATATAAAAATAAATTGGTTTTTCTGGATTATCAAATTGTAGATAAAGTAGTTGAGCAATAATTAATTGAGTAACATCAATACCTACATTTCTTTTTACTTCATCTGATGAAAATAGCGGTAACCCCAAATAAACGATTCGTTCTTTTAACATTAAAGATTCTAAATCGGGGGGTGGTGTACGAAAAGAGGAGTCTCCGTAGTAACTCCCTGCTTGAACTGCTTTTATTTGTGAGTTCATTAGATAATTCCTAGCAATGATTGTACTATCTTTAGATTATGTTAGCGTGTTGTAGAGTTATTGTAGCGGGTATAGTTGATATTAGTCATGGTCTTAAATTGAGTTATAATATTCTGAATTATTACTATCAAAAACAAGTTTTTTTGTCTAGGTGTGGATTTTACCATAATTATTTGGCAAAATGGCGTATTTACCATCAATTATATTAGTTGAGTAATTAATATAGTTAGCAGAGATTAGGTTTCTTGTCTAGATTGTAGATTCGCTCGTCATTAACTTTATTAAGAAACCTAATTTTTATGTATTCAGATCGAAATTTTTCCCTATATTTGTAGAGATATCCTTAAATAAGTAGTAGTAAAATTTCTAGTATATATATGAAAGTTAATCTAAATTCGGTTCTTAACGATACCAATATTGATGCCACTCAATCTTCATCTCAACGTCAACTGGCCATATCTATTTCGGCTCTAGCTGATGAGCTAGAAAGAACTGTACCGCTAAACCTATGTTTGATTTTAGACCATAGTGGTTCTATGGAAGGAAGACCGCTAGAAACTGTAAAACAAGCAGCAGGACAACTTGTAGATAAATTGAAGGAGGGCGATCGCCTTTCAGTTGTGGCTTTTGACCATAGAGCTAAAGTGATTGTTTCTAATCAAGTTATTCATGACCCTGGTAGTATTAAGCGCGAGATTAACAAATTAAGGTCTTCTGGTGGTACAGCTATTGATGAGGGTTTGAAGTTAGGAATAGAAGAGTTAGATAAGGGTCAAAAAGATGCTATTTCCCAGGCTTTTATATTAACTGATGGGGAAAATGAACATGGGGATAATGACCGTTGTCTTAAGTTAGCAAAGTTGGCTACTGACTATAGTATGACTCTAAATTCTCTGGGATTTGGTGATGATTGGAATCAAGATGTTCTGGAAAAAATAGCTGATGCAGGTGGGGGGACTCTTGCTTATATTCAACGTCCAGAACAGGCAATAGAGGAATTTGGCAGGCTGTTTAACCGGATTCAATCTGTGGGACTTACTAACTCTTATTTGCGATTATCTTTGATGCCTAGAGTTAGATTAGCAGAACTTAAACCTATTGCACAAGTAGCACCAGATACTATTGAATTGCCCGTACAAAAAGAGAACGACCGTTTTATGGTCAGACTGGGAGATTTAATGAAAGATGTAGAAAGGGTAGTTCTAGTTAATCTTTATATTGGGCAATTACCTGAAGGAAAACAGGCGATCGTTCAATTACAAGTTCGTTATGATGACCCTGCTCAAAGTAAGGAAGATTTACTTTCTGAACCTATATTAGTTGAAGCTAATGTTACGCAAAAATATCAGCCTCAAATTAATTCGGAAATACAAAATCATATTTTAGCTTTAGCAAAATATAGGCAAACTCAAATAGCTGAAACAAAATTGCAACAAGGCGATCGAGCTGGTGCTGCTACAATGTTACAAACTGCTGCTAAAACAGCATTACAAATGGGAGATACAGGAGCGGCAACTGTTTTACAAACCAGTGCGACTCGTTTACAAGATGGAAAAGAACTTTCTGAATCAGACCGGAAAAAAACTAGAATTGTCTCCAAAACAATTTTAAAGTAAAGGATACTTTTTGATTAGTTTAGCCAGGGAATTTTTCCCTGGTAAATAATTGAATTTTATCTAGATAACTAGATTTTCATATCTTGTAAAATTAGAAATTTTTGAAGAAGGAAGAAGGAAAAAGGAAAAAGTGGATGGGGACTCAAACCCCAACTTGATTCGGCGAGGGGTCTCCCGTTTTAACGCGCGTCAGAACTCAGAACTCAGAACTCAGAAGTTAACCCACCCGCAGGCCTCGACCGTGGAGAACCCACCCCTAACCCCCCCAGGAGGGGAAGTAGGAGATTTGAGCTCCGCTCCAAAAACCCTATCGCCTTAAAAGGCGGGGTTTTAGACCCTTATGATTTTGATAATTTTTCATTTAATAGTAAGGGAATTGCCGACAACATAGAAGCTATTTTATGTTTAGTCTTCAGGTTTTTTATTTAACTTTTTGCTCTTAAGTTTTAAGGAGTCAATAAAATCGCCGATCGCCTGGGTCATTGTTTTCTCATTCTCAACGCCATATAACCGGAGTTTATTTAATCTGTTCTGACTTATCCGTAAATTTCATCCTATTCTCTTCATAGTGACTACACACGCTCTATCCAAAATATCATAATAAAAATGTGGTCAAAAAGGAAGAAAATGAGCGTAAGTCACTGCTACAAAATTCAATCAACACAAGAACAAATAGCCAAAATAGATAATTAGTTAGAACTCTTGAGAAGACACTAGAATTATGGGCATTGCTGAAGTTAGGGATGAATCTTTGCACGCCTGCCACAAAAGGTAACCCATCTTTTACTTCCTCTTTTCCTAAAACTATAATTCCAATGTGCACTCTATGTAAGGCCCTCCCAAACCTCCCAAACCTCCCAAACCTCCCAAACCTCCCAAACCTCCCACCCTGACCACACTAATTCCAATGCGTAAATATGCAACGCCCGTGATAGTCAAAGGTTAGACTGGTTGAATAGAACCAGATGTCAAATTGATAGATGCTTAATAGTTTCATGTCCTATTGGTGAGATTCAAGAGTTACCTGATTATTATTTTCAGCACTCAGCACTTAAAGAAACAAAAAAGTTATTTCCTGAGTACAAGGAAATATCCATACGAAGTCCAGCAAATTAACTTACAAAGATAGATAAAGCTTGGAAACGTTGGTTAATACCCGATCGATTTGGTAAACGATTTGGTAGACTAAAATTCAAAAAATCAGGTAAATTAAGGTCAATTGGGTTTAGCAGAGTTAATCATCCCAAGGCAGCAATAAAGTTTGATGGTAAGCAAATAACTGTTAGTAGGTTTGGCTCGATTCCAGTAATAGTTCATAGACATATTCTAGATGGTTTTACCATTAAAACTGCAACTATAACTAAAAAAAGCAGACGGTTATTATGTCAGTTTTAGCTCGGAAGACAAGTCAGTTTATAGTCTAATTCCCACAGATAATATTAAAACTGCTGTAGGTATTGATGTAGGCTTGAAAGAATTCTTAACTACTAATACTGGTGAGACTTTTTCTGTTCCTAAATTTTAGAGAAAATCTCAATCTAATTTAGCAAGAAAACAACGAAAAATAGCTAGAAAATAAATTGGTTATAATAATTGGAAAAAGACACGTCGATCGTTAATAATTAACAATGAATCACGATCGGAATTTAATCTAACTAAATAAACGTCTAATAATTAACAATTAATAGTGGATAATTAGTTGACTTCTTTCATTATTAATTATTCATTGAATACATATTGCCAGGCAAAGATAAGATTTCCACTATAAGACTGCTCTGAACGCGCGTCAGAAGTCAGCAAGTCAGAGCGTTTACTTATTTTAGATGAAATAGTAACAATTGAAATGCCAACTTCTCAGTGTATTGCTCTCTAAAACCGAATAAATATGTACTTAATAAACTCGCAACTGCTATACAGTACTTTGCATAACAATTAGGTACAATGTTTAAAGGAATGAGCAAAGAGAAAAATGAAACCTTATTATTTACTCAATGCTGTTACTGTACTAATTAGTCGTGCAAAAGGCTGTAAGTTTTTAATCTAAAAGTAAAAATAATTTTACAACAAGTATGAATTGGTTTTTTTTACAAGGGAAACAATGGTTTCAAAACTTATCTAGAGCATTAACAACTCCACTTTTTTATATTGGAGATAATCATCTTTCTATAAGCGCTATTGTCAGACTAATTCTATTAGGTATAGTAGTCTTAATTATTGCTCGTGCTATTGGAGAAGGAATCAAGAGATTACTACTAACTCGTATGGGTTTAGACCGAGGTAATCAAGAAGCGATCGCTTCAGTTATTATCTATATACTCGCCACTTTAGGAATTTTAATTGTTTTACAAAGAGCTGGTATAGATTTGAGAACTATTACAGTTTTAGCAGGGGTTTTAGGTATTGGACTTGGCTTTGGATTACAAAATCTTGCTAGTAACTTTATTAGTGGTTTAACACTTTTATTTGAACAACCTATTAAGGTTGGAGATTTTATTGAAGTAGACAATTTATTAGGAACAGTAGAAAATATTTCTATTAGGTCTACAATTGTGCGTACTCTTGACGGTATATTTGTAATTGTACCTAATATAAAATTTGTAGAAAATAATATTATTAACTGGAGCTATAAAGACCCTAAAAGCCGTCTTCGTCTTCCTGTTGGAGTTGCTTATGGTAGCGATCCAGCATTAGTAACAGAAGCATTATTAGCTGCTGCTCGGGCAGAAACAGGTGTATTAAGCCGTCCTTCCCCCAAAGTATGGTTTAAAGGTTTTGGTGATAGTTCTTTAGATTTTGAGTTATTAGTTTGGATTGACCATCCTCAAGATAGCGATATAATTCAAAGCTCTTTGAATTTTTTAATTGAGCATGAATTTACTCAGCAGGATATAGTTATTCCCTTTCCTCAGAGAGATTTGTGGTTAAAAAATCCACAAGATTTGAGTACTTTATTTAACAATAGTATTCTCACTAATACTAACGAGAGTAAAGTTTTTTCCCAAAATGGTGTTTCTTCTGAGCAAAAACAGAGTAATATTCAACCTAAAACTAAAAAATCAGCATTAAAATCACCAAATAATTGGACTTTGCGAGACCTACTCAGAAGAGTCACTTATTTTGAAAGTCTTACTGATTTAAAACTCCGGCAATTAATAGAATATGGTTATAGACAGTTATTTCCTCAAGGGCAAACTATATTTAGAGAAAATGATGTTGGAGATTCTTTTTACATTATTCTTTCTGGTGCTATTGAGGTAATTTCTGAAAAAACGGGTAAATATATTGCTACTCTTCACGAAGGAGAATTTTTTGGTGAAATGTCTTTGTTATTGGGTTCTCCTCGTACAGCTACAGTAAAAACTATTGAAGATTCAATTTTATTTGTAATAGAACAACATGATTTACAAAGATTATTAGAAGAATCTCCTAGTTTGGCTACTGATATTTCTCGAAAGCTTTCTGAACGCCAACAGGCATTACAAGAATTAGGATTACTCGATCTTAGTTCTTCAGAAAATACTCCTTTTACCAAGATTAGAAATCGGATTCAAACTCTTTTTGGTATTTAAATAAAGAGGAGTCATTTCAGTTATCAGTTATCAGTTATCAGTTATTAGTTATTAGTTATTAGTTATCAGTTATCAGTTATCAGTTATCAGTTATTAGTTATTAGTACCTCTCCCTGTTTGCGCAGCATGACAAAGGTCAAGTCAGAGGCTTGAAATATGGAAAGAATAGACATATCCAAAAAGTAACTTTTAGTCTATAAATAAATGGCAAAAACTTAGGGATTTATCTTTTTACTCGAAGAATTCTCTCCTGTAAAGGATTTTAATTGCCCTTATTATTCGTAACATTCTTTTTTCAAATTGGTATAATTCAGTAGTTAGTAGTTAGTAGTCAGGAGAAAGGAGAAAGGAGAAAAGAGAAAAGAGAAAGGAAGGATGAGAGTGAGAATTATCTCGGGATATTTCGGCATTTTATGTCTGCATTGAATGGAACTATAGAGTGCGACAACTGTATCAAAGAATTTCATATTAAATGGAAAGAGTAGACATCTCCAGAAACTAACTTTTAGTCTATAAAATGGCAAAAACTGGAGATAAATTTTCGTAATGGTCTACTATAATAAATACTATATCTAATACTATTGGAGAAAATAATATAGCAGTCCTCAACGTAGTTGTACAAAAAATATCTGAGAGTTAAGTGTTTCTTAACTAGGGTTTGCGCAAGCGCTTGTCTTTTAGTAGGGGTAGGAGACAGGAGACAGGAGACAGGAGACAGGAGGAACGGGGAATTATAGAGGAGGTAGTCGGAAAAATTGTCGATCGTGATTTTTCTGCCATAATCGTCCCAAAATACTAGCTTTATGCAACTCAAAAAGCTGAAAAGCTGGCACTTTTTTAGACAAAAAAATGCTTTACACCAATATCAGTCAATGCTTTGATATTAGATCGGTAAACCCTAAATAAAATTATAAAATACCATCTATTCCTGCTTGTGCTTCCTGGCGTAATCTAGAAGCAATTCTAAATAGTTCTTGACCTGTATGTAAATAATAATCATCATAATTTAGAGTAAACAATTCTAAATCTTCTATTCCATCACTAACTTGGTTTAAGCAATAATATAAATGAGCTGCTACTCCTGCAAAATTAGATGGATTTGGCTGAGAACTAAATAAATTATGAGCCTTTTTAAGCAAGCGACGACAAGTTTCTAAATAATCTTGAAATGATTCCATTAGTTGATCGTCAAACGGATCGGCAGCTAAATAATCAATTTCCTTTTTTAGAGGTTTTAATATTTGAATTATAATTTTATTAACTGGTTTATAAACCTGATTTAACCATTTGTGTAGATGTTCATCTGCATTATTACCTCTTTTATTTTGTTTCTGGTAATTTTGCTTAGTATTCGTATATTTCCGGTCGTGTTTATTAAATTGTCGATCGTAAGATTTTCTTAGTTGGGGGTCGCCCAATACTTCATAAGCTTTATTAATGCTAATAATACGTTCATGGTCTGCTATTTCTGTATTAGCATCTGGGTGAAATAACTTAGCTAAACGACGATAAGCTTGTTTAATCTGTCCCTGAGTTGCTGTGGGATTAACATTCAAAGTTTTGTAATAGTCACCAGTTACCATAAAACTATTTCTACTCAATATTTACAATAGAATCTAAAAATTCACATTTCCATTACTTATTTTATTCATTGTTCTCAATAATTTGCCAATAAAATAAGCAAACTTTTAAATTGATAATAGTAGATTAAATATTTTAGATTCTAGATAGCAATAGTGAGTAGAAAATTATATCGGGTATTTTAATTTCCCATAAATATGACTTTTGCTAAATTTTGAACTAGGATTAAATTTGACTTTCCTTGACATACTCCCAGCATCAAATCCAAGATTATGATGCGGGATTCTCATCATTGATGATTCTACGTTCATAGAGACAACTTAGATTAGCAATATTACTATTATTAATCCATAGGTCGGACTCTCCTGTAGCGTTTGGGCTTTTGACCCCAGTTTCCGAGTGCCCCTCGGTACTGTTTACTATTGCTCCTAATATTTCTAATCCCTTTGCCAAAATGTTCTTTGCAGCGTTGTGGTCTCTATCAGCAATATACCCACAATGGGGACATTTATGAGTCCTCACTGATAATGATTTCTTCACTGTTTGACCACAATTTGAACAATTTTGAGATGTGAAATGTGGAGGTACTGAAACACAAACAATTCCATGTAATTTAGCGTAATAATTCAGCCATTCTGTGAACTGATACCACGAAGCATCAGATATAGATTTAGCTAAATTATGTATGGTTTTTAACTAAGTTAGCAATCTTTAAATCCTCATAGACTACCAAGTCTTGAGATTGGATTAACGCCCTTGCAGTCTTTACTGCATAGTCTTTACGCTGTCTACTGATTTTGAGATGTTGTTTACCTAGTTGAATTCTTGCTTTGTGATAGTTATTTGAGTTAGGTTGACATTTTTGATGACGACGTGATAATCGACGCTGTAGTTTATTAAGTCGTTTTTCTGACTTTCTCAGATATTTAGGATTTTCAACAGCATTTCCATTACTGTCAGTATAGAAAGCGTTTAAACCTAAATCAATTCCTACTACATTACCTTCAAAGTTATGGGTTTCTTTTCTTTCTACATTGACCAAGAATTGACAATAATAACCATCAGCCCTTCTCACAACTCTAACACGACTTATTTGTTGTTCACAATACCAGACTAAATCTCTGCTTGTCCATAGTTCAAATACACCAGCTTTAAAACCATCTATAAACTCAATTTTCTTTCTATCTGGGGATAGCTTATAACCAGTTGTTTTATACTCTATTGAACGAGTGAATTTTTTGAACTTTGGATAACCCTTTTTACCTGGTAAATTCTGTCTACAATTACGATAAAATCGTTGTATTGATTGCCATGCTCTATCGGCTGACGCTTGTCTTGCTTGAGAGTTGAGTTTATTGGCCCAAGGAAAATTTTGATCCTTTGCTAGTACAGCACAAAGTTTTTGTAAGTCGTTACGCTTGACGTTTTTATTATCCATCCAATAGCGCAAACAACTGTTTCTGATGAACTGACCAGTGAGAATCATTTCATCTAGGACTTTGTACTGATTTTGACTGCCTTTTAATTTGGCTTCAATTACTAGCACTCGTTGTAATTAACTCCTTGTAATAATTGATTATTATAACTAAGTTTACCTAAAATATCTGCTGGATAAACTGTTAAGATTTGTCGATAATTATGGCATCCTTGGCGGAGGATGACCAACGGAAACCACAATTATCGTTGTCGCCATTCATCGATTATACCGGGAGCCTTCTGTCGTTTTTTAGGTAATGTAGAGAAACTAAGTATTACTGTTACTTTTTCCTGATGACCTAAATTTGCCAATTTGCCAAAAATTTAGTGTAGCGTGAATACCTAAATCCCACACTAAGGGAATTCCAAAGAAAAAATTATCCCATTAGCTATGAAAGTAAGGGAGTCGGGAGTCGGGAGTAGGGAAGAAATTGAAAAAGTAAGGGAGTAGAGAGTAGCTAGTTAACGATCTAAGTACAAAAATTGGGATAATTTATTTTCTGCTATTCCCTAAATATATCTAGCTGACTGCTGTAACTAGAGTTTGTTCTGGTTCTTGAAACAGTGGGGTACTTAAATAACGCTCCCCAAAACTAGGCTGAATCATTACTATTAATTTGCCTTGATTTTCTGGTCGCTGACCTACCTTTATTGCTGCACAAAGAACTGCTCCTGTAGAAATACCAGACAAAATACCTTCCTCTTTAGCTATACGACGACCATAACTAATTGCTTCACTATCAGCAACCTGAACCACTTCATCTATGATATCCACATTCAGAACAGATGGGACAAAACCTGCTCCTATTCCCTGAATTTTATGAGGTCCAGGTTGTCCACCGGATAATACTGGACTATTTGAAGGTTCCACAGCGATCGCTTGAAAATCAGACTTTCGTTGCTTAATAGTCTCTGCAATACCTGTAATAGTTCCACCAGTACCAATACCTGCAACTAGAATATCAACCTGGCCATTTGTATCTTCCCATATTTCTAATGCTGTAGTCTGGCGATGAATTTGTGGATTAGCTGGGTTATCGAACTGTTGTAACATATATGCGTTAGGTGTTGACTCAACTATCTCCTGTGCTTTTGTAATACAACCCTTCATACCTTCACTACCTGGGGTCAAAACCAATTCCGAGCCATAAGCGCGTAACATAGAGCGACGCTCTAAACTCATGGTTTCTGGCATTGTTAAAATTAATTTGTAACCCCTAGCTGCAGCTACCATGGCCAGAGCAATGCCTGTATTTCCAGATGTTGGTTCAACTAATACTGTTTGACCTGGTGTAATCAATCCCTCACGCTCTGCTGCATTTATCATATTCACACCGATGCGGTCTTTGACAGAGGCGGCGGGATTCATTCCTTCTAGCTTTACTACTATTCTGGCTACACAACCTTCTGCTTGAGGAATACGATTCAATTGTACTAAAGGTGTGCGACCTACTAATTCGGTAATATTATGAGCAATACGCATGATATATTTATCCTTTAAATGGTAAATTGTACACTTAGGTCTACTTATAACTTGATAGAAAATAATTGTTTATCCTAGACTTTAAGTTGATTTTCACCTAAAGTAAATTATTGTTGATTTATGTAAAAACACTTTCTACTTTTTTCAGGATTTCACATTATTACCCAAAGTCTAAAACAAAATTTATATTAAGTTATTTTCTATATTTTTTTGATAAGTATACCCAACAGTAGCTATGATTGCTTGACTTTCTATATATTTTATGTACTGAATCTTACAAGTTTATATATTTTTTCTTTTTCTTTATGTTCTTCTGAGCATATTGTTTAATAAAAATTATTGAGTTAATTTTCTATCTGAAAAAACCTTAAAACTAATTTATAGGTTTGTATACTTACTACTAATAGCAAAAATTACGCCTGACAAAGCATTTACCTAGGGCTTAAGAAGATAGTATATAGTGCTAATTTTTAGATTAATAAATTTTGAATTCAAACCAACATCAAATTTAATTTAATATCTGTCAATAAGAAACAGGGAACAGAAATGTAGAGGAATCTGTTTTTAAATAAGTCGTTAATTATTGTCTATCAGCATAATTTTATAATTCAAGCATAGAACTTTTAACTCTCAGAATTATATATATATGTAGTTTTTAGGTTACATATTATGGAATGATATTGCCAAAAATTAGTTTAGACTTTGACTAAAAAAAGCCGAATATTAATTATTCGGCATTGCTGAATTAAGGTATGAAAGTAGGTTTATAGGGAACAGGGAACAGGGAACAGGGAACAGTTAATATTAACAAATAGTTCAAACAATCCAAAATCCAAAATACAAAATTATCAAGTCATACCAAGAATCAGCAACACCAATTATTGTAGCAATTGATTAATCCAATATGCAACGCCAGATAAATTAAATTGCTATAAATAAATTTTTAAGATGTATAGGGTGGAATTGACTACTCCCCGGACTCAAGTCACAGGGATTCTAAGTAGATACTACGCAGCAGGTTAACGCGCGTCAGAAGTCTGCAAGTCTGCAAGTCAGTAGGGGCGAACGGCCGTTCGCCCGTACAGAAGTTAACCCACCCCTAACCCCGACCAGGAGGGGAAGTAGGGGATTTAAGCCCCGCTCCAAAAATATTGCGCCTTAAAAGGCGGGGTTTTAGACCCATGTTATTTTGATAAATCGGTGTTGCTCAGTCTATTCGAGCGCTGACCAAAAATACACTCTCTGGGGAAAAGTTAAGGTGGCCATACACAGTCGGCTTAAGTTTAACCTTAGCTTTCTGCTTACTTTTATAATAATATTTGCAGACCCATTACAGTCTGCATTAATCAACCAATTGTTACAACTTTTATATAAACCACGCTTTGTTCTTTTTCCTATTAGCGAAGCTTGTCTGAAGGACTTAGGTTTCCAATCATTGGGTTTTTCACCATAAATTAGTAGATTATCACCATCCTAAGCATTTCCTCCGGAATGCGGAGCTAACAGCCGTCAGCTATCAGCCATCAGCTATTGCTTCTTTTTACTTCTAGATAAAAACTTTACTAATTGAGCGAGAATTAAATTTTACTATAAAAGCTGCCTGAAACAGTCTATATATTAAAATCTCCTCATAAGAGCTGACAGCTGACAGCTAATAGCTAAATGCTTACGGGTGGAATACCCACCCTAATAACTTCAACTAATCACTAGAACTGGAATGTAGTTCTGAGAGTACCGATAATTAATTCATCATTATCATCATCTTGGTTAGCATTTGTAATTACAGTCACACCAGGAGTAATCGAAATATTATCTGTAACTTGATATTTGTAGAATGCTTCTATGTGCCATGACATATCTTGTCGTAATCCCGATGCCAACCCATTAGGAACTTGTAGTTCATTCATATAGGGTTCCCGACCGACAACAATACCGCCTAAACTACCTTCCCTAAACAGATCGGGGAAAGCTATATTTGCTCCATAACTCCATTGTTCAAAATCACCTAAGCCAATGAGTTTCCCATCAAGATACATACCAAAGCCATTAATTGTCACCCAATCAGCTGCTCGCCAGGACATTTGTACACCATAAGCATTAGTTGAAACTGGCTGGGCAATATTAACTGAACCAGGTCGGCGGTCATTAAGTTCAGCATTTAAACCAAAGATAGTATTAGCAACACCACTTCCCACAAAGCCACTATTTAAACTGCCACTATCACCTAGACCTGTAGCCGCACCATCATCATATCCAAAATTTCCTGGTCCAAAATAGCCCTTGTTATAAGTAAGTCCAATTTGGAAATTTTTGATGGGAGTAAAAGTTAGTTGTGCTAGTGCAGCATAATCTCCATTAAACAAACCTCTTCCTTCTTGAGGATTTTCACCTTCCGCTGCTAAGTAACCAAAAGATAGAGAAAATGGACTATAAGCACAAGCATATTGGTCTTTGCAACCAAAATCATACTCAACACCAAGTCCTTTACCCCCCCCTAAACGATAGATTGGACTCCTTTGACCAAAAGCACTTAAAGAACCACTTCCTCCATCATAATCTTCCATGTAAGGGTTGAGAGTAGGAACAAAGTCGTACCAACTTACTTTATTAGCAGCAACTGTTACTCTGATGTTATCCCTGACCGGGAACTTATAGAAAAGTTTATCTAGCTCAACCGTATCATTTGTGAGGTTAAGAACATTAAAAGTTTGCTGTCCCTGAGCCTCAGCTATCTTTTGGTTAAATGCTTGAGTATTACCTGCTTGTAACCTTGTAAATAATAAGTCCTCACCAGAAAAGCTAGTGTTGAAATTCAAACGTACCCTGTATTGAAATACCGTTTGGTCTTCGTCTTGTCTATTATCATTGTACGTTCCGTATTGCCCTTGGTCATCAAAGTTATCCACCAGGGCAAAAATCACCTCACCTCTAAGTTTGGTAGTTGTCGAAAATTGATTGGCCTCTAATTCCGCAGCACGAGCTTCTAAAGCATCAACACGACCCCGCAAAATAGCCAATTCAGCAGAAAATTCTTCTTGTAATCTTTGTAGAATTGCTAGGTCTTCTCTACTTACTGTATCTGCTATAGCAGCTTGTAATAGTTCTGTAATTCTATCTAAGCAAGCATTAACACCAGCCGCAAATTCAAAACGGGTCAAAGCACGGTTGCCCCTATAAGTACCATCTGGATATCCAACGATACATCCATAACGTTCAACTAAGGATTGTAGTGCTTGAAATGCCCAGTCTGTAGGTTGAACGTCAGAAAGTTGAGATACAGAAGTAACTTGACCTTTTGTTTTTCTTCTTCCTCTTCCTCTATTAAGATTACGAAGACTTGGTTGACGAAGGTTACGACCTTCTCTTCCATAGCGGTTTATTTGTCGTATGGTAGTTCCTGGCGCATTCGCAACAGAATTAGCCGAATTTGTTCCAGGTACTTGAGCTAATAGTTCAATTTCCTGTGTTTCTATACTTACACCTTGTGGCTGAACAACCAGATTATTTTGTTGGCTTTCAGTAGCTACAGCGGCTGAGGATGCAACAAGGGTTGCTCCTAAGACTGCTGGACTAAATAGTAAACAATTCCAGAATTTTTTTGACATTTTCCCTCTCATCCTCACACCAATTAAAAACAGACTGTTTGACTATATTTATTAGTTAGGTTTGATTGGCGAGTATAGTTTTTGCCTTAGAACTTTGCAACTCCTTAATTATTGAGAAGAAATTGCATTACATCTGGTCTAATTTTTTATCCGAGTCTAGGTAGCTCTTAACAAAATTAGATAGATCGGCAATCTTATAAATACTCCCAACCTTATGAACAAATTTTGAGGTTTGTTCGGCTTCACTCTTAGCACAAACAGAGCTTTCTGTGACTATTACTAAAAATTTTATTTAACTCTAAGATTTTTACAAACAACTAAGCTGAGGATTATTAAACCATCAGCTTAACTACATAAATATATTAGGTAGTTGAGTGACACCTTCTAAAAATCTAGACAATACTAGACACGCTCTTCATCGGTGACTAAAAGCGATTTTCCAACTCACCCGTCCATAAGTCTACTAGCAAAGAAGGTTGATGTTCCGCTCAAGCAAATTGAGTTTAGGATTCCCTCTGGGGTTTTCATCCTTATGAAAAGTCGAATGCAAAACACTCCATAATCGTTGCTAAAATCCTCTGGTCTTAGCAGACGTATGTGATAATAACACAAACTAATGGCGTAAAAAAATAGACATTTTGTAGATATAAGTCTTGGATAGTCTATGTTTTTATAGTAGTTTTCATGTTTCACAGAATACAGAGATTTTGGCTTAAAGGCAGAAGGCAGAAGGCAGAAGTTTTGTAGTCTACCTTTGTGAAAACTGCTATAAGAGCTAGCAAGCAATAGGTTATCACAATTTTTTTTGCTCGACAACCTCTATACAGATTTTTTTTATTCTGTTAACTATGGCCTAATTAATTTTAAATTTCTGTATTTATAATTAAGTGTAAATTTTGACTTTTTTGAGTTTACCGAAAAATTCAGGTATAAAGCCTCTCCATTCATGGAGAAAAAAGCGGTCGTAGCGCAGTTTCCCGTAGGGTGGGATGGCGAGGTTCCCTGCGCCATATCCATGAGACCAAGAAAAGAAAAAAAATCCATCGATCCAATCCCCTTAATTTATAAGAAGAGCTAATTCTAAATTCTAAATTCTAAATTCTAAATTCTTGAATTTATTTGCTGTGTCCTAGTATGGAGAAAACTTCTCGTTGTTCAAATAGTTCCAAGAAGTTGCTATTAATTTTATTCCGAGCTGCTTCGTAACGCATAATTCTCAGAGCCGCTTCTACAGGTAAACCTTGTTTGTAGGGGCGATCGCCTGCTGTCAAAGCATCATATATATCTGCAATAACCATAATCTGAGCTTGAATAGGAATATCTTTTTGCTTTAGTCCCCTGGGATAACCACTACCGTCCAATTTTTCATGATGTCCATAAGCAATTTCTGGAATTTGCTCTAAGTCATTTGTCCAGGGAATCCGCTTCAGAAATTCGTAAGAATGAGTTACATGAGATTCAATAGCTTTTCTTTCTTCAAAAGTCAAGTTACCTCTAGGGACTGCCAGTTGAGCCATTTCCTCTGGTGTAATTAGTGACTTAATTTGACCATCTATGTCTTTGTAGGTGTACAGCAATACTTGCTTCAGTTGTTTCAGTGGTTCTTCTGCTGTTATAGTTGGCTCGTTAGCAGTTAATACTATTTGCCAATACTCATTAAGCTGCGCGATCGCTGTTTCTAGTTCTAAATCCAGATTTTCAATTTTTTGGCATAAAGGACAATTTTCTTGAGTATGTTGTTGAGATATATCAGATAAATGTCCGAGTAACTCTTTATACTTGGTTTGAGCATACTCCATCTGCAGGGTACGTTGAGCAACAGAAAACCTTTGCTCGATCAGCTCTAATTGTTCTTCATAAAGTTTTTTACGTTTTGTTAATATTGCTTCTGGGACTCCAATTTTACCGAAATCATGTAGTAGAGCTGCATACCGAACTTCTTTAATTTGCCGATCGTTAAAGGATATGCCCCATAATGGCCCGCTGCTAATAGTATTAACTTCTTGACACAAGCTGACTGTTAATTTTGCTACTCGCTCTGAATGACCTGATGTACATAAATCTCTAGCTTCTATTGCTTGTACTGATGCTTTGACAAAACCCTCAAATAGATTTTCAATATTTTCTTGTAAATGATTTCTTTCTATAGATATAGCTGCTTGAGAGGCCAGAGAACTTACTATTCGTTCTTCCCATTGTGAGTATGGCTGAATGAATTCTTGAAAATTATTCTTTGTCAGTACCACATTTGAGTTAATCTTGCGATTAATTAATTGAAGCACTCCAATTATTTCCTGAGACCTATTTTGCATAGGCAAAACTAACACAGAACAAGTGCGATAACCAGTATTTTTGTCAAAGCTTTTATCAAATGTATAAGGTACAGTTGAAGGTAGATTATACGCATCTGATAAATTTAAACTCTCACGTGTAAGAGCAACATACCCGGCCAAGCTTTTCGGTGTCATGTCGATCGCCAGTTCGTGGAAAGAAAAGTCTGGCAAAGAGTCATTTTGGGCTACCTTAAATAGTAACCTAGATGGTTGATTTCCTTTTTTTTCTACTAGATAGACGCTACCTGCATCGCTACAAGTTATTTCCCGGCTTTTGGATAAAATTAAATGTAAAAGATCGCCCAAATCATAAGTATCTGAAAGGGCCGCACCAATGTCTAGTAGCTGCTCTATCAATAATTCTGTGCTCTCGGTAGCAGACTCTTGCATCCACTTGAGAATATTTAGTTGGAACATAATTTAGGGCTATTAATTAGCCTTGATTCTGAACAAACCTAATTAGTAGTAATTAATATACTTAACTTTCGGGTAGTTATATAGTTAAAGAAAATTATTTTGAATATAAAGGCATCACCATTCTAGATTTTGCTTGGTTACTTCTGTTTTAATTTGAAAATTTATTAACCAATAATTTTAGTGCGAATACTCAATTAATATCCGTACTAGACTAACTTAAATTTATATAGAACTTTGACAGTCCACGGACTAAAGTCGCGTTAATTCTTAAGGGCAATCAATAATAGACTGCAATAAGCAAATTTTCCTTGTTGTACCACTGGTTGATTGATTTAAGTTTTCTACAGTCTAAAATAAACCATGACCCAGTATTTTATACACAAGTTACTAGATTGTCTAAACTAAGGTCTATTATTGCATTCTCAGATTTTATTGTTTCTTGTGGCTTCTCTTCTGTAACAAATTCAACTGCCTTCTGCGGAGGAGCTAAGCTTTCAAAAAACCTTGCGTTAAATCTAGGAATTATCCTAACTTCCTTCAGATTTTTACCAGTTAATCTTTCAGAAAAAGGGATTTTTACTGCACCATATTCAGCTTTGAATTTTCTAGACATTGGGATATTAAAATACCCGTTTCTTACCTTAATTCTTGGTATTATTAGAGGAAAATAGCCTTCTTTATTTAAATACTTAGGTAATCGTATTTGTTCAAAACGATAATTACCTTCTTTACCCTTCTGGATTAAATTGAAAAATGACTTAAAATACCTGTCTACAACTTTTAGAGTTTGCTGTGCAATGTCAGTTTGAAGTAGCTGGTAATTTTCGTTATCTTTGCAATCATGGTAATTTGACTCGTACCTCTAGGAATGTCAATTTGACTAAGGGTTAAAACCCGTCGCGTCATTTCGATCCAGCCGTTAAAACAGGCACTTTTCCCACTTACCTATTTTTTCTGATGATAACTAGCTTAGTTTAAAGCAGATATTTCTTTAGCCATGCTAAAATCTTTTTCTGTTAAACCCCCTGCATCATGGGTCGTTAAATTAATTATTACTTTATTATAAGATATTTCTATATCAGGATGATGCTGTGATGCCTCAGCTGGAGCTACTAATTGATTAACAAAATTAATTGCTTCGACAAAATTTTTAAATTTTTTTACGCACTGAAGTTTATTTCCTTCTAGCTTCCAGTCTGATAATTGACTAACACGTTGACTAATTTCTTCTGCACTTAGCAATTCACTCATAAAATTCTCCAAAAACTATCCGCTCTTATCATAATGTAGTATTCTAGCAAATGCTTCAGTACTACCTTACAATAAGAGCGGTCTAGCGGGTCACTTTGATTGGAACCTAACTGCTGGGAGGAACCCCAGGTCGGCTTAGTTAATATAAATTTTCGTACCCCAGAAGGGCTAACAAGCTAGCTACTAGAGTCCAGCCCCAGCACACAGCTGGCATTTTCCAATCAGGTGACCCAAGCGTTTACTACTATCTTGCATGGGCATCACCTCCTTAATATCCCTAAGCGGTTTTTTATAATCTTTACAATTAATATAGTAGCACAAAAATTTGAGAATGCAATTGTCTTGCTAATTTTTTTTGTATCAGTTGAGGATTTAAGTAGTTGTGCTTTTAGGAATTTCCTAGTTGAGAGAGGGAACAGGGAACAGAAAGTCAATAGGATGTGTAATTAATTTTGCTTATGAACTTAAATTATTTAATAACCAAAAATTAAAAAATTAAGAATTAGCTGAATCGCTGAGAAGCCTCACGCCATAATATGCATATTTGGCGTGAGATGAATCGGCGGCAAATTGAATAGGTTCGATGCCTATTCAATTTGCATGCTATCTCAGCATAAGCTTTCGCCCTGGTTGAAAAGCTTGTGTTATTATATTGCTATAATCCCCGAAATTTTCCACCATGCGGACTGCCTACCAATATAAATTAAGGCCCAATTCTGAACAAATAGCCACAATAGAAATGTGGTTAGAATTGTTGGGTCGGCAGTACAACTATCGGTTAGGCGAGCGGTTCTCATGGTGGTCAGAAAATCGTTGTCCCGTTAACGCTTGCCCCTTGGTAATGCCAATTCCTCAACTAAGAGATAATCCAGATTATTACTCTCAAAAAAAAGATTTGGTCAATACCAAAGACAAATTTCGGGAGTACAAGCTAATTCATTCTCAGGTGTTGCAAGATTGCATAAAACGGGTAAAACTTGCCTTTGATAGATGGTTTAAAGCAGACAAAAATGGACATAAATTAGGAAAACCAAGGTTTAAAGGAAAAGGACGTTACCGCAGTTTTACTTATCCTCAAATCAAGCAAGACTGCATAGAAGGAAAGAAGATAAACTTGCCAAAAATAGGTAATATCAAGTTTATTAAACATCGGCCGTTACCATTAGGTTTTCAAATTAAAACAGTAACTATTAGTCATAAAGCAGATGGTTATTATGTAACTTTATCCCTAGAAGACAGATCGGTTCCAGCTTTAACAACTAAAGTTGAACCTACATTAAAAAATACTCTGGGAATCGATATGGGGTTGAAGGAATTCTTAGTAACAAGTGAAGGAGAGTCTGTCCCCATACCTCAATACTATCGAAAATCTCAGAAGCGATTAAAGACTTTGCAAAAACGTTTATCTCGAAAGAAAAAAGGAAGTAAAAGGAGGCTCAAGGCTGTTAAAGCTGTTGCCAAGCAGCATAAAAAGGTTGCCGATAAACGTAAAGATTTTCATTTCAAAACAGCCAATGAATTGTTATTAAAAGCTGAAGTTATCGCCCACGAAAACTTAAACATTAAAGGGCAAGCATTGACTCGTTTGAGTAAATCAATTAACGATGCGATTTGGGGGCAAATTTCTAACTATTTTGACTGTCAAAGCCGAGAATGCTGGACAGAAAACCATAGGAGTGAACCCCAGAAAAAAAGAGCCAAGATTGCTCAAACTGTGGTGAAAAAGTCCCCAAAGAATTAAACATACGAATTCATTCTTGTCCGCACTGTGGCATAGTAATAGACCGCGACTTAAATGCGGCGATAAATATAAAAAATAGGGCGGTAGGGCATTCCGTTCTTAAAGCACGCGCTTGCCCGATGCAATGGCAGGGCAGCGAAACGAGAAGCCCACACAATGCGCGCAAGCTTAGTGTGGGAGTATGTCACTAAATGTTATTATTCCGCGAGTATTCCCCGCTTACTGGAAAAGTGCTTTATGGAGCGCTCACTAGATCGAAGTGCCTAATCTTCCACAAATAATGACTCCTACAAATTAACAATGTAGGAGCCATTATCAAGATTTAAAAATCTATCCCTTCATCAATTATTACAGAGCGTTACCACGAGGTAATACTTCTTCAGGGAATATAAAGTTTTGATGTGGTTGATCTTGAGGTGCCATCCATGCTCGGATACCCTCGTTCAACAAAATGTTTTTGGTATAAAATGTTTCAAACTCTGGGTCTTCTGCTGCCCGTA
>JAXHSW010000189.1:0-18849 GCA_034190295.1 Cyanobacteriota bacterium | reverse complement strand
ATCTCCCCATCTCCCCATCTCCCCATCTCCCCATCTCCCCATCCCCCCATCTCCCCATCCCCCCATCTCCCCATCCCCCCATCTCATATAATAAGTATTCAACCGGATTCTATATAATACCCCACCGTCACCCGCGGTGCTCAAAATTGTTTGGGGTTAGAATCCATAAGCAATTTTCTCTCCTGACTCCTGAGGACTGACTCCTTCTTCAAGCGCCAGCTTTTGGTATTCGCTCTTGCTATAAGTAGAGTCTCTGTGTAAGTCCTGACCTAGTGGGGGTATCCTGTCCTAGCGATCGTGTCTCCGAGGGAGCAATGGGAGGGAGCAAGATGCTCCCACTACCCTGTCTGGTAATACCACCATCTGTAGGGGTAAATAGTATTCTTTCTTGCCATAAGTAGAGTCTCTGCGTAAGTCCTGAGCTAGTGGGGGTATCCTGTCCTAGCGATCGTGTCTGCGAGGGAGCAAGATGCTCCCACTACCGTGTCTGGTAACAAAAATAATTACAATGCACCACCACCGAAAATTTTTAATCTTAGCAATAGACATATCCAAAAATCAAAAAGAAAATCAATTCTTATCTATAAATTATCAGTTATTTCTCCCTATTCCCTGTTCCATATTCCCTCTTTTCTGGAGATATCTAATATATAGTGGTATAGTAATTTTGATAAAATTTGCCCACCTGACAAATTTTTATTTGTCAATCAATATTGAAAAGTATTATTTTCTCTAAATACTCAAAATATTATGTCTTCTAATTCCCCAAAAAAATTAATTTTAATTACAGCACTTCTATCATTAATTCCATTAAGCGCTGCTCAAGACTTACCTCAAATTAGTAATAATTTTATCTCCACATTTTGGCAGAAATTAACAACAACAAAGACCAGGAATAATTCACTTGCCATTAAAACTCCTGCACCCTCACTATCTAAACCATCAAAACCTCCACTACCAACTTATAAAAATTTCGACATCGTAATTTATGGAGATGAACTTCAAGGAATATGTGCTGCTATCTGGGCAAAAAAAACATTAGGAAATACAGGCAAAGTTGTACTAATGCGTTCCAATTCTGAAAATGCACCTCTAGGTGGTTTACTAACACGAAGTGGATTAGCTTATCTTGACTATGATAAAACACCTGGTTGGCAATATCGACCTTATGCTCAGTGCTTTCTTAACTTTTTGAAAAAAGCAAAAGTTGTCGAAGCTTGCGTCGATCCAGACAAGGCGACAAAAGCGATGAAAGAAATGTTAGAAGAGGCGGGAATTATAGTTATTTCTCATGCTTCAATTACACCTTATGTCGAAAATGGAAAAATTGAATTTGTACAGATCAACGACACAAATATTAGAGTCAAAGCTGCTGCATTTATAGACACAACTCAAGATGCAGAATTAGCAAGAAAAGCTGGTGTACCTTACTCTTTAGGATTTGCATCACAAAATCCAAAACTACGGGATGAAACTATTGCAACTTCTATTGTTCCCACAGTGACTGGTTTAAGTATTTACGAATTCAAAAACATAGAAGCAAAAATACTGTATAACCGTCAAACAATGGCAAAAATTAAGACAAAAATTCAAGCAGACCAAGCACCAACAAATGCTGAATTTACCCTGGCAAAATTTAGATTGCCAATAATTAAAACATATAAAGATGGCTATATTAATAGAAGTATTGCTTTAGCAGGAGCTTATCATATTCATAGAAAACACTCATTTAATCTAGATTTATCATCAATATTCTTATTTGATAAACTGAATATTTGTCGTGTGGGTAAACGGAAATTATCTTTGAATGGATTTTTGTTTAAATATAACAGTCAAAAAGTGAGAGAAATAGAAAATAATAACTTTAAACCAACTCCAGAAATGATTACAGAAATGCAGGAACTTGAGATTTGGTTGAGAAAAATGTCAGGGAAAGATGTCAAAGTAATTTTACCTTCAGAAGTTTATATTAGACATAGTTTAAATATTACGGATGTTGTCGATCCATTGACCGGAAAAGAAATTCTGCAAGGAGGCACTTCAGCAGAAAATTCTATTGGTACTTTTTCTTATGAATTTGATTTTCGAGGTGGTGTTAAAGGTTTAGGTATTAATTATTTACCTCTACCGAGATATAACTTTGGAATTGAAAGTGCTTTAGCTAAAAAGGTGAATAATTTAGCAGTTGTCGGACGCTCATCTGGATATATAGGAATTGCCGTAGCAGTAGCAAGAATTCAAACTATGAGTATTTATCAAGGACAAGCAATAGGAGTAGCAGCAGCTATGGCAAATCAAAAAGGTATACCTTTGAATCAAATTACCTCTGCTGAAGTTCGGGAAAAATTAGAACAATTAACTGCTAAACAGACAAAATTAAGAGGTAAAAATAGAATAGGAAGTAGAGATTATAGTCATGTAAAATAACCTAAAGGGGGTAGGGAGTGTGGGGAGTGTGGGAGGTGTGGGAAGTGTGGGGAGTGTGGGGAGTGTGGAAATGGCGGTTGTTATGGAAATTTTTTCTATACCGAATTAAGCGGATTTGATACAATATATTTTAAATTCATAGCTATAATTATTCACTCGCATTACCGAATTTAACTTATTATTTAATATAATAAAGTCATCAATAAGCATAGCATTATTTTTGGTATTTCATATATAGTATTCAAAGCAAAGGTGAGGATAGATCGACAGCTTAAAACTCAAACAAAGCAAGGTTTTTCGGGTGCATCTCAATGCATGAATAAAGCAAAAAAATTATCGCTTTTAGGCAACAAGCAACAGGCAACAGGGAATATATAGGAAAATAGTATTTTTGCAAATATGAGATGCACCCGGTTTTTCCTTCTTCCTTCTTCTTTCTTCCTTCTTCCTTCTTCCTTCTTCCTTCTTTCTTCTGCTATAAAATCTAATTTTTATTCAACAATTGAAGTCTGAACAATGAATAATGAATAATTACCTCTCCTTGAAAGAAGAGGATTGAACTTAAGGAAAATATTTTATTTTTATTTTCTTCATAAATAATAGCGTTAGCGGTAGCGAGGAACGAGCGTCAGAGGTATTAGACCAAATCAAGCAATTATTAATTATCAATTATCAATTATCAATTATCAATTATCCATTGATAATAGCCTGCCCAAAAATATAAATTGATAGAATTGCTAATAATCCACGAAAAGCTAAACTGATAATTTTGTCTGGTAATTTAGGCAGAAATCTCGTACTAAATTGAACTCCTAATAAACCACCAAATCCTAATAATACTCCAGGTTCCCATAAAACATTACCTCTAATTGCATGACCTATACAAGCAGAAAAAGCCGTAATTACAATCACCCCTAAGCTAGTTTGAATAGCTACCTTAATACTTTCACCCAATAATAATATTTGCAAAGGTACCATAATTACACCACCTCCCACACCAAACAAACCTGCTAATAATCCAGCCAAACTGCCAGTAATAACCCTAGCAATAACCTTGATATATTTATCTGGAAGTTGATAATTTATTTCTTTGGCTATTTTCTCAAATATTAGTGGTAAAGGATGGGGAGTAAATGGCAAAATAAATTCCACTACAAAATCTTGATTATTAGTATTTTCTGGTTTTACTTGAAGATTTTCCTGCCGATTATTTTGTAATTCTTCCTCTTGCTTTTTCTTCATTGTTATCTGTTTACGAAACTCTACTAAATAGATATTCAAAACTAGCAATAATCCAAAAGCAAATAATAACCAGCGAGAAGAAAATAAATTGGCAAAATATACCCCTAACTGAGCAGTAATCAAAGCCGGAAATCCTATTCCTAGCACTCGACTAATACTTAAATATCCCATTTTCCAGTTTTGAAAACTACCAGAAGTAGCCGTAATTATAATTGATAAAGTGCTAGTAGCAACTGCTTGTATAGGTTCATATCCTAATGTTACTAATAAAGGTACAAGAACAGTACCACCACCAATACCTAAAAATCCAGCCAATACACCAGCAAATAATCCAGAAAAAGCCAGACTAAATAATTCTATAAAAGTCATTTAATTTAAAATTTTCAATAAAGAACTTATTAGGAAAACTCCAGTTATTCTACCCTAATTCTTTCTTATTGCCGGAATTTATATCCATCCAACACCAAATTTTAAGCGTGAGAATACTGTAGGTTGGGTTAAGCGACAGCGAACCCAACAAAAATATCTACCTGCCAGGTTAACCTTATGGAATATTGCTATATTCCTTAGAATACTGTAGGTTGGGTTAAGCGACAGCGAACCCAACAAAAATATCTACCTGCCAGGTTAACCTTATAAAATATTGCTACATTCCTTAACTACAAAACGCTAATTTTTGACGATCGCCATTCAAACGAACATGATACAGCAGATTTCATCTTGGTGAGATACACCTATAGCGAGCAAGATGTCCGCACTAGGAACATTTAATCATTAATATCTGTACTTCATATACGACTGAATTGTTGTATTACCTCTGCTGAAGTTAGGCAAAAATTAGAAAGTTTAACTGGTAGGAAGACAAGGTTAAGGGTATAAGAGCTAAAGGCAAAGATTATAAGTCATATAAAATAAGTTAAGCTATATTTTTAAATCAAAAATTATGAAATATCAAATGAGAAGTTATAGTCAATTAGCGGATCTAGAAGCACTTTTATTAGAAATTGAAAATGATAATATTCGTGCCTATGCAGGTGAAGCTATCGTGTCTTATTCTGCCGGAGCTTATCGTTCTGCTATTGTTTCAATTTGGATTGCTGTTGTATATGACCTGTACCAAAAATTTAGGATTCTTTCTGAAACTTATCGCGATAAAGCCGCACAAAAAAATATAGAAGAAATAGATAAAATTAGAAATAATCCTGATAAAAAGCAAGTGGCAAGTTGGGAAAGAAATATTTTAAAAGATGCTCATGACAAAGTTCAAATAATTACTAATTTAGAGTATGAACATTTAGATAGAATTCAACAAGATAGACATCGTTGTGCCCACCCTGTTTTAGATTCTGAAGGATTGCTATTTCAACCTACTCCAGAATTAGCTCGTACACATATTAGAACTGCCATAGAAATTTTACTTAGTCAACCTCCTATTATTGGAAAAGCTTTAGGGGAAGCTCTAGAAAGAGATGTGGAAGGTTTATATTTTCCTGATGATATAGAGGGGGTGAGAAATTTCTTAAGTGGTAGACATTTTTTAGTGGGTTCTGAAAAATATTTAGCCAATATTATTTTGCTTTCTCTGAAAAAAGTTCTCTTTCTAGATATTCCTTCTAATAGGCCAAGGATAATAAAAAATTATCAATTAGTTATAGAGTGCTTAGTGAAAAATTACAGAAATGTTTTTGAATCTTTGGCAAGAGAAAAACTCAGTAATATTCTAGGTAAAACTAATGATAATAGGATACAAAATTTAGCAATTATTTTTAATATAGATGATAGGTTTTGGGATGACTGTCCTGAACATATAATAGAAAAATTTAAGTATTTTATAAAATTAAAACAAAATACCCTTTATTACGGTGCTTTTGTGCTTCATGTCTTACCCGAAATCAAAGACAACATTTTAACTATTTATCAACAATATTGCATTAATAATTACCCAATACATTCTGAATTTATTAGAGGATTGAGGAAAGCAAAGATATATAGAAAAGAAAGTGCTATATTTGCACGGGAAATAGTCAAAATCAATATAGATATATTTATTGACTCTCCTTCTTATGCTTCTGGCCGGAAAAATGCAGAAGAACATATCAGACCTATTATTCCGATAATGACAGATGAGGATATTAAATATTTGCTCGATCAGATAGTCGAAGAACAACGAAAAAAAGGTCAGCTTATCGACTGTATATTTATACTGAAAGAATTATTTCAAGAAACCATAAATATATATCCAGAGACTTTACCTTTTTGGGAAAATTTTTATGAATCAATAATAAATAAAGACTCATGGTCTCGAATAGAAGAACTAAAACAACTTATTGATAACTATCCACAGTTAAAACATCTGGAAACAGAAACTTTTTAGGAAAAGAAATAGAAAGCGATCGCTCCTGATAAAAATCTAACTACTCAATACCATTTATTTCTTAATTGGTAAAAACTCCTATTGCGACATCCGCAATAAAAGCAACTATTGAGTAAAAACTCCTATTGCGACATCCGCAATAAAAGCAACTATTGAGTAAAAACTCCTATTGCGACATCCGCAACAAAAGTAACTACTGAGCAAAAATTCCTATTGCGACATCCGCAATAAAAGCAACTACTGAGCAAAAACTCCTATTGCTATATCCGCAATAAAAGCAACTACTGAGCAAAAACTCCTATTGCGACATCCGCAATAAAAGCAACTACTGAGCAAAAACTCCTATTGCGACATCCGCAATAAAAGCAACTACTGAGCAAAAACTCCTATTGCGACATCCGCAATAAAAGCACTTACTCCTTCTAAACCCTCAAATATTAGAAAACCAAAGCCACAAACCCCAAGTCCTGTCTATATTATCTAAATAATTAAAAGCCCAAAATATATCCAGTCCAATAACTGGCCTTCATGGTTCATATCAAACGCCTGGATTCTATATCAAATGTATCGGCTTAAAAATGAAAGGTGAAGCAAAAAAAATGCCAAAACAATAACTTTTCAACTTTCCACCAGGGAAGTTAAGGGGAGGTTGCCCCCCGCCTTAAATCCTACTACCCTAAGCTACTTTGATTAAGGTTAATTGACCAGAGAGGATCTTACCGATCCAAAACGGTTTTCGGTTTCTCCTGCCATTGGGGTGCAGCTATTAAGAGAATTTTCTCCAGTAGCCAAGGAGAAAAACGCTGACCCCACACAGCTAAATAACTTTGCCATCCCACTAAAATTTCTGAGTCACCTCTGCGTAATCCACGAACAAGTGCCTGAGCTACTCGCTGAGGAGTTGTCACTGTGACAAAACTGAATAACTTTAATCCTCGTGACATATCGGTATCCGTCAAAGTGGGAACTAAAGCTATGACTTTTAACTTGTGGGCAGAAAGCTCTCCCCGCAAAGCTTGAGTGAATCCCAAAATAGCAAACTTGGTCGCCGAATAGGTAGACATAGTGGGTGCTGCCACTTTGCCCATCAAACTAGAAACATTCACAATTGTACCTTCTTGTCGGGTTGCCATCCGTCGAGCCAATAAACGAGTGATGGTGTACATTCCCATGAGATTTAGGGAGATTTCTTCTTGAAGTTGGGGCAGTTTGGATTGCAAAAAGGGAGTTTGATGAGCAATACCTGCACAGTTTACTAATAAATGAATCGGTCCGCTATCTCGCCAAGCTTTGGCAATGGCAACATTGACTGCTATTGGCTGAGTCAGATCCAAAGGTATAGTTACCACTTCTATGTCTTGGGATTTGATTTCGCTAGCCAATTCAGCTAATTTACTTTCATTACGAGCCACTAATAACAGTCGTTTCAAACCTTGTTGGGCTAATTCGAGAGCGATCGCTCTGCCAATGCCACGAGAGGCTCCGGTAACCAGAGCGGTTTTTCCTTGAAGTTTTATCATTCAAAATCTCCATTTTTTGATGAGAGGTAAGTCTTGAGGAGCTGAATAGCAATTTGGGGATTAGTTAATTGATGAGAATCCCAGATTGATATTGATGTAGACCATAAAGTATGCCTCCTAAATATGAGCATTGAATGGTTCAAGCTTTTGATATACAGATGAGCGATTAAGTCAATAATTAGTTACAATTTTTTACAAAAGCTTGATTGACATTTACTTTATCCTAGTTCACTTGCGGATAGGGGAGGGAAAACCGTAACTGCTAGGGACGGTAATTCACAATCATGGCAATATGTCAAATATTTGTGACAAAAATTTATATTTTGGACATTGGAATTTGTCCAAATTACCTATTGACGTATAGCAGAAGGCAGAAGGAAAAATCTTGCGTTGTCTAAGTTTTACAGCGGTTTTCATTTAAGTAGATTACAAAATTCTTTTTGCTTAGGGAGTAGGCAGTAGGGAGTATAAAAATGCTTTGGCCACTGTACTCTATCTATTTGAAAACCGTTTTAAGCTTTTGATATGTCAAATATAGTAATGGCGATTGCTATCAGCTCTAATTGGACAATTTTGCCTTTTCTGAGGCTACCTTAGGCTCTGCTTAACATAACTTTTGTTTGATACTCTTGATTTTGTCCAAAGTCCAATTATATTGTGTCGCAACTTTAATAGGGTATCTTATGACCAATTTGAAAAAAGAATGTTACAAATAAGCTGAGACGATAGTGTCTCCGCACCGCTTGGCGAACAACAGAGGCTCACCACAAAAAATGCTTAGATTTTATTCATTTTGACTTCTAAGCATGGTAGCTGATTGAATATTGTTTTGAGTCAATCTGAAAGACTGAAACGATCCAAATTCCTTAGAAAACTAGCGATCGCATAAATTGCTTTTGAATAAACGGAGAAGTCATTGCAGCCAGAAGGGCACCGTAATCTAGATTAAAATTAACTTCACTTCCCACTTTTAAATCATAATTGTTGCTATCGAGAATAAGATGATCGCTGCTAGCTCCTAATATTTTCAAATCACCGATCGGCATTAAGCCAGATACCAGAGTATCCTGCCTTCCCAAAGCAATAATAATTCTCCAGAGAATGCCTCGATCTTGAAACACAGGAATATTACCAAAAGCATCCTGACAGATTTCTCCATAAGGCAAAGAAGGCTTTTCTTTCGACTCAATAACTTCAGCAACTAACTGGAAAGCTTTCGTGTGCAACCCTGGAATAGCTTTTCGGTAGAGAGCTTCACGACCTAAAAGAATTGATTCACCTAAACGCAAATTATTAATTTGACCGACTTCTTGGGTAGATTCAGACCATTCATAGTTGGCCGAATTTCCACCAGAAATTATTTCTAAATTAATTTGAAATTCTTTTTCAATAGCCTGAGCTAATTTAGATAATTCATCCATATTTTTACGTTCTGGCTTGATGCCACCGTGACAAGCCAAATTACAACCAATACCAATAATTTCGATATGGGAAAAAGAAAGAACTTTTTTAATAAATAGAGAAAGATTAGCCGGAAGAATGCCTTCTCGCAAATCTCCCAACTCTACCATCGCAATTATTTGATGAATCTTATTATGTACATTGGCATAGTAAGAAAGTTCCTTGACAGTCTCAATTTCGGTGTTGAGACTAATATCTGCATTTATAACAACAGATTCTGCCTGACTTAAAGCGGTGCGGAGAAGCACAAACCGAGTTGCAACCCCGGCACTTTTCATTTTTTGAATGTTTTCAATACGAGAGTCAGCGATAAATTTTACTCCTCCTTGAATCATCGCCTCCGCAACCAAAGGATTTCCTAATACTGCCTTGGAAACTCCCATCAAGGAAATACCTTTTTGTTTGTAAAATTCTGATAGTATCCGAGTATTATCCCGGATCTGAGATAGGGAAATTTCTATTCTTGGCATCAACGCTTTCATCTATTTTTTTCTAGAGATTTTCGCTCTAGTGCAGGATGGCAGAAATAACTAACCAGTTACAAAATCGCGGGAAGCCTTACCAATCAATACTTTTGACTTTTGACTTTTGACTTTTAACTTTTGACTTCCGCGTAGCGGCACTACCTCATTGCCAATGCAGAAATTTTTTCTAAACTTTCTGAATTGATTTTTTGCTTTAGCTGAGGAAAATGATTGCCTAACATTTGCACAAACTTTTCACAGCCGTATGTTAATACATCTGTTGTTGGCAGTCGAAAACGTCCCTCATAATCATCTATAATTTTCAGGATATCTGTGTCTGTTAAATTTTCGTGGCTTAAGGCAATACCCATCACCTTAGATTGAGAAATTGCTTCAATCAGTTTAATTTCGCTCTCCACAGTGGGCATAGCTAAAAGAGGAAAATCACAGCGAAATTTCCTTGAAGGCGGGTGTTGCAGAATAATACCATCTGGCATACTTCCCTTTAAGATGCCGAGGGAACTCATAAAAGCAGGATGACCGACAGCACTTTGCCCTTCGACCAAAATAATATCGGGATTTTCGCCCTCAAAAGCTTGAATAACAGCATTTTCTATTTCACCGATGACAAATTGGGAAACAAGAGCGTCCATTGATACGCCATACCTTGCCCCCTGCATTAAACTGGTTTGCCCTGTTGCCACCAATACCGATTTTACGCCCTGGCTATTTAGGGCTTGATTTAGTTCCACTGCAGTCGTCATTTTTCCGCAAGCACAGTCTGTGCCTAATACGGCAATTACAGGAATATTTACTTGAGATATTTGACCGGTGAAGACATGAAGGTCTTTTAATTGTGGCGGTTTTCTGATGTCTTTAATTGAAATACCGCATTCGATAGCCATATCAATGAACTCTCGATCGTCAGAAAAGAATTCGTGGAGTCCGTTAACAATATCCATTCCCTGTTTCATTGCTTCCAAAATTAGAAGCCTTTCTTCACTAGAGATACGAGCATCTAATGGAGCTTTCCCATATATGTAACAGTTGGGAATTTCTGGAAGTTTCCCTAAAGCTGCCTGTAAATTTTCAAAAATGGGAATATAATTCTTTTTATCTCCTAATTCTTCCCCGGCATCCTTGCCCGCTAATGAACTGTCAATAACCCCAACAATTGTATAAGTCTCGGAGTGTCGAATTAACCCGGCGGCAGTTTTTCCGTCCATTAATCCAAATTGATTTTCGCAGTAAATTAAAGCCGTTTTTTTTAAGGTAACCATTAAATTAATTTCCTAATAATTAAGTAGTTTTTTTGAGGATAAAATAGAGAGCAGATAACCCGAACAGGATTACTCCTATACCTATAAGTATTCCAGGTTTTGAATGTGTTATATCCATCGTAATTAGCTTATTACCAAGAGCGATTATGGCAACTTCTACGACAAAAGCAGGGTTGATTGTCCCGTAGATCGGATAGCTTTTTATAGACTTGAGAAGTTCTAGACCAATAACGATAACCAGAAATAAACCAAAGGTTTTAAACAGTGTATCGGAACGAATCAAAAATATTGGGGAATCGAATATTCCTTTGAATACTACTAAGCTTAAGTCAATAGTACCTAGAACTAAGGAAATCAGAAGTAAGATAACAAGGGAAAAAACTATCGCCCTTTCAAGCCGCTCGATTATTTATAAGATATTTAGCTTTTTCAAGTTAAGTCTATTCTTCCTCCTAGAGACGCAGAGTAATACCAAGATTGGATTGTCTGAATCTTGGGATTGGAGAATGAGACTAGAACGACCGTTAACGAAGTCAGCAAGTCTGCAAGTCAGAAGTTAACCCACCCCTAACCCCTCCCAGGAGGGGAAGTAGGAGATTTGAGCAACTCTCCAAAAATATTGCGCCTTAAAAGGCGGGGTTTTAGACCCATGTTATTTTGATAAATCTCAGGTATGTCACGAACGAGATTTAATAGGGTAATTTAAGGTGAAAATTAGCTAACGCCAACACTAATGAGCAAGAGCGTAACGACGAACCCAACTGCAACTGCTCCTAAAGAAATGTAGCGTAATTGTTGTTTAGGAGTTGGATAGGTTGCTGCATACATAGGTGGCTGAAGGGAAAATTATTTATGACTCCCTCATCGTCTCTTGTATAACCAACAACAAGATTGTCGTTCCTGTGAAAGTCAGATTTTATTCCAGAGGGAATAAGTTCGCTACCGTCGCTGTAATGAGAGATTAGTATCTTCTGATTACGATCAATGGTAGCTTGATTTGTCGTTTGTTTTTTCATAGCGAAATTATAGCATATTTTGGAAATTTGTTTGTAGTGAGATAAAATGAATTATCTATTTACTATTGTTAGTATTTATTTCTGTACTGTTTGCAGATTCAAAATTAAGAATTAATTCCAGAAAATTCAATTATTTACTTTTATTGCTGATATAATTTACTGTGAATATTTGAATGTTAAAGGTATTAAAATAAGGTATTAAACCGAGTTTGAACGGAAAACTAATTAACTAGATTAGCGTAGAAATTTACCATAATTAAAAGGTAGAAAACAGTGATGTTTAAAGGAAGAGATTTTTAAATGACTTGACTTTTCGTTACATACCGATATTTTTTTGCGCCTTCTGAACTTAAAAAATAATTAATAGGTCTTAGAAGTCCAAAAACCACAAGTCCTGTCTATAATGTCTAGAATAATTAAAAGCCCTAAATCTATCCAGTCCAACAACTGGCCTTCATGGTTCATATCAAACGTCTGGAACTAACTAACTTTAAATCTTTCGGTGGCACTACTACTATTCCGTTGCTACCCGGATTTACTGTGGTTTCTGGACCTAATGGTTCGGGCAAATCCAATATTCTCGACGCACTCCTTTTTTGCCTGGGCTTGTCCACTTCCAAAGGTATGAGAGCCGAACGCCTGCCAGACCTAGTTAATAACAAATTAGCAGGACGTAAAACTGTCGAAACTATTGTTAAAGTAACTTTTGATTTAGAAGATGTAAAAACGAGTCTAAATGGCTATGAAGACCCCGAACCTTCACAGTCAGAAACCCAAACAACTACAGAAAATCCACCAGAAGTAATAGAAAATGGAGCAAATACTCCAGAATCTGAAGATCCATTTGAGATAGCCTCATCTTTTCATTCTTTAAGTGAGTGGAGTATATCCCGCCGCCTCCGAGTAACGAAACAAGGGACTTACACATCCACTTATTATATGAATGGTCAACCATGCACCCTGACCGAACTCCACGAACAACTAAATCAACTCCGGGTTTACGCCGAGGGATATAACGTTGTGCTTCAGGGTGATGTAACCAGTATTATTTCCATGAAGCCTCGCGAACGTCGAGAAATTATTGATGAAATGGCAGGAGTGGCTCAGTTTGATAGAAAAATTTCCCTGGCCAAAGATAAATTAGATTTGGTGAAAGAACAAGAAGAAAAGAGCGGCATTGTAGAAAAAGAATTGAAAAAACAATGTGACCGTCTTTCCCAAGATTGCGTAAAAGCTCAACAATATCAAGAATTACGGGGTCAACTAGAACAAAAGAGTCTCTGGCAAACAATTCTTAAATGGCAAAATCTCCAAAAACAAGAATGGAAACTTAGGGAAAATATAGAATCAGGCGATCGCTCTGCCACAGAAATTAACCAAAATATTCAAACTAAACAAACCGAAATTCAACAGGCCCAAACCGAACTAGACCAACTCAATGTCCAAGTTAAAGCTTTGGGAGAAGAAGAACTGTTGGCCTTACAATCAACCCTCGCCACTCAAGAAGCCGATCGCCGTCAACTCACACAAAAGCATAAAGAATTAGAAACCACCATTGAGCAAACCATCAATAACCTCAGCCAACTCGAACAAGAAATACAGAAACATCAACAAAATCTGGAAATATTAGCCACAAACAAAATTGTTCAAGCTCAAGAAGTCGAATCTCTTGAGTCCACTCGTAACCAAGCACGGGAAACCCTTAACCAACAAAGAGAGTCAGCTAGTGCCATTGCCTCTACTGCCGAAGCTTGGATACAAGAGCAAGCCCAACTTCATCATCAAATTGAAACTATACAACAAACTCTCAACCCTCAACTGACCGAACAAGCAAGAGTTAGGGAACAAATACATCAATTAGAAAAGCAAATCCAGGAACAGCAAGAGTCTATGGCTGCCCTGGGGATAGAAATAGAAAATCAAAATAATTACCATAAAAAAGTAGAAAAGTCAAGAGAAACCGCCAATTATCAAGTAGAATCCTTGACCAAACAATTAGCAGCAGTAGAACAAGACCTGCAAATTCAACAAGATACTCAAACTCGCCTCCTCCAAGAACAAAGGGAAAGACAGCGGAAACTAGATAAATTAGAAGCTCAACAACAGGCAGTTCAAGAAGCTTCCGGAACTTATGCCACAAAAATGCTACAACAGTCTGGAATTTCTGGCATTTGTGGTTTAGTGGCACAACTGGGGAGAGTAGAACCAAAATATCAGTTGGCTTTAGAAATTGCTGCTGGAGGACGTCTGGGAAATATGGTGGTAGAAAATGATGGAGTGGGAGCTGCCGGGATTGAATTTTTGAAGCGACAAAGAGCTGGGAGAATGACATTTTTGCCTTTGAATAAGATTCGGCCTTCTCGTCTGAACCAGGATAATAGTTTGCGTTGGGGAGCAGCGGGGTTTATTGATTATGCGGTGAATTTGATTGACTGTGACTCTCGTTATCAGAATATTTTTGCTTATGTGTTTGGCTCTACAGTGGTATTTGATACTTTGGCAAATGCTCGGAAGTATTTGGGTAAACATCGAATTGTTACTCTGGATGGGGAAATATTGGAGACCAGTGGGGCCATGACTGGGGGGAGTGTGTCCCGTCGTTCTGGTAGTTTGCATTTTGGCACGGTTGATGGTAATGAGTCAGCAGAAATAGGGGAAATGGAAGTTCATCGCCAGCGCCTCCAGGAAATAGAGATTGTTTTGGAGCGCTGTCAGGTAGAGATTTCTCGGAGAAAGGAGGATGTGAAGGAGCGATCGCAAGCTTTGATGGAAGGGAAGCAGTATTTTAGAGAAACTCAGCTCAAAGTGGAGCAAATTCAGTCAGATTTGCAAAAATTGACCAAACAGCAGGAGCAAGGGCAAGGTCAATTAAAGAAAAATAATCAAGAACTGGCCAATGCTCGGACAAGATTAACATTCCTAGACCAAGAAATTCCGGCCAAAGAAGTCCAATTAACAGAGTTAAAGCAAACTTTGGCTGAGTTGGAAAAATCTCATACTCATAGTGAGTGGCAACAAATGCAGGGGATGATTCGGTCTCAAGAAGCTGTATTGCAAGAGCGGGAAGGTGCTTGGCGAGCTGCCCAACAACAATTTCAGGAGTTGGAAAATCAACAAAGGCTTTTACAAGAAAAGGTAGAAGCTATTTCTCGTAGGCAGTCAGAATATCAAGAGCAAGAATTAGCAGCTAGGGAAAATATTAAAGATATAGATAGTCAATTATCTGTTGTAGACGAGCAAATTGCTGAAATTAAAGCAGGTATGGCCAAAGCAGAAGAAAAATTAGGCACGGAAAAACAAAAAAGAGACCAAGCAGAGGCAAGTCTACGGGAAGTTTATTTAGCTAAACAGCAATTAGAATGGCAACTACAAAAACTCCAAGAATCTCAGGAGGGACGTCGGGAACAGTTAGTCGCTTTACGGACTCAGTTAGAAGAACAAAAGGCAGAATTACCCGAACAAGTGCCAGAAGTGCCGGAAAATATTAAAATGGGAGAATTAGATAAGGAGGTGCGATCGCTACAGAAACAACTTCAGGCCCTAGAACCTGTAAATATGTTGGCCCTGGAAGAATATGACCAAACTCAAAAACGTTTAGAAGAGCTAAGTCAAAAGTTAACTACTCTGGAAGGAGAGCGGACGGAGTTGTTGTTAAGAATAGAAAACTTTACTACCTTGAGACAACGTTCATTTTTTGAGGCTTTCAATGCTGTGAATGAAAATTTTCAGACCATTTTTGCCCAACTTTCTGAAGGAGATGGGTATCTACAGTTAGATGACACAGAAGACCCTTTCAGCAGTGGGTTAAATTTAGTGGCTCACCCTAAAGGAAAACCAGTCCAGAGATTAGCCTCTATGTCTGGGGGAGAAAAATCTTTGACAGCTTTAAGCTTTATATTTGCCTTACAGCGTTACCGTCCATCTCCTTTTTATGCCTTTGATGAAGTGGATATGTTTTTGGACGGGGCAAATGTGGAGCGATTAGCTAAAATGATTAAACAACAGGCACAACAAGCTCAATTTATTGTTGTTAGTCTCCGGAGGCCAATGATGGAATCGTCCGATCGTACTATCGGCGTTACCCAAGCTAGGGGCGCTTATACCCAAGTTTTAGGGATTAAAATGTAAAATTAGTAGTCAATAACCCGGAGTAATTCGGAGTTAAAAGCAAAGGTGGTTCTAACCGTTTCCACAACTTAACTCTAGCTTGCTCCTGCTGTAACCAAACAAAAGGCAAAATTGAGAAATTACAATATGAAATTATTAAATGCTCTTAATTTTTGACTTTTGACTTTTAAGTTTTGACTTTTAACTGCTTTCTCATAGAGCAGCTTCGTGAGGATGTCAATGATAAATTACAATATAAAATTATTAATTGCTCTTAACTTTTGACTTTTGACTTGTTATTTAACTTTTGACTTTTGACTTGTTATTTAACTTTTGACTTTTGACTTATTATTTAACTTTTGACTTTTGATTTATTATTTAACTTTTGACTTTTGACTTGTTATTTAACTTTTGACTTGTTATTTAACTTTTGACTTTTGACTTTTGACTTGTTATTTAACTTTTGACTTTTGACTTTTGACTTTTGACTTGTTATTTAACTTTTAACTTTTGACTTTTGACTTAATTATTAAGAATTGGGATTAAACTATAATGACATTTGAACAAATTTGGCAACGCTCCGATCTGTTAGGAACTCAAATAATCACTCGTGATAAAGGTAAGCGCCTAGGAGTAGTAAGCCAGTTATGGGTAGACGTCGATCGGCGGGAGGTAGTAGCTATTGGACTGCGGGACAATATATTAGCCGTAGCTGGAATACCTAAGTTTATGTTTCTCGAAAATATCCGTGAAATAGGCGATGTCATCTTAGTAGATAACGAAGAAGTAGTAGAAGAAGATATTGATGCTGAAGCTTATAGTAGTCTAATTAATAGCGAAGTCCTGACAGAAAATGGCGAACTTTTAGGTAGAGTTAGAGGTTTCAAGTTTGATACTACAGATGGCAAAGTTTTGTCATTGATTATTGCTTCTATTGGTATACCCCAAATTCCAGAGCAAGTTATTAGCACTTATGAACTCTCAATTGATGAAATTGTTAGTAGTGGGCCAAATCGCTTGATTGTGTTTGAAGGTTCTGAAGAAAAACTCAAACAGTTAACAGTGGGAGTATTAGAACGTTTAGGTTTAGGAGAAGCACCTTGGCAAAAAGATGAAGAGGGATTATATTATCCTCCCACTGTGAAACCTGATAATCAATTAGGTACAGGACAACCAGCTACTCAGGAACCCATTCGCACAGTAGCACCCTCAACTCAAGAAGCATGGGATGAAGATTGGGCAGAACCGGAACCCAGAAGACCTAGAGTAGTTGAACCTGAACCTATTTATGATGACTACTATGAAGAAGAAATGGCTCCCCCTCCACGGCAGCTAGAGCGAGAGGCAGTTTATGATGATTATTATGAGACAGAAGCAGTTGTTGCACCACCAGTTGCCCGTCAGGAAAGACAAGCTCCTAGTTATGATGAGTATGAAGAAGATAATTGGGGAGAGTCAGGTGGATATGAGTATGAAGAGGATAAATATGAACAGAAAGAATATAAACCTGCTTCAGAATATGAATATGATGAAGACATAGAAAAAGATGCCTGGGCTGATGATGAGGCTCCAAAACCCTATCAAGCACCTCGTGTAAATATTCCTCAGAAAACTAAGATGCCAGAATATGAAGAAGAACCAGGCGGTTATTGAAGTAGCGATCGGTAATCAGCGAGCCTCCTCCGGAGGAACTGCGTTAACGGTAATCAGCTTCTCAAGGTGTATAATGGGGGTTTGAATCCCCCATAAAAGCTGCACCACACGCTTTTTCAAACTCTTGTGGAGTACTTATAGCGGTTTTCACTCATGTTGACTTGCATTGCTTCAGCATAGCTGCCTCCTGCCTCCTGCCTTTAAGCCAAAAATTTTTGTATTCTATGAAACATGAAAACTGCTATAAAACCTTGAATTTTCAGCGCTCCAGCTAAATGCTGGCAAAGAGTCCCATGACAAACGGAAAAGCTGATAGCTAGTTGAATCGTGTTTACCGAATAATTAAGGTTTAAAGCCTCTTCTTTAAAGAAGAAAAAAGAAAAATTTTTCATGATTAGTCAATCCTCTTCTTTTCAAGGAGAGGTAATTATTAATTATTAATTATTAATTATTAATTGTTGAAGAGCTTGCAGCGTCCGCAAACAGCGATCGGCAAAAACTTAAGGTATAGCAGTTGAAGGAGAGGGCGCGGACAAATCAAAAGCTTAAAACTCAGGCAACGTAAGATTTTTCCAACTTCCTTCTTCCTTCTGCTATAAGGTAAGGAAGAAGTAATATTAGTAGGATGATGAATCATATCAAATCCGGTTAATTGCACATAGAATCCCCTGTATACGATATATGTTTATAATTCTATAATTAGGGTTTACCGATCTAATCTAAAAGCACTGACATATAAAAGTTTTAGCCTTTTTGGAGTGAAAAAAAGTGTCAACTTTTCAGCTTGAGTGACCAAAAAGCTAGGACTCTGGGCAGACAAGCACAGAAAGATACAGCTACAATTATTCTTCCTACCTCCCACACTCCCCACACTCCCTGACCTATCCGTGTATCCGTGCCATAATCCGTGTGAGCCACTCCCCCACTCCCTGACCTATCCGTGTATCCGTGCCATAATCCGTGTGAGCCACTCCCCTACTCCCCCACTCCCCACACTCCCTGACCTATCCGTGTATCCGTGCCATAATCCGTGTGAGCCACTCCCCCACTCCCTGACCTATCCGTGTATCCGTGCCATAATCCGTGTGAGCCACTCCCACACTCCCCACACTCCCTGACCTATCCGTGTATCCGTGCCATAATCCGTGTGAGCCACTCCCCTACTCCCCCACTCCCCCACTCCCCCACTCCCTGACCTATCCGTGTATCCGTGCCATAATCCGTGTGAGCCACTCCCCTACTCCCCTACTCCCCCACTCCCTTAAGAAAATAAGTAGTCATATCTCCTTTTCCTTTGATTGAAAC
>JAXHSW010000188.1:0-19341 GCA_034190295.1 Cyanobacteriota bacterium | reverse complement strand
ATTTTTGGATAATCTGCACAACTGTCTGAGAGCTTTAAACTCTTGAGTGGACAAGTTTCTAATTTTGTTCTTTTGAGTCAGATACATTTCAACTATTATCGCCATATTAGTATAGGTATAGCGAAAATAATTATGAAAGGTAATACTTAGACGACAGGTTAAAACCTGTCAGTTAGTTTTCATCCAGGGGTTAAAACGCCCTGGTTTCCCACATCCCTAAATTTTTACGATGAAGTTTCTCAAATTGGAAAATCTTGATATGGCATTAGGGTGAAAGAAAGTTGTTAAGTACTAGCTTGAAAGAGCGGAATCAGCTAATCTAAATCAGTAAGTATAGAGGATGGTCATTTCAGTTATCAGTTATCAGTATCTCTGCTTCGGAGGAGGCTTAACATCAGGAATATTATCTTTTTTCTCTTGGTCGATTAGATATGGCGAAGAAACCTCGCCATCTCTCGACCGCTTTTTATCCCCTTAAAAGGCTATGCTTTATAAACATTTTTTAACAAAAATATTGACAAAATAGACAAGTTATGTATAAGTCTTTGAGAGGCGTTTTCAGGAGAAAAAGAACATTGAAAAATACATTTTTTTGAGAACTTAAGTAGCGATCGCGCAACCTATATATACACTTTCTCCCTTCTCCCCTGCTCCCCACAAAGTTTTCAGGAATTCCCGATCGGGGATAGTTAAAAGGGGAGGGTTTAGACCACAATTTTTCGGTAAAGCAAGAAAATAAATCAAAAAAATAAAAATAAATATGAGTGAAAAAATTTCTGAGTCTGTACCTGGTCTACCTGCCAAAAATTTTGTCTTAGGTTTACCAATACATTGTATTGATGACTACTCTGGTTATTTAGTTTCTCGATTAGAGAAGGGACTGGGAACTCATGTAGTGACACTAAATGCTGAAATGGTTATGCAGGGAGAGAAAAATCCCGTCTTGGCTGAGATAATCCGTCGAGCAGAGTTAGTAGTTCCTGATGGGGCAGGTGTTATTCTATACTTAAGGCTGAAGGGTAAATCTGCACAGCGTTGTCCTGGTATTGAATTAGCAGAGAGTATTTTATGGCAAGTACCAAGACAGAATCCAGACAACTTGGTATTTTTCTATGGAGGAAAACCAGGGGTAGCTATGAAAGCGGCAGACATTTGGCAACAAAAAGTGTCACAGTTAGCGATCGCTTGTCAGCATGGTTATCTATCTCCGGCAGAAGAGACAGAATTGCTCAATACTTTAGCACAATTACAGCCGAAACTAATATTTGTAGGTTTGGGGGTACCTCGTCAGGAGTTGTGGATTGCAGAACATAAACATATTTGTCCTCAAGCAGTCTGGATTGGTATTGGCGGTAGTTTGGATATATGGGCTGGAGTGAAGGAAAGAGCGCCTGCTTGGTTTTGTGACAATTCCTTGGAGTGGTTGTATAGACTTTATCAAGAACCTTGGCGCTGGCGACGAATGTTGGCTTTACCACATTTTGCTTTGAAGACTTTAATGGATGTAAAATTTTAGTAAGGCTTTAGTCCATCATAATATTTATGATTGATAATTTAACCTAATTTGTAGTTAAAAGTCAACTATAGTGCTACGGGTAAGTCAGAAGTCAGCAAGTCTGCAAGTCAGAAGTAATCCCTGACGATCATTTGAGGACTTATCAATGTCCGCGTCCTATTTGTGTAGTGCTATATTAATTTTCAGTTATACCGATCATTTTGCTCGGGAGTAAGAAAGTTTGATTGAAATTTTGTGGAATTTATCACTTTTATGAAGTACAGATTTCTCAATTTTAGAAAGTAGGGAATAATTAAAAGAGATGAGGGTATTTGGTATGAAAATTATATGATGTCCGGATAATTAGCGATTAAAAAAACTTTCTCCTTTTCCTCCTCTTCCTTATTGCTTATTACTTCTTCTTTCTTATTCTTTTTATGTAAGCAAACAGCCGTCAGCCATCAGCTATCAGCTATTACTTTTAGTTTAGGATAAAAGCAATATTTAATTGTCTTACTGCAAAAGTTGGCTCCCTTGTCCTTAAAGTCTATATTAATTTAAACACTGTCCCATAAGAGAGAGTATTGTTGCTGATAGCTGACAGCTAATAGCTATTTGCGCAGCAGTCGGACCGAAATGCTTACCTTTTTATTTCTTTCCTCCTGACCAAAAAATAGGGTCTCAAGCCTCCCTTTTCAAGGGGATGAAAAAGCGGTCGAGGGATGGATGGATTTCCTAAGCATATCCAATCGACCAAGAGAAATAAAGTTCAATATTTCAATTCACTTTACTTGACCTTTGTCATGCTGCGCAAACAGGCAAAGGTACTGATAACTGATAACTGAAATGACTCCTCCGTAGTTTATGTATAAGTATTCAACCGGACATGATATTAGTCGTTATTTTTGTCTATTCTGAAGCTTTCAGTATTTTTATTGGTCAAATTTTTAATAATTAATATCAAATTATATAAAGTTGCATAGAATAATATTGAAATTAGAGTTGAATGTAGATAGAGACAGACAAGTTAATAAATTTAATAATTCTGTGCAACTTCACATAAAATTGGTATTAAACCTAAAACCTAATACCTAAAACCTAACACCTAATTCTATGTAGTCTCACATAAAATTGGTATAAATTATCTGCAAAGCACTATAGTGTTTTTATCTCGAATGTGGAAACCAAGTACTATGAAAAAGGGAATAGAGAATAGGGAATAGGGAATATTCAATAATTGATAATGGATAATGGATAATTACCTCTCGCTAAAACGGATAGGATTGAATAAAAGGAAAAAATAATTTTTTTTCCCTTTCAAGGGGAGGCTTCAAGGCGCGAATTATTTAATTATTTAATTATTCGGTAAGGGAAAACAGTATTAAATAGTAATAAAGAAAAGGATATAATGGACTCAAAACAGCGCTTTTTTTATTAGAAAAAACCTCAATCTATATTTACATCTCATTTGAAAACACTATATAAAAAATTGAGATAGGGAAAGGCAGACAAAAAAACAATAAACGGTAAAACTTATGTCATATCATTTTGGCGAATTACTATCAATAACCCTCATTTGCTAGAGCGAAATAAAAAAAATTGAGATAGAACAGCCGCATCAAAAAAATCTAGCGATCGAGCTGAGAAAAGAAAACTTAGTAAAGTATAAAATTTTATTCATCAATCAGGAGTAAAAAAAATTATGAATTTTGAATATGAATATCAACGATGCTTAGAAAAACTGAAATGGGCAACTGAGAAATTGAAGGTAGAAGTTCAATCAGAAAAACTTGCAGAAATTGCTGAGTTAGTTGTCCAACCAATGATGAGTCCGTGGCGTTATTTTCATACTCCGGATCATATTTTTGAAGTGGGAGGTTCACAGGATGCGATCGAAGTATTAGCTGCTTTATTCCACGACCTAGTGTATCTACAAATAGATCGTAGTGTGAATTTTAATCTCAGTTATTATATTACTCCTTATATTAAAGAGGTACAAGGAAAGTTAAAAATCAGGGAAAAAAATGAATTACCAGAAGATAGGAATTTTGACATAATAGCATCTATTTTTGGTTTTGTTGCTGGTCAGATTTTATTACCTTTCGGCGGGCAAAATGAGTTTATGAGTGCTGTTGTTGCGACCAAAGCAATGGAAACTTTTTTGACAACTAAACATCTGTTTAAAATTGCTGCTTGTATTGAAGCTAGTATTCCATTTCAACCTATTTCAGAAGATGGCTTAAATGCTACGGAACGCCTCTATCAAAGACTTAAAGAAACTAATATTAAGTGGAATATTAATTTAACTGATGCTGAACTATATCAAACAATAAAACAATCAGTTAGACTATCTAATCGAGATGTTATTGGCTTTGGTTCACCTAGTTCAATTTTTCTAGATAATACCTGGAATTTATTGCCAGAAACTAACCACAATCTGATAAATGGTAATTCATACACTATTTCTGAGTACCGAATTGCTTTAGAAAAAACTGAAGGTTTTATTAAATCATTAAATCCCGATTTAATTTTTCGCAAATTTGATGGAGAACCCGATGAAAAAACTTATATCAGTTGGGTTAATCGGGCAAAGAAAAATCTGGAAATTGCTAAAATTTATCTAGGAAGTAAAATCTTTACTCTAGGTTTTATTGAGGCATTATCTATGCGATTAGGTTTAAATATACCTCTTTCAACAATGATTGGAGAATTGCCAACTCAAGGATACGACCCGGCTCATTTAGAGAGTTTTTTACCAGAGATTCATCATCCTTATCAACCTAAAAATAGTTTGGAAGGTGAAGTATTAACTTTGTTGGCAGATGGACGATGTCAAAATGCCACTTATGATATGAGAAACTCACCATTGAGTACATTTATAGTTAGATATATAGGATTTGAAGAAGTAAAAAAACAAAGGGAAAGAATTAAGGAATTATTTCAAAAAAATATTTCTCCTGAAGATTTTATTGATGGCTGTAATCAAGATTTAGTGAAAATGATTATTGATGGAATTTTAGAATTATTTGAGAGTCGTAAGCAGGCAATTAGTGGGGTAAAAAAAGGCAATTATATTCAATGTAATCAAAACCAGTAATAAATATAATGAAGCGATCGCTAACGCAAAGCTTTCCTTACCGAATGCTATCGCAAACCCTAACGCTTCATTATGATAATGATGAATAAAATATGCGCGTAGCACCCAAATTATTTTCGCGCTTTTTTACTCGATCTGGCAAATTTGACCAATTTATACAAACAGATGATAGTCCTAAAGTTTCAAGAGCAAAAAGAAAAGACATAGTAGCTAAACTTGAATCTATGATAGGAGCATTTACCGAACAATTAAGGTTTAAAGGAGAGGCTTTAAAGGAGAAACAAGAAAATATTTTCTTTTTATTTTCTTCATAAATGATAGCGAAGTGCGGTAGCGAGGAACCAGCGTCAGAGGTCTTAGACCAAATTCACCAATTATCAATTATCAATTATCTATTGATAACAACCTATTACCACAACGATACTAGGAACTTCATATCCTGCTACTCCCGAATTTCCTGTTCTATATTGTCCATTTTTGCTGAGAAATCATAAATAAATAAATGGAGCGATCGCTTGCCTTTAATTATCATCATTAGGAAAATTTCTCCTTAAGACAGACATTGCTACACTTGAACTTTCTTGTCTAGCAAGTTGCAAATACTCTGCCACAATTTCCTCCACATTTAGCTCAGGAAAATAGCGACTTTCAGAAACAAGCGTGTAACTATTTGTTTCCAGAGTATAAATCATAAGTTTATTTTTCTTATATATCCAAACTTCCGGAACTTGATAGGGAAGATAATCATTAACATCAGTGTAACTGGTAACATCAATTTCTACAGCCAAATCAGGCGGAGGTTCTATACTCCAGTCAATACGATCTTTACCCACTGCGACTTTCCAATTATGAATATAAAAACTATAGTCAGGCTCAACTCCACTAATTTCTGCCAAATTCATTGTCATGGGGGTAAATGCTTCATATTTTTGTCCTAAATTATCTAGTAGAATAGTAATTATGCTGGCTATGGTGTGAGCTTCTCGTCCATGTTTAGGAAGAGGTGACATCAATAAAATTTCTCCTGGTCGATATTTGATGCGTGGGTTAGCTTTATCACCTCGTTGTTTAATTAGTATTTGATAGTCTGTCCATTTACCAAGCAAATGAACCAGTGTACCTGGAGATAACTGAATTTTTTCTGGTGTAACAACAGCAATCATTTTAGACTTAATATTATATCAATTGAAGAAGGAAGAAGGGAAAATTGTATGAGAATTCTCACCCCAAACAATTTTAAGCACCCCCGTTGACGGTGGGGTATTAAACCCATAAGGGAAAAGATAATTTAATTTTTTTAACAAATAAGCCTAATATAGTAGCGCAAATTTTATTTTAGCAGATTCCTATACAACATCAATTAGCCAGAGTATAAGTTCCTTTCAACATAAAAAATATTACTTATAATTATACAATTTATCAGAAAAATACTACATAACTGAGCATGGTTATGATTAGGTAAAGACGTTTTGAATGGGTTATTTAACAGTCAAACCTAAAGTTCAATTAACATAGCATAATATGTGCTTTTAAGTAAACAGTAAAAATATGACTGAAATAGCAGACAAATTGCTCAAACAAGGGATTTCTCAATATCAAAATCATCAATTTGAAGCAGCTTTGGAATCTTGGAAACAGGCATTAGTTATCTACCAAGAAATCTCCGACTGCCATAAACAAGCTGCTGCTCTAGGAAATATTGGTGTTGCTTATGACGCATTATTAGATTATTACTCAGCCATAGAATATTATCAACGACACTTAAATATTGCTAGAGAAATTCAAGACCGAGAAGGAGAAGCAAAAGCATTAGGTAATTTAGGAAATGCTTATTATGCTCTAGAGAATTATTCACAAGCAGTTGCATATCAACAAAAACGTTTGACGATCGCTCTTGAAATGCAAGATGAATTTGGTTGCGAACAAGCCTACTCCAATTTAGGGATAGCTTATCATGGTTCGGGAGAATTTGCCCAGGCTAAAGAATGTTATCAACAACAGCTAGCTTTTGCGAAGAAAATAGAGAATTATATTAGCCAAGGGGATGCCTTGTTTAATCTCCGGTTAGTATACCAATCGATGGAGGATGATGGAAAGGCAGAAGAATGTAGACAACAACAGATAGCGATCGCCAAAGAATTATTATCAAAGCAACTGGGCAATAACTTTACAGAAATTGCTGAAACTGTAGCTCTGGATGTTACGACAGATTTTGCAGGTAGCGATCTAAGTAGGATAGACCTCCAATATGCTAATTTTGTTGGGGCAAATTTACAAAAGACTAATCTCAGTGGCACTAACTTAACCCTTGCGGACTTAAGTGGAGCTAATCTCAATGGTGCGAATTTAAGTCAAGCTAATCTCTGTAATGCTAATTTACGAGATGCTCAACTTGTAGAAGCTTATCTCAAAGATGCAGATTTGCGGACAAAATTACCTCGTGCTGATTTAAGCAATGCTAACCTTAGTGGTGCTGACTTGAGTAGTGCTTATCTGTCCAGTGCTAAATTAGTCAATGCGGATTTAAGTAATGCTTCTTTACAAAATGCGGACCTCAGTGGAGTTAATTTAAGTGGGGCCAATTTACGCAGAGCTAATTTAAAACGGACAAATTTAAAAGATGCAATTTTAGACAAGACGATATTTGCTCAAAATATAGATATTTCTGAACATCAAAAGCAGGAGTTGGTTGAACGAGGGGCATTATTTGAGATTTCAGAATAGAAAAATAAGCCTTGCTGATTTTAGGTCGATTTTAGGTATAAATAAAATCAAGATGGTTCAAAGCTAAGTAATTAATTGATAATGGATAATTGATAATTACAAGAAGGTTTTAACCGTTACGGAATTGAATATAAGGGCTAGGGTATTAATGGATAATGGATAGTGGATAATGAAAGAATTATCGCTCCTCTCGCTCCTCTTGAATTATCAATTATCAATTGTCAATTATCCATTGGTAAAGGGAGGCTTCAAGGTGCGAATTATTTAATTATTAATTATTAATTATTCGGTAATTGAGCAGAAGTATTAATGGTGATTGGGTCATTTTAGTTATCAGTTGTAATTATTAATTATTAGATATCTCCAATAATAAAAAATCAAATCAATTATTGCACTCTTATTTATCAATTATTTCCCCCTACTCCCTCTTTTGGAAGAGAGTCTATTAATGACAGGACTTACGCACCAGACTCTACTTATGGCGATAGCGAGAGCGAATACCATTTGTCCCTACTAGATATGGTGGTTTGGCCTAAGTCCTGATAGTATTAGTTGAACTAGGGGACAAATTACCTAATGATGTCAGCTACGATCGCCTCAGATCCAATTAAAAGAAATGAGGATGTATTTCGGTTTCTTTCCTACTCCCCCCAGGGCTAATTCTTTGTCATAGCAAGAATATTTACAATCTTATATTTTTTGAGTCCCACACCTCCCACACTTCCCCCACTCCCTCACTCCCCCACTCCCTCACTCCCCTACTCCCCCACTCCCTCACTCCCCCACTCCCTCACTCCCTCACTCCTGAATTCTGACTCCTAAGAGTGAAAACTGCTATAACAATTAAAAATATTGCTGAGAAAATTGTTGATTCTATGACTGCTATTGAAGGATTATGGCCCCATAATATTAGCCCAAATCGACTCGCTGTGCTAGAAAGAAAATTGGTGCTTTGGTTGCGATCGCAAAAATTTGACTCTAATTTAACTTCTGAGTCGTTGCAATACAAATCTTCAGAGGAATTACAAACTTTGATCTTGTCTGCAACTACTGCAGGTTGTGATTTTTCAGAGTTTAGAATAATAATCAAGAAAGTGGTTGAAGCTGATACAGAAAATTTATTGGAGTTAGCAAATATCGCTGGTATAAATCCTGCTTTAGATTTTGCAGGAGCTAAGTTATTAGGAGTTAATTTATGTGGCGTTGATTTGAGTGGTGCAAATTTGTATGGAGCTTATCTAAGGGGTGCAGATTTAAGTGATGCAGATTTGAGTGAAGCTAATCTTGGTAAAGTGAATTTAGGAGGAGCAGATTTGAGTGGAGCATTGTTAAGTAATGCCGATCTAACTGAGGCAAATTTGCGCCGTGTTAGTCTAGCTTTAGCAAATCTGAGTGGGGCAAATTTGAGTGGGGCAAATTTGAGTGAAGCTAATTTGAGTAATGCCAATTTAAGTGATGCAGATTTGAGTAATACTAATTTAACTGATGCCGATCTAAGTCAAGCTGGATTAGCATTAACAAATTTGAAAGGAGCTAATTTTGAGAATACAAAAGTAGAGAATGCTAGGTTATGGCATGATTCTGGTTTATCTGATGAAATGAAGCAAGATTTAATTAGTCGTGGAGCGTTTTTTGAGGGTAATTAGAATCAGATAAAAAATCATCTAATTAATAGTTATCGATCTTATTAGACATCTCCAAAAATCAAAAATAAAATCAATTCTTATCCACAAATTATCAATTATTCCCCTCCGGTGGAGGGGCCTGCGGGTGGGTTGCCTGTTCCATGTTGCCTCACAGGAGTGCGCTACCAGGTGCGTCTGACGCGCCCCACGGGGTCGCACCGCTGTTGCCTGTTGCCTCTTTTGGTGGAGATGTCTATTAATTTTGTATTCTTTCTGAGATAATTCTGTTAATCCTAATTAATAATTTTTTAGTAATTTTTGAGAGTACAGATTAAATGGAAAAAACTAACTAAGATCGAGTTTACCGAATAATTAAGGTAAAAATCCTCTCACTCGCTGTGGAGAAACAAGAAAAAATTTTCATTATTAGTCAATCCTATCCGCTTTCAAGGAGAGGTAATTGTTAATTATTAATTATTAATTATTAATTGTTGAATATACCGTAATTATACTTAGTCAAAGTGCAATTATTCAGAATTATACTTGACGAAATTAACTCCAGCGGTCGCCTTTAAATAACATCCTATTAATAGTGTTATATAAAATCAAGTTATAATATAGTTATCCCACTTTCTACTTCCATTCAATAGAGAGATAAAATGCCGAAATATCCCCAGATAATTCTCACTCTCATCCTTCCTTTCTCCTAACCTCTAACTTCTGACCCCGCTCATCATAGGATAACTAATTATCCGGATATTATATTAAAAATTAACTTTATATGGCCAATCAAAAATCACTCGATCGACTGCATAAACTAATTAACGATCCTGCTAAAATCAAAAATAAAAATTGCACTAACAATTTTACTGGTATAAATCTTGAGTGTGCTGACCTGAGTCTTTGCGATCTAAATGATATTAATTTCAGTGAAGCTATTCTCAGGGATGCTTATCTAATTTGTGCGAACCTGAAAAGAAGTAATTTTAGTAATAGCGATTTGAGTCATGCTAATTTAAGTGGGGCAATAATGTGGTTTGCTCACCTGAATAATGTTAATTTAAAGAGTGCAAACCTCAGAGAGATAAGTTTGAGAGGTGCTAACCTCAAGGATGCTAACCTAGAAAATGCTAATCTTTGTCGTAGTGAAATTACAGATGCACAATTAATTCAAGCCAATTTTACTAAAGCTAATTTAATTTGTACTAATCTCAGAAATACTAATCTCACAGATGCTAATTTTAGTTATGCTCAACTTGATGAAGCAAACATCAGCGAAGCTAATCTCACAAATGCTAATTTTAGTTATGCTAATTTGACAGATGTTAACCTGAAAGATTCTAATTTAAAAGGTGCTAATTTATCTAAAATTAACCTTGTCAGAGGTCAATTAAATCGAGCTAATCTAGAAGGTGCTAATCTAGAAGGTGCTAATTTAGAAGGTGCTAATTTAAGTGATACTAATCTTAATTACGCAAAATTAATGAATGCTAACTTAAATCATGTTAATTTCAGAGGAGTAAAAATTAATTATGCAACAGAATTAGATGATAAGTGGTATCTTGTTTGGAATATTGTGAATCATGGCGCTTATGGTAAAAAATTAAATGGTGTTGACCTTGAATCTGCCGATCTCAAAGGCGCTAATATGGGAAATGCTAATTTAGCAGATGCTAACTTCAGATCTGCTAATTTCAGATATGCTAACCTCAGCAATGCTAATCTCACTAATAGTAAATTAACTAATACTAATCTGACAGATGTTAATTTGATCGAAGCGAATTTGACTAATTCTGATATGCAAGGTGCTAATTTGAGCAACACTTTATTATTTAATGCTATTTTGACAGGTGCTTTATTAAATGAAGCTAAATTACTAAAAGCTCAACTGTGTAATGCAGAATTATCAAATGCAAAATTGAAAATGGCAAATCTGATGGATGCTAACTTGAAAAATGCTAAGTTATTGAAAGCTGATTTAAGAGAAATTAACCTAGAAGGTGCAGAGTTAGAAGGTGCTATTTTTGGTGAAAATTTAGGAATTACTGAAGAAATGAAGCAGGAGTTAGTTAAACGTGGAGCTATTATTCAGGATCGAGGTGAAGCGCGTGTATGATATTAATCTTAATTGCTTAGTCCTCAGTCCTCAGTCGGACCGAGTCTACCCACCCCCAACCCCGATCGTGGAGGGGAGAAAGAAGAAGAAAGAGTAGTAGAAGGAGGAAGTTTTTTGTTCGCGCTCTTATCCGGACAAGATATCATACCTCTTTTCACCAACGCCTTTATTTTTTGCCGTAGTTAACCTTTAATCCTAACTTTTTGGTCGCTCAAGCTTAAAAAGTTGCACTTTTTTTTGTTCTAAAAAAGCACTTACTTTTATCTGTAAATGCTTCCCCAGAGCGATCGGTAAGCTCTACTTATAATCAAATAGTTAGTTGGAATAATAGGGGATTTTTTTCTGTATAGACGAGGATGAGTTTTCGAGCGTTAATTGTAAGCATTTCGGTCTGACTGCTGCGCAAACAGTTCTCAGTAGTCAGCTAGAGCGCAAATCAAATAATGAATAATTTCTTATAAGTTTAAAGAAGCATAATTTTACAGTAAGTTTTAATTCTATCCAAATTTCAAAGGTTGCATTTCTCAATTGCTTTTACCTCCTCCGATTATCAATAGCTAATAGCTAATAGCTGACTGCTGTTAGCTCCGCATTCAGACCGAAATGCTTACCCTTAATTAGTCTGAATTATCCTGATTTTATACGATCGAGAAATTGATGGAGAACTCTAGCAACGATATTTAGCATCTAATAAAGCTTTTAATTCTAGTAGTTTAGAAGTAAATTGAATCTAAAAATAACCACTTTCTAAAAAGCACTTACTTTTATCTGTAAATGCTTCCCCAGAGCGAAATCATCCTGATTTTATATTATCAAGAAATTGATGGAAAACTCAAGCAACGATATCGAGCATCTAATAAAGCTTTTACTTCTGGTGGTTTAGAAGTAAATTGAATATAAAAATAACCACTTTCTACAGGTTTATCCAAAACTTTAGCATAAATATCTTCTGTCAATACTCCGGAAGTTGAAGGGAATAAATTGAGTTTAATATTAGTAAATACAGAAGGTATAGAACTTGTTTCTTGTGAAGCAGATTTTACCAATGCTCCTTTAGCAGAAAGTTTAACTAAACTGCCTAAAAATAAATTTTCTGCAACGTGCTTACCTTCCAAAATTGTATATTGGGTAGGTATTTCTTCAGTGAGGTCTAAAAAGATTTGTTCCTCCTCTTTTAAAAATAAGTTATACTCTCCACCAATCCCAGTAATATTATAAATATTAATAGGTTGTTTAACTCCTTTTGGTTGCACTAATTTTCGCCTACCAACTCTCAAAAGTGATTCTCCTACCTCTTGAAGTGTAGTTTCAGAAATGAGAATTTCACCACCAGTAGAATAAGATTCAATTCGATAAGTCAAATTAACTTGGTTTCCAACTACACCATATTTTGTGCGTTTCTCAGAACCAATATTTCCAACTACAACCTCCCCAGTATTAATACCAATTCCCATTTCTAAAGGAGCTAAACCCCAAGCTTCTATTTGTTCATTCACAGATTCCATTGCCAACTGCATAGCTAAAGCACAAGCAACTGCTCTTTGTGGATCATTTTCTCTAGCTGTTGGGGCACCAAATAAAACTAAAATCCCATCACCCATAAATTCATCAATAGTACCATTAAAAGAGGTAATAATATCTGCCATAGAAGAAAGATAAAAGTTAATAATAGTCACAACTTCTTCTGGTGTTAATCGTTCAGAAGTGCTGGTAAAACCCCGGATATCAGAAGTAAGAATTGTAATTTTTCTCCGTTCACCCCCTAGTTTTAAACCTTCTGGTGTTTCTAAGATATTTGAAACTACTTCATCTGTCACATAACGACCAAAAGTTTTGCGAATATATGCTTTTTCTGTGCGGAGTTTTTTAATATTAATATGTGTCTTAATTCGAGCTAGTAATTCTTCTTTCTGGAATGGTTTAGATAAATAATCATTAGCACCTACTTCTAATCCGACTACTAAATCTGAGATTCTATTTTTAGCAGTTAATATCATTATTGGTAGTTGATGAAGCGGCCATATTTCCCGAACTTTTTGTATAACTTCATAACCAGTCATACCAGGCATCATTACATCTAGTAAAATTAAATCTGGTAGAAAACCTTCACCAAGAATGTTTAAAGCTTTCTGGCCACTATTAGCTTGAATAACTTTATAATTATGCAAAGAAAGTTGATTAGTTAATACCATTAAATTCACAGGTTCATCATCAACAATGAGAATTTGGAATTCACCTTCTTTTTGTTGGTTATTTAGTGGAGTAATATCGGATGTTTGAGCTTGATTTATTTCTGATTCTGAATAGATTTCATCTGAAACAGATGCTGCTAAATGAGAAGCACTCAAAAAAGACATTTGCTTTTTGAGGGAGGATTCAATTTCACTACTTTCTGTTGATTTTTCAGAAATATCTAGAGTAAAAGTAAAATCAGATCCAATACCAGGAGTTGATTTTACTGAAATAGTGCCACCGTGTAATTCAACTAATTTTTTAGTAATTGCTAAACCTAAACCTGTACCACCATATTGACGTTCTGTAGATCCGTCTCCTTGTTCAAAGGACTGAAAAATTGTCTCCTGTTTATCTTCAGGAATACCAATACCATTGTCAGAGACAGTGACTGCTATTTTTTGGTAGTTATCAACATCAATTAATTCTGCTGAGACTCTTACAATACCGCGCTCTGTAAATTTGATCGCATTTCCCACCAAATTCTGCAGAATTTGCTGAACGCGATTTTCATCTGCTGTCGCAGGAGGAAAATTTGGGGGAATAGCATTAATAAGTTGCAAATCTTTCCCTCGCACCAAAATACGACAAAAAGCGAGAACTACTTCCGTAACCTCTCGCATTCCTACTGAACCTAATTGCAGTTGAATATCATGGTGTCGTAGTTTGGAAAAATCCAGAATATCATTGACTAAATTTGTTAGACGATATCCACTTCCAACAACCATTAATAGATTGTTCTTTTGTAGTTCTGACATAGACCCAGTAGCACCATCAATCATAGATTCTGCTATACCAATCATTCCATTTAAAGGTGTACGGAGTTCGTGGGATGTATTTGCTAAAAATTCATCTTTGAGTCGATCTAGGTGTTGCAACTCCTGATTTTTTGTTTCTAGATGATTAAATGATTCTTCTAATTGTTCTGTCATTTGATTAAAAGATTTAGCTAACATAACTAACTCTTTCATTCCTTTAATTGGCACATTTTGACCTAATTTTCCATGAGAAATTTCGCTAGCTGCTGTTGATAATTTATTGATTGGTTGAGTTATCCAACGCACTATTAATAGTCCCAAACCTACCGCTATTCCCAATGCTAAAAAACTTAGTTTAATAGTGGAGCGAGTATGGGCCTTTATTTGCCCCATAAACTGTTTTTCTGGGATGACTACTACTGTCAACCAATTGAGACCATAATTATCAGAATATGGTGAAATTTGCATAAATATTCGCTCGCCATTGAGCATAAATTCAAGTTGTTTTTTAGTGTCAATGTTACTCAAGTCTCTGTATTGTTCTGTCAAATATTGTGCTGCTGACTTGATTAAATTACTATTACTATCTACTGCTTTTTGTATTCCCAGTTTATCTGTGTCTTGCGATGCTTCTGTTTCTATGGAACTTGCTATTAATACACCTTCTGTATCTAAAATAAAAGCTCCTCCAACTTCACCAATGTCTATGTTTTTTAGGAATTGACTTAATTGTTGAGATAAGTAAACATCAACACCACATACTGCTTTGAGATTATTTTCCCCATCGTATATTGGTAAAGCAGCAGTAATGATAGAGACTTCGGTGCTAAAGTCTAGGTAAATTTCACTCCATGTAGCTTTACCTGCTTTAACAGCGGCCTGATACCAGGGACGATTCCGAGAATCATATTTTCTAGAACTTTGTTTAACTAAATTTGTAGTATTACCTTCGCTGTCTAGAGCATATTCATGACGGAAAAAATCCGTCGATTCATTATTAATAACTAATCGTAATTTATTATTTTCTCCTAGTCTTGTTACTCCGAAAAATTCACCTTGGGGACTACCACAATAAATCCATTTAACTGATTTAAGTAATTTCATTTGTTGCCAAAAAATATTTTGACCTTTTATTGGAGATATACTCAGATGATTTTCTTTGACAGGATACACATTTAATTGATTAATCAGATGAGGAATTGTTAAATAGTCCTCTATTTCGCGATCGATGTGGGCAGCAACTTCTCCGCGAAACTTACTAGCTAGGTCATTAATAGCTCTTTGTCCATTCCGAAAAGATAACCATCCTGTTAATCCGAATACAATCAATAACTCCAAGAAAAATGGAATAATTAGGACGATCCTTAAAGGTATTTTTCCCAAAAGATTTGTATTTTTATTTAATTGCTTTATAGGTTTTATTTTCATGGAAAATTACCTGAAATAATAAGGGTGCATCTGGGTGCATCTCAATGCGTGAAGAAAGCCAAAAATTTACCGCTTTTAGGCAACAGGTAACAGCTCCGAAAGGCAACAGGGAATATATAGAAAAATAGTATTTTTGCTTGCTATGAGATACACCCGTGCATCTCAATGCGTTAAGAAAGCCAAAAATTTATCGCTTTTAGGTATGGAGGGAATAGGGAATAGGTATGGAGGAAAAAAGTATTTTTGTACATAAGAGATGCACCCCAAAAATCAGAATGCTCTATAGTCTGAGTTTACCTGTAAATTCACCAAGTGGTTTGAGTATTCCCTCTTTTTGAGTATAATTATTGCTCTACCGATCGCTCTGGGGAAGCATTGACATATAAAGAAAAGTGCCTTTTTGGGGCCTTTCAAAAGTGCCTGGTATCACGTCTAAAACGCTCATGCATGTTAGTATTTTAGGCGCATAGTTGGGCAGAAAAATCATTCTGACAATTCTTACCGAATAATTAAGGTAAAAATCCTCTCCTTATAAAGGAGAAACAAGAAAAAATTTTCATAATTAGTCAATCCTATCCGTTTTCACTCTCGAGGTAATTGTTAATTATTAATTATTTATTAATTATTAATGATTGAATCCTACCTCCTCGCTCATTCCCCTCCAGGGAGGGGTTAGGGGTGGCTTTTCTCCTGTCTTCCCCTCCAGGGAGGGGTTAGGGGTGGGTTCTCCACGGTCGGGGCCCGCGGGTGGGTTGTCTCCAGTATAGCTGTCTCCTACAAAGAGCAAAAAGACTTTCCATAAGCAAACCCTAATTACTTATAGCTTAATTGAGATGCACCCAATAATAACTAATTTTTTTATTATACTATAGCAATTATATCCTCAAAAGTGCTGTAAAAACTATCAGAATAAGTAGTTAACTTATCCTGTGGCGATAATTATCCAAAATTCAAATGCTGATTTTTGCTTGATTTATCTTTTGATTTTTGGTTTAATATCAATTTGAAAAAAGAATGTTACGAATAGTAAGAGAATAAAAAGACAAATGCAGGATATTCCCTTTGACAAAAAAAATGATTTCTGACCTGAAAAATGTTATTGAAGCCATTCCCATACGACTCCTAAGAAATATCCTAGCTATTTGTAGCAAACATTTATCAATTTTATCTAATATCAAACCCGTTTAATTCGGTATAAAAAAAAATCCATTTTCAACCATTACCGAATAATTAATAATTAAATAATTAAATAATTCAGCTTACCGAATAATTAAGGTTTAAAGCCTCTCACTCGCCGTGGAGAAACAAGAAAAAGTTTTCCTTTTAGTCAATCCTCTTCTTTCCAAGGAGAGGTAATTATTAATTATTAATTATTAATTATTAATAGTTGAATCTGCCTCCCCTTTCAAGGAGAAAAAAATAAATTTTTTCGGAGTTGGTCAATCCTCTCCCTAAAAGCTATCCCTGATAAGGAACTCCTGAAACCCTGTAGATGGGGACCCACCCGCGGGCCCCGACCGTGGAGGGGAATATGGGGAGGGGGCCAATAATTAAATACGTTTACTCTCCCGGAATACCCATTGAATGGCTAATATAGAATCCGGTTATACAGTAATTGCAAAATTACTTTCTCTTAATACAGATGTTCTATTGAATACAAATTATACAATTCAATAGTTCCAATCTTTTCTTTCTCCTGAGGACTGACTCCTGAGGACTGACTCCTAGTGCTATACGATAACTAATTACCCGGATTCTATATAACATCTAACTTCTATCTAATGTCTACGTTTTATGTTAAGAAAGATGTTTATAAAGCATAGCCCTAAAAGGGAGAATGCGCGAATTACCTCTCCTTTAAAACGGATAGGATTGACTAATCATGAAAATTTTTCTTTTTATCCTCTTAAAAGAGGAGGCTTTAAACCAAAATTTTTCGGTAATTATCCATTATCCATTATCCATTAATGAAAATTGGTTGGGGTTTGAGTCCCCATGCACTTTTTCCTCCTTTCTTCTTCCTTCTTAAATGACCTAAAAAATTATCTGACTAAGTTTTCAATTGAATCAATATCCCTAGGCAATTCTTGAGTCAAAACTTCAGCACCATTTACAGTTACTAAAACATCATCCTCAATTCTAATACCTCGAACATCATCAAATTTTTCTAGCTTTTCCCAATTCACAATATCTTGATATTTTTGACGCATTTCTTTGTCATTTAAAATGTCTGGTACTTGATAAAAACCAGGTTCAATTGTGACTAACATTCCGGGAATTAATGGACGATTTAATCGTAGAAAACCTAAACCAAAACGACTACTACGTTCCCGACCTATTTCATATCCAGCTAAATCTCCTAAATCTTCCATATCGTGAACATCTAAACCTAATAAATGACCGATTCCATGAGGAAAAAATAAGGCATGAGCATCCATTTCTACTAAATCTTCTGCTTGACCTTTTAAAATTCCTAAATTTACTAATCCTTCTGCAATAACTTGAGCTGCTAATAGATGAATATCTAAATATTCAACACTAGGTTTTATTTGAGCAATACAAGTATCATGGGCAGCTAAAACTACATCATAAATATCTCGTTGGGTGGGAGAAAATTTACCAGAAACAGGCCAAGTTCGAGTCACATCACTTGCCCAACCTAAATTTGTTTCTGCTCCCACATCTGCTAATAGTAAATCTCCTGTTTGTAGGGGGTGATGATATTGTTCATTGTGCAAAACTTCTCCATGTACAGTCACAATACTGGAGTAAGCACAAGTCATATTATGGGAGATAATAATACTCTCCATTATGGCTCGGATGTTAGACTCGAATTTAGCATTTTTGGTGCTTGCCATTCCAGCTTTATGAGCTTCTACTGTTACTGCTACTGCTTGTTTTATTTCTGTTAAAGCTGTGGCATCATGGCTAAGTCTTAAAGAGATAATAGCTTTGGTTAATTCTAAGTCTATTTCTTTGGGGTTATTAGGTGCATAAAGATCTCTATTTAGAGTTTTAAATTGTGTGGTTTGAGTGGGAGAATTTTGCACAGAAATAGTCGCAGCATTTGTGGCGCGGGATTTCAATTCTTGCATAGGAAAAGCTGCATCAGCACCAATAATTTCAGCTAGGCGATCGCGTGTGGGCATTTCTCCATGCCAAAGTTGACTACTCGCTGGTGGATTATCCATAAATAGTTCTAATTTTTCTCCCTCTAAATGTATAGCAGCATCTTCAATAGGTAGTCCGGCAAAATAGAGAAAATGACTGCTAGAACGAAAGGGAAAAGCATTAGCTGGAAAGTTGCGGGGACTACGACTTCCTGACCAAAGTATGACTGGAAAATTGATTAATTTTGCTAATTTTTGTCGTCGGTTACGGAGTGTTGTTGCTAGAGAAGTTTGTAAGTTAGGGATGTGCATGGGAGTTATTTATATAAAGTAAGGAAGAAGGAAGAAGGAAGAAGGAAGAGGGAAGAAGAAAGAAGGATATAAATCAATAGTTTCTAATTTCCTTTTTGCAGTATGATTTTTGATGATTGGTATAACAGAAGGAAGAAGGAAGAAGGAAGAAGAAAGAAGGATATAAATCAATAGTTTCTAATTTCCTTTTTGCAGTATGATTTTTGATGATTGGTATAACATAAGGAAGAAGGAAGAATAAAGAATAAAGAAGGATATAAATCAATAGTTTCTAATTTCCTTTTTGCAGTATGATTTTTGATGATTGGTATAACATAAGGAAGAAGGAAGAAGGAAGAATAAAGAATAAAGAAGGATATAAATCAATAGTTTCTAATTTCCTTTTTGCAGTATGATTTTTGATGATTGGTATAACATAAGGAAGAAGGAAGAAGGAAGAATAAA
>JAXHSW010000187.1:1527-19418 GCA_034190295.1 Cyanobacteriota bacterium | reverse complement strand
TGTTGTAAGGTAGTTGTCATAAGTTTTATGATTGCTGTTATGTATGTATGAAATTTTCGAGGTACGGTGGTGCAGGGGTTTTTTTGTTTCCTTGCTCCGTTGTTAATAATATAGCTAGTTTGTTTCGGTTTGTAAAGGGGTGTTAAGGATAGTGTTGTTTAACTAAGTTATAAGTTTTTTTTATAGCGCTGTGCGCAGGCAACAGGCAACAGCTCCGGAAGGGGGAATAAAAAAACCGTTTGCGCAAGCATTACCTAGGAATAGTATAAGACTTTTAACTGTTGGACACCTCCTGTAATTTGTACATAAGCCAGCGCACATTGCTATATCATAAATTTCACTATCACAATATACTTGAAAAGTCAATAAAAAATAATTGTAGATACAAATTACCCACAATCTATAATTTACTAACTAAATTTATAAGATGTATGTTAGAAACCCTAGACCTAAGCCTTTCTCTCAACAAAGATGCCTACAATACACAGCTAGAAGCACTGATGAGACAGTTGCGATCGCTACAGAGAGCTTGTTGGCAAAAAAAATTACCCGTGCTGATAGTTTTAGAAGGTTGGGCAGCTGCTGGTAAAGGTGCTTTAGTTAAACAAATAGTAGGAAATATGGACCCGCGAGGATTTGTGGTGCATCCAATTTGGCCTGCTACAGCACAAGAGCGACAATATCCTTTTATGTGGAGATTTTGGCAAAGACTTCCTAAAGCGGGACAAATTGGATGTTTCTATCATAGCTGGTACACTCATGTCCTGGAAGAGCGACTATTTAAAAGAGTGTCAGAGGCAGAAATTCCCATAAGATTAGAGCAAATTAATGCTTTTGAGCGTCAGATGGTGGATAATGGTGTGGCGATCGCCAAATTCTGGATTCATTTGAGCAAAAAAGAATTGAAGAAGCGTTTAAAAAAAACTGCTGCTGATTCTTTAAAAGCTTGGCGAGTCAGAAGTGAAGACTGGCAACAAGCAAAAAATTACGAACAATATACTGCTTTTGCTGAGGAAATGCTGATTCATACCAACACAGAATTTGCTCCCTGGACATTGGTAGAAGGAAACTCTCAACGTTGGGCAAGAGTCAAAGTGCTGACAGAAATGGTCTCAACTTTGAGCCAAGGTTTGGATGGACTGCTTATGCAGGCCGCACCACTCAAAAATCCTCTTCAAGAACAAATCAAATCGAGGGAACCAGATTTTTTAGCAGAGGTAGATTTGACCCAAAGTTTATCTCCAAAACAGTATAAAAAATCTCTACGGCAGCAGCAAGCACTTTTGAATAAACTGCAATTGGAAATTTACAAACATCAAATCCCTGTGCTGGTAATATTTGAGGGTTGGGATGCTGCAGGTAAGGGTGGGGCAATCAAAAGATTAACGGATAACTTAGACCCCCGCAGTTATGTAGTTAATGCTTTTGCTGCACCAACGGAGTTAGAAAAAGCCTATCATTATCTCTGGCGGTTTTGGAAACAGTTGCCAGAAGCAGGAAATATTGGTATTTTTGACCGCAGTTGGTATGGTCGAGTTTTGGTGGAGCGGGTGGAAAAATTTGCTACGGAGTTAGAATGGCAACGTGCATATCAGGAAATTAATGAGTTTGAGGGACAATTGACCAGTGCAGGTTATGTTTTGGTCAAATTTTGGTTACATATTAGTCAGGAGGAACAATTAAGACGATTTACTGAGCGCCAAAATGACCCATTTAAGCAGTATAAGCTGACAGAGGAGGATTGGCGCAATCGAGAAAAGTGGGAAGTTTATGAAGTAGCTGTTAATCAAATGATTCAGCTTACAAGTACGCCAACTGCACCTTGGACTTTAATTGCGGGTGATAATAAGCATTATGCTCGTGTTAAAGTAATCCAAACAGTGACAGAAGCAATCAATGCTCGACTTAGAGTACCGATAAAATAAGTTGATTTTGATTTTTTGTGTTGCTGAAATTAGGTGATGAAACTGATTAGTGAGTAGGTATTAATATTCAATAATTGATAATTGATAATTACCTCTCCCTAAAACGGATAGGATTGAATAAAAGGAAAATTTTTTCTTGTTTCTCCACGGCGAGTGAGAGACTTTAAACCTTAATTATTCGGTAAGTAAAAAGAGTTTATTTTAACTCCTGACTCTTGACTCCTGACCCCTAACTCCTGACTACTAAAAATCATACAATTATTCAGCAACGCCTTATTTTTTATGTTATGAGAAAGGCTGCATCAATTAAGTTAGCTGATTAAGCAAACAATCAAACTTTTCTAAGGACGAAAATCAAAAAATTATGCTGATAATTTTAACAAGAATAGTATTCTTAATACTTTTAATTTGTATAATTAAGTCACTATGGGATAGTTCTGGTGGCGATAAGAAAAACTTGATTTCTAAGTTGTTGTTAGTATTTTCAATTATTCTGTTAATACTGGCATTTTTTGCTCCAGATAGTCCAGTAGGAGCTGCTGTTTTTAGGTTTCTGGCTTTTGCTTTTAAACCGCTCGGTTTTTCGATTATACTTTTGATCTATGCAACTACTCTAATCACAAATGGGGGAATAAAAAGTCCAGCACCAACTCTGATTATTACAGCTTTAATAGTTATGATAATTTCTAGCTCGCCAGTATTTGCTGTATGGGCAGCTCAACAAGCAGAAGAGGATGCTATAGAACTTGTTTCTGTATCAGCTTGTTGTGACGAAAAAGCAGATGCAATTGTATTATTAGGTCAGGGAACAACTCAGCCAGTAATACCAGACAGAATACAAATTCAGCTTACTAAAACAGCAGAGCGGATTATTTACGCATCTCAATTATATAAGAAAGGTTTAGCTCCCTATATTATAGTAAGTGCTGGTCCGAGAATTGGAGATGATGATAGTACGGTTGAAGCTGTAGATATTAAGAAAATTTTAGTTGAATTGGGTGTTCCAAGACGGGCTATTATTCTAGAATCAGATGGCAGGACTGTGCATCAAAGTGCCATTGAAACAAGGGAAATTTTGGATGCAAGAGGTTTAGATCCTACAGTTATTCTTGTTACTTCTGCTGTTAATGTTCGTCGTGCGAGTTTAACTTTTACTGATATAGGGATGAGGGTTATTCCAGCTCCTACAGATTTTAATACTGTAAATCCTTATGAAGATTCTTCCTATCGTTTTGTACTAGCAGATTTTCTACCTAATGCTCAAGCACTTTTACTAACTACAGAGGTTTGGGAGGAATATTTAGCCTTGTTTTACTATTTCTTACGGGGTTGGTTAGCTCCTGGTTTCTGAGGAAGTATTTTCATCTAACTAGGGCTTACCAATCTAATCTCAAAGCATTTTACAGATAAAGGTTTTAGTCTTTTTAGGGTCGAAAAAAGTGCGAGTGTTTCAGTCTAAAACGCTCAAAAAATTTAGTATTTTAGGCGCATAGTTGGGCAGAAAAATCATTCTGACAATTCTTACTTCTACCTCCTCGCTCATTCCCATTTCTCCTGTCTCCTACCCTCACTCATAAGACTCTTAAGAGCATTCCCTAACTGTATTATTTTTGCTGAAACAAAACCTAAATTTATGCCCCTCAAATAATTTGAATAGCAGAGGGGCATTTTTATTATCTTTAATAATTATCATTTCCCTTATGGGTTTAATACCCACGCGCGTCATGAGCGTTGCTCAAAATTGTTTGGGGTTAGTAGACGCGGAGCGGCACCTCGCCCTCCTATCCCCATGCAATTTTCTCTCCTGACTCCTGACTCCTAACTCCTGACTCCTTCTTCAATTTGATGATAATTGATATTCAAAAAATTCACTAAATAATCAGCAGCGAATTTACCTTAATTTTCTCCAAAAGATATCATTTATAAATTTATAATGGGTCATTTCAGTTATCAGTTATCAGTTATCAGTTGTCATAATTAATAGAAGAAGTAGCTGTTGGATTGTTGTTTGAATTAGAAGGAGTAGAACTAGGAGTAGATGGCTGCTGATTGATGCTTTTTTTACCACCAGGCACTAAAAAATTAACAATCAACCAAAGACCTAAAAATATAAATAACAATCTAATCACAAAATCTTTTCCGGGAGGTGCTTTTGGCGGTTTCTTTTTAGGAGCTTCGAGTTTTACTTTAATAGATTCAGTTTTGATACTGTTATCGTCTTCTACATCAAATGAAAGAGAAAATTGCTTGCCCATATTTGTTATTCCTACTGTGACAAATATTCTGGTTAAGATATTAAGATAATTTTAGTAATATTTTGAGTTTAATTTCAGAAAAAATTATTTAGGAGTTATAAATTTATCTTTTCCTTTATAGATTTAATACCTCACACTTCACCCTCGGTGTCTACAATTGCTTGGAGTTTGTAGACGCGGAGGGACAGTTTTTCAGTATCCCTATCTACTTTTTTCTTCTTCAATTGATACAGCTCATTTTTAACAAGAAATAACAATTTTTTCATGGATTTTTAATATAAAAAAGCGGTTAGCAGTCAGCTATCAGCAGTCAGCAAGATTATTTTTCGCGCATTAAACGAAGGGAATTTAAACCCTTCCTAAACAATCCTGCACTTGGGGTTGCAGGGGATTTTAACCAGAGCTGCTAAAAGCTTATAGCTGTTTGCGGAGCATTCCGTCAGGAAATGCTAAAAGCTGATAGCTAGTTAATTTTTTTTGTATCTTTAAACTATAGCAGTGGAAGGAAAGGTTAGGACAGATCAAAAGCTTAAAACTCGGACAAAGCCAGATTTTTCCTTCTCTGATAGATAACTAAACGCCTTTTTTCTTCTTCCTTCTTCCTTCTTCCTTCTTCCTTCTTCCTTTTTCCTTGTGCTATATCTACAATCATAACATTATCTAAAATCTAAAATCACTACTATGCCTCAATCTTCCCGACTAAGACTTAAAAAATTAGCTTCCTACTTAGGTCCCCACTGGAAAAAGTCATCATTAGGAGTTTTTTCTCTACTAATAGTCAATAGTTTAGGAATTTATATTCCCAAGTTAATTAGTCAAGCAATAGATGATTTAAAAGTAGCAAGCAAATTTGATGAATTTTTATATTATGTAGTAGCAATTATAATTTTTGCCTCAATTATGTGGGTAATTAGAATAATATCGCGCATACTCATATTTGGAGTAGGAAGACAGGTAGAATTTGACCTCAAACAAAAGATTTTTAATCGACTCTTAAAATTAGAGCCATCCTACTTTAGTAATAATACAATAGGAGATTTAATCAACCGCGCCACAAGTGATGTTGATAATATCCGCAGACTATTAGGTTTTGCAGTATTAAGTATTAGCAATACAATTTTTGCTTATGGTTTAACTATGCCAGTTATGCTTTCTATTAATGTGCGGTTAACTCTATTAGCAGTTTCTGTTTATCCTATCATGCTAATACTGGTGAAAATATTTAGTAATAAATTGCAGAGTCAACAATTAGCTGTGCAAGAAGAACTTTCTAATATGAGTGATTTGATTCAAGAGGATATGAATGGTATTTCTCTAATCAAAATTTATGCTCAAGAGGAAAATGAACGACAAGGTTTTAACGATTATAATCAGCGACTTTTAGAGGCGAATTTAGAGTTGGCTAAAACTCGTAATATTCTTTTTCCTATTCTAGTTAGTTTAGCAAGTTCAAGTTTATTAATATTGCTAATGAATGGGTCAATATACTTGGAAACTGGTGAATTAACAGTTGGTAATTTTGTAGCTTTAATTCTTTATGTTGAGCGTTTAGTTTTTCCCACCGCATTACTAGGTTTTACTATTACTGCTTATCAAAGAGGAGAAGTAAGTATCGATCGTATAGAAGCTATTCTCACAGTTGAACCAAAAATTAAAGATCATGAATCACCTCTAGTTTTTCCCAAAGTAGTAAAAGGTTGGGTAAAAAGCCAAGGATTAACATATACTTATCCGGGTAGTAAAACACCAGCTTTAGACAACATTAATTTTCTGATTCAACCAGGAGAAACTATTGCTATTGTCGGGTCTATTGGTGCCGGAAAATCAACTTTAGCAAATACATTACCTAGACTTTTAGATATTAATATTGACCAACTATTTATAGATGGCTATGACATAACTCAACTAAAATTAACAGATTTACGACAGGCGATCGCTTACGTTCCTCAAGAAAGTTTTCTCTTCAGTACAACAATTAAAAATAACATCTGTTATGGCGATCCATTAGCAGAACAAATAGAAATAGAAACTGCTGCTAAACAAGCACAAATTCACGAAGAAATTCTCAATTTTCCCCAACAATATGAAACGATAGTTGGAGAAAGAGGGATTACTTTATCAGGAGGACAAAGACAAAGAACCGCATTAGCAAGAGCCTTATTAGTTGACGCTCCAATATTAATTTTAGATGATGCACTTTCCAGCGTAGATAATCAGACAGCAACTCATATTTTGCAAAATTTATCAACTGGAACTCAAAAGAAAACTGTAATTTTTATCTCTCATCAAATGTCTGCTGCTGCTACTGCGAATAGAATTTTTGTGATGGATAAAGGGAAAATTGTACAAACTGGAAATCATGCAGAATTAGTAGAGCAAACTGGATTATATCAGTCACTTTGGAATGAGCAAAAGTTAAAGCAGCTATTGGAATAGAATTCATTTCAGTTATCAGTTATCAGTACCTCGTAAGCATTCAGCGGTCAGCTATCAGCTATCAGTTTTATTACCTTTATTGTACAATTTAAGCTTGCTGTTCTTGTGCTTCAATTCTTTGTTTAAAAATGTTGTAGAAGTTAAGCAAATGCTTACTTCATTCATTTTTATTGCTGTTTGCGCAGCATGATCTAGGAATAGCTGACCGCTAATAGCTAAATGCTTACCGAATAATTAATTATTAATTATTAATTATTAAATAATTCTGGTTTAAAGCCGACCCTTTTAAGGGAAAAAAAGCGGTCGTTAGGGCCGCTTCCCGAAGGGTGGGATGGTTTGGTCATCCTAGCAATATCCAATCGACCAAGAGAAGAAATAATATTTCCTTATATTCAATTCCGTAACGGTTAAAACCCGAGGTAATTATCAATTATCAATTATCCATTATCCATTAATGAAAGTACCTCTGCAATAAGGAGGCTTAAAATCTGGAATATTTTCTTTGATCTTTGTAAATTATAAATCTTTGATTTTACATTCAAGAAAGACCACTCCATAATTGATTTAACGTAGTTTATTAAATTATCTAATTGTTTATCTACTTGGGTGCATCTCAATGCGTGAAGAAAGCCAAAAATTTATCGCTTTTAGGCAACAGCTCCGGAAGGGAATATATAGGAAAAAAGTATTTTTGCACATAAGAGATGCACCCATCTACTTTGAGGGTGGATTGATTTTTATTTCCATCTAAACAGCATATATTTAGGGTTTGCTGATGTAAAGCACTTACAAATAAAGATTTTAGCCTTTTTGAAGTGAAAAAATGCTAAGCTTTTAGGTCTGCTCAAGTTCAAAAAGTTAGTATTTGCGACAGATAAGAACAGAAAAATCACTCTTACCAATGGATAATTGATAATTGATAATTAATCTCCAAAGATTTAAAGCCTCTCACTCGCTGTGGAGAAAAAAGTGTACTTGAGATTTCCTTATATTCAATTCCGTAACGGTTTTAACCAGAGGTAATTATCCATTATTTATTATCCATTATCAATTAATAAAAATTATTTCTACTACTTCCTCTATAATTCCCATTTATCCTGAATTATGACTCCTGTTTACCGAATAATTAAGGTTTAAAGCCTCTCACTCGCTGTGGAGAAACAAGAAAATTTTTTCCTTTGAATCAATCCTCTTCTTTTCAAGGAGAGGTAATTATTAATTATTAATTATTAATTGTTGAAGGAGCATGAAAAACGGAAATTATGACCAAAAAATAAGGTCTCAAGCCTCCCCTTTTAAGGGGATGAAAAAAAATCAAGTTCAATATTTCAATTCACTTTACTTTCCGTTTTTCATGCTGTGCAAACAGGCAGAGGTACTGATAACTGATAACTGATAACTGATAACTGAAATGACTCCTACCCCAACAAAAATACTTTTTAAGCAAACCCTATTTAAACTCCCCTTTTAAAGGCGGGGTTTGACTATTTTGCGGCAATTGTAATGTAACTATATTTTCTGAATTTGGTATAATTAAGTGTAAGCATTTCCTAGGTCATGCTGCGCAAACAGCGGTCAGAAATCAGCAATCAGCTATTAATTCACTGCCTTTATCGGAGGAATTAGTATTGAGAGGTTTAAAGAGAATTCAAAGTATTGAAAAAACAACTAACCTTGACCACAACAAGTACATATTCATGATTTATGAAAGAGCTAAAAGCTGAATGCGAGCTAGCTGAATACTTACAATTAAGTAAAAATTCAAAAACAAAAAAGGAGAAAATCATGCTGGCAACCGAGCAAAAATATTACTCTACCGAAGAGTATTTAGAACTGGAAGAAGCAGCAGAATTTAAAAGTGAATATCGTCAGGGGGAAATAATTCAAATGGTTGGATGTACACCAAATCACAATTTAATATCTCTTAACTTTAGTTCAGCACTGAAGTATGCACTAAAAGGTAAACCATATCGAGTATATATGAGTGATTTACGTTTATGGGTACCTGAATCTAGACTTTATACTTATCCAGATGTAATGGTTGTTGCTACTCCTTTAGTCTATGCTGAAAATAGACGAGATACTATTACTAATTCTCTGATAATTGCAGAAATTTTATCAAATTCTACAGAAAGTTATGACCGAGGAAAAAAATTTGAGTATTACCGCAGTATGAGTAGTTTTCAAGAATATATTTTGATTGACCAATATAGGAATCATGTAGAACAATTTAGCAAGACTGAAGAGGGGAAATGGTTATTATCAGAATTTAGTAATTCAGAAGATACTTTATATTTAAGTTCTGTTGAATCTGGAATATCTTTACAGGATATTTACGAAGAAGTTGAATTTGAGGAGTAGGGAGTAGGGAGTAGGAAATAGGGAATAGAAAATCAATGGAAAAATTTAGAAAATCTCTAAAAATCTCTATAGTAATTCCATGTCTGAGTGAGGCATAAAATTCATTAATTTGAGAAACGCTATAGTTTTACCAGAATTAAAAATTTCTCTACTAAATCAAGCATTGAAACTTAGTCAAAACATGAATTAACTGTTAGATGGCACTTGCTTAATGGAACAATTTCAAACATATACAGGACTTACACACTTTTCCGACAAAAACGCTATATATGCCATAGTGCTATAGTTTTTATCTACTATATATAGTGCCTTTGCTTAAGTCCCGATCGGGAACGAAAATATCAGGAACGGGCAAGATCCCCATTCCACAAAACTATTAAAATCATACCCCATTCAGGACTTAGACACTTTTCCGACAAAAACGCTATATATGCCATAGTGCTATAGTTTTTATCTACTATATATAGTGCCTTTGCGTAAGTCCCGATAAGGAACGAAAATATCAGGAACGGGAACGGGCAAGATGCCCATTCCACAAAACTATTAAAATCATCCCGCATTTATGCAATACCGAATTTCTATAAAGATAATTCAGCTTACAAATAAATTTGTTGAAAGAAGCAGATAAATAATGAGTAACTTACAAACAAAAATTCAAACTGATACTTGGGTAACTGCAACTTGGTCAAAATATTTACAAGTAATTGAAAATCTAGATAGCGAAAAAGCAAAGTGTTACTATCACAGTCAAAAATATAGAATTGAAATGAGTCCACTTGGTAATAAACATGGCAGAGACCACGCATTAATCATGCTGACAATAAATATATTTTAAATTTTAAAAGGCATTGATTTTAACGGTATAGATAATTCCACTTATAGAAAAGCAGGATTGAAAGATGCTCAACCAGATGCCTCTTATTATTTGGGAAAAAATGCCGATGTTGTTCCTCCTGAAACCTCTATTATTGACTTAGAAAAATATCCATCACCAGACTTAGTAATAAAAGTTGCTAATAGTTCGCTTTCTGATGATAAAGGAGAAAAACGTATTTTATATGAAAATATCGGAGTGAAAGAATATTTGATCGTTGATGTAAAAAATGTGAAAATTATTGCATTTGCTATGGTGGATGGAGGTAGTAAACAAATTCAAGAATCTCTTGTTTTACCAGGATTAAAAATTACTCTACTTGATGAAGCACTTCAACGTAGTCGCAACATGAATCAAAGGTTAGTTGGAAGTTGGTTAATGGAAAAATTTCAGCAATAAAAATGATTCATACTCAATCTAAACTTCCTGGAAACAAATATTTGTAAAGAAGTAAATAAGCCATGAGTAACTTACAAACAAAAATCTTAACTGATACTTGGATCGCTGCAACTTGGTCAGAATATCTACAAATAGTTGAAAATCTAGACGAGGAAAAAGCAAAGTGTTATTATCACAATCAAAAATATAGAATTGAAATGAGTCCTCTTGGTCACGACCACGCCAGCGACCACGCAGTAATCATGCTGGCAGTAAATCTATTTGCCATTTTTAAGAGCATTGATTTTAAAGGCATAGATAATTGCACTTATAGAAAATTAAGGTTGAAAGATGCTCAACCAGATGCTTCTTACTATCTGGGAAAAAATGCCGATATAATTCCTTATAGAACTTCTATTATTGATTTAGAAAAATATCCACCACCAGATTTAGTAATAGAAGTTGCTAATAGTTCACTTTCTGATGATAAAGGAGAAAAACGTATTTTATATGAAAATATCGGAGTGGGAGAATATTGGATCGTTGATGTACAAAATGTGAAAATTATTGCATTTTCTGTAGTGAATGGAGGTAGTAGGCAAATTAGAGAATCTCTTGTTTTACCAGGATTAAAAATTTCCTTACTTGATGAAGCATTGCAACGTAGTCGCAACATGAATCAAAGGTTAGTTGGAAGTTGGTTAATGGAAAAATTTCAGCAATAAAAATAACTCAGCTTAAAAAGAATTCATCTTGGCTGAGTCAGATATTTCTTCATATATTTATCGCCAAAAAAATTATCTTTTCTGTGGCGGGTTTAATACCCCACCTTAACGAAGTCAGAAGTCAGAAGTCAGAAGTTAACCCACCCCTAGCCCCTCCCAGGAGGGGAAGTAGGGGATTTGAGCCCCGCTCCAAAAATATTGCGCCTTAAAAGGCGGGGTTTTAGACCCATGTTATTTTGATCAAAAGACGTGCTGAAAATTGTTTGGGGTTTGTAGACACTAAGTGGCGTGTCGAAGACTATCCATAAGCAATTTTCTCTTCTACTTTCTGCCTTCTTCAATTACAGTTTGTCAGATATTCTGTCCAAACATATCCTGCAACTGGTTCAATAATCTTCACCCAAAATAAACCTTCAATACCACCTGTAGTTTCTAATTCTACTGTATCTCCATCATCAACTGTACCAATAATATTACCATTAGGTACTTCTCGGACATTCAGAACAAGACGTTCATTTGCAGAAGAACTTGGCATTGATACTTCACAACTATCAATAGCAGCTAATAAAAATCCATCAGTTTTTTCAGCTAAAACTTGATTTGATATTTGCGATCTATATGCAGCATAGGATGTATTAGTAGAGAAAATTTTTACACCCAAGAAAAAAAGAAAAATTAGAGAGATGATAGTTGAAAATTGTCGCTTAATATTCATTGTTAATCACAAGATAATAGTTCAAGATTAGTAGATAAATAATAAAATAAGTAAAAACTTAAGCCTAGAGAAATTTTGCTGATACCTAATCAATTTATTTCGTCTAATTGCTATTTTATGGAAATATTACTCTGCCTCTAAAACCACTCCTGCTTCTCAAAATAAATACTGAACCTTCTTTCTCAACTTTCATACTAGCTCTTCCTCCATTGCTAATTTCTACGCTATAAGTTCCATCAGTAGGAAATTTTCTCATAGAGAACTGAGTTCTTGTAGAACCATCCCATTCAATATCAAATTCTACACCAGTATTACTTTTAGTTATTTTAACGTCGCAAGGTCCTGAAGCCCTAATTCGACCATCAAAATCAACTAAGACACAAGCAGCACGCTTTTCTTCAGTTTGAGCCTGAGTTATATTATTAAAACCAACCAGGCTAACTAAAATAATAGGCAGTGCCAGAATTATCATCAATTTATTCAGCAGAAATAATGGTTTATTCATTTTAAATTAATTAAATTTGACTGGATGTTTTATATTATACTCTGTATAATTTAAGTTAGATTCATCACTGAAAATAAAATTTGTAGTCTTGAACTGAACTTAGATTTCATATATAGCATTTTGATTCAAAATGTAAACTCAATATCCATATTTAGCAAGTCTTTCAATACCCTATAACTTTACCGAAGAATTAATAATTAAATAATTAAATAATTAAATAATTCACGCCTTGAAGCCTCCCCTTGAAAGGGGAAAAAAATTATTTTTTTCCTTTTATTCAATCCTCTTTCTTTTAGGGCTATGCTTTATAAACATCTTTCTTAACATAAAACTTGACGAAATAGACAAATTATGTTCTAGGCTTTAAAAGCCTTTTGATCGAGAGTAAATGTACTTTTAAATACATTTACTTAGGATAATTAAATATTTTTACTTAGATACTAAGACTATTTCTCCCTTCTCCCCTGTTCCCCCTCTCCCCTTCTCTCCGTGTCCCCGTGTCTCCGCGTCTCCGTGTCCTCGTGTCTGAGGAGTTCCTTATAAGGGATAGCTTTTAGGGAGAGGTAATTATCAATTATCCATTATCAATTATCAATTATTGAAGAATCATTTGAAAACACTAGATAGTAAAAAATTATTACAGCTAAAATATATAATAATTTTGTAAGCATTTCCGTTTGTCATGCTGCGCAAACAGCTATTAGCAGTCAACTATCAACAGTCAGCTATCAGCAATTAATAATGAATAATTACTTCTCAGTTTAGGTCTGGAGGCTTTGACAGTAACTTTTTATTCTTTCCTCAATTTCAAAGGTTGCTTTTACCGAAAAATTGGGTTTAAAGCCTCCCTCTTTTAGGGGGATGAAAAAATATTCAATGAGCGTATTTTCAAGCCTCCGGCTTTAGCGGTCGGTACTGATAACTGATAACTGATAACTGATAACTGAAATTACCTTTATCAACATTAATAGCTAATAGCTGACGGCTGTTAGCTCCGCATTCCGGAGGAAATGCTTACATAATTTTAAAAGAATCTCACTAGGAATGGAAACCAAATTAATAAAAATTAATCACTAGATATGCCCGAAAAATAATATTATATAATCTCGATCAAAAACTAATTTATAGAAATATGGGAATTTCTACTCAAATTTTAATCCACCATTTATCAACCTTTCTTAAAGAAGACTTATTGTTCTAATTTTCTGTTCCTTAAAAACCAAATATTTCTATTTTATCCCTAATAAAAATTGCTATATAGTTAATATTTAGCTCAATCATAAACTCACTAATAGAAAATTAAAACATAGAACATGATGAACTACCGCATTACTCTACTCCCTGGTGACGGCATTGGCCCTGAAATTATGACAGTGGCGGTAGATGTCCTAAAAGTCATTGGCAACCAATTTAATCTTAACTTTGAATTTCAAGAAGCTCCTATCGGTGGAGTTGCCATCGATGCTACAGGAGAACCCCTACCGAAAGAAACTCTCGAAAAATGTCGCAATAGTGATGCCGTACTCTTAGCAGCGATCGGCGGTTATAAGTGGGATAATTTACCACGCCATCAACGGCCAGAAACTGGATTATTAGGACTACGGGCCGGATTAGGATTATTTGCTAATTTACGGCCAGCTAAAATTTTGCCCCAATTAATAGATGCTTCTAGCCTCAAACGAGAAATTGTGGAAGGAGTGGACATTATGGTGGTACGAGAATTAACAGGTGGAATCTATTTTGGTACGCCCAAGGGTGTGTTTGAGACAGAGACAGGAGAACAACGTGGTGTTAATACGATGGCCTATACTGAGTCAGAAATTGACCGTATTGCTAAAGTGGGATTTGAGACAGCTCAAAAACGTGGCGGTAAGTTGTGTTCGGTAGATAAGGCGAATGTATTGGAAGTGTCTCAGTTTTGGCGCGATCGCATTACTCAAATGTCCTCGGAATATCCAGATGTGGAGTTATCCCATCTATATGTAGATAATGCTGCGATGCAACTTGTTCGTTGGCCAAAACAATTTGATACGATTGTCACGGGAAATTTATTTGGCGATATTCTCTCTGATGCTGCTGCGATGTTGACAGGAAGTATTGGGATGTTACCTTCGGCGAGTCTGGGTGCTTCTGGACCGGGAGTATTTGAACCGGTTCATGGTTCTGCTCCAGATATTGCGGGTCAGGATAAGGCTAATCCTCTGGCACAAGTCCTGAGTGTGGCAATGATGTTACGTTATGCTTTAGAGCAACCTGCCACAGCAGATAAAATTGAACAAGCAGTTTTGCAAGTATTAGATTTGGGTTATCGGACTGGGGATATTATGTCTGAAGGAATGAAACAGGTGGGATGTAAAGAAATGGCAGAAGTGTTGTTGAAAGTTTTGAGTTAGGCAAAAATATAGAAATAATTTTTTACTATAGCGCTATATAATTACCGGGGGTAAGCCAAACTGAATAACTAACGGCACTGGTTTTCCTGTACTGACAGTAACGCTCAAAAATTGTCGGTACAGTCAATTTCACTTGAACAAATAGGAAAAGGAAACAAATTATGGCAACAAATGAAGAGCAAATGATCGGAGGTTCAGAATACCTGAAAAGAACTCAAGGTCTTTCTGCCGCTCCGTTTGAAGCATATCTTAATTATGGGTATGCGTTGCTCGCTATTGCTGGGTCTGATGGGGATGTCCCAGAGGCTGAGATGAACTGGTTAATAAGTCATCAACGGATGATTGGCGCTCCTGAAGAAGCGATCGAAAAATACAAAGAATTTGACTATAAGAATGCCAAGTTGGAAGAAGTATTGCCCAAGATTAAAGCAGATGTTCCTAGTTGGTCAGCACCAAGAACGTTACTTTATCATGCCATTAAAATGTCTCGGGCTGATAAGGATTACGCAACGCAAGAGCAGGAAGCTGTGAAAAAAGCGGCTAAACTTTTGGGAGTTGAAGATGATATTACTCTATCTCTAAATGTATTAGTAGAGATGGAAGAAAAAGTTGAGAGTTTGCTGAAGGCGTTAATTCATACTGAAACTTTGTAGTTAGTAAATTATTAGTTAGTACAATTATTAGTTAGTATTCAATCAAGCAGGTTTTTAGGAAAAGCCTGCTTTATTAATTCAAACTTTATATTTGCAAGTTGATATACACTAGATATCTCCAGAAAAGAGGGAATAGGGAATAGGAAATAGGGAACAGGGAAAAATAATTAATAATTTATGGAAGTACTGTTGAAAGTTTTGAGTTAGGCAAAGATATAAGGATAATTTTCTACTATAGCGCTATATAATTACCAGAAGTAAGCCAAGCTGAATAGCTAACTGTACTGACTTTCCTGTACTGACAGTGAAGCTCAAAAATTGTCGCTACAGTAAACTCAACTTGAACAAATAGGAAAAGGAAACAAATTATGACGACAAATGAAGAGCAAATGATCGGAGGCTCGGAATACCTGAAAAGGACTCAGGGTGTTTCTTCCGCTCCGTTTGAAGCATATCTTAATTTTGGGTATGCGTTGCTCGCTATTGCTGGAGCTGATGGGGATGTCCCAGAGGCAGAAATGAACTGGTTAATAAATCATCAACGTATGATTGGCGCTCCTGAAGAAGCAATAGAAAAATACAAGGAATTTGACTACAAGAATGCTAAGTTGGAAGACTTGTTGCCCAAGATAAAATCAGATGTTCCTGACTTGTCAACACCAAGAATATTACTATATAATGCCATTAAAATGTCTCGGGCTGATAAAGATTACGCAACACAAGAGCAAGAAGCTGTAAAAAAAGCGGCGAAATTGTTAGGAGTTGAGGATGATATTACCCTATCTTTAAATATATTAGTAGAGATGGAAGAAAAAGTTGAGAGTTTGCTGAAGGCGTTGATTCATACTGAAACTTTATAGTTAGGCGGTAAGCATTTCCTCCGGAATGCTGCGCAAACAGCCGTCAGCTATCAGCTATCAGCCATTAATGTTGGGAAAGGTAAGAGTAATTGAGAAATTGAAAAAGAATAAAAAGTTACTGCTAAGGTCTCCTTCCCCAACCTGAGAAATAATTATTCATTATTAATTACTGAGAGCTGACTGCTAATGGCTGAATGCTTACGTTAGGCGAAATTATTAGCTAGTATTCCAGACAGCAGGTTTTTAGGAAAAGCCTGCTTTATTAATTCAAACAACTTATATAGCAGAAGAAAGAAGGAAGAAAGAAGAAGGAAGAAGGAAAAATATTGCGTTGTCTGAGTTTTAGAGCTTCTCGCTCTGTCCGCGACCTTTCCTTCGACTGCTATATTTATAAGTCGATATACACTAGATATCTCTAGAAAAAAGGGAATAGAGGACACCGGAGCTGAAAGGAGAAATAATTGATAATTTATTGATTTTATTTTTGATTTTTGGAGATGTCTAAGTAGGTAGAAGAAAATTCCACCCATAAAAGTTTCACCTTCTACTATTACAAATATTACGAATACCACAACAGCTAATTTTTACTCTTTCAATACAGATTAATAAATATAGAAATATATGTGGAAAAAAATTGCCGAACATATTGCCCAAGTAACGGCCGAAAATTTTGAAGTTACTAACCATTCTTCAGTTGGAGGAGGTTGTATTAACAGTGGTTATAAAATAACTAATGGCAGTCGCAATTATTTTGTCAAACTTAATCAAGCTTCCCAGATAGCAATGTTTGAAGCAGAAGTTTTGGGGTTAAAGCAAATGTCTGAAACCCAGACTATTGGAGTTCCGAAACCTTTATGCTATGGAACAGAGGGAAATAATTCTTATATTGTCTTGGAATGGCTAGACTTAGGTGGTCGTGGTCAGGATAAATCTTGGGAAGAGATGGGAGGTAATTTAGCAGCTTTACATCACTATCAAGGTAAAAGTGAATTTGGTTGGGACATCAACAATACTATCGGTTCGACACCCCAGATTAATACTTGGAATGCAGACTGGGCAGATTTTTGGGCAGAAAACCGTATTGGTTATCAGCTCAAGTTAGCAAAACGTCGGGGTGGTACTTTTCGTCAGAGCGATCGCCTACTAAAAATTATCCCAGAATTATTGGCAGGTCATCAACCACAACCTTCTCTTGTTCACGGTGATTTATGGGGAGGAAATGCTGGAGTAACTGTGGATGGGGAACCAGTAATTTTCGACCCGGCCACTTATTGGGGCGATCGCGAGGTTGATATTGCTATGACTGAATTATTTGGTAGTTTTCCTAGTGCTTTTTATCGTGGTTATAATGAAGCCTGGCCTTTAGATGATGGTTATCAACAACGTAAAAGTCTTTATAATTTGTATCATATTCTCAATCATTTTAATTTATTCGGTGGTGGTTATGGTTCTCAGGCAGAACGTATGATTCAGCAACTTTTATCATAAATTTTCTACTCACTAAACAGTAATGTTTGGGTATCCTATCATGTTCAAATAATTACTTATAATAAAATATTTGTTTGTAGTTGGGCTTTAGCCCTGACAACACTTACTATTAAATTTTCTACTCACTAAACAGTAATGTTTGGGTATCCTATCATGTTCAAATAATTACTTATAATAAAATGTTTGTTTGTAGTTGGGCTTGAGCCCTGACAACACTTACTATTAAATTTTCTACTCACTAAACAGTAATGTTTGGGTATCCTATCATGTTCAAATAATTACTTATAATAAAATGTTTGTTTGTAGTTGGGCTTGAGCCCTGA
>JAXHSW010000187.1:0-1427 GCA_034190295.1 Cyanobacteriota bacterium | reverse complement strand
CAACACTTACTATTAGGGCTAAAGCCCAACTACGAGCATAATTATAACTGTTCTACCTAACATGATATTATAGTTAACAGAAATACTCTAATGTAAATGTCACTCATCGGATTTATTTTCTTTTTGTGGAGCTGGAATTAGTTCTTGAATTGGCTTTACTAATTCTGGTAATCCATCTGGATATAACTTAGGATAAATAATTAGTAAAATAATGCCAATAATAGAAGAGATTAAGATGAAAAGAATTTGCCCATTCTGCATCCAAGTCAAGAAATCTAACAATCCAAATTTTTTGCTTTCCTCTATTTTTGGTTGACTAGATTTTCCTGTTATTTCATTCTTGATATTACTATTATTACCGAATATATTATCCACAACATTTCCATTTTTATTGTTAATTTGATGGCTATTAACAATAACGTCTCCACCTATATGTATATTATGGGGATGTCTGGATTGTGAATTTTTTTCATACTTATGACTATCTATTGCATCATCAATTAAACTCTGGATATTAACTTCATTATAGGGATAGTTATCGCATTTAGTTGTTAACCTGCTATTACTAACCCATTCTTTTAATTTTTCAAATTTGTAGAAGTGGGGATTTTGAGTATTTTTACAAGTTTTACAATTACAAGGAATTAATTTATTATATTTGAGTCTGTTATTATAGGAACTATGAATTTTATCCAACTCGTAAGTCAAAATAGTTATTAAATCTCGTTTTTGCTGCCCAGAAATTCTAATTTTTATTTCTCTTTCATAGCAATCTTCAATGACTTCTACTCTGGCTTGATTTTTCTTGAGAACAACTCCACTTTTCCAAACATATTTTTGCTCCTCAATATCCTCGTGCATTGCCACAATAAACTGAGTAATTATTCCCTTGGGCATAAATTTGTATTTGTAACGTAAAATCAGATTATTACTTTCATCCCAGTTGTATGCTGGTTGAGCTTCTGTGAGGAGTTGAGGTGCAATATAGGTCTGAGAAGTACCAGGAATTTTATAGCAGAGTTTAAATTTAATCATTAATTGCAGTAACTCATAGTGCATATTGGCATATTTATCTTCATGCCAGATATTTTTTAAATCATCTTTGGTAAATCTGCCAAAATTCTCATAAACTTGCGAATTATCTAGTGCTTTATAAACTGCGGCTGTTCCCCATTCTGGTTTGAGAATAACTGTTTTATTTAACAACGGGTCATCCTGAAAATGCAGACAAACTCCTAAGTCATGTAAATAGCCACTTAATTGTAATTTATCCCCTCGTTTCTTAAAGCCATTCTCTTCGCAAATAGATAAATATTCTGTCAAACTAATATAGTTACGACTATCTGTTTCTAATATTTCACGGACTTTTTTCCAAGTCTTAGGAATGGCACTGCCAATATGAGGTAAATTACTGATGTAATGTTGGA
>JAXHSW010000186.1:6077-19534 GCA_034190295.1 Cyanobacteriota bacterium | reverse complement strand
ACCACCTCATATCTAGATTATGGTTAATCGGGATTAGTCTCAGAATTTTCATCGGTCAATTTATCTGCAAGAAGTAACAAGTAGGAAGTAGGGAGCAAGAAGAGAAAATATTATGGGGATACGGAAAAATTACCACTCTTGTTCATCAAACCCCAATCTAATTTCTCCCCAGACTCCTGTATTTTTACTTCTTGTTCAAAACTGAGTTTTGCCAGCCATCTCCTCATACCTAGATTATGGTTAATCGGGATTAGTCTCAGAATTTTCATCGGTCAATTTATCTGCAAGAAGTAACAAGTAAGAAGTAGGGAGCAAGAAGAGAAAAGATGATGGAGATACGGAAAAATTACCACTCTTGTTCATCAAACCCCAATCTAATTTATCCCCAGACTCCTATATTCTGAGTTCTTGTTCAAAACTGAGTTTTGCCAGCCATCTCCTCATACCTAGATTATGGTTAATCGGGATTAGTCTCAGAATTTTCATCGGTCAATTTATCTGCAAGAAGTAACAAGTAAGAAGTAGGGAGTAAGAAGAGAAAAAATGATGGAGATAATGAAAAATTGCCACTGTTGTTAATCAAACCCCAATCTAATTTATCCCCAGACTCCTATATTCTTAGTTCTTGTTCAAAACTGAGCTTTTACCACCTATCTCCAAATAATTTATTAACTTACCACCTCATATCTAGATTATGGTTAATCGGGATTAGTCTCAGAATTTTCATCGGTCAATTTATCTGCAAGAAGTAACAAGTAGGAAGTAGGGAGCAAGAAGAGAAAAAATGATGGAGATACGGAAAAATTACCACTCTTGTTCATCAAACCCCAATCTAATTTATCCCCAGACTCCTATATTCTGAGTTCTTGTTCAAAACTGAGTTTTGCCAGCCATCTCCTCATACCTAGATTATGGTTAATCGGGATTAGTCTCAGAATTTTCATCGGTCAATTTATCTGCAAGAAGTAACAAGTAAGAAGTAGGGAGTAAGAAGAGAAAATATTATGGGGATAATGAAAAATTGCCACTGTTGTTAATCAAACCCCAATCTAATTTATCCCCAGACTCCTGTATTTTTACTTCTTGTTCAAAACTGAGTTTTTGCCAGCCATCTCCAAATAATTTATTAACTTACCACCTCATACCTAGATGATGGTTAATCAGGATTACTTGAGAAATTTTCATCGGTCAATTTATCTCCAATAACTAACAAGTAAGAAGTAAGCAGGAAAAAGATGATAGGGATAATGAAAAATTGCCACTCTTGTTAATCAAACCCCAACCTAATTTCTCTCCAGAATCCTGTATACTGAATTCTTCTTCAAACCTCCTCGCTCATTCCCCTCCACCGGAGGGGTTAGGGGTGGGTTTTCTCCTGTCTCCTGTCTTCCCCTCCACCGGAGGGATTAGGGGTGGGTTGTCTCCTGTCTCCTACTCCTAACTAAAAGACTTTTTCAGCAAACCCTAATTATTAATTATTAATTATTAATTATTAATTAATCTAGTTCTCCTTCTAAAATAGTAGCGATCGCTTGTTTTGAATTATCTTGAAATTCTCGTACATTGACTCGGTTTAACAGAAAAATCGACAGTATCATTCCAATTCCTGCCATGAGAAAAACTAAGCCATAAGCAAGCATTGGAATATTGAAGAAAAGTCTACCTAAATCTAAAGTCGCACCACCAATAACTGTAGATAATCCTCTTGCCATTGCTTGAGCTAATCCCCAAGCACCGATAAAAGTTCCTGCTGTTTCTGCCACAGTTAAATCTAACATTAAACTTAGAGAAGCAGTAGTAGTTAAACCAGCAGCTAAACCATATAAAAATAAAGCACCTTTAAATAAAGCAGGGTTGCCAGTAAACCCCGACATAACTATCAAGATAAAACTAATAGTTGTTGCCACACATCCAACTTTTAGAGAATTTTTCTTACCCAATCTTGGTACTACTAAAAATCCCGTTGTACCTAATCCGATTAAAGTGCCCATACCCGATACAGCATTCAATCTTGTAGTTTCAGAAATTGGCATAGAAAATATCTCTCCACCATAGGGTTCTAAAACTGCATCCTGCATAAATAAACTAATAATTAATACAAATACAAATGTAAAAAATAAACCTGTTTGACGACTAGCTCTTAAAACTTTTAAAGTTGTTCCTAGAGTAACTTTATCTTCCCGATTAGCAATAGTTGAACGAGTACGATAACGAGAATATTTTTGCTCAACTCCCACTGTGGCAATAAAGGCAAAAATTAAGACAATGGCCGGCACTTTAATAAACAAACTATTAACAGATGCTTTTACAGTTTCTAATGGTGCGCCAACACCAACTTGTTTAAGTAAAATACTACTGGTAATTGCTCCAATAATAATTCCTACCATCAACATCGACCAAACTATACCGACAACTTTAGAACGATTATCTTCATCAGAAATATCTACCAATAATGCAGCAAAAGGTGTAGAACTTGCACTTAAAGCCAAACCATAAATTATAAACATTAAACCCAACATTCCAATCCAAAAAAATGTGGGATTCGTCCAACCATTCACTTCTAAACTATCACCAACCTGCCACATAACTTGTACAGCAATAAAAGCAGTTAAAGTAAACAAAACTGCCCCTATCCACATATAACCTGTACGGTGTTGACCAAACAAAGGTTTAACATCAGACATTTGACCAAACCAAACTCTTGCTGGTGCCATAAATTGATATAATGATAAAGTAAATGCTACGATTGTGGCAGGTATTGTTAACTCAGTAATCATCACTCGGTTCAAAACTCCAAGTGTTAAAACTGACATTGTTCCTAACCCCATTTGATATAAACCTAATCTAAAAAATAGAAAATTTTCTTGGATTAATTTGATAAATTTGAGTGGACTAGAAGAATCTTTGATTGTCATAACTATATTATTATTAAGTATTGAATCAAGAGTAAATTCAGTTATCAGTTATAGTAATTTTATTTGAGTTGTGTAAAAAAAATGTCGCTTTTAGGCAACAGATCATCTGGCAACAGGCAAGAAGGTTTACCGGATTTTTACTGTTAGTAAATAACCAACTCTTGTTTTACCGAATAATTAAGGTTTAAAGCCTTTTAAGGGGATAATAAATAAATTTTTTCATAATTAGTCAATCCTATCCGTTTTCACTCTCGAGGTAATTGTTAATTATTAATTATTCATTATTAATTGTTGAAATCTCATCTCATTTGAAAACACTATATCAGTTATAGCAATCCTATTTCAGTTGCGGGTCATTTCAGTTATCAGTTATCAGTTATCAGTTATCAGTACCTCTGCCTGTTTGCGAAGCATGACCTAGGAAAGTCAGAGGCTTGAAAATACTGAATTGAAATTTTTTCATCCCCTTAAAAGGGGAGGCGCGTAGACCTCATTTTTTGGTAAAAAAATCTTTGAATTTAAGGAACAGGAAACAGGGAATAGAGGTAAAAGTTTCAGATTTTTTATTAAAATAATTGGGTCGCGCAACCTCCACTTTTAAGGCGAAATATTTTTCGAGAGTTGCTCAAATCCCCGTTACAAAAATAACTTCTGACTTCTGAGTTCTGACTTCTGACTTCGTTAAATATCCTTAGATTTTTTACAAATGATTTATGATTGCTATAGCCTGCTTTTTCAGTACCTCCTATAATAAGGAGGCGATAAGATGCAGAATTTTCTTTTCTGTTTTATCCTCTTAAAAAGGGAGGTTTGAAACCTGATTTTTTGGGTCAGTTGCCAGAAACTAGGTAAGCATTTCCTGCAATGCTGCGCAAACAGCTATTAGCTGTCAGATCGAGCGCAAAAGCAGAGGGTTTTAATGAATATAGACTGTTTCAGCCAGCTAGAGAGCGTAAGTATAAATTATGACTCAATTAGTAAAGCTTTTATCTAAAACTAAAACTAATAGCTGATGGCTGATAGCTTACCAAACTAGAAGACAAAATAATTATTCTGGGATTGCTGACTATGAACTAATTGAAAATCATCAATTTTATGATTTAGTGGGAGGTTTTCAACCCTGTTATTCATACATAAGCCTTACTGAATGTTATTTTAAATTCTGAATACTGAAAACTGAATTATTTTTTGGTAAATTAACATCTATATTAAAATTTAACTAAAAATTGTTAGTCTAGTTTTGAGTATTATACACTAATTAGGATTTTTTTGAACATGGCAACAACTACTTTAGGTAAAACAGGAATAACTGTTAATCCCATTTGCATTGGCACTTGGGCCTGGGGGGATAAATTTTTCTGGAATTATGGCAGTAATTATGGAGCTAATGAAGTAGAAGCTGCTTTTCAAACTTCCTTAGAAGCAGGAATAAATTTCTTCGATACTGCTGAAGTTTATGGCAATGGTTTATCAGAAGAATTGCTGGGAAAATTCATGCAAAAAACTGAACAACCCGTGCAAATTGCTACTAAATATGGTCCTGTTCCTTGGCGATTTTTTCCAGAGTCTATTACTGATGCTGTTACTGCTAGTTTGAAACGATTAATGTTGCCGAAAGTTACTCTTTATCAAGTACATTGGCCTTTTACTTTTTTTATGAGTCAGGAAACTTTATTAAATGCTTTGGCTGATGAAGTAAAACAGGGTAGAATTGAAGCGGTTGGTGTTAGTAATTATTCGGCGGAAGAGATGCGTCAAGCTCATGCAATCCTGGAAAAACGAGGGGTAATTTTAGCAACTAATCAGGTGAGATATTCTCTGCTTTCTCGACAAATTGAAGCTAAAGGAATTTTAGATACAGCTAGAGAATTAGGTGTGACAATTTTAGCTTATAGTCCTTTAGCTCAAGGTTTATTGACTGGCAAATATACTGTGGAAAAACCGCCGATTGGCGCTCGTCAATTTGACTCTCGTTTCCAGAAAAAGGGTTTGGAAAAAATTGCTCCTGTTATGTCTTTGTTAAAACAAATTGGTGAAAAATATGACAAAACTCTGGCTCAGGTTGCTCTGAATTGGTTGGTTTTTCAAGATGGTGTGATTCCTATTGCTGGTTGTAAAAATTCTGAACAAGTTCGACTAAATATAGGGGCTATTGGTTGGGAGATAAGTCAAGAGGAATTTAATCAGTTGGAAGAAGTTTCTCGTCCTTGGTTGAATTAAAGAAGGAAGAAGGAAGAAGGAAGAGGGAAGAGGGAAGAGGGAAGAGGGAAAAATCAGATTTTGTCTGAGTTTTCAGCTTTTGACCTGTCCTAATCTTTCCTTCGATTGCTATACCTTTTTTTTTGCGTTGAATAAAAAGTCATGTATAGGTACGAACAACCCCCACTATATCTATAGTATCACGATTTTTTTGGGAAGAGAAGGCGATCGCTCTGTTACCTGGGAGATTTTTTTTTGAGCTTCACAAAATGACTAAACTCTAACTAACTAATCAGAGCGATAACCTCCGGTTAAGCTTACGCGATCGCTCTTTTTTTATCTAAAGGTATCTTTTTTTTGCGTTGAATAAAAAGTCATGTATAGGTGCGAAAACACCCCATTATATTTAGAATATCACAGTTTTTTTGAGGATGCAACCTCTGTTACCTAGGGTTTTTTTTTGAGCTTCATAAAATGATTAAACTTGAACTAAATAATCTGAGCGATAACCTCCGGTTAAGCTTACGCGATCGCTCTTTATTTATCTAAAGGTATCTTTTTTTTTGCGTTGAATAAAAAGTCATGTATAAGTGCGAAAACACCCCATTATATTTAGAATATCACAGTTTTTTTGAGGATGCAACCTCTGTTACCTAGGGATTTTTTTTGAGCTTCATAAAATGATTAAACTTGAACTAAATAATCTGAGCGATAACCTCCGGTTAAGCTTACGCGATCGCTCTTTTTTTATCTAAAGGTATCTTTTTTTTGCGTTGAATAAAAAGTCAGGCGTAGGAGCAACCATACCCCATTATATTTAGAATATCCCGGTTTTTTTCTGGATGCAACCTCAAAAATTTGAATCACCGCATAATTTACTTCCCTCCTAATAGTTAAGAAACTAGAACAAATAAATTAGGAGCGAAGTAAAAATGGCTCAACAATCTTTTGAAACTTTTGTCAGAAATAATTGTGCAAAAGCTGGTGGGAATATTGCTAAATTAAATGATAGACAAGCAATGCTTAAATTTATTATGGATTCTGGAATAGAGCAAATACTTTATATCACTAAATATGATTCTATTCTGAAATTTTCTGTTCCTAGTGCTGCTGTATTTGATTCTTTAGATAAGATTCCACATATTATTTCTAGCATCTTATTAACAAAAAATGCTGAATACAAACTGGGGGAATGGTGTTTGGAAAAAATTCAGGGTAAGGTGGTTTATTCTCTCATGCACAATGTAGATATGAACTTTGTTGATTCACCTTATTTTGTGAATTTAGTCAGTTGCCTAGTTTCAGAATGTGATAAATTTGATGGTTTTTTAGTAGAAACAGAGGTAGGTTGTGCAAATATAAATACATTAACTGGTTAACTGTGAATAAAAACAAATCAGTATTTGCCCACTCTACTAACTCTTAGTTTGACAATAAATAAACTCGTAGGGATGTTCCATAAAACTTCCCTGCAATACGATCTACGAAATTTGATATTTTTCCAAAACCGCATTTTTTTTTGCATTGAATTGCATGAGTAATTACTCAAGACACACAAGAGAATTTATCTGGCCTAATTTTGGCTTTTTTTGCCCTGAAATTTTAGTAGTAATATGATAAAAGCACTATTAAAAAGTCCAGAGCAACAGGTAATGAATCTAAAACCGGAAGACTTGAGCCAGTTATTTAAGGACATCCTTAGTGATGAATCTAATACTCGTAATAGAGGCAGAAATAAGTTGTCAACATGGCTTTGGCAACATCCGAAAATTGGTCTAGTCGTTAAGAAGAGTTTTTCTCAGACTAATTTTGATGACTCAAATGAGTTTTATGATAATTCCCTACAGGAAACATTCTTAAAGTTTGACAAAATTCTTACAAATTTTTGTAGAAGAAATCAAATTACTCTCGATCGACTAGATAATATTTCTGAGGATCGGCTTAGTAATCTATTCATTTGTTACTTTAATCGTGCCCACTACAATACAGCTTGCAATTTATATCGTCAATGGCAAAGCAAAAGCAAAGTTGATGGGAAGATTATTGTCAGTTTAGACCAACCTAGAAATGATGTTGATGGTCAAGAATATTCAACGGTGGGTGAGAAGATAAAAGACCATAAAAATTTAAACGATTTAGATAATTTTAACCTAGGCGATCTTTCTCAGGAAACTATAGATAAGTTGCCTATTTTTGGTGCTTCTATAGATAAGTTGCGCAACTGTACTAAAAAAGTTGATTGCTGGGAATTTTTACTGCTGAAATGTCAAGGTTATACAGAAACAGAAATTGCCAATAAAATAGGTGTTAATCAATCTACTGTTAATCGAAATTGGAAGAATAAATGCCTCAAATGTATAGAGCAAATTATTGCAGAAAATAATCTTGAATAAGTGAATCAGCAATCAGGCTTAATATTCTACTCTATAGTTCCATGAAACGTCCCTAACTATACCTGTTTTGAATGAATTGTCAATCTATAATTATTAACTTCAACTATGAATAGTATCGCCGAATCATTGATTTTTAGAATTCCGTTATCTCCAGAAATTAATGCTATAGCTGAACAATTTGCCAAGCAACAAATTAGCCAAAAACGAGCAAAAGAAGTTTATCTTAATACTCTGGCAGTACATATCGGGCAGAATTTTCTCGATGGCTTAGATTTTGAGACAAATTTAGAGAATGCTGACTGTTTTAATCCTGTTTTGCGGATGGCTGAGGATGTGGCTGATGTAATTATTCCGGATTTGGGAGTAATAGAATTTCGCCGGGTTTTGCCGGGAGAAACTGACTTTTTTATTCCTGAATTTGTCAGAGAAAATCGACTGGTTTATGTGGCAGTTTGTTTTGATGATTCTTTGGATTTTGGCGACATTTTAGGATTTATTTGTTTGAGTGATTTAACTGAATCTGATGGTTATGTTTCTCTGGAAATGTTACAACCTGCTGAAAATTTATTGGATTATTTAATGCAGTTGGAAGCGGGTAGGGATTTTCTGTTGAGTGACGATCCTTTAGCTGTGGAATTTCGTAATGTTGTGGAGGCAGAAACCCAGGAAAAATATTTGGGTTTGATGGCAGCAGCATTCGAGGCAACTTATCGTCAATATCCTGATGATGGCGGTAACTGGCGCGGTAAAGGAGGAAAGGTTTTGGCGGGTGAATTGCCTGCAGTGGGTAAGGTTGTTGAGGAAAGAATGGCTGTTGCTATCAGAGATGAGGTGGGGGAAGTTGTAGTAGAAAGTAAGTCGGTGCCGCGTACTACTCAAAAATTGGCTAAACAGCTTTTGGGTAAACTGAAAGAAATTTGGGAGTAGGTTGGGTTGAGGTATGGAAACCCAACTCAAGCAAACTGAGGAAACCCTTGTTGTTGGGTTGCGCTCTCGCTTAACCCAACCTACTCCCAAATTTTCAGGAGTTGATAGTGTGAGCGTCTCGCTCACACACGGGAGGAATACCCAAGGGAGAATTATCGACGGGAGCAAGATGCTCCCACTACCCATCCCTCACTCACTGCTCCTGCCTTTTCTGCTAAAATAATGAAAAAAATACGGAACTTACCATGAGCATTATTATTTCTGATGAAATATTGGCTGCTACTAGAATGACTCCATCTGAGATGAAACAAGAAATTGCTGTCATGCTTTTCCAAAAAGATAAGCTGACTCTTGGTCAAGCAAGTCAATTTGCTGGTATGAATAGAATCGCTTTTCAGCATCTACTGGCAAGTCGCCAAATTCCCGTTCACTATGACGTGGAAGATTTGGAACAGGATATTAAAAATTTACAACAGATGGGGAGACTATGATTGTTGTCAGCGATACCTCAGCTATCAACAACCTAGCTTCCATTAACCAACTCGACTTGTTACGCCAACTATACGGTGAGGTGATTATTCCTACAGCAGTTTATCTGGAATTGACAGAAACAGCTTTTCCTGTGGCAGGTGCAACTGAAGTTCAAACATACGATTGGATTTCAACTTCCCCAGTCACTAACCAACTTCTGGTGGAACTATTGCAAAATGAATTAGACCGTGGAGAGGCAGAAGCAATAGCTTTGGCAGTTGAGATATCAGCAGAACAACTTTTGCTAGACGAACGTCGCGGTCGGATGGTAGCAGCTAGGCTGAATTTAGCTTATACAGGAATTTTGGGGATTTTAATTGAGGCAAAAAGTCAAAATCTGATTCCGGAAGTTAAGCCTTTGCTAGAAGCGCTCATCCATCAAGCAGGTTTCTGGGTGGCAAAACCTCTTTACGACCGCATCCTGAAAATTGTTGGTGAGTCTTAGTTTTTTGGCGATCGCCTCTCTCTAGTCCAGTCCCCAGTAAAGTTCCCCCGTCCAGTCCCCCCCCTTTCCGGGGTTAGGGGGGATCGCTTAGTCGATCGCCTCTATCTAGAGGTTTTAATTGCAGCAAGAGAAAATCATTAATTATTATCATATCAAATAAAAATAACATGAACGAACAACGCCTAAAAGTATACATACAACTAATTCAAAAACTCCTAGAATGTCCCCCAGGCCAAGAGCCAAAAATTCTCCAAAACCATCAAGACTTAATCGATAAGGGATTCATTGCCTTCATGCAGCAGTATGCAAAAGCTATGTTAAAAGCAGGCAAAACAAATGATACCCTACGGCTACTTAATATGGCTCAAAAACTAACACAATGGTTAAATAAACCGCAAAATCCTGTTTCTTACAACAGCCTACTTCAAGAACTGCTACAAGCAGAATGGGAAGTTTACGGTAAACCAGACAAAGGCATCATCTATCACATCCTAGATAACAACCGACACCTTCTCAATGAAAACCTCGCCTACATCCTACCAAAATACGTATCCGACTCGATCGCCAACAACCCCGAAGATACCGATACTATTATTGCACTAATTGAAAACCTGAGTATTCATATTTGTGAGTTTCCACGGGGCGACAGAAAAGCTCAAATAGAAATAGCGATCGCCGGATATCTCTTCAACCTCAGCCACCGTCAAGAAAACACTGAAAAATGGGCAGGGACTCAAAACAACCTAGGTGGTACCTACTGTCAGAGAATCAAAGGTAACAAAGCTGACAACATAGAATCTGCCATTACCTGCTTCCAAGCTGCTTTGAGAGTGAGAACTGAATCTGCCTATCCCCAAGATTGGGCAATGACTCAAAATAACCTAGCTGGAGCCTACTGTCAGAGAATCAAAGGTAACAAAGCTGACAACATTGAATCTGCCATTACCTGTTTCCAAGCTGCTTTGAGAGTATTCACCTTCTCTGCATATCCTCAAGATTGGGCAATGACTCAATACAACCTAGCTGCAGCCTACAAAAACAGAATCAAAGGTAACACAGCAGACAACATAGAATCTGCCATTTCTTGCTACCAAGCTGCCTTGAAAGTATATACCGAATCTACCTATCCTCAAAATTGGGCAAAGGCTCAAAACAACCTAGCTGCAGCCTACAAAAACAGAATCAAAGGTAACACAGCAGACAACATAGAATCTGCCATTGGTTGCTGCCAAGCTGCTTTGAGAGTATTCACCGAATCTGCCTATCCCCAAGATTGGGCAAAGACTCAAAACAGCCTAGTATTAGTCTACAGAGAAAGAATCAAAGGTAACACAGCCGATAACATAGAATCTGCCATTGGTTGCTGCCAAGCTGCTTTGAGAGTATTCACCGAATCTGCATATCCCCAATCTTGGGCAATGACTCAAGACAACCTAGCTATAGCCTACTGTCATAGAATCAAAGGTAACAAAGCCGATAATATTGAATCGGCTATTGCATACTACCAAGCGGCTTTGAGAGTGAGAACCGAATCTGCCTATCCCCAATCTTGGGCAATAACTCAAAACAACCTAGCTAATGCTTACTCTAGCAGAATCAAAGGTAACAAAGGCGATAATATTGAATCGGCTATTGCATACTACCAAGCGGCTTTGAGAGTGAGAACCGAATCTGCATATCCCCGAGATTGGGCACAGACTCAAAATAACCTAGCTTGGACTTACAGTAAAAGAATCAAAGGTAATAAAACCGATAACATAGAATCGGCCATTGCCTGCTTCCAAGATGCTTTGAGAGTATTAACTGAATCTGCATATCCCCGAGATTGGGCAATGCTCCAAAACAACCTAGCTAACTCCTACTCTAGCAGAATTAAAGGTAACAAAGCCGATAACATAGAATCTGCCATTACCTACTACCAAGATGCTTTGAGAGTATATAAACCGGAAACATTACCAGCCGAATGTTTAGGAATCGCCAATAACCTAGCAAACTTCGCCTCAAAACAAAAAAACTATCAACTCGCCATTGATAACTATGAAATAGCTATTACCGCCATTGAGCAAAGTCGAAATTGGATACCCGATGAAATTGCCAGACAAGAAATCTTGCGTAACAATATATATGTCTATGAAAATATGATTCAAGCTTGCATCAATGCGGAACAATATGACAAAGCTTTAGAAACTGTAGAAAGATTCCGCTGTCGTCGCTTGCTGGATTTAATTCTCACCAAAGATTTATACAAAAATGGCGAAGTGCCAGAAGATATCCGCAAGTTAGAAGTTGAAATGGAAGAGAAACAACGGGAGATTGACATTTTACGTCGGCAGTTACAAACACCAGAAGATAAGCAGGAAAAAGTTGGAGCGAGTCGTCTTGTCACCCGCGATGTGTGGGATGATATTACGGAGGAAATTCAAAAGTTGATGGGGGAAAAACGGGAAATTTGGCAACAGATGCGTCGGTTAGACCGGGTATTAGCGGAAGGTAGACAAGCGCCGAGTGTTAGTGTGGAGGGGATGAAGGAGTTGTTGCGTTCCCGCGTGCCTTATTTCGATCCCCCCCTGCCCCCCTTAGAAAGGGGGGAGATGTTGAATCCCCCCCAACCCCCCTTAGCAAGGGGGGAGATGGAGCTAGCAAAGGGTACTGCTCTGTTGAGTTTCTACACCACCAGAAATGAGACTTATATTTTTATCCTCACTCAAAAAAGTGTAAAATTGCACCGTTGTCAAAAGCAAAGTTACGAAAGATTCCAACTGTGGTTACGAGATAATTGGTTAACACCTTACTCCCAAATAGATAATTTAGCAGCATTTCAAACAGCAGCAATTTTAGCCAACTGCGATATTGATGCCATTGAGTCAATTAACCCCAAACCACCAAACGTCATAGTTAAACTCAACGATGGCACCACAACAGAAATTAGTCTTTCCGACTTTGACGCATCCCGCAAACAACAGAAACACGAGTTATACAAACAATGGCAAGACAAAATGGAGGGAATGTTAAAAGAGTTAGCAGACAGACTGCGAATAAACCAACTGATAGAAAAACTCACGAACATCAAAGAAATTATTCTGGTGCCGTTTATGTTTCTGCATCAAATTCCGTTACCAGCATTACCCCTAGAAAACGGCGAATATTTAGGGGATAAATTCCGGGTGAGAATAGCACCCAGCACCCAGGTATTAACATTTTGTCGGCAACAACCCCAAAACCGAGGAGCAAAACTGCCACGTTACGGTATCGTCGAAAATACCAGGGACGATCTGCCATACACTCCCAAAGAATGCGAATTAGTAGCACAAATTTATGGAGTCGCCCCCGAACACCATCTCAAAGGCAGCAAGGAGGCAACCAAAGCTAAGTATAAACAGTTGTTGACGAGAGAGAAAGTATTGGGTTTACTCTCCAGTCACCACGCCAAGTCTAATTTAACGGAGCCATTAGAATCAAAGTTATTGCTAGGAGACACGGACTTAACATTAGGGGAGTTGCTGAATGCCAGCATTCGTTTCCCGCAGTTAGGAGATTTATTTCTCTCCTGTTGTGAAACGGCGTTGGGAAATTCAGAATTAACGGACGATATTTTTACCCTCAGCGCTGCTTTTTTATCAGCAGGTGCGTCGAATGTTATTAGTAGTTTGTGGTCGGTGAACGATTTAGCCACGACAATTTTATCATATTTTTACCACCGCAACCGCGCTGAGGGTATTCCGAGTGCTGATGCGTTATGGCAAGCACAGATGGAGTTGAAAGAGTTAACCTTGGCAAAAGCTGAGGAGAGTTTGGACGATGCGGAGGAAGAATTAGATAATACAGTGCGAGCATCTTGCTCGCCAGTCACAGAGGAAAATGCAGAGGCAGTATTAGATAATACAGTGCGAGCATCTTGCTCGCCAGTCATAGAGGAAAATGCAGAAGCAGTATTAGATAATACAGTGCGAGCATCTTGCTCGCCAGTCATAGAGGAAAATGCAGAAGCAGTATTAGATAATACAGTGCGAGCATCTTGCTCGCCAGTCATAGAGGAAAATGCAGAAG
>JAXHSW010000186.1:0-5977 GCA_034190295.1 Cyanobacteriota bacterium | reverse complement strand
CAGTATTAGAAGAGTTTGAAGGAAATCATCCAGTGCGAGCATCTTGCTCGCCAGAAACTCCAGAAACTCTAGGAAATACAGAACAAACTCCAGAAACTCTAGGAAATACAGAAGAAATTCCAGAAACTCTAGGAAATACAGAACAAACTCCAGAAACTCTAGGAAATACAGAATATGAGGAAAAGAAGAAAATAGCTGATAACTGTCAGAAAGTTTATGATTTAGTAGAAAAAGCTCAAGAATTGATAGGAGGAGAAAAACCCTTTAATCATCCTTATTATTGGGCAGGTTTTGTCTGTCAAGGAGAAGGGTGAATTCAGTTATCAGTTATCAGTTGTCATAATAATTCAGGAGGAAACAGCAGCTATGCTGAAGGAAAAGAGACTAAGATGGTAAGCTAAAAAGTAGCGCTATTATGGGAAGTGTGGGAAGGGTGGGGATATCAAGAAAGATTTGATAAGTATTTAACGGAACATGATATAATACAAACAGAATTTACCCAGTGACAATAAATATTGCTCAGTTACGCTAGCGCTAACGCACCCTACCTGACTAAGGAAAAATATGACTGCAATTATCCAAGCAAATAAACTAAATATGATTGATGTTGAGCATAAATTTAGTCTCAACCAAACAGATGATATTCAATTTTTTAGAGAATGGTTTGATAATTTACCTGAGATAACCGATATCGAAAAACAGGTGTTAGACCGAGCAAAAGCAAATTATTTGAATGCTATTAAGCATCGGGAAATTTCAGAAAATTTGGTAAAAATGACAGTAATTGCTCCCCTACTTGCTTGGGCAAATTTTTATCGGCTTCCTTTTGATATTGTAGATGAAAATTCTATTGAAATTTCTGTGGAAACACAGGATGAACTTATCAAAGGTCGGATTGATATAATAGTTTTTAAGCATCACTTATGGTTATTAGTAATTGAGTCAAAAAATGCTGGATTATCTATAATTAATGGTATCCCTCAAGCCCTTACTTATATGATGGCTAATCCTCATCCAGAACAACCAATTTTTGGATTAGTTACTAACGGAGATGATTTTCAATTTATTAAATTAGTTAAACAAAATTCACCTCAATATGCTTTATCTAAAAAATTCACAATTTCTAATCCCCAAAATAATGAACTTTATAATGTACTCAGTATCTTAAAAAGATTAGGTCAAGTTATTAATTAAACATTTCTAATAATAAAAAATCAAATCAATTATCGCCCATAAATTATCAAAATAATATGGATATAAAACCCCGCCTTTTAAGGCGATCGGGTTTTTGGAGCCTTGCTCAAATCCCCTATTTCCCCTCCAGGGAGGGGTTATATCAAATCCGGTTAATTGCACATAGAATCCGGTTATATAATATCTGTTTATAATTTCTTAAATTATTTCAATATTAGACATATCTACCACGCTTATGGAGTAGGGAGTAGGGAACCCACCCACGGGCCCCGACCAGGAGGGGAATAATTGATAATTTATGTACGATAATTGATTTTATTTTTTATTATTGGAGATGTCTATTTAATCGGACCTACTCCCCCACTCCCCTACTCCCCTACTCTCAACTATATAATAAGTATTCAACCGGATTTGATATTAGGGGTGGGTACACTTGCTGACTTGCAGACTTGCTGACTTCGTTCACAATTATTTCCCCCTACTCTGTACGGAAGTTACATCCAACGTCCCTCCCTACTCCCTATTTTCTAGAGATGTCTATCAATTAATTATTATGTTAAAACGTCCTATATATCTCGACTGCAATGCTACTACTCCTCTTGATGAACGAGTATTAAAAACAATGTTGCCCTATTTCACCGAACATTTTGGCAACCCTGCCAGTATTACTCATCAATATGGTTGGGAAGCAGAAGCAGCAGTTAAAAAAGCTAGAGAAATTTTAGCTTCAGCTATTAACGCTACTCCCGAAGAAATTGTCTTTACCAGTGGAGCGACAGAAGCAAATAATTTAGCAATAAAAGGAGCCGCCGAAGCTTACTTCAATAAAGGTAAACATATTATTACTATTGCCACGGAACATAACGCCGTTCTCGACCCCTGTACATATTTACAAAACTTGGGATTTGAAGTTAGTTATTTACCAGTAAATACAGATGGAATTATTGATTTAACTTCCCTAAAAACTGCCATACGTCCCGATACAATTTTAGTTTCTGTCATGGCAGCAAATAATGAAATTGGCGTCTTACAACCCTTGGCAAAAATAGGAGAAATATGTAAAGAAAATTCTGTTATTTTCCATACTGATGCTGCACAAGCTATTGGGAAAATACCTCTAGATGTGCAGACAATGAATATTAATTTACTATCATTAACCGCCCACAAAATTTACGGACCAAAAGGTGTTGGCGCTCTCTATGTGCGTCGTCGCGATCCGAGAGTAAAATTAGCACCTCAAATACATGGGGGTGGTCACGAAAGAGGAATGCGTTCTGGTACTTTGTATACTCCCCAAATAGTCGGTTTTGGTAAAGCTGTGGAAGTGGCAATAGCAGAAATGGAGTCAGAGGCAAAACGGTTAACTACTTTGCGACAGCAGTTGTGGGAAAAACTGCAAACAGTGGAAAATATTTTTCTCAACGGACATCCGACTCAGCGTTTGGCAGGAAATTTGAATATTAGCGTTGAAGGTGTGGATGGGCAAGCATTGTTATTGGGGTTACAACCTGTGGTGGCGGTGTCTTCAGGTTCCGCTTGTACTTCTGCAAAAATAGCGCCTTCCCATGTTTTGGCAGCTTTGGGACGCTCAGAAAAATTAGCTTATGCTTCCGTGCGTTTTGGCATCGGGCGGTTTAATACTGCGGAAGAAATAGATTTGGTGGCCGAACACGCGATCGCTACTATTAAATCTTTACGTCAAGCTACTCAAAGTCAAAAGTCAAAAGTCAAAAGTCAAAAGTAATTGAGCTTTTCTTTTGTCAGTTTTGAAGTAGCACTCAGCAATCAGCAATCAGCTTCTCAAGGTGTATAATGGGGGATACTCTAGAGTTGCCGCTCCGCGTCTTATAACCCCCATAATATCAAATCCGGTAGCATCGGTGTAATTAGATGGGGAGATGGGGAGATGGGGGGATGGGGGGATGGGGAGATCGAGAAATATTTGGTAATGGTTGAAGATGGAACATTTTTTACGTGCCGAATTAAACGGATTTGATCTAAAAGGCGCACCACGCGCTTTTTAAAATATAGTGGGGGGACTTAAACCCTTGAATATTCAGCGCTCCAGCTAAACGCTGGCAAGAGTCCCATGACTATCACGAAAAGCTGATAGCTAGTTAAAATTAACTAAAGAATGTTTAGTTGAATAGAGTTGTCGCTAAAAAGAGAGAGTAAGCGGTAGGGAAGTTCCATAGAACTTACCCTGAAGAATTGATTACCAAACCACTTGCAACCTTTCTGCTGCCACTCTCTGATAAACTATATCTGTTTGTTTTGCTATCCTACCCCAACAGAATTTATACTCTAATTCCTGATAAGCATTACTAACCAATTTTTGCACATAATTAGAGTCTCTCAACGCCTCCATAATGCCTTGTGCTAAAGAACCAGAATTACCAACTTTCGTTACAATACCTGTTCTACCATGTTCCACCACTTCCGGCAAACCACCCGTATCCGAAACCACCACAGGCACCCGCGCGGCAAAACTTTCCAAGGCAACAATGCCAAAAGGTTCGTAAAGACTGGGAAATACTGCACAGTCAGCGATCGCTTGAAATTTATCTAAATTTTCCTCGGACATAAACCCAGTAAAATTAAATCTTTCAGAAATTCCCAAATGCCATACTTCTTTTTTCCAAAGGTCTGTTTTTCCGCCACCGATCATAATAAATTTTACCCTGTCTCCCATTTCTGCAATTACTCTCGGTGCTGCATGAATTAACACAGAAAGACCTTTTTCTGGTGTCATTCTACCTAAATAGTAGACAATTTTTTCTTCATCTTCTGCAAAATGCCTGCGGAAATTTACTGCATCAAACTCATCTCTACTTGGTTTTTTTTCCGCACAAATACCATTATAAATTATATCTATTTTATCCCAAGGACTGTCTAAAGTTCTTGCTACTTCTACTTGCATATATTTAGAGCAAACAATTACTCGCCAAGCATTATAAACTAGCTCTTTTTCCTTTTCATTAATGTACTTTTGGCTATGATTATGAATACCATTGTGACGACCATTTTCTGTGGCATGAATTGTCGCTATTAGTGGTAGTTTAAAGAGATGTTTTAGAGCGATCACTGCATCGGTGACTAACCAATCATGGGCATGAATTATATCAAAATTTTTCTCTTCTTTTATTAGTTTACCTCCATGACGACCCATAGCTTCATTCATATTTGCTATCCAATGAAAGAAGTTTTGGCTCGGTCCAACTGGCACTCTATGTACTTCTATTCCTTTGACAATTTCATACATTGGTGCATCGCCAGACTTGACTGTGATTAAATGCACTTCATGTCCTAATTTCACAATTTCTGGATATAATTCTGCAACATGACGTGCTATACCTCCAATAATTCTTGGTGGAAATTCCCAGCTTAATACAAGAATTTTCATTACTGCATAACTCCTATTTTTTACAATTCTTAATCTTTAGTAATTTTACTTCAAAGATGATTTTTAATATTTAACATTTTCTCAATTAATGATCGCGGATGCTTTAATCTAACTATTCTTGACGATGTGAGTTAATTCCGGTTAATTAATGATCGCGGATGCTTTAATTTAACTATTCTTGACGATGTGAGTTAATTCCGGTTAATTACTATACCAAAAAATATACTTAATAATGATATTTATCCAAGTGAGATTTTTATCCTAAGACTATTTTATAAATTTTGTCAAGGCTATTAAATTACTGAAATAGGGACTTGATACTGTTATGAAAGCAGTATATATGCGAAAATTTTACTTAATATTAATAATTCTTATTCCATTAACTTTAAGATATCATTAATTTCCGCTAATTCACAATCTAAAATTATCAATAAAAATAAGTATAATTATACAAATATGAGGAATTGTTAAAAAATATTAAGCAACGGCGATCGCTCTATTTAGCCTGTAAGTAATGCTCTGCATTTATCCCCTGAACTCTCAACATATAAAAATAATTAAACATCTCCACCAAAAGAGGAAGTAGGGAGTAGGGAGTAGAGGGAAAGAATTGATAAATAAGAGTGCGATAATTGATTTGATTTTTTATTATTGAAGATGTCTATTAGAGGCCAGAGTTAAATTATAAATTATTGCCGTTGCTGCGATGAATAGATCGGCATTTTATATTGTTCTTCCTTTTCGTCTCAAGTCTATATTAATTTCTGATGTTTTTTCGATAATTTATAAATTGTCTGACAATAAAATTGTAACTTCTTAACAAAACTCATTAAAGTTAGAAAGTTATCTATTAGCATTGAAGTAGCAGTCAGCACTCAGCTATCAGCAGTCAGCTTTTCTGGCGTGTATAATGGGGATTAAAACCCATTAAAGGCGCACCACTAATTTTTTCAAATAAGCGTGGGGGACTTAAACCCTCGAATTTTTAGCGCTCCAGCTAAATGCGCTCAAGCTGATAGCTAGTTAATATAAGACTTCTTGTCGAAGTCAGGAAATAGGGAATAGGGAATAGGGGGTATTAAATTGTTGATTTCATATCTTGAATTGATTTAATGAACAGTTTTGCAAGAGGTCAATCATTTCCGAAATTCTTTTAATGGCGGTATTTTTTCCATAGAAGCTTGAGTCATCATAATCCTCCTAGGAATTGAACTTAATTAAATGGTAACTATCTATTCTATCTCTAACTAATTCTCTAACCCACATTCCGCACTTCAAAATGTAGTACACAGATAGAATGAGAGAGGGAAGGGAATCAATTAAGTATTAATACTGATATCAAAGAAAAACCAAAAAAATTCAAGTAAAAATACTGAGGTA
>JAXHSW010000185.1:6530-19638 GCA_034190295.1 Cyanobacteriota bacterium | reverse complement strand
ATTCTGATGTCGAACCAACAACAGAAAATACTCATAGAATCGATATGGGGCTGAAAAACTTCTTGGTAACAAGTGAAGGAGAATCAGTTCCAATACCTCAATATTATCGCTCATCTGTGAACTGTAGGTAGTATGTATTTCAATACTCTACAGTTTTCCTATGAGATTCTAAAATATCATAGACCCTTTTGTTGAAAATCAACAATTAGCTCTTATTTTTCAGAATTATATAGCAATCCGTGCAGAGGTTGCGACAAATCAAAAAGTAGAAAAAAAAACTGAAACTCCCGCCTGTTGCCTGTTCCCTAAAAGCGGTAAGATTTTTATACACGAATAAAATAGGATTGCTATACTTGATTGATACTTGATAACAGTAACATTTTACTAATCTGATTATAACTCTGTTTTACATTTAGTATTTATTGGCTATTTTTTGGGTGCATCTGGTAGTGCAAAAATACTATTTTCCTATATATTCCCTATTGCCTAAAAGCGGTAATTTTTTTGGCTTTATTCATGCATTGAGATGCACCCTATTTTTTTGTTCTTTTTTTACTAAAAACCTAAAATATCTGATAAATGAAATAAGATTTTTGTAGATACAAAAGTATCGAACAAACAGAAAGAGTCAGTTTAATGAGGTAAGCATTTCCTCCGGAATGCTGCGCAAACAGTTATTAGCAGTCAGCTATCAGCTATTATGATGATATTTTAATGAATATAGACTGTTTTCGCCAACTTTTATAGTTAAGTATACAGCAAATTCCTAGCATAAGAAGTACATAGACTAACAATTAAATGAATGCAAGTTTGGGCATCTTGCCTGCTTCGGGGTGTACCTCATAACGTGCGGAAACTGCTGTAAATTATGCCTCAATTAGTAAAGCTTTTATCTCAAACTAAAAACAATAGCTGATTACCGATCGCTGACGGCTGTTTGCTTAACTTAATGAGTTTATTAATACCGATAATATTATTAGCTTCTCTAATTTTTAAAGTATCGTTCAATTGAGATTTATTTGCAGCTTGACTGGCTAGTTTTTTAATTTTTCAGTTCTGCTCAGTAGATATAATCGCAATAGATAGTACCAGTTTTTATCTAGTCAAAAGTATTACCAAATAATGAAGGTTTAAAGCCTCTTACTCGCCGTGGAGAAACAAGAAAAAATTTCTTTTTCTTCAATCAATTCCGTTTTAGTGAGAGGTAATTATCAATGATCCATTATCAATTATCAATTATTGAAAGAACTTGTTAAATTTTTTTTATGTAATAGGTTTTTCTATATCTATATCTATCTCTATCTCTATTGAATTATTAACTTGTGAACTAATATTTTGTTTTCTAAGTTCATCCAGCCATTGCTGTAAAATCAAAGCAGCCGCTTTTCTATCAATTAAATGTTTATTCTGAGAAGGAGAAATATTTGCAGCTTTCAACATCTCCTCAGCTTGAACTGAAGTCAAACGTTCATCAACATATTCTACAGGTAGAGCCAAAGCTTGTGACAATCTTTGAGCATATTTTTGTATTTTTTTCGCTTGAAAACCTATAGAACCATTCATAGAATATGGTAAACCTACTACCAGAATTTGTACTTGACGTTCTTGGACAATAATTTTTAACTTAGCTATATCTTCTTGAAAAGAAGTACGTCTAATAGTAGTAATACCAGTAGCAATTAAACCAGTACCATCACATCCTGCGACCCCCATACGTTTCCTTCCTACATCTAAACCCAGGGCTGAAATTCGAGATTGAGACATTGAAAATTAAACTCCTTACCTAAATAACACGGGAGCATGAAAGCCATTTAATATTATGAAAAACAGATAGGATTAACCAAAAGAAAATTAAAATTATTTTTCTCCTGGTTCCGAGACACTTCAAGGTATAAATTATTAATTATTTGCTGAGAAAACTTCACTATACTATCTTTCTACTGCTTGCTAATGCCACCGACGCGGGTTTGTACGGCTTTATTTATATTAAAAATAGCGCGTTTTAAATTCTTTATTTCAAATTAGTAATACTCATTAAACATCTCCTCCAAAAGAGGGAACAGGGAGAATTCAATAATTGATAATTGATAATTGATAATTACCTCTCCCTAAAAGGAAGAGGATTTAATAAAAGGAAAATTTTTCTTTATTATCCCCTTAAAAGGGTCAGCTTTAAACCACAATTTTCGGTAATTGATAATTTAACTTCTTATAGATAAGGATTAGGTGCATCTCTTATGTGCAAAAATACTTTTTTTCTATATATTTCCTTCCGGAGCTGTTGCCTAAAAGCGATAAATTTTTGGCTTTATTCAAAATTGAGATGCACCCTAAGAATTGATTTTATAGCAGTTCGCACTCGTCTAGTTACAGATTTTACCTATAACAACTTTTGATAATAACTCATAGATTATTAGTTATAAATATACCAAAGCGAACTGCTATAGATTTAATTGTCGGAGATGTCTATTAACATTAATTAGACACAAGTAATTCCTCATTTCTGAAATTTTCCATTATCATCTTCATTTCCACTTTTTGAATTTGGAGATATAGAAGATTCTGATGCAGAATTTACCTGTTCGTTTGTAGCTTCCCAATAATAATTATTATGATTAGTTTTCAACTGATAATTACTACTTTTACCATGTCGATTTTGCATCATTTTCAACAAAGAACTACGACTAGGAACTGGTTTACGAACTGGTTGCAGACCTTGAAGAACTTCCGAAAACTGGAGGTCAGAAATAACTGACTTAGACTCTCGAAGTTTATGCCAAACAGAACGAGACATCAACAAAGAATGTTCAATTTGTTGAGCTTCGATCTTTTCTAAATATGCTTCACGTTCAGGTTGATAATCAACAGAAGCAAGTTGTAAAGATTGATCGGGAAAATCTTGAACCAGCGTTGCCATTTGAGATAATAACTCTGGATACAACCAAGTATAAGCTGGATGTACAGTTAATTGACCTATATGTGGTTGTGTACCATCACGACATAATTGTACTTGAAAGTAGCCGATCGCTGCCTTACGTTGGGGTTCAAACACATACCCACTAACCAACTCAGTATGATTTAGCCATTGCCTTACTCCCTCCATCAAACTACTAACAAAACCAGTTTTAAAATCTGGGATATGGCGGTCAAACACTTGCCGTACTAGAGGTGGCATAGATGCTGTGTCCAATTGATAGAGCAACTGAGCATCAGCATTACTCACGGGTAGTAAGTTTGGTAAATTTGGCTGAGAAAGGGCTAACTCTTGTATTTGTTGGGTCGTAATTGTCCAATAAGTAATTTGAGCTAATGGCTGAAAACCATTTTGGCGATAAAGGGCCATCGTCTCCTTATTATTCACATTAACTTCCAATAACCATGTCCGTGCTTCCCAAATTTTCTCAAAGCAGTATCGTAATAGTTGAGAACCTATTCCTCTGTTAGTCCCTGTTTCTTCCGTAACTATCCCTTCTACCCGCCAACTGCTGCGAGTGCGGTTGCTAGGAGAAACCTGGATTGCTCCTTTAATTTGTCCATCTACTTCGGCAACATAGGAAGTTAACAAATATTTGCAGGGATTAGGAAAAAGGCTCAATAATTTTATGGGCCAGTACCAACGAATAATTTGTGGTAATTTCTGACTAAGGCTAATAGGAGAGAGATTAAAAGTAACATCTCGGTGGTTATGTTGTACTTCTGGAGTTTCCTTACTTATGTTCTCGATCGCTTCTAGGTCGCGGTATTCTAGGGGACGGATGACCACCTGACTTTGGTTTTGGTCCTTAAAAGGTTTCATAATTTTTTCTTCTAGATTTTTAGGTGCTGATATCAAATCAAGTTTTGATTCTTGTGGAGCTGGAAATTGGGCTCAATCCATTTTTGGTCATCCAGATAATTTTGAATGACTAAAATGGACGTGAGCTTATAGTTTTTTCAGATTAGCTACATAAGCATTAGTAATACTTTATATCTTGCTCATTCCAGTAATCTTCACTTTTTTAGCCTTCATTTCCATCAACTTATTGTTTTATCTTTTATGCATGCGGGTTTAATACCCCACCGTCACTTGCGGTGCTTAAAATTGCTTGGGGTTTGTAGACACGGAGTGGCCGATCGTTGACTATCCATAAGTAGGGTTTGCGTATGAAAAGTCTTTTTGCTCTTTGTAGGATACAACCCACCCCTAACCCCTCCCAGGAGGGGAATACAGGAAGAACTGGGAATGAGCGAGGAAGTAGGAGTAAGAATTGTCCCAAGATTATTCTGCCCAACTATGAGCCTAAAATACTAACTTTTTCAGCGTTTTAGACGTGATACCAGGTACTTTTGAAAGGCTCCAAAAAGGTACTTGTCTTTATATGTCAATGCTTTGAGATTTAATCAGCAAGCCCTAAGTATTTTTTTTTCCTGCCTTCTGTCTTCCGCCTTCTGCCTTCTGCTTTCTGCCTTCTGCCTTCTTCAAGATAACGATGGCCTAATCAAAACTACTGGGGTTTGTTCATCGGCGTTTCCTGCGGGATTACTTCTCAAAGCTTCCTCTAGTAAAGAAGTAGACACATTAGAGGTTGCTGCTAATATTTTAACCGCTTTCAAATCGTTAACATCTACGATCGCTGCACCCAGACCAGTTGCTTTTTGGATTTGTTCTACTAATTGTTGAGGATTTTCTGGACCTAAAACTATAAATTGGTCATAAGGGGGTAAAGTTCCGGTAACATCATCTATTAGTCTGGCTTGTTCTCCTGCAAATTGATAGAACATACCGGGTTTGCCTAATAATTTGGCTATGGCACCTGCAAAAAAGGCCATCAAGACTTTAACTGGTCCAACAATATCTACGAGAGTTTGCATCCCACAAGCTGTTGCTAGACTAGAAGTGGGTAGAAAAAAGTAACATATACGTTTGGCTACCCATCCAGGTTTAACGTCAGTGGGGTGACGAAAACGACCTTGTATTAGGGCCAGGGGTGTTTCACCGATGGTCACTATGTCTCCTGGTTGAGCATGAGGAACTACATAACGTTTGACAATTTCTATCGGATCGTCTAATTCTGTTAATAAGTGAGTGCGAATGGGAAATACTTTTGCATTTTCTGTTTCTCGTTGATTTGGAATAGCTTTAGGATCGGGAAATTTGAGAGGCACTACAATATGACGAACTTTGGGAATGCGACCTTGAGGTCCATAGGTAATATAATTGACTTTAATCCAAGCTGACTTTAGTTGGTCTAAATTTTCCCCACTAATATCTATTGATATTTTCAGTTTTGTCTTTTTTCCTACTTTAACGATATAAGCAAACCAATAGTCATCGGGTCTAGCTGAGGCATCTTCATGGAAAGGAATAATTCGAGTTTGATAATTTACTTTTTCTAGACTTGTACCAGACAGCAGTTTTACTTCTGCTTGTATTTCTGGCACCATAATTTCTAAGCTTTTGGTGCAGTTACATAATTCTATTTCACCTACTAATAGATAATTTTCTGGTTCTGCAACTGCTAAATTCCATTCTCCACAGGTTAATTCTAAAGCATTCCCTGGACGACTACGATATTGTAATTCTAGTGCTAAATAGCCTAAACCTAGAAGTATAGTTAAGACTACAATTCCTGTTGTGAAAATTTCTATAATCACTTAATCTCCCGTTAATATTTATTTGAACTAAGCTTACTTAATATAATTTCCTTAATCTTATTTGAAAATTCAGCTTATTTTACAGAATACTTTTTGCACAAGCTTAGAAACAGGGAATAATTTAAAGAGAAAAAGCCTTTATATAAAGGAACAGGCAACAGTAGGAAAAAACGAACTGTATTTAATTCATCATCACTCTATTTCTTTCCAAGTACCTAATATTGGCTTGCTTAGGGCGGAGTAGAACATTTGGCAATATGACCATTATTTATAATGATTGACATATATTATAAAATATGGTATTCAATAGCTTCAATTTATGAGAATTTATTAAAACAAATTTTAAAAATACAAAGTAAAAAAAAAGATATAGGTTATTCTGGTTCTTTTTCTTGTAAAGATTTATAAACTAATAGGTAGTGTTTTGCCGGATTGGTTTCTCGAAAAAATTAGTCCCACGAAGAAAAAATACTTCCAACTTTCTGTTGCAGATGCACAGAATAGATTTGGAGTATTTTCGCCAGAACACAAAACCAGAAAATTAGTGATTTTTGACCTCAGAAATAGGACTTCTATGAAGCAACTTATGATTGCCGAACTCTATCTATTACTTGTACATATTTTGTCAACAGTTTTTGGACTAGCAGGTCTGTTAATAGTTCTACCTAATCCTGAAATTATTATCAGCTTGCCTCCGGTAGGACAAACTGTCTTCCAATGGAGCATGGCAGGTGGAGGAGCAACTTACATTATCTTTGGAGCATTAGCAGTTGCCTTATATAGCATTAGGAATTTAGGAATAGGTACAACCCTGGCTTTTATGCTGCCTTCTGTGTTTCTATCTTTGAGTAGCGAACTATTGGGCACTAGCACGGGTTTTCCTTTTGGAGATTATGCTTACCTGAGTGGCTTAGGATACAAAATTGCAGGTTTAGTACCTTTTACAATTCCCTTATCTTGGTTTTATATGGGATTGGTTTGTTATTTACTAGCTCGTTGTGGTTTACAGGTTAAGAGTTCTAGCTCTTGGATACGTCATGTAGGAGCGATCGCTGCAGGGGCAGTGCTTCTAACAGCTTGGGACCTAGTCCTTGACCCAGCCATGAGTCAGGCACCATTTCCGTTTTGGACATTTCAAGAGGAAGGCTCTTTCTTTGGTATGCCTTACCGCAACTTAGTAGGATGGGTAGGTACAGGTGCTATATATATGTCTGTAGCTGCTTGGTTTTGGCGCAAGAAAACAATTTCATTGTCCCGCCAAGAGTTAAACCTGCCAATTATTACCTACTTAGTTAACTTTGCTTTTGGAGCAATAATTACTGTAGTTGCCCTAGATGCTAGATTCTTATTACCCACTTGTTTGAGTGTAGTGTTAGGGGTAATTCCAGCGATCGCCCTGTGGTGGATATCTCCAGCTAATCAATTGAGCGAGGTGGATATGTCCCTCGACAATGCTATGAGTGATAATGAGGTAAAAGTACCTGTCACACAGTTCAACAATTAATAATTAATAATTAATAATTAATAATTAATAATTAATAATTAATAATTACCTCTTCTTTTCAAGGAGAGGATTGACGAGACAGGAAAACTTTTTCTTTTTTCTCCTTTAAAGGAGAGGCTTTAAACCTTAATTATTCGGTAAAAATGGCTATTAAATAACTCAAAAAGTTATATCAGCTTTAGGTTTGAGAGAGAACACCAAGGGCAAAGAAAGGTATTTGAAGAAATAGATTCTTGGCTTTGTTTGAGAGATAATATAAAGTCTAAAATATTGCCCACTAGAATCCAAAATCATGCCTGAAGCCTTTTTTTTTGTCATTCTACTGTTGCAACTACCAGCAACAGCTATCTTACTATCGCGTCTCATCAAAGGTCCTACTCGCCAACCGCCATTAAAACCTGACTCACCCACACCAGAATTACTAGGTAAAGTAACTGTTGTCATACCGACTCTTAATGAGGCCACTCGCATTACTCCCTGTTTGCTTGGGTTGAGTAGGCAAAGTTATGAAGTGCGGGAATTTATTATCGTTGATAGTAATTCGGTAGATGATACTCAATATATAGTCAAGACTAAGGCAGAAACAGACCCAAGATTTCGCTTAATTACGGATGACCCTTTGCCCTCTGGATGGGTAGGTCGTCCGTGGGCTTTGCATACAGGCTTTTTGAAAAGCTCTCCAGAGAGTGAATGGTTTCTTGGGGTAGATGCAGATATTCAACCAGATCCTGGGTTGGTCGCTAGTTTGGTCAAAAAGGCAGAGGCTGAAAACTATGACCTGATTTCCCTGTCGCCACAGTTTATTCTGAAATATCCAGGAGAGCTGTGGCTACAACCTGCTTTACTCATCACGTTGGTCTATAGATTTGGACCTACGGGCACGGGGGCACAAACACCAGAACGAGTTATGGCCAATGGTCAGTGTTTTCTGTGTCGGCGTTCGGTGTTGTCAGAGGTGGGGGGTTATAGCAGTGCTAAGGGTTCTTTTTGTGATGATGTAACTCTGGCTAGAAATATTGCTGCCCGAGGTTTTAAGGTGGGGTTTTTGGATGGAGCGGAGGTTTTGCAGGTCAGGATGTATGAGGGTATGGCAGAAACTTGGCAGGAGTGGGGGCGATCGCTTGACCTTAAGGATGCTTCCCCTACTGCTCAAGTTTGGAGCGACCTTTGGTTATTGTCAGCTACGCAGGGTTTGCCTTTGTTGATAGTTTTGAGTTATTTATTGTTTAATTTGTCTGTTGATGTTTCTTTGTCTTCCAGGTTTTTGTTATTGGGATTAAATTTATTTTTACTATTAATTAGATTTGCCTTGTTATTAGCGATCGCTCCTGCTTATGATTTGAGTAAAGCTAAAGTTGGTTGGTTATTTTGGTTATCTCCTTTAGCAGATCCAGCGGCAGTTTTGCGGATATTTTTATCTGCTATGAAAACTCCTAAAAAATGGAGAGGTAGAGTTTACGGGTAATTGGTAATTCAGGACTTATATCATGTCCGGATGATTAGTGATAATTAAGCACTCCTTGTTTTCGGCCACCAGTGAAAACAGGTTAATCCCTGAACAAATTCCTGCTGTTCCATAATTTTCTGACATCGGTAGACCAGTAGACTTTCTAATTGATCTAAGTTTTCTGGTGAGTTATATCATGTCCGGTTGAACAGTTATAAATAAACAACGACTGACTCCTCAGTCCTCAGGAGGGAAGAAAGAAGAAGGGAGAAGGAAGAAGGAGAAAGTTTTTTTATCACTAATTATCCGGACATGATATAACTCGCTGTTTTAATGTGGGGTTATTTTCAATAACTTCAATAGCTTGGGCAACAACTGCCATTTTGCCTGCTTGTGTTTCAGTTTCTTGCTCATTGCTAGTAGGGAGATAGTAACCCTTGTCTTCTCCTCTTCTGCTGCCTTAGCTTGATGTTCAATTAGATTTAATTGACTGCAGGAAACAAGCGATCGCTATCGAGAACAACTTCAATCTCTCAACCTCTCCTTCTTCCCACACTCCCCACCCCCAAACATAAGATAAGTATTCAACCGGATTTGATATCACTGTATTTCTATGTAGATTTAAAGCTTAAGCTATCTCTTCATCACTCCGAGTTTTCTTGGTTGTAACGGCTTCGCCACACATCAGAAGAATTTGAGCGTGTAGAATTTTTTTGGCTGGTACATAACCATTTCGAGGGATTTTTCCCTTATGATCTTTCTGTTCTACCATCAGGTAAACTCGATCTCGCCAACCTCTTCCCCTAACGCGCGTCAGAAGTCAGAAGTTGAAATAGCAGTCAGCACCTCAGCGGCCAGCTATCAGCTTCTAGTTGCCTGTATAATGGGGGTTTTAATCCACCATAAAAGGCGCCGCGCTTTTTCGCTCCTCTTGTGGGGGACGCCGAACCCTTGGATTTTTAGCGCTCTAGCTAAATGCTTCTTGCGGAGCATGACTATCACGAAAAGCTAATAGCTAGTTAACCCACAACCCAAGCAACCCCCGCCCCTCCCAGGAGGGGAGCTACGAAGGGTAGGGGATTTGAGCAACTCTCCAAAAACCCGATCGCCAGTCAAGGTGGGGTGGCGCGACCCAATCCTGTTTGATAATTATTGTCCTCCATTTCTGGCTATTCTATTCCAATATTTTAGCTGTGTCAGTCTAGAAACAGGGGTTATGGATGTTAATAGAAGAGCGATCGCCTGTTTCTGACTTTCCATTATTAGTCAAAGCTGTTATCTTTAATAGCAACTTTTTCCTGACTATATCTATTGCACTATTTTATTTAGATGAAAAAGTCCAGTAGGACTACCTTTTTTGGTTAGGACAAGAAATTTGGATTGTCAGAGATATAGAGAATATATGTAGAGAATAGGGAACAGGGAAAAGAAGGATGTCCTAACGTATTTGGGTAGTGCTATAGATCATCTCCCAGTTATAAAAAACCCAACTATCAAAACATTATGAACATACTAGAAGCAGGGTCAGAAAATATCTCCTTAATTCTGCCAAAGGAAGAACTCTTGGAGTTGACACAAATACCAATAGGTGGTGTAGAACCGGATGTCGGAAACCCCTCCCCTTTGTTAGAGGAACCCATCGAGTCGTCCCTAGCAGTTTCAGTTGATGAAACTCAAAGCGAGGAAGAATTGGCTATCAACGATGATACCGATATTCTGACGGGTATAACAGAAGGGGAACCCAATATTTCCCAACAAGAAAGCTTACCTGTTATAAATCTAAAGCGCAGAAGTAGCAGAAAGACAGACCCAGGTAATAATGCTAAAAATGCCCTGGACTTGGGTAATGTGGGAGACGATCCAGTAACATATAACGATGACATCGGTATTAAGTCTGGTACAACTACTGACAAAAATGACTACTACAAGTTCACCCTGACAGGCAAAGAAAATGAGGTCAGTGTATCAGTAGACGGTCTCAAAGGTAATGCCAACGTACAATTGCTAGATACAAATGGTAAGTCTGTTTTATTCAAGTCCACAGAAAAGGGTAAGAAGGCAGAAACTATTGATGCGGAGTTAGACAAGGGTGGTTATTACTTACGAGTTTTCCCTCAAGGGAATGCTAAAACTGAATATGACCTAAGTATTAGTGCGGATGAAATACTCCAAGACCCTGATAGCAAAGCAAGTGGGGCAACTGACTTAGGAGAGTTGGGTAAGAAGGAAAAGTCGAGAAACGGCGAGATAGGTTTTACACAAAAAGGTATTAGGGATAATAGTGACTTCTATAAATTTACCCTGACTGAAGAGTTGAACAGTGTCAATGTTGTATTGGACGGTTTGAGACAGAATGCTAATATTAAACTGTTCGATGAGGATGGAAAAACAATTCTCTACCAGTCCCGGGAAAAAGGCAAGAGTAAGGAAGAAATTGACGAGCAGTTAGAGGCGGGTACTTATTACCTGAAAGTCGAACCCCAGGGAGGTGCTAGGACTAAATATCGGTTGAGCTTTGACTCGGACAAAATCGGCGATCGCGATGGAACTCTGGAATTAGCCCAAGAGATTGCAATTGGTAAAAAGACGAAGACATTTAATGATAAAATTGGTTTCCAAGAGTATGGTCAGCGAGACCAAAGAGATTACTACCAGTTTACCTTGAAAAAGGATAGCAAGGTGAATATTACTCTCGATGGTCTCAACCGCAATGCTGATTTAGATTTATTGGATAAACGAGGTAGTCTTTTATTTAGTTCTAGTGAGAAGGGCAAGAAAGCAGATGAAATTACCAGTATTTTGGAGCCTGGCGATTATCATATTTTAGTTAAACCTTCTGGTAGCGCTCGCACCAAATACAATCTCAGGATCGACGCCGATCCTAATGTTAAAGACCCAGACGGTCAAGTTCCTGGTAACAAGCTGGGTAAGCTCAGAAAGAAGGAAATTAAGAGAAATGATAAGATTGGCTTCCAAGAGAGTGTTATAGATGCCAACGACTACTGGAACTTTGAGCTAACTAAAGAAACCGATTTAACGTTACAACTGGATGGGTTAAAGCAAAATGCTGACTTGGAGTTATACGACAGTGATGGTACTACTTTATTGTACGAATCTAAGAATAAAGGTAGAGCTTCTGAGGAAATTAACGAAGTTCTTGACCCTGGGACATACTACGCTCGCGTCAGAAAAGTGGGTAGCAATAAGACTGAATATTCTCTGAGTTTGTTGGGCGAGACTGATTTCAAGGAGAAGGATGATAAAATTCCTGGCAGTACTGCTCTAGGGGAGATAGGTGAGGAACCCGCCACCAAATTTGAGCAGGTGGGGTTGACTAAAGGCAGTTACAAGGATTTTCAGGATTACTATAATTTTACTTTGACCGAAAAAAGCCAAGTCAATATTGTTTTAGATGGGTTGAGCGGTAATGGTAAATTAGAATTACTTGATACCAACAAGAAAACATTATTAGATAAATCCGATCGACCTAAGAGGCAAAACGAAAGTATTGACACAGTTTTGGATAAGGGCACTTATTACGTCAAAGTTGCTCCTGGGGGTAACGGTGGGGGTAAGACCAAATACAATTTGCAAGTAAGTGCCGATCCAGGTGAGGATGATTACGGTACTCCGGAGACGGCGAAACAGTTGGGCAATCTCGACGAGCAAGAAGATGCCATAGTTGAAGCTAACAATGTGGGCTTTACAGAGGGTTTCCAGCGAGATTTGGTTGACTATTACAGCTTTGAATTAACTGAGCAAGCGAAAGTTAATCTGACTCTGGATAAGCTCAAACAAGGAAATGCAAATTTAGAGTTGTTATCTGGAAATGGGGAAACAGTTTTAGACAGGTCGGAAAATAGTAGAAAGAAACGAGAATCTATTACTCAGGAATTAGAGGTCGGTACTTATTATGCTCGTGTCTTCCCAGTTGGCACGGCAAGAACTGATTATGATTTGAGCCTTCAGACAAACAAACCGCCAATTGTTGAACCTCCTATTGAGGATGTCAAGGTAAATGAAGATGCTGCCAACAAAGAAATCGATCTATCTCCGCATTTTACTGACAGCGACAGCGAGCTTACATACGAAGTTGCTAGCAACAGCGACGAAGACCTGGTTACTTCGACGCTTAGGGGCGACAAACTTACCTTAGACTTTTTAGACGACAAGTTTGGTAATGCTGACATTGAGGTTAAGGCAACTGCTGATGATGGTCAATCTGTTAGCGATACTTTTACAGTTGATGTGACTGCAGTAGACGATCCGCCAGAAGTGACTCCAAAGGGTGATTTTTCAGTAGAGGAAGATGCGATTAACACAGAAATAGATTTATCTACTATATTTAGTGACAAAGACAGCGCTCTCACCTGGACGGTGCCAACAAGCAGTAACCCCGATCTAGTAAGTGCGACAGTAGAAGGAAACAATCTCATCCTGGACTATCTTGATAATCAGTTTGGTGCGGCAGAGATTACAGTAGGTGCAGAATCAAACGGTCAATCTGTTAGCGATACTTTTAC
>JAXHSW010000185.1:0-6430 GCA_034190295.1 Cyanobacteriota bacterium | reverse complement strand
ACCTAACAATAGATTTATCCTCAGTGTTTACCGACCCCGACAGCACCATCACCTTTGTAGCACCAACAAACAACAATCCTAGTTTAGTAAGTGCGACAGTAGAAGGAAACAATCTCATCCTAGACTATGTAGAAAATAAATCTGGTACTGCGGAGATTACAGTAGGGGCGGAGTCTAATGGTAAAACGGTGACAGATAGCTTGACCGTAACCGTGAACCCAGTAGACGATTCACCAGTGGTAGCTAATGCGATCGCAGATATCAAGGTCGATGAAGGTTCAGCTAACACAACGATAGATATATCAAAGGTATTCACCGATATTGACAATAACGATACAGCCATAAGCAAAATAATCAAAACCAACAGTAACTCTAGTTTGGTAACTTCTACCGTTAACGGTAACACCCTCACCCTAGACTATCAGGACAACAAGTCAGGCAATACAAATATCACAGTGGAAGGAACATCTAACGGCAAGACGATCGCGGACACTTTTGCTGTCTCTGTAACTGCTAAACCTAACCTAGTAGTACAAAATCAATCCGCTCCATCTTCTGCCAATGCAGGCAGCGCAATTAGTATCGGTGGCACGGTCAAGAATATCGGTAGTGGCTATGCTAGTAGCAGCTATGTCAGATATTACCTATCGGACGACACAACCTTTAGTTCCTCTGACACATACTTAGGCTCCGATTACGTCAGCAGCTTGAGTGCAGGTCGGTCTAGCTATGAGTCGGCATCAGTAACTATACCATCAACAACTAGCACGGGCACTAAATATGTGTTATTTGTTGCCGACCATAATAAATCGGTTAGTGAAAGCAACGAAAATAATAACGTTGCTTATAAATCACTTTACGTTAACAATCGTCCCGACTTGGTAGTACAAAATCAATCCGCTCCCTATTGGGTAAGGGCCGGTAGCACTATCAATATCAGTGCCACGGTCAAGAACACTGGTGGTAGTAACGCAGGTGGTAGCTATGTCAGATATTACCTGTCGGATGACACAACCTTTAATCGTTACTCTGACACATACTTGGGCTATGATTACGTCAGCAGCCTCAGTTCAGGTCGGTCTAGCTATGAGTCGGCATCAGTAACTATACCATCAACAACTACCAGTGGCACTAAATATGTTTTATTTGTTGCCGATTATAACAATTGGGTGAGTGAAGGCAATGAAAACAATAATGTTGCTTACCGTTCAATTTACACTTATTAATTTCGGGTAAGCTTGATTCGCCGATCGCTCTTCTTCACCCCCCAAGAGCGATCGTTTACAGCGCTTTTCATATAGAATCCGGTTGAATACTTATTATATGAGATGGGGAGATGGGGAGATGGGTAGATGGGGAGATGGGGAGATGGGGGGATGGGTAGATGGGGAGATGGGGGATTTAATATTGAAGTGTGGATAGAATTATAAACATATACTGTATAACCGGATTCTATATCAAATGTATAAACCACATCGTCACAACCAAAACCCTATAGGACGAATGCCATTTGCCCCTACCCATTGTATGATGATCGACGGAATTATATTACTCCGAAGCCAACGGATTTGATATAAAATCCGGTTGAACAGCTGAGGGACGGGATGAGTATAAGTGGGCCTGTCCGAAAATATCGGGAACGGGCAAGATACCCATTCCACATTTTCCAACAAATCTATTATATAAAATCCGGTTATATACTATATCAGGACTTACGCATAACCGCTATATCTAGTAGGGGTTAACGGCCGTTAACCCCTACAATTGGTGTATGATTCTACCTTTTGTGTAAGTCTTGTATATGTTTATTATACTTCAATCTCCCCTACTCCCCTACTCCCCTACTCCCCCTATAATAAGTGCTCAACCGGATTTGATATTACATCTGTCGCGCCATCAAATTAGCAAATAACCCATCTTGACTTGCCAATTCTTCAAAACTCCCATGCTGTATAATTTTTCCCCCTTGCAAAACATAAATTCGGTTAGCATTACGAATCGTACTCAACCTATGAGCAATAACTATCCTAGTTACCCCCAACTCCTCTAAACTCTCAGTAACTATGGCTTGAGTGCGATTATCTAAAGCACTTGTGGCCTCATCAAAAATCAAAATTCTAGGTTTCAACACCAACGCTCGCGCAATTAATAACCGTTGTCTTTGCCCACCAGATAAGTTTCCTCCTCCCTCAGACACAATAGTATTCATTTCCATTGGCATTTCTTCGATATCATCTGCAAAACCTGCCATTTCAGCCGCTTCCCAAGCATCATCCACCGTTACTAACGCCCCGCAAGCAATATTCTCAAAAATAGAAGCACTATTGAGTCGTACATTCTGCAACACCACCCCTAACTGTCGTCGCACTCTTGATACATCCAAGGTTGATAAGTCGCGTCCATCATAATAAATAGTTCCTGCTGCTGGTGTTTCAAATCCTAATAGTAACCTTACAATAGTTGATTTTCCACTGCCAGAAGGTCCGACAAGAGCAATAAATTCTTCTGCTTCTGCTTCAATAGTAATATCATCAACAACAAGTGGACTGTCTGGACGATATCTAAAACTAAGACGATCTAGTTTTATCCTACCGGAAAGTTGCCCTGGGTCAGATTTGTTGATATCTACTTCCGGTTTTGCTGCTAAAATAGGTTGAGCGCGTTCCCATAATATTACTATTTCTAGAATACTGACGATAGTTTTGCTTAAGTTTGTCGCTCCACTAATAAATGTACCGAATGCAGTGTTAAAAGCTAGAAATTTTCCTACAGATAAATCTGTTTCCTGTGTTTGAATTAAATAAACAGTTAATGTAAACAGTAAAATAGAGCTTACTGTTGGTAGAGCTGTGTTGAAGGCAGTAACTAAGTCTTCAATGAGTTGGTTGCCGAGCATTAGTCTTGCTTGTTGGCTGTATTTTTTTGCCCAATAAGCAAAAGCACGTTCTTCGGCACCTGCAACTCGCAGTTTTGAGACTCCACCAATGAGTTGCACTGTCAAACCGAATATTTCTCCCGATCTTTCTTGAAAGGAGCGTAACTTTTTACGAGCGATCGCTCCTGACCAAACAGTAACAATACTGGTGAGACAAGCGACGGCAAAAGCGATGAGGGCAAGGGGAAAACTATAGATGAATAGTAATACTAAGTTCAGTAGGGAGAAAAAGCTGGTGAATATTGTTGTGAGGATAGTGCTAGTGAGTCGATCGCGAATTTGACTGATGGCAGAAACGCGGTTTTCTAAGTCTCCTGTGGAATATTCGCGAAAAAAGGCTGGTGTGAGTTTGAGGAGTCGGTCCCATATTGCTGCTTGAATGGTGGAGCTAGATATGGTTTTTAATCTGAGAGTGACAAAACCGCGTGTTAATTGAAATATGCTGACTCCAAAACTTGCTGCTAACAAACCCAAACCTATTTCTATTAATAATTTTTCGTTGGCATCGGGAATAGCGTTATCAATGATGATACCTGTAGCTACTGGTGTCAACATTCCTAATAAGGTGGCTATGATTCCAGTGGTGGCAACTATTAGCAAATCTTTTAATCTACCTCTAAAAGCTAATTTGAAGATGTCGAAGGCTAAAATATCTCTATTGGGAAAAGGGCGGTAAAAAGTGTAAGCTATTGATGCTAATTCTTGAGCTGTAGTCTGGTTGAGTGGAATGCGGGTCAATTCTATGGGGTCAAAAATTTCATAGTTTGTTGTTTTTAGTAGGGCAACTGGTCGATTTTTGGCTTCGTTGTATGCTAACAGAGGTCCGCAGTCTTGTTGCCACCATTTGTTTGTGAGGGTGACGCGACGAGTGCGAATATGGGAGGCACTAGCGATCGCTTCTATGGGGTCTTCCCATCCTGCTTCTGTTTCTTCGGTTTCTATTTTGGGTGTATAATTAACAGTTATACCTAATGCTCTGGCTACTATACCGAAAGCAATTAATAGGGGAGTACCTGTTTGGGGTATTTGACTGAATTCCGGTTGCAGCACTGATGCTAATTCTATTAGTGCTTCTTGTGTCTTTTGTCGGTTTAGCTCTTGATTCATAATATCGTAGGGAACAGGGAATAGGGAATAGGAAATAGGGATAAATTATTGATAATTTATAGATGATAATTAATTTTATTTTTTGTTGGAGATGTAAACATAATATTTAATTGCTGTTTAACAAAAGTCATAGGTAATAGTGAATAAGAAATAGGCAGAAATAATTGATGATTTATGGATAGTAATTAATTTTATTTTTTGTTGTAGATGTAGACATAATATTTACAGCATATTTCGGGCAAATGAGGTACAAGCTTGAATGGTAAAATCATTGTATTGAGGCAATCTAGCCATCGACAGGTGTACCTCATAACAACGGAAACTGCTGTAATTGCTGTTTAAAAAAAAGCCATAAGGAATAGTGAATAATAAATAGGCAGAAATAATTGATAATTTATGGATAGTAATTAATTTTATTTTTTGTTGTAGATGTAAGTAGGTAGGCGCGAATAAAAGTCACTATGTAACGAAATATTTATGCCGTCGAAACCCTTGAGATTGCTTCTTTCCACTCCGTTTCAATCGCAATGACGTAGTTTTCAATAATGGATAATTGATAATGGATAATTGATAATTACCTCTCCCTAAAAGGAAGAGGATTGAATAAAAGGAAAAAATCTATTTTTTTCCCCTTGAAAGGGGAGGCTTTAAACCTAAATTATTTAATTATTTAATTATTTAATTATTAATTCTTCGGTAAATTTTCTCACCTACCTACTTAGACATAATATTTAATTACTGTTTAAAAAAAACTATAGGGAATAGTGAATAATAAATAGGTAGAAATAATTGATGATTTATGGATAATAATTAATTTTATTTTTTGTTGTAGATGTAGACATAATATTTAATTGCTGTTTTGCTCCAAACTATTGTTATATCATGTCCGGCTGAATACTTATAGAAGGCAGAAGGGAATATTGGTTCAAAGGGAGAAGGTTTTTTGTCACTTAAGCGGAACAGAGTTCTATCGTTAATTATCCGGACATGATATTATTATAAATTATAGAAATCATCATTTAGTAAACCATCGTAAGCATTTCGGTCCGAATGCTGCGCAAACAGCTATTAGCCGTCAGCTCTCAGCAGTAAGAACCTGTGCTTAAGGACGGGTTTTAAATGAATATAGACTTTACAGCTGACTTTTGTAGTAAGATTTTTCTACCTCAGTCAATAAAGCTTTTATCACTCATTAAAAGCAATAGCTGATAGCTGAATGCTGACGGCTGAATGCTTACAAACCATCAACTTTATTAGCATAAAAATTGAGAATATGATATTATTTACATTAGCTTCTACCGCCTCAACTATAGTGGGTAGTATTTTTCTTGTTACTGGTATTGCCAAAATTATAGAACCTTGGAAATTCATCCAACATATTGCCAAACTAGATTTAATAAATCCTCAATTAATTATACCTATTTCCCTCACATTTACTGCTATTGAATCAGCTTTAGGAATTGCTTTAATCTTCAGAGTTTTACCTATAATAATCGTGCCTGTAAGTATTTTATTATTACTTAGTTTATCAATGCTTACTTACTGGAGTACATCAACTGGTAAAACTGAAGATTGTGGTTGTTATAATGGTTGGTTAGAAATTACTCCTACCCAAAGTTTAATTCTCAATGTTGTTTATATTTTTCTGTTAATATTTGCTGAAATTTTTAGTAAATATCGACCTACTGTTTTGTGGCAATGGCTGATAGTATTAATAACTTTTACAATTAGCTATGCTTTAGCTGCTGGTTCCCGAGAATATATGCAAGAAAATGGTCGTCCGTATCTTGATTTTACCCCATTAAAAGAAAACAGAAAATGGCAAGTAGAATGGCTAGGAGAAGATTCTGAATCTTTAATATTTGGGTCTGTGATTGTGGTATTTATGAGTCCTGAATGTTCTCAATGTAAACATTGGTTAGGTGTGTTGAAGTTAGTGCAATGGCAAGATGATTTACCAGCCATAGTTGGATTAATTGATACTGACGATCTTCAAAAAGGTCAAGATTTTGTAGATAGTTATTTTTTGAATTTTCCCGTTGTTGCAGTAGATAAAAGGTTCTATAAAAAATTGAAGATAGAGGTAGTACCTACAGCAGTTGTTTTGCAAGATGGAATTATTCAAGAAAAATGGATTGGGTTAATGCCAATGTGGTTTATTAATAAAATTAATCAAGGGGAGCATTGACTTATAGCAGTTTTCATGTTTCATAGAATACAGAGATTTTGGCTTAAAGGCAGCTATGCTGCTATGCTGAGGGCAGAAGCTCACGGGGTGACAAGCATTCTAAAAGCCTTATTGTCAAGGGATGAGAGTAAATAAGAGTGTTTCTAAAATTGAGATTTTTTAGATAAGAATGATAATTATTATTTTTGGGGAAGTGGGAG
>JAXHSW010000184.1:2133-19686 GCA_034190295.1 Cyanobacteriota bacterium | reverse complement strand
GGAAATCATAAATAATTTCTGTTTTAATTACTCCCAGATTAGTAGGGTTAATTCCCAGTAACCAGCGGACAAAATTATCTAGAATAATTTCCAAGTTTCAATCAATTAAAGTATCATATTTATCCATAAAATCTAAGAGAATTTTTTGATGAAATTCACCTTTAATTACTCCCAAATTAGTAGGGTTAATTCCCAGTAACCAGCGGACAAAATTATCTAGAATAATTTCCAAGTTTCAATCAATTAAAGTATCATATTTTTGCATAAAATCTAAAAGAATTTTTTGATGAAATTCACCAAGCGATCGCTCCATTCCAGCATTTTCAGAATAAGCTTTACCTGCCTTAATTTCTGCGGTCGTTAATAACCCCATATCCCAACCTTCTCCCAAAACCAAATCTTTTAATTCCACAGTTAAAGGAGCATAAAATACATGACGAACAACCTTAACATCAGAGTAAACACCAAATTCCGAAACCGTCTCAGGAATATAACTTATTTCTTCTGCTAATTCTCGTTTCAGAGCCACTTCTGCTGTTTCTCCAGGTTCGAGATGACCTCCAAAAAAAGCCCAAATACCAGGATAAAGAATAGTCGGAATATTATCCCGGAGTTGCATCAGAAATTTTCCTTCTCGGTAAAGAATAGCGATCGCTACATGAGGTAAATTATTGTTGTTCATTTTCTTCTTATATAGAATCCGGTTATACAGTGTATGTTCATAATTCTATAATTACTTCAATCTCCCAATCTCCCAATCTCCCCATCTCCCAATCTCCCAATCTCCCAATCTCCCAATCTCCCAATCTCCCCATCCCCCCATCTCCCCATCTCCCCATCTCCCAACTATATAATAAGTATTCAACCGGATTTGATATTAATTGTAAGCATTCAGCCGTCAGCAATCAGCAATCAGCTATTCCTTTTAGTTTAGGATAAAAGCTTTATTAATTGTTTTACCATAACAGTTGGCTTCCTTGTCCCTTAAAGTCAGTTGTTAATTTAAACACTGTCCCATAAGAGAGAGTCTTGTTGCTGAAGTCCGCAGTTCCGACCCAGAAGGCTAGCTGACAGCGAGCTAGTTGTTAGCTCCGCATTCGGACTGAAATGCTTACTCTTAATTTTGATTTTCAACTTCTACTCGTTCTATTTCTTCTACATAAAAATCGCCCACATCCCGATCGCCTAATTCGGGAACCACAATACTTTGATAACTTATTTTCCCTTTAATTGTTATTTCTGTTCCCACCTCTGGTAATTCTGCTGTAGTAAATATCCAAATACTACCAGTATCATCTGTTAATTCATAAGCACCAGTTTCTAAGAATGGAGCTTGACTTTCTACAGTTCCTTTCAAATATACTTGACGGTCGATTTTACCCTTTGTTTGAATTTTACTAATTCGACTCACATTAAGATTTAATTTAATAGCTGTTTCCGTAATTTTTCCGCAACTAATTAAATTTGTTACTAACAACAGAATTAGAATAGTTTTGAATTTATTAAACAATGGATTTAAACAGAAAGAACGAATAAACAGAAAACTAAATGGAAACTTCTGCAATATCCTTAATAAATTCATTCTCAATACATTTTTATCAAAATAATTTGGTCTAAAACCCCGTCTTTTAAGGCTAAATATTTTGGGAGGAGGACTCAAATCCCCGTTACAAAAATAACTTCTGAATTCAGAATTCAGAATTCTGACTTCGTTAATAGCTTCCCTTGTTCTCATCAAAACTTTTTTTCCTTATTTAAACTATCGTTTTATAGAACCCATTTGAGAACTATATAATTATGGTAGTCAAGTCTTTTCGCGCATCAATTTTGAGTAAAATTCAGTTGAAGGAGTGTTGAATTTTTTGTATGATCGAGAACCCACATCTTCCCTCTTCCCTCTTCCCCTCCAGGTCGGGGCCTGCGGGTGGGTTGTCTCCTGTCTCCTGTCTCAAGGCTAAAAAAACTTGATATTTATGAAGATACGACCGGGGGTTCTATAGTATCCACTAAATATGATGGGGTAGGCAATTATGATAGCTGCCAAGACCAACCAAGGGAATTAATACAAGAGTGATACGGCTGACACCACGCTCCGCGAACGTAAATAATAGTTGCCAGAGAGGGAATATTTCTGGTCCTCAAAATGCGATTCCGGGACGGATCGCTTCGCGAATCGCGTACATATTCAAAAAAGCTCAATCCTAGCTTACGAAAGGTTTTGATTCCCAGACCAAATTCTCCTTCGTACAAGAGTGGTAATTCTGCTAGATAAGTTTTTCGCGTAGAGTGTGAGTAGTATTTCTGTTTACGGAATAATTGGTATAAATCTACTGTTCTACAGCAAACCCTAAATTATTATTCGGTAATTTCTAGAAATATCTACTTCAGATTTTCCAATTTAATCCTTGGGTCTACAGCTTTCAACAACAAATCAGCTAATAAATTACCCACAATTAACATTAAAGCACCCATCATTAAACTTGCCATAACTAAATATAAATCCTGATTTCTTACTGCCTCTAAAATTAAGGTTCCTAAACCAGGCCAATTAAAGAAATATTCAGCAATAAACGAACCACCTAATAAACTGGCAAATTCAAATCCTAATAATGTGATTAAAGGGTTAATGGCATTTCTCAAGGCATGAACATAAATTACTCGATTCTCTGGAAGACCTTTAGCTCTTGCCGTTTGAATATAATTTTGTCGCAAAACATCTAATAATTGCCCCCGCATTAACCTCTGTAAACCTGCAAAACTGGTAATGCTTAAAGCAACAGTTGGTAAAATCATGTGCCAACCCATATCTAATATTTTACCTACAAAAGATAGCTCATCATAATCGATACTTTGCATTCCTCCTACTGGTAATAAAGGAGAAAGATTTTGAGCTAAAAATAATAATAATAAAGCAGTAATAAAACTAGGAAAACCTTGACCTGTGTAACTAATTAATTGGAGAAAACGGTCTAAAAAACGATTTTGATTAACACCAGCAATAATACCAAGAGGAATAGCGATCGCCCAGGTCATTATTAAGGAAGAAATAGACAAAAGTAAAGTTGCAGGTATTCGCTCCCATAATAGATCGGCAACTGGTTGTTGAAAGACAAAACTCCTACCAAAATTGGCACTGGTAATAATTTGTGTTAGCCAACGTAAATATTGTTCTAAAGGCGACTTATCCAAACCAAATTGTTGCTCAAGTTGTTTAATAGTATCCTGAGAAATTTGAGGATTTTGACTTAAAGTATCTATATAACTGCCTGGAGCTAACTGAATTATGGCAAAACAAAGAGCGGATGCCAGAAATAAAGTCAAAATTGCTTGTAATAATCTCTTTAAAACATAAGCAAAAGTTTCACTGGCAATTAATTGTTTTAGCTTGTTATACTTCAATGTTTTATCCACTAACTTAATGTAAGTTACAACAAAAGGAAGAAGGAAGAAAGCTTTAGTTATCTAGGGGAGAAGGCGTTTATATTCGGATAATTACTGATAATAAAGCTTTTGTTTGTAGTTGGGCTTTAGCCCTTACAAATGTTGTCTAAGTTTTACAGCGCTGTAAGCATTTCGGTCCGACTGCTGCGCAAACAGCTATTAGCTGTCAGCTAGAGCGCAACAAGACTCTATCTTATGGGAAGGTGTTTAAATTAATATAGACTTTAAGTGCAAGGGAGCCAACTTTTTTAGTAAGAGAATTAAATATTGCTCTTATCGTCAACTAAAAGCAATAGCTGATAGCTGATGGCTGACTGCTGTTTGCGCAGCATTCCGGAGGAAATGCTTACCTCCTGAGTCCTAATTTTCAATTAATATTCGATTAAATTAATAATTGGCACTTCAGGTAATTTCTGACGCCCACCCAAATCTTTTAACTCAATAACAAAACCAAAACCCACCAATTCACACTTAGCTTTTTCAATTAATTGAGCTGTAGCTGCTGCGGTACCACCTGTAGCTAATAAATCGTCAATTACTAAAACCCTACTGCCTGCTGCCATAGCATCTTGGTGCATTTCCAACGTATCTTGGCCATACTCTAAATCATAAGTGACTGAATATACTGCTGCTGGTAATTTTCCCGGTTTGCGCACTGGTACAAAACCTACATTCAACTTATAAGCTAAGGGGGTACCAAAAATAAAGCCCCGGGATTCCATACCCACTATATAGTTTGGTTGAAATTCTGAGCATTTTTCTGCCAAAATGTCAATAGTATGACGTAAACTTTCTGGGTCACTGAGAAGGGTCGTAATATCTCGGAATAAAATTCCTGGTTTGGGAAAATTGGGAATTTCGCGAATTAAATTTTTTAGATCCATAGATTTAAGTTAAAAATAGAAAGTCAAAAGTTATAAGATTTAGATAAATTCAAAAAAATTCCTCAGTGGGAAAAGTATATCTTTAAATGTAGACCTAGTTTCTCTTGAAATTAATGATGCTATTTAGACTTAGAACAAAATCTATAATTGGGTGCTATTCTTGAGAATAATTAATATTGTTTAGTTATATTGACATTTTTACCAAAATAGTATAACGAAATATTGAATATTGGCAACAAATAAAGTAATGGAATTGAAAACTGCCCCCAGTCCGTCCACACCATTAATATTGAATAATTTACCAGATATACCTCTCCCCGATAGTGGGTGTCCCCGTAGAACTAAAACGCAAATTGATTTAATTCTTTTGGCAGTTGAAGCTTTGCAACTTGGAGGAGCTGAAGTTATGCTGAAAGTTGTCAAAGACCTAGAGCTACAAGGAATTATTCCAAATCGGGTTTTTTTGTGGCGACTGCGTAGTACAAATCCTCTACGTCTTAATAGTCAACGTCGTCCCTTGACATTGAATGAGGCTAAAGCTTTAGTGATTATTACTGGTCATTTGGCCAAACGTTTAACTGTTCCGATTCGGAAACTATTATTTGACTACCAACAGTTAAATCAAAAACAGTTACCTATAGAAAATCATTTACAATTATCTTTTTATTTAGAACAGTTTAGAGCGCATTTTCGCAGTCGTATGAACCCCAGGCGTTCTGGTGTAATGGCCTACAATTCAGAGGAAAAGTTAAATCAACTGGGATTAGAGTTATTGGGTAAATTACTATTCTGTACTGGTACAACAGGTATGCAACGGTTTTGGATTAGTCTGTTTGATGGAGAAGTTAGTTAAAAGAGGCAACAGGCAACAGCTCCGGAAGGCAACAGGGAGAAATTTAACGAAGTCAGAAGTCAGAAGTTAGTAGGGGCGAACGGCCCGCCCGTACAGAAGTTAACCCACCCCTAGCCCCGACCGTGGAGGGGAAGTAGGGGATTTAAACCCCGCTCCAAAAACCCTATCGCCTTAAAAGGCGGGGTTTTAGACCCATGTTATTTTGATAAGAACAGAATTTTACTTTTTATGAGTTATTTAGACATCTCCAAAAATCAAAAATCAAATCAATTATCGTACAGAAATTATTTAGTTATTTCTCCCTACTCCCTATTCCCTATTCCCTATTCCCTCTTTTCTGGAGATGTCTATTGTATTAGTTTTAGTTTTATGGAGCAGAAGTGCTATGACGATTCAACGTCAGTACAGTTTGCCTAACTGTAAATTGATTTTGCAAGGTTTGAGTGAAACTGGAAGTCCTAATTTAAGTCAAGGACAGGTATTATCTATTTTGACCAATGCTGAATGTCATATTCAAGGTCAAGAACCATCATTAACTGGGGGACGAGATTTTTTTGAAAGCTTGGTAAGACAAGTAAGTAGTTATGCTCAAGAATTTCTCAGTGGGATATCTTTACCTAGACATCAAAGTGAAAGTAAAGAGTTGGTGCATTTACAGAGAATAGATACTAATCTACACAGATTGACAGTTTTTGACGGCAATGTTGAAGAGCAAAAACCTGGAATAACTGTTGATTTAAACACTGTCCAACTATTTGATTTGGTGGAGGCGGTGGACCAGTTTTTTGCTGATTCTTTGACTTTACCTGGTTTCTCTCTGGCAGTAAAACCTGTTTCTCGAAAAGAGGCGAAATTAGGAGAACCTGTAGCTCAGAAAGTTATACCTGCTGCTGTGGGAATGTCTGGTTTGGCATTGGCTAGCTTGGCCTTATTTTTTGTCCCTATTCCAGAAGTACAACGTCCTAAAGATCCTCAACCACAGTCAAATGAAAGTATCAATAATTTAGAGGCGTCTCCTAACAGTACTTCAGAACCTGGTTTTAATCCTGTCCCCACACCTGAAGGTTTGGACTCATCGCCGGATGCCACTATTAATTCATCAGATGAAGTGGATGGGGTGGATACTTCTGAGGAGACGCTGACTGAAGAAAATTCAGAGACATCTTTGACTACCAGTTCCCAAATTACCGACCAAGCAGAGATTCAACGATTAGAGAATTTACTCTTAGAAAAAATTAATAACGCTTGGACAATAGGAATTAATGAAGCTTTGGTTTATCGTGTGACAGTAGCTTCAGATGGTTCTATAATTGGCTATAAGCCTATAAATCCGGCAGCAGCTGATGAGGTAGATAAAACTCCTCTGCCAGATTTACTCGATCGGCAAGCATTGGGTGAGGAGAATAATCAATCTATAGTTGAGTTTAAGGTATTGTTTCAAGAAAATGGTTTATTGGAAATAGAGTCTTGGTAATTGAAGAAGGCAGAAGGCAGAAGTTAACCCACCCCTAACCCCTCCCAGGAGGGGAAGTAGGGGAGATTTGTATATTTGCACAATTTTTTGTATTTCTGATGAATATTCTCTGACGACAAAGAATTAGCCCTACCTTTGAAAGTGGGGTATTATATCATGTCCGGTTGAACAGTTATAAATAACGACTGAGGAGTCAGGAGTCAACCCACCCCTAACCCCGACCGTGGAGAACCCACCCCTAACCCCGACCGTGGAGAACCCACCCCTAACCCCTCCCAGGAGGGGAAGAAAGAAGAAGGAAGAAGGAAGAAGGAGAACAGGAAAAGAAGGAGAAAGTTTTTTGATCGCTAATTATCCGGACATTATATTAAACCCGCAAAAGAAAAGATAAAGTTATACTCCGGTATATTGTCCTATGTATCAAATTCAGTTTTTGAGGTAGTATCAAATCAGAATAATCATTGAATGGAAAAACCGTGAGTAAATCTTCTCCCGAACGGACTCCTAATACTAGGTCTCCGGGAATGGGTTTGTTAATACTATCCTTAATATTTCGATTTTTACTGCTGGTAGTAGCTAGCGGTTTTTCCTGGGTTTTGGGAATAGCGATCGCTTTTCAATATCCTTCTACTACTGAAGAGATACCCATCTCAGAAAAATTATTCCGTGGTGTTAGAGGTATAGTATTTCAGAAAAAGTTACCTCAATCCTCAAGGTCTACCCCCGCATCTACCCCAGAAATTATTACGCCTCAAGTTGAACTGACTGAGACACAAAGAAAGGAACTACAAACAGAGCTTCAACAGTTACAAACACAGTTAAATAGTTTAATTGGTCGTACCAGGAATTTAGAAAATCAACTGGGTGTGAGAAAATCGGATGGAAATTTAGAGGCAAGATTGGAGCTAATAGCTCAACAGTTAGCTTTGCCTATATCTGTTCGTCAGAATAAACAAGTAACAAATAAGCCTTCTCAGCCAGTTTTTAGTGAAAATACAATGATGGTTACTCTTCCTAGTGATGTTTTGTTTGAGTCTGGTAGTAATACAATTCGTTCTGAGGGAAGGTCAATTTTAGATAATTTAATTAGTGAATTGAAAAATTATCCAGAAATGACAATTAGTGTTTCTGGTCATACTGATAATCTAGGTAAAGTCAAGGTAAATCAGGAAAAATCATTTTTGCAGGCAGAAGGAGTAGCAGAATATTTCTCAAAAAATATGGGCGATCGCTACCGTTTTTTGGTCATTGGTTATGGAGAGTCTAATCCTATAGTAGAAAATAATTCTAAAACTAATCGTCAACTTAATCGTCGGATTGAAGTTAAGATTCATAAAAAATAATGAAGAAGGAAGAAGGAAGAAGGAAGAAGGAAGAAGGAAGAGGGAAGAAGGAAGAAGGAAGAAGGAAGAAGGAAGAGGGGGAAATAATTGGGGTCTGCTGAAAAAATTGGTTGCTTGTTTCCCTACTCCCCTACTCCCCTACTCCCCTACTCCACTACTCCCCTACTCCCCTACTCCCCTACTCCACTACTCCCCTACTCCACTACTCCCCTACTCCCCTACTCCCCCACTCCCCCACTCCCCCACTCCCCTCCGTATCCGTGCCATAATCAGTGTGAGCTACTGCATCAAAACAGTTTGTTCAGTATTATCAACTTCAGTATTATCAATTTCAAAGCGATCGGCATTAGGTAACTCTCTCTCTACCCTCCGTAACTCTGGAGTACGATAGGCAACTAATACTGCCCCAATATTTAATAGACCCATCAATACAAATAATAAAGCCATTCCCCGGCCATCTCCAACTCCAATAATTCTGCCTACGCTACTTGCTAACATTCCATTTTCACTCATCAATGGCTTAAATAGAAACGCCACTAAAGGTGCTGCACTTAAATGAGTAATTACTAATAAAGACTTTTCCATCATATTCTGCAAAGCAAAAACTCGTCCTTGTAAATCTTGAGGTACTTTTTGTTGCCAAATAGTATGATTCAAACTAACAATAACTGCCCTAGAAAATAAATAACCAAAACCGCCAATTGCAGCTAATACTACAGAAGTTTTGAATCCTCCTAAACATAAACATAATCCCTGAATAAATGCAAAGATTAAAATTCCTTCTATTCGACGCTTAGTACCTCCCCATACACTTACTGCGACACTACCTAGTAACATTCCAATGCCACTAACAGACATTACTATTCCTAATTCTTTTTCAGAGGCAAAACTTAATACCATTGGCAAGAATAAAACTTGCAATACTCCCGCACTTAGATAAATAACACCAAAGAATATAGTTAACTTCCGTAAACCAGAACGTATTACTACATAATTCCAACCTGAAACAACTTCCTGCCACAACTCTTCAATACTTACTTTTCGTCTGGTAATTTTCTTTTCTCTTCTAGGGAATTTTATACTCAATAGAGTCAGCAACCCAAACAGATAAGTAGCAAAGTCTACTAATAATACTCCGTGAAGATGAATTTTAATAATCAACAATCCAGCTATACTTGGACCTAGTATTCTTGATGTTGCTATTGCACCTTGCACCATACCATTTGCGCGACTCAGGTGTTGCACTGGCACAAGTTGAGGGATGGTAGAGATATAAGCTGGCCATTGAAAAGCATTGCAGACAGAACTAATACCTACTGCTATATAGATATGCCAAACCTGTAGTTGCCCGGAGAAGACCAATAACATTATTGCAAATGCTGTTACTCCGGTGATTGAGTCACTGACAATCATTACCCTACGGCGACTCCAGCGGTCTACCATTGCACCAGCAAATGGTGAAATGAAGAGACTAGGTAGATGAATGAATAGGGATAACAGAGCATAATGGGTGATTGAACCTGTTGTTTGATAAACCCATACTGCTAGAGCGAATTCACTCAGACTAGAACCGAATAGGGAAACAATTTGTCCCAACCATATAAATAAGAATGTTTGCATAACCTTGAGTTGCTAGAGGAATGAAAATAGAGTGGAATAGCATTGATTTGGTAGACTTATTAATACTTAATTATAACTTTAAGAGACTAAAGCGATCGGATTAAGTATGTATTAATCTGTAGATTTTTTTTGATGACTGCTACAGCTATTAAAGTTTTTGTTTTTACCCGATAAATTAATTTTCTGCTAGCTATTCAAGTAGACTTACCTAATTAATTTAATAACTAAAATTCTTTGGTTTATTAGTTTTTTTAATTAATAGCATCTCTTAGTATCTTTATTTACTTTAACTGGATATTTTTTAACTGGCTTAAAGATTATATTGTCTTAATCTTTTTATTAGTAAGTTTGATGGAATATTTTCTCTAATACTTTTATTCAAAGGAATACAAGAAGTATTGTTGCAAAAGACACAAAAAAATATAGAAAATTCCATAGAGTTTTCAGGATATTATTTGGAGAAAAACAATCAGAATGTTATTTAAGTTGATTCGTACATATCTAAAGTTAACTTTTAAGAAAAATTTGGGGAAAAATTTCAAGGAAATTTAGATTAAGGTTTGGTTCAAGACAATTATCTGTAGTTATAGTCATTTAACTTTAGATTGAGATCAAGCTTTCTTGTTATACCAAATTGATAAATGTTTGCTAGCTAGGGTATTTATGATAATTATGAATTATGAATTCATAATGGATATATTTAATACCATTTTTGATGTTTTAAATTATCTTTTTCGTCAAATAAACTTTATCTAAAATTCTTTTTATGATGCTTATTATTCGTAAAATTCTTTTTTCAAAATGGTATTATTATACGGGAGTTTCAGAGGAAAAAACGTCTCATTTTTAAGTCAAACTACTATAAGATCGAATTTTAAGTAGTTATTGTATATTTGATGGTCTGATTATTAACTTAAATAAGTAGGAAAAATAATTGTTAGATTGATATCTTTAGCACAAACATATATTTTATTCCCTGTTCCCTATTTCATGTTCCCGACTGACAAATGTTAAATTAATTTTGTACAGGTATCTATCTTGGTAGTCCTGCTGGCGTAATGGTATACAGCAAAAAGGAATACCTGACACGGGAGCAAGATGCTCCCACTGCTTTTATCTTTTATCCTTGACTAAAATAATTACAATAGACCACCACCAAATTAAAGAAGCAAAAGTTGATGAATGATGATGCTTCGTTACTAATTTTTATCTTTATTCTTTTGGGTTGAATACCCTGCACCTTATGAGCAGTTTTTACAATTGGTTGGGGTTATCAGACACAAAGTGGTAGGTCGTTGACTGTCCACATCCACTTCTTCCTTCTTCCTTCTTCCTTCTTCAAAAGATTTGAGTAATCTGTTCTTGCCAAATTTTCACTAGGTTAGCGACTGCATTATCCCAACTATATTTAGCAATAGATTCTTTGGCATTAATACCCATTTGAATCCGTAAATTACTATCTTCTATTAATAGCTTCAATTTCTCACAAAAATTTTCCTGATTTCTTGGTGTAAATAATAAACCATTCCATCCATCTTGAATATTTTCCACGACTCCTCCTGCTTGAGGAGCAACTACTGGAATTCCTGCGGCAAAAGCTTCTAATACAGTTAAACCTCTGGTTTCTTTTTCTGAAGCTGTGACATGAAAATCGCTATTTTTCAAAATATTAGGTATATTCTCTGGAGGTACTCTACCTAATAAATATACATTTTTTGTCAGTTTAGTTAATCTATTTGATATTTCATCACGCATCGGACCATCACCAACAATTATTATGGCAATATTTTCTAGATTTACTAATTGCTGAAGTTTGACAAAAGCATCTAAGGTGAATTGCCAACTTTTATCTTCGGTTAATCTGCCTAAAAATACTATTTTGACTTTATTAGTTAAATTAGGAATTTGATAATTTGATTCCCAAAAATTAGCTGTTATTCTTGCTGACTGAAATTTTTCAACATCAAAACCATGAAAATTGGTATATTTAACATTTGTGATACCCATATTCACAATTTTTTGATATGTGACGCTGCTAGAAACCAGGGTTAAATCATATTGATTGTAAATAGAGACAAAACTTTTTTCAAAGATTAATTTCAACATCAAGTTAATCCCTTTTGGCAAAGGTAAAAAATCTTCAAAATAGTCTAAAAAATTAGTTCTGAAAGTACAAACACAGGGAATATTATTTTGTCGAGCAAATTCTATACCCGCTAAACGGAAAAAAGCAAAAAATAATCTTTCTGGTTCATCTACATGAATAATTTCCGGCTGAAATTTTTCTAATTCTCGGCGGACTATTTTATAAGTATTAAATCCTACGTTTCTCTCAAAATCTAGGAATGGCGTACTAGGTAAATTAATGATTTGAACTCCAGGAAAAATATTACCCGTATAATCTTTCCAATTAGGATACAAATGAGCAAGAGGACTATAGTCTGGGCAAAATAATAAAACTTGATGTCCGAATTGACTCAGTTTTTGAACTCGATAAAAACCACTGACCGTTACTCCATCTAATACAGGTAAAAATCCAGAGGCGATAATAGCAATTTTCATAAATTAAGGAAGAAGTCAAGAAATCTGAAGCTCAGGAATTATAGCACTACGCAAATATATAAAAACTTGAACCTTCTAAAATGTAAATTATTTTTAGTCTTCGATCATAACGAAATAAATTGATTAGCTGATAAAGATTAGATAGGAGCTGACAAGTAAAAATTGCAGTTTCTTTTTGTTTATCTATTGGCAAAAATTAACTCCTTATTAGGAATTGAAAGTTGACTGACAGTTTGTTCAATTAAATTCTTACTTTTGACTTTTTACTTTTGAATTTATCCGAAAGGCGATCGCATTATTATTTCTGATTCAATTTGGCTTGAAAAATTGCCTCAATTTCTTCTTTTTTCATTTCTGATGGTGGAGGATACTTAAAACATTCCGTTTTCCGACTCATTAACAGTTCTAATGCTTGGGTAAACTTCTCTTCATCATTGCGATTTTCTGAAAGATATTGACGAAGTTCTCTATTACTCATTTGTGAAAGTGATTTGTTCATATTTCAAAATCACAATTTCCGTTTTGGTTAATTACAATTTCTAAACCATCATTCATTCCTGCTAAAATATAAATTATTTTTAGAGTTGATTTGTTGGGTTTCTTTGCTTCTACCCAACCTATAAATCGCACTGATTGAATATAGAATTAATTACTCTTTTCTTCAAAAATATATTCTAAATTACGATATCCACTAACTACTCTGACAATCTCAACACCATTATCTATTAAACGATAGAGAATAATATAATTATCAAGAGGAATACCTCTTAATGAAGGTTCAATATCTTGATAACTCTTTCCCATTTTTGGGAATTGTAATAATTTTTCGCATTTGTTCTCAAAAGCAATAACAAATGTTTCGCCAGCATCTACATTATGATTGGAAAAATAATCAAAAATTTCATCTAAATCTTGACTTGCTTCTGGAGAAATCAAACAAATTTTCATTATTATTTTTCTTTAGCCTGGCGAACTTTTTCTTTGAGTTTATTGATAACAGTTTGTACTTCAATTCCTTCACCTCTGTCTAGTTGTGCTAAACCCACAGCTACTTTCTTGCGAGTATCTTCTACCCAATTTTGATAATGTTTATCTCTTTCATCTAATAATTTTAAGGCTTCAGCAATAACTTCATCAACAGTTGTATATTTACCACTGTTTACTTTAGCTTGAATTAATTTTTCTTGTTCTGGCTTTAAAATAATATCCATTAGTTTTGATTTGATTTACAAGTGTTAGAGCTGATTACTCTTTAATAAACCTCATCTTATCAGGACTTGAAAGGTTACTGACAGTGACTTTCAATTAAATTCTTACTTTTGACTTTTGACTTTTGATTTTTGACTTCTGTTATGTAGTACCATTTATCCAGATTTCATACTCACTTATATCAATTTCTTCATTCCAAACAATTCCGCTTCCTGATGGATCTATTTGAAAATTTTTGAAGAAAGCGTGGTTTTTCAGTGAGGAAAACATGGGTTTGTCTAATAACTTTTTAATATTATATTTTCTGGTTTGGTCATTAGAAAAATGCACGAATAAGGTATGTTCATCAACTACTTTAGCTGAGGTAATTTTAGGATAAAGCATATTGTTATTTTAATCGGGGTAATTTTCTAAATTCTTGCGTATTCCACATTTTCAATAATTCATAGCGATGGCAATGCCAGATAGGTGCTAATATACTTCGTCATGAGAACCAAAATTAAGCAACAAGATAGCTTCTTCTCGATCTTCAGAATTTTCAATAAATTCAAATAAAATACGATAGCTATAATCGATAGAACATGACCAGATATTGGATAAATCACCTTTAAGTTTGTGTGTGTGTAAGCTAGGATGAAAGGGATCTTCTGCTAACTGGCGCAAAACTTCCTCTATTAGTGGTCGAAAATCAGGTCTTTTGCGTACCATTCGCTTAAAAGCTCGTAGTGATTTAGGTGTCCAAGCAATTTTCATGGTTGATCGAGTTCTTCTAGAAACCGATCGACTGAGCCAAATTTAATGTTTCCTTCGGCTAATTCTTGGCGAATTTCTTTTATTTCTTGAGATATGATAGCTCTTCGTTGTTGATACAATCGCTTTTGAAGAGTATTGATTAATATCTCTTGCTCTTCTAAAGACAATTTTTCAACTGTTTCAATGGCTTGTTGAAAGGCTGAAGTCTCGATCATAATTTCTTAGTAATTTTGATTTAATTTTCTTTCTATTTTATCAGAATTATTTGAAAAATTGTATAATATTACACGACAAAAAGAACCATTCTACAAGAATAGCGATCGCTCTAATCTGTAGTACCATTTATCCAGATTTCATACTCACTTAGATCGATTTCTTCATTCCAAACAATTCCGCTTCCTGATGAGTCTATTTGCAAATTTTTGAAGAAAGCGTAGTTTTTCAGTGGGAAAAACATGGGTTTGTCTAATAACTTTTTAATATTATATTTTCTGGTTTGGTCATTAGAAAAATGCACGAATAAGGTATGTTCATCAATGGCTTGGGCTGAGATGATTTTAGGATAAAGCATATTGTTATTTCAATGGGGGTAATTTTCTAAATTCTTGCGTATTCCACATTTTTAATAATTCATTTTGATACATTGAAGCCCATTCAATCACCATTTTTGTAGCTCTATTGGGCAAGTCTCCTTCAATAATTTCTAAGGTTTCTAGGTTAAATAGAGCATTGTATTCACCATAAATTGCATGAAAATGAGGGGGGGACGATCGGCAAAAAAAAGTTTAATAATAATTTCGTAAAATCTGGCAATTTCAGGCATTGATTCTATTCCTAATAATTATTACTTAAGGTTGTTATTGTCATTATGCTTTTCCCCTTCTCCATCATTATTGTTATCTTTATTATGATAATCCAATACTTACTTATTATCAGTCTTGCATTTTATTAACAAATCCTACAAGAGCTTTCAAAATTACATAAGCTTCTTCTGAAGTAATTATAGAGACGCTCCATAGAACATCCCTATATTACTTATTTCAAGATTTCGAGGATTTTTAGCTCCAGAGGAATATATGTATTATATCTCTACTGTAGAATGGCAAAATTCGCGCAATTTCTTGATAATCCTTTCTTTACGTTTCCTCAGAGCAGACGGTGTAATACCTTGGTACTCCTCCAAACTTGCAATTTCTTGCCACGATAAACCTTGAATTTCTTTGTAGTTTAAAAGTCTTTGTTCCTCTAGAGTTAAATTTTTTAAAGCCTCGTTTAATAGCTCCACTTTATTATTTGCCTCTTCAACCCGATCTTGAATAATTCCATCTTGCTGTAGCAAATTAAGGCTTTTTGTTACATACTTAGATTCTTTTTTACTAAGCTCTTCAAAGCTTTTTGTTTTAGATTTTTTCCTACTAAGCTCTCTAATATAATTATATGCTGTTCCACGAATCCACCCTGAGATACTATTTATAGTTTTTCCTCCTTCCAAAGCTTTAATGCCTCTCAAGTAAACTTTATTAAGAATGTCGTTTGGTTGATAAAAATTATTCAGTTTAAATTGGTTTATACGCATCCGAATATAGACAAATAATGAATCATTTTAACGATTATTTTGACGTAATAAATCCCGAAATTCTAAATCAAAATTTTCTTTATTCATTTTAAGTTATTTACTCCTAATAGTTTGACTGTATTAACTATGATAGTGCTATGTAAGTAATGATTTTCTCCGTTAAAACTATTTATTTGAGCAATATTATGACATTTTTAGGACTAGCATTCTCATATACTTAGTGTCACTTGCCTATTTTCGTGACACTCTTGATTCGTCACAAATACAAGTAAAGCTTCACTATATATATGTAGAAGTACAAATACATAAGACAAGATACATCATGGAAGAAATAGAAAAAATAAAGTTATTGCTCTTGGATAGCTATATAGAAGAACTATCCGGCTTTAGTTTGCTCCATACTGAGACTAAAAATTGTTCAATGACTTTAACTGCTAGCTTGAAAAAGCTGATTAATAAGTATGCTATGTTAGCTTCTTTACCTGAATTAAATCTGGAACAAGAAGAAAAATTAGGTGAAATACTTGAACAAGCTAGTGAGGATGAAATTGTAGCTTTTTGGATTTCTGAGGTAGACTATATTTTGGGCAAAAGCTCAGGTTTGTTAAAGCCAGAAGACCTCAATTACTATGAAGATCAAAAAGCAGGTATAAGGGAACATCTTTGGAGCAACTTAAAATTTATAGATATTGATGATTCCCAATACCTACAAACTATAAATTCAAAGCAAAACTAGATAGTTTGAGGTCATAATTTTTAGCCCCTATTCTATATTATCAAAAAAGGATAGGGGCTATTTGCCGATCATATTAAACCTACAAACAAAGTTATTAAAAATAACTATAAAATCAACAGTCTAGAATAATCAAAGTTCAAATTTTTTCTCTTTTACTTTGGCAACGAATATATTTTTTTTAGAAAAGTAAAAAAAGTAGGGTGCGTCAGGTGATTTAGTTAAAAAAGTATAGATTATTTGGCAATATTTTGAACCGTAGTTGCACTGCACTTATGGGTGAATAATCGTTCAATTTTTTTGTCGATAAATGGTGCATTACATTTCATTAACGCACCTTACTGGACTCACTAATCAACATCTGAAAAGTTTTAATTATCAATTTCAGCTTATTTGACAGAAAATTCAAAAGATTGTCATCAACTCCTGACAAAACATCGCCAAAAATGGCTGAATTCGTCAACAGAGTTTCAATGGTTTCAGCCTTGTTGCCCCATCCTGTGATAGGATAATTCAAGGAAAAATCCAAAGGAGTGTTATTGCCTAATCAAATTTTAACGCCCGAAACACTTATAATTCCATTGCTTAAATGAGCGATCGCCTCATATTCATTTAACCAAGATGAACTAATTTTTCTCAGCCCCTCTAACAGGGGTTTGACCTATTTACAACTATATGCTAGTCAAGAAAAACTTACCAATAGAATTTTCTCAATATTAATCTACTCAAAAAAATCCTCAAAATAAAATTGTTGTTTTTTGTTTCTGTTTTCATCTCTCCAATTTAATTGTTGAATCAAAAATAATGTAATCGTTATTTTTTAAAGATCAAGTTGTAATTATCAATTTGAGCTGTTTTGATAGAAAATTCAAAAGATTGTCATCAACTCCTGACAAAACATCGCCAAAAATGGCTGAATTCGTCAACAGAGTTTCAATGGTTTCAGCCTTGTTGCCCCATCCTGTGATAGGATAATTCAAGGAAAAATCCAAAGGAGTGTTATTGCCTAATCAAATTTTAACGCCCGAAACACTTATAATTCCATTGCTTAAATGAGCGATCGCCTCATATTCATTTAACCAAGATGAACTAATTTTTCTCAGCC
>JAXHSW010000184.1:0-2033 GCA_034190295.1 Cyanobacteriota bacterium | reverse complement strand
AAATCCAAAGGAGTGTTATTGCCTAATCAAATTTTAACGCCCGAAACACTTATAATTCCATTGCTTAAATGAGCGATCGCCTCATATTCATTTAACCAAGATGAACTAATTTTTCTCAGCCTCTCTAACCAGGGTTTGACCTATTTACAACTATGTGGTATGCAAGAAAAACTTACCAATAGAATTTTCTCAATATTAATCTACTCAAAAAAATCCTCAAATGCCTAAATACTCAACAATACTAGACATCCTGCGCGATCGCTCAAAAAATCTACCCAATCAAATTGCTTATACTTTCTTGCCAGATGGAGAAACCAAGTCTGGAAGCCTAACTTATCAACAATTAGACACACAAGTACGAGCGATCGCTGCTCACCTCCAATCAATCATCATCCCTGAAGACCGAATATTAGTCGTTTATCCCTACACCGCCGGACTAGAATTTATCGCCAGTTTCTTTGCTTGTATCTGTGCAGGAGCGATCGCCGTTACCAGTAACCCTCCCCTCAACAACGACGCTATAATCAAACTCCAAGAAAAGGTCGAATCTTCCCAAGTAAAAGCCATTCTCACCACAAAATATTTTTTACACGAAATTCAAGAAAAATTAGCCAAAAATCTAGACTTAGCTCCCAAACTCAACCATTTACCCTGGATAGCCACAGATGAAATTGATTTTTCTGAAGCACCCAATTGGGTAGAACCAAAAATAGACCCAGACACCCTCGCCTTTTTCCAATACACCTCCGGTTCCACAGGCAAACCAAAAGGAGTAATGGTCACTCACCGCAACGTATTGCATAACTCAGAAATTATTTATCAGTCATTTGAACATACTCCAGAAAGTCAGGGCGTAATTTGGCTACCCATGTTCCACGATATGGGATTAATAGGCGGAGTAATACAACCTTTATATGGTGGTTTTCCCGTCACCCTCATGTCACCCGTGGCTTTAATTCAAAAACCCATACGTTGGTTAAAAGCTATTTCTCAATACAAAGCAACAACCAGTGGCGGACCGAACTTTGCTTACGACCTAGTTTCTCGGCAAGTAACCCCAAAACAACTGAAAAATTTAGATTTAAGTAGTTGGAGTGTCGCATTTTCTGGAGCTGAACCAGTGCGAGCTGCAACTTTAGAAAGATTTGCGGAGACTTTTGCCCCTTGTGGGTTTCGGCGAGAGGCTTTTTATCCTTGTTATGGAATGGCAGAGACTACCTTATTTATTAGTGGCGCAACAAAAACAAAAGCTCCAATTGTTAAGTATGTGGATGCTGAGGCTTTAGCAGAAAATCGAGTTGTGTTGGGGGGTGAAAAAAGTAGAGCTGTGGTTAGTTGTGGTTTTGCTTGGTTGGGCGATGAAATTATGATTGTTGACCCAGAATCATTAGCTCCACGTCCAGATGGTGAAGTTGGAGAGATTTGGGTATCTGGCGCTGGTGTGGGTAGGGGTTATTGGAATCAGTCAGAGGAGACAGAGCGAACTTTTAATGCTTTTTTGGCAGATAAAGGACCTTTTTTACGAACCGGAGATTTAGGATTTTTACAAGATGGGGAATTATTTATTACTGGTCGGATTAAAGATGTGATGATTTTGTGGGGTAGGTATCGTTATCCCCAAGATATTGAGGTGACTGTGGAAAGGTGTCATCCCGCTTTACGGTCTAGTTGTGGAGCAGCTTTTTCTATAGAAGCGGAAGATGATGAACGGTTAATAATTGTTCAAGAGGTGGAACGCAGTTATTTGCGGAAGTTGAATGTTGAGGAAATAGTGGGAGCTATTCGTCAGGCAGTTGCTGAGGAACATACGGTGGAAGTTTATGCTATTAATCTGTTGAAGACGGGTAGTATTGCTAAGACTACCAGTGGTAAGATTCAGCGTCGAGTTTGTCGCAGTCAATTTTTGGAAGGTTCCCTAAATGTAGTAGGTCAATGGCAACTTCAGACTGAAAAAGGTAGTGTATCGGAATTAGCTGGTAATTATATATAGCAGGGAGTGGGGAGTAGGGGAGTAGGGGAGTAGGGGAGTGGGG
>JAXHSW010000183.1:0-19716 GCA_034190295.1 Cyanobacteriota bacterium | reverse complement strand
AGTAACAATTGCAGTCGCAGGGCGATTAAGCTGTCGCACTTACTCCGAATGGCGCTCAAGAGCAGAGCCATAACTATTGTCCAATAGTAACAATTGCAGTCGCAGGGCGATATAACTGCCGAATGGATGTTCAGAACGCTACTTTCATGCAACAAAGCCACCATTACCAAATATTTCTCGATCTCCCCATCTCCCCATCCCCCCATCTCCCCATCTCCCCATCTAATTACACCGATGCTACCGGATTTGATATAACTTCTATGTTTTGAGCTGATAAAATCTAAGTTTTAACTTTTAACTTTTGACTTTTAACTTTTGACTTTTAACTTTTGAATGCATGACTTCCGTGAATGTATGCATAACTTGCCAACTTTGAGAAATAGAGTAGTTTACAACCGGAAAATTACCAGCACTCTTCTGGAGGAACTACTTATGGCGTCCACTGCTATCCATTCCCAAGAATTAAAACAACTATTTCAAACAGGCGATCGCTTATTCGATCTGGGACAATTTGAAATTGCATTAAATACTTTTCAGGAAGCGCTAAAAATTGTCCTCACATTTGAGCAACAAATAAATATATTAAACCGTATTGGATTAGTTTATCGTGGTCTACAAAAATATGATTGTGCCTTAAAATATCTCAATTTAGCCTTGCAATTTGCTCAAGAAGTTGGCGACCAAAATAGAGTTGTAATGATTTTGAATGATATTGGCGAAACTTATTGTTTGTCTATAGAATATACTTCTGCCTTAAGATACTATGGTCAAGCTTTAGAAATTGCCCAAGATTGTTGTAATTTATTAGGCATTGGTATAATTCTTAATCATTTAGGCGAAATATACAATTTACTAGGGTTATTTGAAAAAGCTCTTAACTGTTGTCAAAAATCTCTAGAAATTTTCCAGAAACTTGAAAGAAAATCAGAATTAGATAAATTAGCAATCCAAATTAATATTGCTACAGCTCTTTACAATATAGGTGAAGCTTACTTGTGGATGGGTCGATATACCCAAGCAAAAGAAATTCTAGAGCTTACTTTAGCTATTCGTCAGAAAATTTGCAAAGTAACTTTGAATAAATTTAGTCAAACTCCAGATTCTTTAGATAAAAAGATTCTCCACAATAATTATCTTAATAGCAAAAAATCATCTCAAATAAACCAGCTACTTGAACAAGAAAAAATTTGCTTGAGTCAAAGCATTACCTCTCAATATAGAGTAGATTTAGGCAATACTATGAATTTAATCGAGAAAGTTTATCGTTATATAGGTCAACTGCAAAAAGCAGAGAAATCTCGTCAACAAAAACTTGAAATTTGGGAAACTTATGGAGAAAAGGATGTAATCTACAATACATATATTTTGCCCTTTTCTTTAAGATTTCGTTGTCATTATGCGTGAAAATAAACGATCGGATTAGTTGGCAATATTGTGCAGACAAATTTAAGAAAATATGTAAGCATTTCCTCCGGAATGCGCCCGCATTCAGCCGTCAGCTATCAGCTAGCCTCCTCCGGAGGAACTGCGGACTTCAGCTATTGCTTTTAGTTTAGGAGAAAAGCAATATTTAACTGTCTTACTACAAAAGTTGTCTCCCTTGCCCTTAAAGTTTATATTAATTTAAATACTGTCCTTTAAGGAGAGAGTCTTGTTGCGCTCTAGCTGACAGCTAATAGCTGTTTGCGCAGCAGTCGGACCGAAATGCTTACGAAAATATAGCTCTTCAATAATTGATAATGGATAATTGATAATTATCTCTCCCTAAAAACGGATAGGATTGAATAAAAGGAAAATTTTTTCTTGTTTCTCCATAGCGAGTGAGAGGCTTTAAACCTTAATTATTTGGTAAGTGGTTGCTTTTTTTCCAAATAATATAGTAGGATAACTACTTTATAATTAACCAGTGCATCGCTCAAAAAATTAACTTTAATCAGGAAGCAATACTATGAAATCTTATCTTAGCCATCAAAATGAATTAAAACATCTATCTCAAACAGGCGATCGCTTTTATAGTATAGGCCAACTAGAAGCTGCATTAAAAATATTTCAAAAAGCCTTAGAAGTTGCTAGATTAATTAATAATAAGGAACAAAGACTCGACCTTGTTTATAGGATTGGATTGGTTCACTATAAAATAGGAGAAAATGCCAATGCTCTTAAATATATAGAACTAGCTTTAGAACTTGCAAAAAAAATGGAAGATGAAGCAAAGATTGCTACTTTATATAATAAAAAAGGAGAAATTTATTATCTTTTAAAAGAGTATTCTGCTGCTTTGAAGTGTTATTCACAAGCTCTAGCAATATTTAGGAAAAGAAAAGATGTAGTAGGTATGGGCAAAACAATTAATCACATTAGTACTATTTATAATTTAACTGAATTATCAGCTAAAGCCTTAGAGTATTCTCGTAAATCTTTAAATATTTTCCAAAAGCTTGCTCAATCGGCAAAAGATGATAAATTGACAATCAAAATCAACGAATCAATTGCACTACATAATATGGGAGAAGCATATTTTCTCATCAGTAGACCTCGTCAAGCTAAAGCTTTTTTAGAACTTGCTTTAGAGATTCGGCAAAAGCTATGGGAAGATTCTCTAGACCGATTGGCACTAACAGTAAATAATATTCCTAAAATAGAAAAAAATTATCATTCTAGCCATATATATCCTCACAAAATGGCAACTTATAAACAGAAAGAAAAAGATGGATTTCAAAAAAGTATTTTTGCTGAATATGGTAAAGATTTAGTAAAAACTCTTGATTTGATCGAAAAAGTTTACCAACATATAGGGCAAGAAAATCAAGCTAAGAATTATCATCAACAAGCGATAGAAATTCGTGAAAAAGTTAATAGCACTTCTTGGTTAGTTACAACTTAAAATAAAAAGCATTTTTATACTCCCTACTCCCTACTTCCCCTACTCCCCCGCTCCCCTACTCCCCTACTCCCTACTCCCTGACCTATCCGCGTATCCGTGCCATAATCAGTGTGAGCCACTCCCCTACTCCCTACTCCCTGACCTATCCGCGTATCCGTGCCATAATCAGTGTGAGCCACTCCCCTACTCCCTACTCCCTGACCTATCCGCGTATCCGTGCCATAATCAGTGTGAGCCACTCCCCCACTCCCTTAGATGTGACAAATATCAAGTCTTTTGACCATAGCAGAAAATAACTTTTCTAACTCCATAAACCATACCCAGCTTCCACTCATAGCATACATTGCAGGTAAGTGACCTTGGGGTGCTTTTTCTAAATTAAATATTAAGTTATCGTGATTAGTCCAACCAATTATTGAATGCCAACCCAAGCGATCGCCAAATTTTTCATAAGTTAAAAAAAATGTTTGAGTAGGCAAATTTTCCCAAATCTCTTTTTGCACAGAAAAACCAAACTTACCATTTGAATATTTTACCCAAAGTTGATTAATAGTCCGTAGATCGGCGCAAGGTAAATTATTAATTGAACTAATATTTAATTTATCTCTATTTTCCCTATTAGCGATTTTTAACATTAACTTGGCTGTTTCTATATCTGCTTCTCGCCACTTTTTGCGAGCCAATAGATCGGACAATTTACTATAATCAACTCCCCTTTCTGAATTTAAGTTTACTTCTGGAATAGATGAAGAGTCTACCAAATTACTTACCTGTTTTTCTGGCAGTGAAACATCAACATCATTAGGTTTAATCAATGCCAAAATTTCTGTCGCTGACTGAAACCTTTTCTTCGTTGCTCCGACAATCATCCGGTCTAATATATTACTCAAATTATCACTAATAGGAGAAGTTAAAAAATCTCGCCATACCCAATCATTTTCACTTACATCAAACAATTCAAACGGCTCAACATTAGTAGTCAATAAATGAATACAAGTCACACCCAAACTATAAATATCACTAGCAAAAATTGACTTCCCAATAGCTTGTTCCGGCGCAGCATATCCAGCAGAACCAATAACTGTTCCTGTCACTGCCAAAGCAGTACGAGTTGCAAATTTGGCTGCCCCAAAATCCACTAATACTAATTCACCTTTTTTCTGGGAAGATAGAGGTTGTTTAATAATATTATCCGGTTTAATATCCCGATGAATTACCTGTTGAGAATGAATAAATTCTAATACTGGCAATAAATCATTTAATAACTCCCAAATCTGAGTTTCATTAAACGCCCCTACTGTTTCTAACTCCTGCTGTAAATTTTGCCCCTCAATATATTCTTGAATTAAATATTGACGATTATCTTGAGTAAAAAATGCCAGTAATTCAGGAATTTGAGGATGTTTTCCTAAACCTTCTAATCTAACTGCTTCTTGAGCAAATAATTCGGCTGCTTTTTCCATACTTTGTCGGTCTTGAACTTCAGGAAAAAACTGCTTAATTACACAAAAACCTTGAGATGGTTTATATTCATCTACTGCTTGAAAAGTTCTACCAAAACCACCTTGACCGATAATTTTAATGGCGCGATAACGTTCTGCTAAAAGTAATTTTGACCCGCATTGCTGACAAAATTTTGTATCTGAAGGATTTTGATTTAGACATTCAGGATTTAAACATTGACTCATAATTTAGACCAATTATATTATGTGTTCCCTCTGGGGGAGTTACGCTAGCGGATAATTTAGTTATAATAAAATTTTTGTCTGTAGTTTTGCTATAGCTCTTTAAATACTTATCTTCAAAACTACAAGCTTAATTATAACTGTTCTACCTAATATGATATTACATAAAAGAATATTACCGAAAAATTGTGGTTTAAAGCCTCCCCTTTTAAGGGGATAGTAAAGAAAAATTTTCATGATTAGTTAATCCTGTTCTTTTCAAGGAGAGGTCATTGTTAATTATTAATTATTAATTATTAATTATTAATTGTTGAAAATATTTTGGTTGTAGGGAAGACAAAACTTTAACCAATAGATATCTCCACCAAAAGAGGGAGTAGGGAATAGGAGGAAATAATTGATAATTTCTGTATGATAGTTGATTTTATTTTTTACGATCGCGCTTATGTTTAATGATTCAAAACTGATATATATAATTTCTCAAATAGATGAGGTATACAACTTTTTTATTTTTGGTCAGAAAGAAGAAGAAATAAAAAAATACCGTATTTTATTAATGTGAAAACCCCTATAGTAGTCTAATTAAATGTAAAAAAAATTGTAGAGGCTGGTTTAACCGAAAGGGTGCATCTCATAGCAAGCAAAAATACTTTTTTCCTATCTATTCCCTTCCGGAGCTGTTGTCTAAAAGCGATAAATTTTTGGCTTTATTCATGCATTGAGATACACCCAAACGAAAGCTTTGACTTAAGGGCGCTTGAGTTCTAAAAATATACCTTCTAATATTGCTAATATTGCGTTTATTTATGCTCACCTACTTAGGGAGGAGGGAGTAGAGATAATAGAGATATTTACCCTGTGTAAAAAAATAGGTTTTTTCACCACTAATTATCCAGACTTAATATTAAATCCGACATTCCGCACTTCAATTTTTCTTATGGAAATCAGTATAAAATCCGTAGCTTGCTTAGGTATTTATATGATATAAATTATTTTCATTTACCTCGACCGGGAGTCAAATTCTCAGTTAAATATTAAGCAGAAATACTTTCTTAATCCTTGACTCCTATTTGCCAATATAATTTTCTTCTTAATTCTTACTTCTGACTTTTAACTTTTAACTTTTAACTTCTGATTTTTGAATGCATGACTTCTGACTTCTTGACCTCGACCGGGAGTCAAATTCTCAGTTAAATATTAAGCAGAAATACTTTCTTAATCCTTGACTCCTATTTGCCAATATAATTTTCTTCTTAATTCTTACTTCTGACTTTTAACTTTTAACTTTTAACTTTTAACTTTTGACTTCTGACTTCTGACTTTTAACTTTTAACTTTTAACTTCTTATTTTTGAATGCATGACTTTTGACTTCTTCCTTATTTACCTCGATCGGGAGTCAAGTTCTCAGTTAAATATTAAACATAAATATTTACTTAATCCTTGACTCCTATTGACCAGTATAATTTTCTTTTTAATACTGACTTCTGACTTTTAACTTCTAACTTTTAACTTCTAACTTTTAACTTCTGACTTCTAACTTCTGACTTCTAACTTCTGACTTCTAACTTCTGACTTTTAACTTCTGACTTCTAACTTTTAACTTTTAACTTTTAACTTTTAACTTTTGACTTTTAACTTTTGACTTCTTCCTTCTTCCTTCTTTAAACCACAAATTCTCCTTGAGCGACCATGATAACTTTACCACCAACAAATACTTCTATTCCTGCTTGTTTTTTCTCTGCTTGTAACAATAATAAAGAAGGTCGATTAATTTCATATCCCTGTTCTACCCTAATATTAATTTTTGCCTCACCAAAATAATTATACTCAGCTAAATATCCTGCCAAACAACCATTAGCACTGCCCGTTGCCGGGTCTTCAGTAATTCCTAAATATGGTGCAAACATTCTCACGCTTAAATTATTAATACTATTGTATGTCTCTGGGCAAAATATTAAAATCTCTGTCACTTTTGCTATCTGAATAAACTGATAATATTTATCCAAATTTACTTTAGCTTTCTTCAATGCTTTGAGATTTTTCAAAGGCACAATAATAAAAGGCATTCCTGTCGAAACTTCCTGAACAGGAAACCTCATATCTAGATCGTTCACCTCTAAATTTAATACCTCTGCTAAAGATTCAATTTGATATTTTTGAGCAAAAGTAGGCATATTCTGACCCATCCATAAAACTTCACCTTTCCAACTCACAGTAATTTGTCCGACACCCAGATTTAAAATCACTTGTTCTACCGAATTTTTAATAATTTCTCGTTGAATAATGTACGCAGTACCTAATGTTGGATGCCCCGCAAAAGGCAATTCTTTAGTAGGAGTAAATATCCGCACATCGTAACCATTATTTCGTTGTGTTGAAGATAAAATAAAAGTAGTTTCTGAATAGTTCATCTCTCTGGCAATTTGCAACATTTCATTATCAGAAAGATTCTCAACTTCAGAACCTGTAAATACAGCCAGTTGATTACCAGCATATTTAGTTTCAGCAAATACATCTACAATGTAAAATTTCATAGTATTTTGTTATTTTTAGGGTTATATTCAATCTAATTTATCAGATCGTCAAAATTTGTAGCTACAGAACACCTAGACCGCACAGATGGGATGGAAAGAAAAATATATTTCAAAATAGAAGCTACAATATTTTACCGTAAGCATTCAGCTATTAGTAGTCAGCTATCAGTTTTTGAACGTAATAACTTACTAATATCATGTCCGGATAATTAGTGATAAAAAACTTTCTCTTTCTTTTCTTCTTTCTTCCCTCCTGTTTGCGGAGCATTCCGTAGGAAATTCTAAATTCTGTTTGCGGAGCATGACAAACGGAAATTCGCGCATTCTGAATTATGAGTAGTTTATTTATAACTGTTTAACCGGACATGATATTAAGGTTATTAGATAACCTTTTTCTTTCGGTGCGGAATGCGGAAGCAAACATATTTCACTCCTTGAAGACTAATTTCTCCTTCGGTGCGATAATGAGCTAATAACTCATAGCTGATAGCTGATAGCTGACCGCTGTTTGCGCAGCATTCGGACCGAAATGCTTACCGAGAAATTGTGGTTTAAAGCCGACCCTTTTAAGGGGAAAAAAGAAAAAAATTTTCATGATTAGTCAATCCTCTTCTTTTCAAGGAGAGGTAGTTATTAATAATTAATAATTAATAATTAATTGTTGAAATTGTACCTATTGAGAGTAATTTATAAATTAGTGGCTAATTCTCTCATTAAATTTTTTAATTAAAGACTTAATAGTAGTAACTCTATTAAAACGCTTTTTCGTACCTTCTACATTGGGAGCAGTCTTAGCCCAATTTTGCAATAATTCAGGAAGGCGATCGTCATTTAATTTATCTAAATTTTCCTCGAAAAAACGGAAAAGTTCTGGCTCGTTATTTTTGTTAATAAAAGTTTCCTTGAGTAGCTGATATAGAAACTCCTCCATTTCTTTATCTGATGGGAGTGGAACTGGTAAATTTTCAACCCTTTTAGTATTATCTGCTTTCTGGGTTGTTGAATCCATTTCCTCTTTAAATTGAGTAAAAGGTTGTTCAATATTTTCCTCGACTTGGTTAATATCCTTTGATATATTAGATAATTTTGAGTCAATCAGAGTCTCAAGTTTTAGCTCATTTTCCTCTTTGAGCTGAGTAAAACGTTTTTCAATATTTTCCTGTGCTTGATTAATATCCTCTGATAATTTTGAATGAAGTTGTTTGACTTTTTTTAATTCTTCATCAACTTTCTCATGTTTTTTTAAATATTCATTATGAAGTTGTTTGACTTTTTTTAATTCTTCATTCAAATCGTCACAAATTTTCCCTAGCCATCCAAATTGATTTTGAACATCTTGTAAATTATTCAAAACTTCATCGGCCTTTGAAAATCTATTTATTAGGTCTTTTAACTCTTTCTCTATACTCTCGAATTGAGAATTTTCCATAATTATTTACTCCTAATATAAAATCCAGTTGAATAATCGTTATTACAACGACGGAAAGCAATTTCAGGGGTTGAGGAGATTGCTTCCTTCCACGGAGTGACCGTCGCAATGACTATAATAATTATTGCTCTACCGATCTAATATTAAAGCATTGACAGATAAAGGTTTTATATCATGTCTGGTTGAATAGTTTAAATAAATGATTATAGGCAACAGGCAACAGCTCCGAAAGGCAACAGGGATGATAAAGGATAATAGGAAACAGAAAATTTTTTCATCACTAATTATTCGGACATGATATTAGTATTTTTTTGGGCTTTGTTGCATGAAAGTATATTGCTGCCACACTTGCTCCGCATATGTACAACAATAACGTGCGGAAATTGCTGTAACTATTGTCCAATAGTAATAATTGCGTTCGTAGGACGATTAAGCTGCTGCACTTACTCCGAATGGCGCTCAAGAGCAGAGCAATAACTATTGTCCAATAGTAATAATTGCGTTCGTAGGACGATTAAGCTGCCGCACTTACTCCGAATGGCGCTCAAGAGCAGAGCAATAACTATTGTCCAATAGTAATAATTGCGTTCGTAGGACGATTAAGCTGCCGCACTTACTCCGAATGGCGCTCAAGAGCAGAGCAATAACTATTGTCCAATAGTAATAATTGCGTTCGTAGGACGATTAAGCTGCCGAATGGATGTTAAGAACGCTACTTTCATGCAACAAAGCCATTTTTTTGTCGAAAAAAGTGCCAGCTTTTCAGCTTTTTGAGCTGCAAAAAGCTAGTATTTTGGGAGGATTATGACAGAAAAATCACTCTTACAATTTTTCCGACTACCTCCTCTATAATTCCCATTTCTCCTGTCTCCTGTCTTCCCCTCCTGGGAGGGGCTAGGGGTGGGTTTTCTCCTGTCTCCTACCTCCTACTAAAAGACTTTTAAGAGCATTCCCTAATTAATTACCCAAATTTGATGTTATTTCTCCATAATTTTGATTTCGTGTTGCTGAATCAAGATATGAAAATAAAAACTGAACAATCTCAAGTATTCGTTATTCAAGAGTTTAGCAACTACCAAAAAATACAAATCATATTCAAAATCAGCAACGCCTTTTATTTTATTAATTCGCTGAAAACCATCTTTCAACTTATTAATATTTTCTGCAAGTGAAGCATATTTTTCCGTCAAATCATCTAAGTCTCTAATTTGCTCCCTCACCCAGTTTTTCCAATGTATTTCACCTTGGTCTTGCGGAAATAATTCAGCTAGTAAATTAATTTCTCCTGAATCTTCAGAGTAATTATCTGTTTCATAATTTAGAGGTTCTAAAAGCATGATGTCATGTTCGCCTTGGTCTATTCGTTTTAAAATTTCCTGTAGTTTATTTATGTGATAATCTTGCAGTTCTTTTATCCTAGACAAAGGATGTAAAGTGCGATAAACAGCAATCAATTCCTTTGTAATTATAGTATATTTATGAATATCTAAAGGTCTAGATAACTCACCTAATGCAGCAGACAAACTGTTACCAATAGGTAAAAGGTCTGGCTCGGAACGCATCTCAACAGCATTACAAAATTGTCTAATCGCTTCAGGACTATTTTCTTTGAGAGGAACTTCAAAATGTTTTTGAACTTCTAATTCCTGCAAACGTTGCCATAGTCCATCCGTCTGTTGCCGATTATTTTGATCTCTCAACCATAGCTGATAGATAACCTCAATATGTAAACTACGAAGCGCTCGTTGTCCCAAACTTTGTGTTAATTTGTAAGCCTTACGTTTTGTCTCTTCATGCTTGTTTAGTAAAAGAATTGCCATAATGGCAAAAGCAGTATTAATTTCTTTATATCGGTTTTTTTTCTCCCATTGTTTGGCAGTTTTTAATTGACGTTTATCATTGCTATCTTTGGCTTCCTCAGCATCAGGATAAGTTCCAAAAGCATCATTAAACCAATGACAAAGTAATCTATCAATGTCTTTTTTGTAATCACTAACAATTTGGTCACTTTGTCGCCATCCTCGGTAGATGCGTATTAATTGTCGCTCTTCTCCGGGTAAGGGAAGTTCTTCTGTCATCCAGGTTGGTAAGTCTAAATACTTTCGCTTCTTGCCAACCGGAATAACTGTAATCAACTTTGGGGTGCCTTGTATGTGCAATAAAACCTCTACAGGAATAATTGCACCCTGTGGTAAGCGTGGGTAATCATCATAAATTTTACAATCTAGGATGACTTGAGTCTTCAACGACTCCACTAGATATCGCTGTTTGTTCTCATCATTCTTTGCTACCTGCTTGACTACTCGCACGAATAGCTCCTGACTAATCGTTAGTTTTTTGGCTTCAGCGTAAACCTCTGGTACAGCAAGCACAGAAATAATATAAGTTTCGTAGTTATTACCAAACTTATTATCGCGAGTGATGAGTTTACGCCTAACTTTTATTTCCTTTGACTTAAAGACATCACGAAATTCTTCATTCGATAGCTGCGTCCAAGCAGCCTCCTCAATTGGCAACCAGTGTAATGTTTTTGTCTCAATTGATTGAAAAATTAGCCCAACTTCTTTGTCATTTTGCAAAAGAATATTTAACGATTTGACAAGTAGATATTGATTTTTAGAGTCATCTCTGAATCCTACCTTAATGCCGTTTTTCTCTTGACGCAACCACAAAGAAACTCGAGCTTTTTTAAACTCTTTGGCTGCATCCTTGTAAAGGGAGCGATCGAGTCCAGGAACAACCTCTTTCATGGGGAGGGAAATTAACCCACCACCACATCGCAATATTGCTGTTTCTCCATCAGGTAAGATATCTACAAAACGTGCCATACTAATGCGATTAAGTGGGATATCAGCAGCCTTTTCCTGATGTTTCATTGAGAAGAAGAGGAGATGCTCATTTTCAGTGTAATCCAATTCTTCAACCGTAACTGGCAAAACACCACCAGCAGCACGAATTAGATTTTTCACCACATCACGATCTTCTTCCTTGTTTGGCAAAGGTTTTATTCTCTTAAAACCGATAACAGCGAGCTGCTCCCGGTCGTTTAATTCTAGAAACACAACATCATTTGCTCTGGGATTTGGTTTAGAAGATGTAGCACCAATCCATTCTATATCATTATTTTCAGGAGTAAGAATTACCATTTGCCAGTTATAATCTTTATCTGCAAAGGGGAGTCTAAGTTTAAATTCTCCTCCACCAAGGGTCATTTCTCCTTTCTTTTCGTTGACATCCTGAACTGGCAAAAAGCATTGGTTTGTTGAACCAAGAGCATTACGAATACCAGGAATCCATTTTTTTAAGGCGATCCGGTCAATTGTCAGTGGGTCGGTTGAGACAATTTCTAGCTGAACTCGATCGCCTGGTGCAACACCCTGCCAGTGCATCAAGTCCGTAAGCGATCGCTCTTTTTTATTAGCACCAGAACGCCAGACAATTAACTGAGTGGGTAGTTCAACCAAACGTCCTGGTGCCAATTCTATCCACAAACTATATTCCCGAGATTGAGAACTTCCTGCGTCTAATCTAGAAACTCCTGCTATCGGATATAAATGAGACCGAGTATTATCCTTCAGTGCGTAAATTAGTTCCTCAACTGGGAACCCAAACCTCCGAAACTCGGATTTAATGTAGCGTAGTCTCAGTTCTCCGTTTAGTAACTGGAAGAAAATCGGGCCTCTCCAAACATTATGGCGATTTTTCACCTTTTTAGGCTCAAATTTTTGAGTATCCGTATTCCAGGTAAAAGTTTCATCATCGTGATAACGCCATAATTGTGAATCAGCTCGTTCGACAATTTGCTCTACTGATTGGTCTCCAAAAGATAGCAAATGCCAGGAAATAGGATTGTTTGTCTCTGTAGCTTTTGAATGTAACGGTACATACTGCACTTTGAGACTATTTTCTATCTTGACCAACCGACCAGAAGGAAACTCATCAGAAGGCGGTGTAATTCGGTAATTTCCCGTTGCATCTTTGCCCAAACAAACGACCTTGGGATGCCGTGTTGCCATCAATTTAGTGATAGTTTCTAATTTTAGAGTGTTTTGACTTTGCCACTGATTGTCTGTATATTCACCAAAACTAGCAACAATGTCAGGTAGGCCCCCGATTACAAAACGACCTTTGCGCTTCCATTCTTCTGGCTTCAAATCTCGTATATCGTTTTTTGGCAACATTACCGCTGGTCGGATACTTTCTGAAACATATTGTGCATTGCCAAATGCTGCACGACTAATCCTAAATTTACCATCAGCTCCGTTTGTAATGCGCACAAAAGTACCTGGAGGCAAATTCTTAGGTAGAGATTCAATCTGGTATTCTTTGAGGAGAATAAAAATTCCTGGTTTATATTCAATTTTGACTATACCCCTATTTGTTACAAAGACAATGACTGCTAACAATCCAGCTCTTGAGATTGCACCGCGCAGTGCAGCAGCTTTTCGAGCTGGAACTCGATCGCCTGATGTCATTATTTGACCATTGTTCTGAGTTAATTGGATTAACAAGCGATCGTCTGAAAATTCTGTTTCTCCTTTTTCTTCATAAACTTGTTTAAGGAGATTTTCCCTAGCTGAGAAACTCCGTCGCAACAAACGCAGCACCTTTCCATCTTTGCCAACATCTTCTGGGTCTAATCCTTTTGGTGGCTTCAAAGTCAATGCCATATCATTATTACCTAACTTGGTAATTCTATTACCTCTGAGAAACACCATCTCACCATCTTGCAAACACGAACCTTTTGCAGGGTCTTGAAACGACAGTCTTACATGGTCAAAGTAAATTTCTCTACCGTGAGTCCTTTTATAGCGTTCATCGTCTAAGCGTCCAAAAATTACAGGGTCTGATTCTTCGTCCTCAAGCCATTTTTGTCGTCTCTCAGATAGTCTAACTTGGCTTTCGTCAGTGAGAAATGCTCTAAACTTCTTTGTGGTAAATGGTCGGTGTTGCGGGGTTATATTTTCGTTAAATCCATCAATATATTTAATTTCTAGCTTTTTGCTCTGAGGTTTAAGGTGAAGCAAGTGAACAATTTTATAGAATTTTCTTTGCTCGTAAAGTTGTCGAGCTTCAGACAACTCAATATAGATACTCTTAATGTTGAGAATATACTGCGCTTGTTGATTGTTTGCACTATCTTCACTTTGTGCTTTTTTGAATGATATTACTTTGATCGGGTCTCCGTGAAAGAGAGAAAATTGTGCTTGACTAAATAGACCATCCCTAAATTCCAGTTTACTTTCGGGAATCAGTAAAGTTTGACCATATCCCATCTCAAATCGGTGATGAGTCTCTTGGTTATTTTCACCTGTAGGTTCATCCAGTGTTTCTGGACCCACATAATAGAGATTAAGATTTTTATTTTTGAGCAAGATATCGGTATTTGGTGCAGCCGCTTCACAATAATCAAGTCTAAAGTCTTCAATAGTAATAGGTGGAACTCGGCGACAGGAAGCCCAAATTTTCCCGTTTTCTAAAAATAAATAAACCTTAGCCTGGTCTGAGTAATTATCTGCCATGACAAACTTACCTTCCTCTGGCGCCAGTGGAACCCAAGGTGTCCAATTACTGCGAGAAGAGTCTTCTGGAATTCTGAGATCGCCTGACTTACCTTTTGACAGTAAAAATCTATGTTCATGTCTATTTTTTTGCAATGTTGCTGATAGGGGATATGGTTCGTCCAAATATTCTTTGAGTCTCTTTAACCATAGCTCGGCGTCAGTGTCTGTCTTATACTCCTTAATATCAGGAGGAATTGGGCGTAAATCAAATCGCCTTCGTAGCACAAATTTTCCATCATGTCGTGATTCTGAAACTAACTTAATGTCTCGCACAATAACTTTTTCATTACCTATCACATTTCTGCAATCACCGATTAAAAGACGATCGCCGAACTTCAAAATTGCACGTTCGTATTGGTAAGATGTTTCATCAAAAGTGTTTCTGTAACGAGCGGTATTGCTTGTTTGTTCATCTTCCCAGAAACTTTTTTCTTCAAATCTCGGAACTCCAGATTTGTATTTTTTGCCAACTGCTAAATGAGAAATTTCTTCAGCTCGATCGGACCAGTAGACTAATTCACCAGGATGGAATTTTTGCTCCGCGATCGCTGAATTGTTACCGTTAATAGACAATGACCCTAAGTAGTAAAGCTCGTCTAAGTTGCTGCTATTAAACTTTTTTAATGACCAGAGCGCTCTTGCTCGAATGTTGGGTCTCTCAATATGAAACCGCCACTCCCCATTATTGTTTTTTCCAATAATCCTGTAACCTTGATTAAGACGAATTTCAGATAGGTTCTCAATTTGCAAATCTTGCTTTCTAATCTTATCAGAACTTACTTGCCAGATAACTTTACACTGGGTTCCCTCTGTACCTGGTCTGGGAACCCTGGCAATTATTCCCAAACATTGCTTCTTATTTTGGGTCACTTCAACAGGAGGAAAAGCATTGATATGGGGAATACCGTCAATTTTAGACCAACCGATCCAGAAAATTTCTGCTTCTCGGTTCTCACCAATGGAAAGCTTTGTTTGATGTTCTTGAGGAAGCATCGTTAGTGATTCAACTTGCACCCAAACTAACATATTTTCCTTTGTCAGGTAGGAAACAAAGCCATTGTTCTCACGATCTATCAATCCCAGTGAATATTTAAGAGTAACTCGCTCTCCTACTTCAATATACTCTCCTTCAGGTAATTTCTGCCAACGATCGAGAAATGCTGCCCAATTATCTTTTGAATCGAGGGTAATTTCATAATACGGAGGTGCTTCACCGTTGACAGAAACAGTTCGCCATTGATGTTCTTGCCACTTGGAGACAATCAAATCCTCAATTCCTTCTCGGTTTGGTCCTGTATCCCATTCCACTTTCACTTGACGAGGATAACCAGGAATCACCTTATTTTCATATTCACCAAGGTAACAGAACCAGTTGCCATGACCATCTTGTTTTGCTATTAACTTTTCCTCAGAGCGATCGAACAGTTCACGCCACTTAATATTGCGATCGTCAAAAGGAATTTCTAATTCAGGGTAAAATTTCTCAAATTCATTATTAATAGTATCAGTAACTTCTTGGTTAACTAGCTTTAACCCAACTTGCTGTGCTTCAAAGTCTGGTTTTGCTGCAATCAACAATCCTACTGCACCACCTCTAAAATTTTGGCATTCTCTAATTTTCTTGCCTAAGACCTTGGAATCATTACCTAAGAAATGATGCTGTTCAATCAGATAGTTTTCACCTGGTTGAAAAGAAAAGCGCCATGCTTTCTCACCAAATTTCCCGATTGTTTCCCCGATTAAGGTTAAAACAGCAATATTACTGTGCTGCTGAGAATGGCAGAGTTTTGAAAGTAGATCGGTAAAATCAAAGTCAATTGGAACCCATTTTTGCTGTTGATTGAGTTTAGCAAAAACATCACGCTTTAATGAATCAGAGTGTTGACAAAAGCAACGAGAAATATCAGCATCCCACATACTTAGAGCGAGATTATCAGTATCAGTAATCGTCTCTGTTTGACCATTGAATTTTTGGCGCTCCAAAGACCAGACTCTACTACCATTTTGCCAAATTTCATCAACAGTGATTTTGTAGATGTCTCCAGGCAAAGTTTTGTGAGCTAAGTGTTCAATGGAATCTTGCTCGGATACCTCCCACTTTAGTTCATCTCCTTCTTGAGACTGTCGAATAGGAAGTTTCACAAGATCGCCTGGTTGAAAAGACAAATCTTTATTTGATGGTTGAGTTAGCAGGAACTTAAACCCACAATCAAAAGTATATTGCCATGGATAGCGATCGCCCTGTTCTACCCGATCGACATCAACTACCAAAGCTTGAACATTCAAAGGATCGTTGCTTTTATGTTTCAGATTACTAACTTCATGGGATTTTTTTTCAAATAAGTTTTCAATTCCTTTAGTCTCAAATTCTTCATAAAAAACTTTTGCTGTGAACTGATTTGGATTGTAATTAATTGCCTTAATTACCCAATTTGTAGGTTTCTCACCAAGCACAAGTCGCCTTGGATTATTTCGGAGTTCCACATTTAAGGTTTTAGCTCGAATCACCGTGTTTGCTTGTCTTTCCAATGAACTGTGAAGCAAAGTTCTTAAACCCAAACCAAGTTCGCTAAAATCTTGAGGATTTTCGTCAATACTGCTTAGATATATGATTTTTGTCACCCATTCTTTGAATAATTCAGCATTCTGTAAGCTTCTGTATGTTTGTCTTGGACTTCGAGCTTTTCTTGATTGATTTAAGTCCTCACCTTCATAATGTATTTCCTGCAATAATTCTGCCTCTTTTTCCAAGCGCTTATAGATTATTGATAACAATGCTTCTTGTAATTGCTGACGAGCATCGTTTACCTCTTGAAAAGTTGTTTTGTCATCTTCTTTTTTTGTGCAATACACTTTTTCAAGCATACTTTTGAGGTCATAGATGCTGCCATACTCTAACAAAACCGACCCAATCAAAATTTGTTCTTCAGGTCGGTTCTCTAAAATGGAACTGTCTAAAAATTCTACTAAACGCAAGCGAGTGAAGCGATCGATATCTTTAGATTTTTCTGCATTATTCAGGTATAGTTTCAAATCACAAAAGTATTTTTCTAAATTTTCTTCTGCAATTTCAAAGCTAGGTGAATTTGCGATCGAATCTAATAACTCTAATGTATAAACCAGTTTATTTGATACAAACCACTTCGGGTCATTTTCACTTTCCCACTTAACTGTCTTATCTCTTTCCAATTTAATCCATTCATTTGGATGTAACTGCCGTTCGGTCAAAAGAAGTTTGCGTGGATTAACTTCCCAGACATCCTTCTGACTGTATTCAAGTTTCCAGTTCAATTTATCCTCTAGGTTTAGTTGGTATTCGGGACATAAAAAACGGACAACTAAAGCTGCTTTCTGTCGTTCTGGAAACTTGTGTTTTTTATCCTGAATATTATTATAAGCAGTGTGGTGACTGTATACCTGCCGAACTAAATTTAACCAGCGTCCTGATAGTTGGGAACCGATAGCACTAGGATAAGCATCTAATATCCAAGAAATCAGGACTTCTGGAAGCACTAAATCTAGAAACAGAATCTCTTGTGAATTGGAGGACTCTTTTTTCTCAGGCGATCGCCCCATCTCGCAAATTTTGACAAAAATCTGTGGCTCAATTGATTGCAACTGTCCAGTACCCACAAGTCGAATTTGTCGCCTTGCAAATTGAAACAAACCCATTAAAGCACCAGAAAGCAGAGAATTCCCCCCCTCTTTTTGTCTGTTGTTGTTGCTTCTGTCAATTGTGGTGGTTATATCAGAAGTATGAGCCAAGAATTTTGCTGCAAATTCAACCTTTTCCCAATTATCATCTTTCTGTGCTAATTTTTGTAGTAGCCGAATAGCGACAAATACACTACCCATAGCCCGAATGAGTAAAGTTGGCTCATCCGCTCTTGGATATAGTTTCGTGGGATTTTTAGTTCGTGCGAACCAGGGAGACAAGAAGAGCCATACATATTCATTGTTGAGATGAAATTTTTTTCTTTTGTTTACCTTCAAGCTAATTTTTCTTGGTAATTCTAGCAGTTCTATAAGAGAGCTAAACTGAGCTTGTACTATTTCCGGGGTATCTGCTTCAGAACAATCTATATAGAGAACAGATTTTGGCCACCTAGTTGGTAAACTCCAAAGTTTCCGTAGCTCATCAGCCGTAGTTAAAGCATCAATCTGAGCTGCAAGTTCCCATAAAAGAACCTGCCAGTAAAAAACTGGTAATCCCTGAGTTCTGTTTGAGGTTCTTTGTTGAATACCGATACGACGAAACAAGTTATCTAGAGTGTTGCTATCTTTATCAGGTATCTTCTGGATTAAAGCACGCAATTCAAACAGAGTTAGAGATTCTTTAATAATAAGGCGACAATGGTTAGAAGTTATATCTTCTTTACTTGTCTCTCTGAATAAAGCGATCGCATAAGTATGTAATAAGTCAGGTTCAGCGTGTGCTGCTAAAGATGCTTTTTGAGCAATCAAAGTTCGTAGCTCTTCTACATCTACGGTTGATGTCAGTGAAGTAATTGACGCAGCTAGTCGAAATGCTAAACGGCCAAATTGATAATCTAGTGCTGCTTTTAAGAATGTACTAATCATTGAAGAAGATTTTTCATCCTGTTCATTAATTGCAGCGCTGAGTTCATTCACTAATGTTTCGTTATTTTCCAGTCTATCTGCAATAATAGCTAGCACAATAGTTTCTGGCAAAAAGTCTTCTAGTTCAAGATATGGTGTAGGAGTTAACCGACGTTCCTCTAAGTTCTGGCTTTCTTTAACAAAAGTATTGACGAACTTGATAATTTTTGTAAAATTGTCGGTCTGATTAGACAAAGCTAATTTAATGAGTTGTCGAACTGAGTCCTCTACTTCTTCTGGGATACTCTTGATTAGACGATCTAGGTAGCGCTTTATTCTACTTTTTAAACCAGCAGAAAGGTTTTCTCGACGCAGTGACTTCAATACCACAGGCAAAGCATAGATTTGCATTCTGTCTTCTGTACGCTCTAGTTCATTATAAGCTAGGTAGAGCAATTGAGAATCACTCTCTGGATTTTCCAGAACATCCAGAATTGATAAAAAGGCTTCCGTGTCGGAAGAGTTGGCGCTAATACAGCAGCAAAAATACCATTCACTCAGCATAAATTATAAGTACCTGAATTAATTTAACATTTAGGAAAAAAGGCAAGAAGTATAGCGTTGTGCGCAAGTTATAGCGCTGTGCGCAGGCAACAGGCAACAGCTCATCTGGCAACAGGGGGAATAAAAGACCTATCTTATAAGACTTTTAGCTATTGGACAGTTCTTGTAATTTGTACATAAGCCAGCGCACATTGCTATAAAAGTCAAAAGTCAAAAGTCAAAAGTTAAAAATAGTCCCTGATTGAGTTTGAGCATTGATAAATGTCCTGACCTATTTGCGTATTGCTATAGAAGAAATATAGCTGATTAGCATAATTACGGGATGATTCGATTGCAGAGGAGCAACTATAATCCCCGTGTTGACCGAAAAATTTGGTTTAAAGCCTCCCCCTTTTAGGGGGATGAAAAAATATTCAATGAGCGTATTTTCGTTTTCTCCGGCTTTAGCGGTCGGTACTGATAACTGATAACTGATAACTGAAATGACCTGTCCCC